>PAQV01000002.1 GCA_002709405.1 Paracoccaceae bacterium
GCTGGCCCGATACGGCTGCGCTGTGTGAGGGCTACACCGCATCGGGCCAGCTACCCGGGCGCTCCAAGGGGGTCATTTTTGGATGCCGATAGGGGGTCACGATTGGCTGCCGATTGACAGCCAGTCATGAAGCGCCTCAGCCAGAAGGTGCAAACTGATGGCTTGGTTAAGCTCACCGTCGTCAGCGAAGCGGATTGTGCAACCATGCGTGATGCCTATGGACGCTGCTCGAAGCTGCTGCACAGCCAGCCGGGGGAACTCAATCCCCGTCTGCCGTCTCCTGATGACATCGAACAGGAGATCGCCGCACTCGAAAAATGGATCACTGAAATCCGGGGACGGCAGGATAGCGTTAAGCTGGGATCGGCACAGCCCTGACCAAAGTCATGTCCTCATCGGACAGGCCGAACAGCTGACTGACCAGGGTTTCAATCTGCTCTCGCAGGGCAAGGGCATTTCGCTCATGAAGTGTCTTCTGTCGCGGAATTCTCGCCGTCTTTGCCTTCCCGTTGGCACCTATGAGCTCGCCGACCAGCCTTTCAACTTCGGTGCGTTGCTCATCGGTAGCCGGAGGGATTGGCAGTCGCTCAATATACTGCTTGCCGTGAGAATAGTATCCACCCTGGAAGGTGCTCGTGTTGGTCCGGATCATGGCCTCGCTTAGCGGATGGTGCAGTACCGCGAGCAGGAAGTAGTTGGTCTCCGGCGCACCCTCTTGAGGGCGAATATTGTAGTAGGGTCCGTTGCCACCTGCCGTAGTCAGGTAGTTTTCTTCATCATATGCATAGCGGGCTTCCCTCGCCATCACACGCACGATGACCTTTGGGCTGTCGAACTTCGTCAGCCCTTGGGAGCGGCCGAACTGGTAGAATTGCTTTTCTGCCTGCACACCCCCCACAATGTTCCGACCTTCAAGCTCGGCACGTCGGGCCGTCAGATAGGCAAAGCAGCCTGGATACTTCGTTTGCATCTCTTGGGGCTGGATTAGGCGCGCTCTCTGGCGGGCCGCCGATCCTGTGCCTTCCACGATGATTTCATAGGGGAAAATGACCCAGACATCAGGCTCTGCGCGCTGATACGGTTGCACCCGAGAATCCAGAAGGCCCGGACGAAGTACGCCACGCTCAATCGGCCAGTCTTGACCATTCCAATTCAATGAAAGCGTGTCCTTGCTCTCGGCAACCGGTTTAAAAACATACGTCTTATCGGCGCTGGTTTGTACGCCGACGAAGATTTCGGCCGCATCTTTAAGCTCTCGACCGCAGAAAACTCTGATACGGTCGAACAAGTCGCGGGTTTCGGCACTCGCGAACGCCCATGGGGCTTCGGTCAGGTCGCTGGCCGACATGGTCGTTATCGGGCCGGGTGTTCCGTAGCGCCATGCGTTGAGCTCTTCGACACGCTCAAGGGTAACATTATCATGGCCCTGCCGATCCAGCATCAGCAGGCAAGTGTAGTTCAGTGCCTGGCGACCGAAGACCTGCTGAACGCCAAAATGAACGATTTCTTCTATCTCTTGGTCTTTGGTCAGCAAATGACGGAGAGCTTGCCCCGCCTGGGTGGTCATAAACTTGTGCGGGACGATTACGCCCAGTCGGCCATCCGGCTTCACAAGACTTATCGAGCGCTCGATAAAGAGGGCGTATTTATCAAAGTTGTTTTGACGAGCTGTCGTGTAGGGTGAATTCTTGTTCTTGTAGAAAGCCGCTTCGTCCGGCGAATACTCCTGCATATGCTGGATGCGGATATACGGCGGGTTCCCGACGATTACGTCAAACCCACCTTGACCATGCTCGGCTGGGAATTCATCTGCCCAAGAAAATGGGTTCACCTGCGCCAGCAGGCGGCCCGGCAGTGGGCCGCCTGCCGCCACCCATTCGGCTTGGCTGACCAGGCTGTTGCCCGCCTTCAGCGTCGCATCTAGTTCGGGAAGTGCCGGATGGCCCGTGCGCTTTACATAGTCCTGTAGGCCAGCTTCGCTCTCATCTTCGACCAACTTCAGGAGCAAGCTGAATTGCGCGACTTCGACCGCGTTTCCGTCAATATCCACGCCTCGGATATGAGCCAGAAGAATGCGGCGCTTTTCCTCGAAAGTAAGGCGCCATAGGCCTGCCCCCGCTTCATAGAGCGTGTGTCCGTTGTACTTGGGCAGATCATGCGCCTGATACCAAGTTAAATAATGGTCACATAGAAACTCGAATACCGACAGGAGGAAGATGCCCGACCCGCAGCAGATATCCGACACCGTGAGCGATTTCAGATCATCCGGTGATTTACCCGCGATCTTCGGCCCCAGCGTTCTCTCCACGATAGCATCGACGATGTATCGCGGGGTCGGCACCACGCCCCCGCTTTCCCGGACTTCCGGTTTGCTGACGATCTCGACCTCGCCAGCTGCGTTGATGGTGATCGTTTCCCCAAGGAATTGCTCGTAAATCTCCCCGAGCACTTCGGTCTCGACCACGGCAAATGTGTACGGGCTTTGGGGGTAGTAAAGCTCGTTGATTATGTCGCTTAAGACGTCATCGCTGATCCGAACGCCTAAGCCTTCGTCATCCATTAGCCGAAACAGACCAGAATCATAGAATTCATCGGCACGTTTGAGCTCCGCCAGAAAAGCATCAAAGCTGTTTCCACCGGTCAGACCGCGCAGCATCTCATACCGTTCGATGTCCCTGTCCTCACAAATGCGAAGGAACACGATGCGGGACAAGAAGAGCTGTACAGCATAGGTCAGCTCCTCGGGTGAAAGGCCAGGCGTATTCTGGTGGATGTCTCGGGCAAGCCGCTCCCGCCAAGACCGGACTTGGCGCAGGAAAAAGTCGTCAAACTGCTCTGCACCATGGCGGGTGACATCCACTTCGAACCGGCGATCAAAATCACCGGAGTACACAGCTTCGCGCGACAGAAGCGGCCAGAGCTCATCGAATTTCGTATCGAATTCATCGTAGTTCACTAACAGCAGGCGGGCGACACGTGGGTCGTCCGCCTTGTCCGGCGTCGGTTTGCAGTCATAGACTGACAACTGCCTGAAGTTAGTCAGAACCGAGATAGGCAGGCTGGCCGAGAAGCCGTAACGACGGGTCTGAAACGCGGCATCCTTGTTAGTTTCAATGTTTACGCTGGGCTTCTTCGCTTCGACGTAAAACTTCTTCTGCCTGGCCAAGCGGAGCTCATAGTCCGGCTTTTTTTGTGCTTTCTCGCCGACATCGACAGTCGCTTCTTCGACGACCTCCCTCAGTCCGCCCGGCTTGCCTGTGGTGTTGTGCACATCCCAGCCGAAGGCTTCGAGCAGCGGCGTAATGAAGTCTGTACGCGCCTGCGTCTCATTATAGGTGGATTGAAGATGATCGGTCTCGTTCCGTTTGAAACTCTCGATCAGCTCACCGATACGGTGCCGGGCCGCAGCCTTCGCATCCGGTTCGGTCATGCCGCAACTTCCGCAGCTGCTTTACGCGCTCCTCGCCGTCGGGAATTCCGCCGATCCCGCATCTTTGTCCAAACGCCTTTCAGTAGAGTGCATTCCGCAGCGGTCAGGCCCATGTGGTCGCGGAGAACGATACGTGCATTCTCTTCCAGAACGTCATCGAGACGCCCCGCCCTCACCAGTTGATCGACGTCTGGCAACGGCATTGCGCCGTTGAGCTGCGCCGGCATAAGCAGGCGCTCGGCTTCGGTCGGCTCTAGTTCCAGAACGCCACCCCCGTAGCTGCGCCCTTCGATCTCCGCCGACGCAGCTGTCAGCCAGGTATAGGTGTTGGCGATTACCCGCTCCGGCTCAGCGTGCAGGCTGCGCATACGGTGGATCGTATCGGTAGACGTCGCCCCTGAGTCGTTCAGAACCATGCGGGGGAAGTCGTAAATCTGGCGGAAGGCAAAGCCATCCGGCACCCACACTGAAGGAACCAGATACCAGGGCTTCCGGATCGAGCATTTATATCCCTTGTGGAATTCCTTCCGTTCGCCTTCTGCAATATAGCGACGCAGTTTAGGGCTTAGTTTGCTGGCTTGCGCCGGGCTGATGTTCAGCAGATGGACGCGGTTCCCGGCTGCGGCCAGAGATCGCCAGTCGGCCTTACCGAGTTGACTGCCCTTCAGCTGCACCGAGCGGGAAACCAGAGGTGTGGTGTAACCGTCGAGCCCAAGGTCAGCGACCTGGTCGGCGCTTAGCACGAAAAACTCGTTCTTTCCGGTCACAACGCCCACATCGATGCTCGCATGGGTGGACATTGAGGTGGTGTTGGCAGCCTCCCGCAGCGCGCGCATGAATGAAATCTGCCGGTTGTCGAGGAAGTACTTCAGCCATTTCTCGCTGTCATGGCGGATCGTCTTGGCCTCCGAGCGCTCGATCAGGACAGCAGGGCCGGTTTCCGTTATGTCAGCCACCGTTTTTGCCTCGGTCAGGGACACGCGGCAATCATTGGCCTCTGAGGCTTTCGCCAGTGCGCCATCCGCCAGCAACAGCACGACCTCTTGTTCGGCCTTGTCGAAGAACAGTTCATTGCACGCGACGACATCGATCCGAGCGAAGTGGTCCGTCAGGAACGAGCGCAGCTGCGCCGCATAGGTGACCTGGAGGATCTCCGCTGGCAGAACGAGCGCAAGGCGCCCGCCGGGCTTGAGGCTTGCTGTCGCGGCCACCACGAATGGCACCCAGATATTCGTCAGGCGATTGGGCTTCAGACCCTGATCGCCCATAATTTCCATGGCGATGGAACGGTGCGGTTCCGGGAACGACTGGTAGCGAATGAACGGCGGATTGCCGATGATCGCATCGAAGGCAGGCTGATCTGTGCCTTGCCACCAGCTGAAGAAATCGGAGTTGCAAACGACCTTCTCGGAAGTGTTCCCGAGTGTGGGGCGCAGGCGTTCCACAGCAGATCGCGCTTCAGCCGGGATAATTTCGATACCGGTCAGTTGGCGGCCAATTTCCGCAGCCGTCAGTCCGAGCGACCGGAACCGATCGGTCGCGGCTTCCAGAAATGCGCCGTCACCACAACTGGGCTCCAGTACCCAGTCGTCGGCTGACTGGATTGCCCAGCCGCACAGCCACTCCGTCACCTTCGACGACGTGTAGTACCCACCGCGCAGCTTGTCCTTGTCGAGGTCGGCAAAACGGCCACGGGGTGTATTCCCGGCAGCAGCGCTCCTGGACGATGTTGTACGTGATCTTGAGCGCGCGGTCGTCATTCTTTCCCCACATGAAGCAGCGGCATGTCATCCTTCAGGAGGCGGTCAATCGCTTCTCGAATAACCCATGCCACCGATACCCGATTCTTTCGGGCAATCTCGTTAAGCTCACGATGCTGCTCTGCCGTCAGACTGACGGACAGGCGATGTGCGGTCTTGTCGTCGTTAGCTGCGGCGGAGTTGGACATGGCGGAAGCGTTCCTGCATCGGTTTGCACCACACTGCACCAAAGCGGTGAATTTGCCAAGAGTTCTCCATGCTTTGTTCTCTGAGACCCGGCGTCATTCAGCCGGTGCTGCTGGCATCGGAGCAGCCTGTCTCTGGCCTTCATTTGCGCCCCGTTGGGCTCGTCCTGCCCCCTGCCCGGCGCGGGCGCTCATGGCGTCAACAGGAAGCCTCGGCTCCCCCTGAAGGTCCCCCCGATTTTCCTGCTGACGCCGCGCCAGCGCGACCGGGCTCTTTCGTGGGCACGCCCGAACGGGGCGATGCAAACGAAGGAGAAAGACATGACCAATACCACCGATACCAACGCCCCCGCGCTGATCGCCTGGCAGGTGCGCGAGAACCGGCGCGGTAAACCGATCTGGACCCGCGTTGGGGCAGCCTGGCACCACAGCAACGGTTCCGGCCTCAGCATCCAGCTCGACAGCCTGCCCTTCGAAGGACGGCTTGTCCTCCTGCCCCCGAAAACCGCTGCCACGGCGGAAGGCGGTGCAGCATGACGCGCCAGATCGAGACTTTTGCGGCGAGCTGGAACGGTATCCAGCTCGAAATCTCCTGGGAGCCTAACTGGCTCGGCCTGGAAGACCTCTATGAAATTGCAGCTGCCCATCTTCAGGTGCGTAGTTCCGGCTCCGAGCTTCTGCCAATCACCGAGACCGGTTATCGCTCGCATTTTACCTCCCGAGCGGCTGTCGAAGCCGCCCGAGGACCGGTCGAATACGTTCTCGCATGGCTCGACGCAGCGGCGGATTCACCTGCCTGGCATCGCAAGACAGCCGCTGCCCGTCAGCTCACCCTCTTCTGAGGGTGAGTGTGGCGCGCCACCATACAAGCTGACGATACGCCGACAGCATGCTATGATGGCGTGCTTTCCAAGCAAGAAGGCGGATTGCGGCTGGCCCTCCATCGCCAATCGGCTGACCCGCATCCTGGATAACGGGCACCGGCATCGCGTCGGTGCCCGTTCCGCTTTCCGGCTCATCTGCGCGAAACCTTCCCAAGGATCGAGACCCCGGCCAGCCTCGCTTTGAGCGCCTTCAGCCCGTTGTAGGAGACCTGCCGATAGGCCGTGGAGGGGAACGGTCCAATGCGGTCATGCGCGACCAGTCCTACCCGGTTGTTCGCCGGATCGAGCTTGCGCACCACCCAGAAGGTCAATGCGCCGTCCTCTTCCTTAAGGCGCAGCATGTCACCTTTGTATAACCGCATGACCGGTCGCCGATGTTCGGCACGGTTCCGGATCGCCTGAGACTGTACCGCCTCGAATAGTGTCACAGTCTGCCCCTCCCAGCGTTTATCCGTGCGCTCGAAAATCGAAACGCAATGGTTGCCGTGGGGCTGGAAGGCTTTCTCGAACCGCCCGTCCGGCCCGTGTCGAACGGTGATCGCCTCGCCCAGGTCGAGGACGCGCACATGCCGGATACCGGCCAGGGTTTCTCCGCAGGCCCGCGCAGCCTTCAGCCGCTCGCGCAATGCCGGGTCGCGGACCCGCACCATGTCCCGCCCCGTCAGCGCGGACACCGGCTTTCGCGTAACAAGGGCGAACCGTTTGCCGTCGATCTCATCGTCGGCCCGACCGAAAGCGGTGTCGCGGTGCAAAGGTCCGCTGGCGCTTCGATCCGGTCGGTGGCTGACGATCATGGATGTCAGCTTGCTCTGAAGCTGTGCAGCGAAATCGCTGAAAGGCTCGGGGACGGTCGCCGTTGTCCCGTCGCAGAACAGCCCTGCGAGCCCATCCAGCGTCCTGCTGTCGAGACAGGCAGCTATCGCTGCATCGGCCGCATGTTCGCGCAGCCCCCAGCACTCACGCTCGGGCAGACCCGCAATGCCCCAGCCATGTCTCAACCAACGGCGCAGCCGTCCCGTAGAGGCAGCCGTCGCGGGAAACGGGCAGATCGCTTCCAGGTAGGTCCTGACCGTCCGCGACACATGCTGCCGGTCTGCCAGATGCCGCTGAAGGGGGTCCCCGGATTTGCCGAGGCGGGTCAGCGCATCAGGCCGGAAGCGCCAGGCCTTGACCGGAAGCAGGGCATCGGCTCGGGCGACGATCTCTCTAAGTCGCGCGCCCGACGGGTCGTTGAAAGCATCGGTCACCAGCCTGCCGCGCTTGTCTTCCCAGGCAGATCGACAGCACAGCACCTTGTTGGCGAGACTGTCGTCAAGGGTCTGGGCCATCGGCAGGATATGATCGATCATCACCGTGCCGTCGAACAGGCTGGCACGATCCAGCGTGCGGCCGGAATAGACACAGAGCTTCCTGTTCTCGGGTAGCTCGTCATAGAGGCGGAGGCGCAGACGGTGCTCCAAGCTGTCTGGCAGTCCGTTCGAGCGGAGCCATTCTTCGTGATCCGCTTCGTCCTTCCCGGCTTTTCTGACCGCGCTCTTCCGCTTCAGCAGCGCCTTCCTGCTCAGCTTCAGCTCACGGTCGATTTCGACCACGATCCCCTCTGGCCTGCCATGGGCGTCTATGATGGCGTTGACCACATGACGGAGCTGACCGAGCGCGATATGCAGGCTCGGGTCACGGACGCGCCCGTTGACCAGGCTGCTCTGGAGCGCCGCCACGTCCCAATAGGGCGGCAGGCGGCTATGGCGCTCCGGGTGAGCATCTGTTGCCCAGCCGAGCTGCGCCATCGCCTCGTCTGGCGTGATCGGGCTGGTGGAACACCGCCCGGCCTCCGGGTCCATGATCTCGGTCGTGCCGGTTTCGAGCAGCGGTAGCAGTACCCCAATCGCACCGCGCCCGAATGCGCTGTGTCCGCCGGGCAGTGGCAGTTTCGCAAGCTCTGCACGCTGATCTTCGTCGAGCCAGCTGTATTGCGCCCGCAAGCGGTCGCGCAGGTCCTCATTGTCTTCCGCGCCGATAAGCAGCGCGGCAAGTTCGTCCCTCTCGTCCAGCGACATGCTTTGCCATCGCGGACCGGCAATGGCTGCCAGTTTTTGCGTCAGACGCGGCGGGTCGATGCCCCGTACCCCCTGCCGCTCTGCTGTGAAACGATAGTCGCCGGAGAGCCCCAGCAGCTTGCGCATTGCCGGGAAACCAACCGTTCCGCGCCGTTCCTCGATCAGCCTGCGCAGCCGGTCCCGCTCTTCCACCCGCAACCGCCTGCACCCCACCGCTCCGCGATCCAGCTCCAGCAGCGCGAGCTTGAACAGGAGTTCGAAGAGCTCGACAGAAGGCAGACCGCGCGGAGCCTGCTCGTCTTCGGGCCGGATGCAGCATCGCCCGACCGGAGCGCGACCCGACGGGCGTTGATGCAGCAGGACGCTGCTCAGCCGGTCGAACAGCTCATCGGTGAATACTTCCGGTCGGTGCCTGCGCTGTTCGGCCCAGATCGTAACCAGTTCTGCTTCTGTCATGTCCCGGCGGGCCGTCCAGAGCGATCCTTCGCCCTCGCCACGAGGCCGGAACCGCACCGGCCTTGTTTCTCCCTGCCGGTTGGCCTGGTTGTGCCGGTGAAGCCCGGCTAGGAATGCGCCGACAGTCGGTGCGCCAGCATTCTCTATTGCGGTTTCCAGCCGCGCAGCAGCTTCGTATCGCACGCCGCTGCGGCTGTCCCGCGCGTCCGCCCGCGCCGGTCTGAAGCCCCGTCTGCGCCCAAGATGGAACAGTGCGCGTCCTACCTCATGCGGAGACAGGGCTTCATGTACCGCCCGCGCCCGGAGCTCATAGGGGTCACGCAGTTCCAGTTGTTTCCGGGCAGCCTCATCGGACGGCATCAACCCGGCACCGATCAGCAAGCTCATGAGATGCTGTTTACGCTGCCTCAGATGTTTGTAGCGCCGTCGCGACCGGCGTGCCTCACGTCGCTGCGCACCGAGCGGTTCACCGGTCGCCGGGTCCCGCCCGGCGGCATCGTTCGGCGAGAAGACCCGTGTTCCGAGATCGCGGATCGAGGCCGCGCTGCCGGTCGCATCCAATTCGACCAGGCACCAGCCAATCGCCTTCGGCGTTATCGAAATACCTAAACGAAAACCCATCGGATCAGGGGGGAAATTAGCGATAGAAAACGGATAGTTGTCGAACGCCTTCTGTATCGCCGTCAAGTTTTCCGGTAAGATACTTGCCATGGGCGGCCGATTGATGATGGAGGGCCACCCGTTAATAAGCGCCACCTCCCTCCCGGCGCGTCACATCAAACGGCACCGGTTCCTCAGAGCCGGTGCCGTTTCTATAGTATCGTCTTCGAACTGTGCAGGATTGCGTTAAAATCGACATGGTGGCGGCATGGCACCAATCGCATCAGGCAACCCATTGAGCGGATAGAGAAACGCTTCGCTTGGTTCGCTAAGGTTCGTGATGAGCAAGGTGGAACCTTGCCGGATCATCGAACCGAAACTCTCGCGCCCTTCATCCATGTGTGCCATGCCATATCGATCTACGTGGAAGACGCCATCCATGGTTCTGGAAGGGTCGCCATCAATTTGCAGGCGCAGATGTGGCTTCGGCCCGGATGGGCCGGATGTGAAATTTCCGACAATGCTTGGAGCGCCGCGACAGGTCAAATACAGCGTTGGAGCCCCCTCAGCCTCGAAAACCGCTAGGTGATAGGGGTCTTCACCGGGACGGGATATGTCGAGGACCGCCCATTCTCCCGCGCCGGTCAGATCGCGCCCGCCATCCGGGAGGGCTACCCCTGCCGGTGCGGGGCAAGTGAGCTGAGGCAAACCTTCGGCAAAGCCTGCCATCGTGGTTACAACCGTGGTGAACGTGCCGGGCTCTGCATTCACATCGAAGGTCAACGACATGGTGTCGGCGCGCGCCATGGCATCAAGAAGGTCTTCATCCAGTACCGGCGACTGTGCCGAATGGCCTCGCGCCTCGAACTGGGCCGGAAATCTGACATCCTCTGCGCCGCTGGTCGAGAGCACTATCTCGCCGGTCAGGGAGCCGTCAAAGGAGGACACCCGGCTTTGCGAGATCAACCGCCGGTCGCAGGTCAGCGCCAGATGCGGAGCCATTCCCTGAACCATTGGCAGAAACAGAGCATCGACAATCGTCCCATTGCGAAGCTGCGCCTGTCCGACCCGCCACGGATCGTGGCGGGTGGTTTCCCATCCTATAGGGTAAAGCCCGGCGGTTGAGCGCGGGACGGTACAACTGCTTTCCTCAATGGCCCTCGATGAGCCGCTTAACCCAAAGGCTTCGGTTCCGCTTTGGTCCAGACGCAGCTCGACCGTGTTGCCGCGCCGCAAAGCGTCGAGGAATTGCTGATTGGTGACGCCAACCGCCAGGAAGTTACGGTTGAACCCCATCAGTTGCGTGCCTTGCTGGAACAGCCGACCATTGATGCCCCCATTGCCCAGAACGACGATCTGCGCGCCTTGCCCCGGCACGCCGTCCTCGAACGGACCCAGTATCAGGATCGGCGGTGTGCCGGGTTCGCAGCGCAGGGCCAGATGCCGCCCCGCCGGGTTGCGAACGGCGTGGACCAGGGTGCTACCGTATGGGGTGCTAAGTGTGGTGCTCGCCCAGGTGCCGGGAGCCGCATCCAAGGCTATCTGATAACCGGCTGGAACACCAAGGAGCCGACCATCGCCCGAAGCGGTGGTGGCAGGAGGGGTGGGCATGGAAATATCGGGCGTGATGTTCCGGTCCAGCGGTTCGGCCAATTCCGGTGCGACGGCAGGCGGCACATCGTCTGTTGTCGCGCTTTCCTGTGCCGGAACCGGAGGGGCGGGGGCCACAAGGCCGCCACTCACCACAGCGGCTTGAGTACACTCTACGAAAATCTGGCCGTAACGGTTTGCCACGTCCATCGGCACACCGTCCCAGCTGTTGACCAGAAGTCGGTCGAGATCGGAACCCGCTATGCCCGCCGCCTGCGCACGCTCGATGGCGCATTCGCAAAGCTGCGGGAACTGCGGATTCCCGGATCGGCAGAGTTCAAGCTCATCGGCATGGACCATTGTGGACCAGACGGAGGCTCCGAACGCGACCGTGACAAACCATTGCCGTATCATGGCCCGATCCTTTCTGGGACGCGTAAGCTGATCCGCAACGTTTGTTTCCTCGGTTTCATTCGACTCCAATGTCACCGACAGGTCGAGTCAGAGTTTCGGGGCGACAGATTCGCGTTCCTGTTGCTGTTCCTCGACCTTTTCCGCCTCTCCGAGCAGCGTCTCGATCCGTTCTGCCACGCCGTTGCTGGCGGCAAGCCAGTCCTCTGTGCCGACGACACCATGATCGACCAGCGCGAATTGCACCTCCTCTATCGGCTTCGACCCGTTTTGCAGGTTGTGCATGACGAGCAGTTCGGTGCCGCACCCCATTTGCGAGGCGAGGTCGGGCGTGCGGTCCAGGAAGCCATCCAGAAGCCCGCGCATGGTCGGAACGTCGAAGCGCTGCGTGACCTTGCCGTCGCATTTTTCGATCTTCTCGCCGCTTGGAGCAAAGGCCCAGATGCGGCCGACATCGAACCCGCGCGAGGCGAAATCGGCACCGACGAAGATCGGATGCGAGGGAGGACCGTATTTTCCCTCAATCGCCGTGATCAGCGTGTCGTAAAGCGGACGTTCCTCGGGTTTAGGTGCCCAACGGCGGATCAGAACCACAGGCTTTGCCTCAGGGGCTGGGTCCATAGCGAAAATCATGAACCATTCCTCGGGCTGATCGTGCAATCCGCCCGCATCCTTGCCGCGATACTGATGCAGCCAGCCGCCGTCATCCAGTCGGCGCGTCGTCCATGGCTCGGCCGGATCGGCGGGTTCTATGATTTCTGCGATTTTCGCCATGGTCGCACCGACCGTCTCTTCCAATGTGAAGCCAGCAGTTTCGAACGGGAAACCGGCAGGACGGGTAACTGCCGCCACCGCGCCGCTGATCTCACGCTGAAACCTGATCCAGTACGGGGTACCATCCAGCTTCATATGGATTCTGACCGAGCCATCCCTTTCTGCTTCAAGCGAGAATTCCGACAGGATATGCGCGCCGCTGCCGCAGGTATCGGCAATGTGCTCGGCGTCTGCGAGCTCCGCTGCCGGGCCGAAGGCGACCTGGCAGCGATAGCCGTCCTTGAGCAGCAGATCGGCGACGATCCCGTCTTCGGCGATCACGATTTCGTTCCGCCTGTAGCCGGTGGTCGTTGACACGATCCCGCCTGACCGCACCTCGATATTTGCGCCCCAGATACCGAACCATTTCCGCTGCGCCGCCATCAGCTCTGCCTGTGCCTGGGCTGCGCGTTTTTCCTCAGCTTGCCGGGCCTGCTCGGCGCAGACCTCGGCGCTCGCCTCGCAATAAACTCTGATCGTGTTGACCAAGGCGTTATCCACTACGGCAGTGAAGCGGATGTCGAGACGGTCGGCAGCGCCAAAGGCGGCCGGGTCGATACCTGTGAAGCGTCGGCGGATGACTCGCTTCGAGTCGCCATTGGCGGCGTCCACAATGTCAAACTGAGACAGGACGGGCTGCCCCTCGATCTCGATGTCAATCACCCGACGGCCTGCATCGGGAAACCAGGATTCGACGAAGTCCATCTCGACCGTCAGCGGCGACGACGTCACAGGCGCAGAGAAGGTGAATTCGCGCCCCAGATGCAGAGACTTGAAGGGCGTGCCGTCCAGCTCGGGCTGCGGCCCGTTCGGTCCACCTTTTTCATCCTGCGTCTCTCCGCCGCTAAAATACGAGTCCGCGTCATAGTCGATGCCGCCATGGCTGATCGCCGCGCCGCCCGCGTTGATTGCCAGAAGCGGCGGGGAGCCCATCGGCTCCAGGTCTTCCGTCAGGACCAGCTCGGGCTCATAGCCATTGGCGAGGAGGTTGGTACAGACCTCGGCCGGTTCCATGCAGAAAATGCGGATGGCGTTGATGATGGCATTGTCGCGGGTGGCGACGAATTTGATCTCCAGCATGTCCTCGGCGCCCGACATGCTCGGATCGGCCCCGGCGATACGGGTGACCAAGGGTTGCAGCAAATCGCCACCGACCTCGGCCAACGGGTCGAGATCCTTTGCGACCACCTGATCCTCGATGACCACGTCAAAGGTCCGCCCGCCCGGCCGACCGTGCCAGCCCTCGGCAAAGGACATTTCAATCATGTATTTCGCTGGCGGAAGCGGCGCGGCGAAAGTCACCTCACGGCCCCAGCGGGAGTTGAAATAGACGGTATTCTCAAAATATTCCTGATAGCCGTTCCCGCCGCCGCCTTCCTCGCCGATGTTTCCTGAAAGGAAGTACTGGTCCGCCGCATAGCTTTTGTCACTCTGCGTCAGAGCCGGACCGGCAGCGTTGATGGAGATGACCGGCTGTTCCTGGGCGGATGCGGCAGTGGTGCCAAGCGCGAACAGAACCAGGCTCGCCGCAACGGGAAATCGGATTGTGAGCATGAACAGGCCCTGAGCTGAAATCAGAATAGAGTTAGCCTCTGGTCGAATAGGGCCAGAATGCAACACTCGGATGACGCGAGGCAGGGGACTTGCGGTTGTCGTATCGTTTTTGATCAGAACGGTTCGCAAATGGCCTGTTTTTTGATCGGAGAGAGGTCTGAACACAAAGGAATATGGCGTTCAGCAGTTTCATGGCGACGTGACAGAGTGGAGCGTGTGCCTCCCAAAAACAGTCGTTTTTGCGAGGCTCTGCCGGTAGCTGCCAGCAGCTACCAAAGGGACCGCCGACGTCTCCGAAAACCGTTTCTTGAAACTTTTCTTCCGATAAGCTACCATGCCGTTAAGTTTTGGGAGAAATTTCGAGTGCTTGTCGGTTACGCCCGCGTCTCTACCCAGGATCAGAAGCCGCAGCTTCAGCTGGACGCGCTGTCGGCGGCCGGGTGCGAGAAGATCTTCGAGGAGAAGGCTTCCGGCGCGCAACGCGACCGACCGCAGCTGACGGCGACCATCGACTACATGCGCTCAGGCGACACCCTTGTCGTCTGGAAGCTTGACCGGCTGGCGCGCTCGATGAAGCAGCTGATCGAAACTGTGGAGGGTATGGATGCGCGCGGCATCGGATTCCGCTCGCTGACAGAAGCCATCGACACCACGACGTCGGGCGGCAAGCTCGTTTTTCACATCTTCGGTGCCCTTGCCGAGTTCGAGCGCTCGATCATTCGTGAGCGCACCACAGCCGGGCTCCGGGCTGCGCGTGATCGCGGGCGGCTCGGGGGACGGCCTCCTGCCCTCTCGGACGATGATTTGACTGCAGCACGAGCATTGCTGCGCGATCCGGAAATCACGGTCGAACAGGTTGCGAAAAGAATGGGGGTAGCGCCGTCTACGCTTTACCGGCATTTGCCGGGCGGCAGGGGCAGCATCGAATAAAACCGGACCCGACAATAATGAAGCCGCTGACAAAAGCACGCTCCATAACCCGTGCGCCGTCAGCGGCCCCACCATTATCGTAATTGCTCGCTAGTCCGGTGAGCAGATTGAATATACGGCTCGCTAGTGGAACGGTCAAATACAATACCTGAATAAAAAAGTGGGCGGAAAAATTTCCGCCCACTTCTAAATTCAGAAATTTCAAAATTATTACGCTAGGGTAATCGTATTACCGGTAAAATCGAGACCGGCAACGCTTACTCCTTGCAGTACAATGAGGCCCTGTGTGTTGGTGCCCTCATAGACAATGTACGAGTTGGCTCCGGAAGTGAATGCGGCTGCTTCGCCAGCTCCACCCAAGAAACCCAAGGCATCTGTAATCAGCTCATCGAGAGACAGGGTAGCATCCTCGAAGACGAGGACCCCTGCATCAATGTCAGCAATGTTGTCGGTAGCGTCCGCATCTGGGTCGGTGGTCGATCCAACAATCGCTGCACCGAAGTCGAGTGTGTCGTCTGCCGTAAAGCCCACGATGGTATCCGCACCAAGCAGATCGTCACCGCTGTCATCGCCAGTCGCATCAAACGCGAGTTCATCGTCGCCATCACCGCCGTAAAGCAGATCAGCACCAGCACCGCCGTCAATGACATCATTATCCTCGCCACCGAAGAGAGTATCATCACCTTCATCGCCTTCGAGCGTGTCATCGCCTTCGCCGCCATACAGCAGGTCAGCGCCTTCGCCGCCGAAGATGCTGTCATCGCCAGCATCGCCGAAGATTGTGTCATTGCCTTCTTCGCCGTCGAGTTCGTCACCTCCGGCACCGCCATAGATCAGGTCCGTCCCGGCACCGCCGTCGATGATATCTGCGCCGGATTCACCGAAGAGGACATCGTTACCTTCTTCGCCGTCGAGTTCATCGTCGCCTTCGCCACCATAAAGCAGGTCTGCGCCTTCACCGCCGTCGATGCTGTCATTGCCAGCTTCACCAAAGAGGGTGTCATCGCCTTCCTCACCATCCAAGGCATCGCCACCAGCGCCGCCATAAAGGATGTCATCGCCTTCACCACCGACCAGGTCGTCGGCACCGGCATCGCCATAAAGGGTGTCATTGCCGTCCTCGCCCTCGATGGAGTCATCTCCCAAACCACCAAAAAGAAGATCGTCGCCTTCGTTACCATTAATGGAATCGTCGCCCGTGCCTCCATAGATGGTGTCGTTGCCTTCATCACCCGCCAGGGTATCGGTGTCAGTGCTACCGGTGATCGTGTCTGCGACACTTGTCCCGATTACATTGATCCCTTGAGTGCCATCAGTGGTGGTAATCAGTTCCGAGGCGGCAATATTCAGACCATTGCTGACAGCGCTGAAATCGAATGCAGCAGCCCCATTTGCTACGGCTTCATCGGTGATGATGACGTTCTCAAAGCCAACAATATTGTCTGCAAAGGTTGCACCAGCTGCATTAGCAGCACCCACGGTGGTTTCATCGCCGAGGATAAGAGTATCGACGCCATCACCGCCAACCAAGGTCAGGTCCTGATCGCCGGTCACACCGTTGCTCAGCACAACAACGTCATCGCCGAGATTGCCGAAAATGGTGTCCTCGTCGCCAGCACCAGCTGCGAAATCATCAGTGCCATCGATGATGATGGTATCATTGCCCTGACCGCCGAAGATCAGATCGGCACCGTCAGGCGTTGCGGTGTTGTCGATGACGTCGTCACCGAAGTTGCCATAGAGCACATCGTCACCACCATCGCCGACCAGCGTGTCGGCGTCCTGGCCGCCATAGAGCACGCTACCGGCCGCACCCGCAGTCAGAGTGTCTTCGCCGACATTTCCGTACAGCACATCTTCGCCAGTGGCACCGCCGGAGATGCTGTCATCGCCCTGGCCGCCGTAAACGACGTTGTCGCCATCATTGGCGAGAATCGTATCATCGCCTTTGTTGCCGTAAAGGATATCGTTGCCGTCACCACCATCGATAGAGTCGTCGTCCTGGCCCCCGTAGAGGATATCCAGACCGTCGCCGCCGGTAATGTCGTCACGGCCAGTGTTGCCATAGATGATGTTATCACCATTGCCAGTGGTGATGGTGTCGGAGCCAGCCAGACCGAAGGCCTGATTGTCACCATTGTTGCCGGTGAAGTCGATTGTGTTGGAAATCGCATCTAAAGCGGAGCCGGTGTCATCGTTGCCGACGACCAAGGATGACCCGTCATTAAAAATCACGTTTGAGGTCGTGATCGCGGTAAAATCCATCGGAACTGTGATGCTGTCGCTGCCAACGGTAAAGCTGACTGCGCTACCGGCAACCGCAACAGCGACATCCGCCGCCGAGACAGTGCTGCCGAACACGATTTGATCGCTGGCAGGATCGAAACTCTGGATGAGGGTAGGATCGGCTACCACATCAGTAAAAAGATAATTAGCCATTTATGGAACTCCATTTGCGAACTAGCTAAAGCAAAGAGGAAAAAGCTGTTTCCGACAAAAATTCCGGAAAAGCGTCAGCACAATAGAAACTGTGAAGAATAATTTCAACATTCATCGACGCATATTTCGAGATTAACCCAGTATCGGTGACGAAAGAGCACGGTAGATTCGTGTATCGAATATCCAATTAGACTATCTATTGGGAATTGCCGTGCCCATTAAGCGGTCCGGGCTCTAGGCGCGCAGCCTTGCTACTTGCCCCGAGCCGTACCCTGCCCTGCCGGGCCTGTTCGTCTCGGCCATCCGGTAACGATCCCTCGCGGGAAAGAGCGGCGGCCTTGGCCGCCGTCGATAGCCGTGCCGCCCGATAGGGGGCTGCACGTCATTCCTTTGTCCGAGGGGGGCCTTGCCCCCGCGCCATCAAGGCAACCCGGCTTGAGCCGGGCGGCTGCCGGGGGTGTCCCCGGCCTTCCTCCACCAGAGGTTCCGTGCAGGCCGGGCGATCCCCCTCCCCCGGCATCCGGCCTCTGACGGCTTCCCCCCGCTCCACCGGCCGCGAGCCTCGCCTCCGGGTTGCAGGCGCAACCCGAAGATAAAGGAGAAAGGGAAGATGAAGCCGACCAAGAAGAAGCAGAAGACCGCTGCCGACCGTGCCAGCCGTCAGGACGTCTATGAGCGCGTCACCGCGAAAATTGTGACCGATCTGGAAAATGGCGTGCGGACATGGATGAAACCATGGAATGCAGACCATGCCGCCGGGCGGATCACCCGTCCGCTGCGGGCCAATGGCAAGGCCTATAAGGGTATCAATATCGTCATGCTCTGGGCATCCGCCGTCGAGCAGGGGTTCGCGGCACCGATCTGGATGACCTACAAACAGGCGCAGGAGCTGGGCGCGCAGGTGCGTAAGGGTTCCAAAGGGTCGCTTGTGGTCTATGCCAACAAGCTGAACCGGGAGGAGATCGACGAGGCGACCGGCGAGACCGTCGAGCGGGAAATTCCCTTCATGAAGGGCTATACCGTGTTCAACGTCGAGCAAATCGACGGGCTACCGGCGCATTTCCTTGCCCCTGCCCTGCCCGTGTCGGACCCGGTGCAGAAGATCGATGCTGCCGAAGCCTTCTTTGCCGCGACCCGTGCCGACATCCGCCATGGCGGCAATCAGGCCTACTACACCGCCGGGGAGGACCGGATTCAGATGCCGCATTTCGAGACCTTCCGGGATGCGGAATCCTACTATGCCACCCTTGCCCACGAGCTGACCCACTGGACCAAGCACGACAAGCGCCTTGCCCGTGAGTTTGGCCGCAAACGCTGGGGCGACGAAGGTTACGCGCGCGAAGAGCTGGTCGCCGAGCTGGGTTCTGCCTTCCTCGCCGCAGAGCTTGGGCTGTATCTGGAACCCCGCGAGGATCACGCCGCCTATATCGGCTCATGGCTCAGGGTGCTGAAAGAGGACAAGCGGGCAATCTTTCAGGCCGCCGCCCATGCGCAGCGCGCCGTGGACTACCTCAACCGTCTGACCGGACGGGCCGAAGATGAGGCGGCCAACGACAACGAAGCAGAAGAGCGGCAGGAACGCGCCGCCTGATCGACCGACAGGCTCCGCATTGGCTGGGCTCTCAGGTGTCGCCTTGATAACAAGTATACTTGTTATCAAGGCGACGTTTCCTGTCTCCGATATCCAGCCTAAAAAATCTCGCGGCCGAAACCTCAGGGTTTCGGCCGCGCAACCGGCATCGCATGGCGATTGCCGGAACTTAAGGAACAGGCTCATACTCCTGTGACCGCTGACGCTTGCGTCGCTCAGACAGCCGCTTCAGGACGGTATCGCTTGTCAGCTCTGCCGGTCCGGCTTCGACGGCACAGTCCCGGTCGATGTCCTCAGGCGGTGGAGCCGCCTGGGCTTCTGCCACCAGTTGCAGTTCATGATCGGCAACCCGCAAGGCCCGATCCAGCACATACTGCGACGGGCGCATATGGACCCGGCGCGCTGCCTGTTTGATCTGGAGCGCCTGCTCCTCGTTGACATCGACATGAATGTGAACACGTCGCACCATAGCATCCTCCTGTTCGTCGTCTGGGAGTGGCCTGGGCCGCCCGAATATCGGGTATTTGATATATAATTGCCACAATTTCGCCTTAATTGCCAAACTATTTTCATTTGAAACGATATCGGGCGGTCGTTCGGACGCCGAGCCGATGTGTGGTTTGTGCCGCAAATCCTCAGGAAATCCGGGCCTTTGGTCCAGCCTGGCTTGAGCCGCGCGCACATCTTCTCTACAAGCCTAAAAGTATACTTTTAGTCTATCCGACAAGGAGACAAGTCGGCATGAAGACAATCGCCCTCATCTGCCAGAAAGGCGGCACCGGCAAAACCACGCTGGCAATCTCGCTGGCGACCGAGGCCATCGCTGCCGGTCTGACCGTTGCCATCATCGATCTCGATCCGCAGGTGAGTGCTTGCGAATGGAGCGACATCCGCCAACAGGAAGCCCCGGTCGTCATCGATGCCCAGCCCGCCCGCATCGATACCGTGGTAACCCGCGCCCGCGACATGGGCGTGGACCTGCTGCTGATCGACACCGCCGGACGCACCGAACAGGCAGCCCTCGCAGGTGCTCGGGTTGCCGACCTGGTTCTGGTACCCCTGCAACCGTCGGTGATCGACCTGAAGACCATCCGGGCCACGACCGACCTCATCAACCTCGCAGGCGACAAACAGCGGGCCGCCGTGCTGACCCGCGTCAAACCGTTCGGCAATCGCCATACCGAAACCGCGCAATGGCTCGAACAGCAGGGCATGCCGGTCTGCCCGGCCACCATCGGCGACCGCATCACCTTCCAGGATGCCTATGCGCAGGGCGCAGGCGCTATCGAGATCGATCCCCGCAGCAAAGCCGCCAGCGAGATTTCGGAAGTATATAAGTATGTAAGTATACTTCTTGGCTTGTCTGACGCGGAAGCCGGGAGAGCGGTCCATGTCTAAGCGCCCCTCCATCGCCGACGCCATGCGCGAAGCCGGAGGCAGCACCCGAGGCACATCTGTCGCTACCGCTGTTGCGCCGCGCGCAGAGCCCGCAACACAACCGACCGAACCAACGCCGTCGGCCGCGAAATCGGCCAGCCAGCCGAGCAGGGCAGGGACCAAGGCCGTCACCGGTCACTACCCGCCTCAGGTACGGTATCAGCTTAAGCTGCTGGCCGCAGAGCAGGGGCGGACCATGGAGGACATGCTGGCCGAGGGCCTCAACCTGCTTTTCGCCGCCTACAACAAGCCGGAGATCGCTCCGGCGAGCCGGGGCGACAGTTAGCGGTACGGGCCGCGCTTTTTACAGAAGCTGAGGAAGTGCCGGTCGGCATCCTTGACCGCGATCCCCTTGTCCGCGACCCATGTCCGCCACTCGGTCTCCAGATGATGCACATCCCAACCGGGGGCCGCTCGTCTTGCCGCATCGTAGGTATCCGGCTGGATATGGAAGGACGTGGCCAGTATCGGAAGCGGTACCTGCTCATCGACCAGCCGTTTGCGCCGGACCACGACGTTGTCGCCTTCGACCGAAAACGTATAATCCGGCATGTGTTCGTGGCGTTCGTCGTCCTCGATGATCTTGCCGATCAGCCGACGAAACTCCTTGTCCGTCGATCCCGACCCGCACTTCTCACGCAGGGTGTCGAGACCGATCTTCCATTCCGACTGCATCCCGCAATGCTTGCGCGCCAGCTCGTAAAGCCGCCGCTCAAGCGGCTTTCGGAGCTGAAAATACTGCCGGGACATGGTCAGCACATTGTTGTTCTCAATCGCGTCCCAGACCCAGTCGGAGAGGGTGATTTCCACATCGAGCATCCGCCCGTCGCGCGTCTCCCGGACGATCTCGGCAGACTCGATCAGACCGAAAACCTTGAAATATTCCTTGCTGCCCTGGCGCAGATTGGTCTCGATCTGGGTCCCCTGAAGCCGCCGCAGCGCATCCTTCAGCAGTTCATAGCCCCGGCCCGAGGTCTGGCGGTTGGTCGCCACCAGCAGATCATAGGCTTTGAACCGCATCGAACGGTGAACCTTACGACCCTCGTTCAGCGCCGCCATGCACTGGCTGATGCAGTAGATCAGGACATCCCGGTCGTGAACCGTGGCAAGCCCATAGCGCGACGGCGAAATCTCGATCCAGTTGCCGCTTCGCTCATACCGGCGTGGTCGCATGTCCGGCTTGGTCGAGAGCGAAAAGACCGGGTGCTCCATAGACGACATGTCACCCTTCGGCACCGCGTCCACGATATCGCAGACAAACAGGTCCCGCTGGGGATGCCGGTCCGGGAGCAGGGGCGAACGATCAATCGTCACTTCACACACCGCCCGGTCGCATCGAGATTCGTCACTTCACACACCATCGACTGACTATCGTCACTTCACACACCGCTGGTCAAGAAAGTTCGTCATTTCACACACCGGCGCAGCTCAGTGTTGCCTGTGGATAACTCTCGGGGGCTTTCGTCACTTTACACACCGAGATTCGTCACTTTGCACACCGGCTTTCGTCACTTTACACACCGAGAGGCCCTTCAGAATCCGGATTCACAGATTAACATCAAGCGGATAGCTTTGTCGGACAAAGCCCGTAACTCTGACTCTAACAGATTCTAACTCTCTCAGGACGACCTGGAAGCAGTTGCCAGCAGCGGGTTCTCATCGAACAACCCTTCGAACTCCGGATCGCCGAAGTAGGCCAGTTTGTCCGCAACAAGGCCCGACTCACCCTGCATCAGAATGATTTGCTGATCCGCTGGAAGCCGCCGGACTTCGTCCGGGGTCATCAGCGCCCGACCACGCTCCGCCTCGTTCACCGACCATCTGTTCTGGGTCTGATAGGTTTTCGAGGTGACCATGATTGTTTGCTCTCCGAGGACGCGCGAAACGTATTGCGCCGTGAACTGATCGTTGATCCCGAAGAACTGCACCGTTCCGGCATTGCCAAGAAAGGTTTCCCAACGATCCCGGTAAAGCGCCTTCAGCTGGTTCAGGTCCTGAAGAATGACCCAGAGCTGGACCCCGAAGCCGCGTATCTGCCCGACGGCATTTTCAATCGACCGCATGTATCCAAGCGTCGCAAACTCATCCATCAGGAACAGCACGGGCCTTTCCGGCCGCGCCCGTTCCCGCTCCATCGCCTCCAGTGCCAAACCAATCATCAGCCGCAGCCAGCGATTATGCGTGCCGAGGCGCGATGCCGGAAGGCACAGATAGACCGTCGTCGGCTGCCGCTTCAGCTGGGTGAGATCGAGATCGCTGTGCTTCAGAACCCGCGCCATGCGCGGGCTTTCCAAGAAATCCGTCGAAACCCGTGCTGTGGCCCGGATCGATCCGAACTGCTTTTCCGGCATCGCTGACAGCGCGTTCGCTATCCGCTCGACCGCCCCATCGGCTGCCGGGTTCGACCGCATGTCGGCCAGCAGCTCGTCGAAGGCGTCGGCATCGAGGGTTATCAGCCGCCGCAGGGTCAGTAGCGTCCGGTCCTCATCCTCGAAACTGTAGTCGGTCGCGATGTGCAGGATCAGCCCCTGCAACATGTTCCGCGCTTCGAGGTTCCAATACGGGTCCGAGCCGCCGTCGTCGAAAACCAGGGCATCGGTAATCAGAGCGGCATCCTCGACGATATCCGGATTATCGTCGGTCAGGATCGAAAGCGGATTAAACGACGCGGTGTCCGCCCCGGTCAGCGCCCAGGGATCGAGGATAAAAACCTGCTGGCCACGCGCTTCGCGCCGCCTGGCCGTAATCGCTGCCAGCTCGCCCTTGGGATCGATAGCCAGCACCGAGCCTTCATAGGCCAGAAGGTTCGGCACGATGGCTGAAACCCCTTTGCCCGCTCCGTTTGCTGCAACGGTCACCATGTGCCGGGGGTCGGGGTTGGCGAGGATGCGACCGGCATAACGATAGGGCAGGGCGGTCCCGGCCCTGCCAATCAGCAGGCCCTCTGCGCCGACCAAGCGCCCTATCTCGGTCAGGAATTGTGCCGATCCATGGGACGCCGGAGCGTTGTTTTTCGGCTCGCCGAGCAAGGCTCGCGCCAGATCGCCCCACATGGGCATACTGGTCGATATCAGGATCGAAAGAACCGAAATCAGCAGCAAGAACTGCATGGTTTCGCGTTCAGCCCGCGAGATACCGCCAGGCGTTGCCCGCTGATCCAGAAAGTAGATGCCAATCCCGACGATCACCGGCCCCACCAACAGCGGCAACAAGCGCTCTGCACTTTTGAACGGGGCGTAGTACCAGCGACCGACATCACGCCCGCGCGCGACATCGATACGGGCGATGAAGGAGATCACCACACAGAGCCCGAGAAAGGCGGTCAGCGAGATCATCGGTTGCGGCCACCATAGGGCCGCCAGCCACAGCAAGACGATGCCACCCCGGCCCCAGTTACCGAGCCAGAGGATCGGATTGACGAAAGGCCAGTAGACGAATTGCCGAAACAGGAAACCTTTGATGCCCGGACCGCCAGGCGCGCCCAATCCGACGCCGGTGCGGCGAGCTTTGCGTGGAAACGGAGCGGATATATCCATAGGCAGTACCGGGTTATGCGTTCGTCACCTAGATAGAGGAAAGACAGGGCGGATTTAATGACGAAGGGTCGTGGTTTTCTCGGATGAGCTCGGATAATCGGCATAGCCTCGCTGCGCTGCAAAAGAAGTTCGACATGCACGAACAGGCAGCAGGCGACATGATCTGGCACTGGCGTCGCCGGGCCGAGGAGGCTGAGGCCGAATGCGCCTATCTGAAGGAGGCGCTGGAGGCTGCCGATGCCCTGAGCGCGCGCCACGGCAACGGTCTGGAGACCGCCGCCTACTATCGCGAGCGGATCAGGGAGCTTGAGGAAGAACGGGACCAGCTGCACCGGATAGCCACCGATCTGGGCACCACCTGCAACCGGCTCGAAGCCCGTCTGGCCGAGCTTGGCGAGGAAACGAAGGTCAACGGTACCGCGCAGGCGCGACCGGCATCACCGCCGCCGAAATCTTCCAAACAGCCAGTCGTGCATCTGAACGAATTGATCGGGCTCACTACCGTCAAACGCGAAGTGGAACAGCTCATGGCCCTCGCCGAGGTTCGGGCCAAGCGTTCTGCTGCCGGGTTGCCCAACCCGGAGATGTCACTGCACCTGATTTTCACCGGCAATCCCGGCACGGGTAAGACGACCGTCGCCCGGATCGTGGCGCAGCGCTATCAGGGCCTCGGCCTCCTGCGCACCGCAAAGGTGACCGAGGCGAGCCGCAGCGACCTCGTGGGCGGTTATATCGGGCAGACGGCGATCAAGACCCGTGCGCTGGTCGAGAAGGCCTTGGACGGCGTTCTCTTCATCGACGAGGCCTATGCGCTGCACCGGTCCGACAGCGGCACCGATTACGGCATGGAGGCTCAGGAAGAGCTGCTGAAGGCGCTGGAGGATCATCGCGGGCGGCTGATCGTGATCCTGGCAGGGTATGCCGAGCCCATGGCCGCGCTCTTGCGCGACGGCAATCCGGGGCTGCGCTCCCGGTTCAACACGATCATCGACTTCCCCGACTACACCGCCGATGAGCTGGTCGCGATCTTCGAACAGTTCTGCGCCGGGCAGGGCTACCGGCTCACCGGCGGCGCGGAGCGCAAGCTGCGCCGGACCCTGACCCGCGTCTATCGGGGGCGCGGCAAACAGTTCGGCAATGGCCGAACCGTGCGGAACCTGTTTGAGGCCTGCCTGAAGCGACAGGCGGTGCGTCTGACCTCTGGCAGCGAAGCTGCCAGCCTGTTCCGCCCGTTCACCGGCAAGATCGACCGCGCGGGATTGAGCACGCTCAGCGATGCTGACATCCCGAGCGAGACAGAGTTCAGGGAGTGATTTTGAGGATCGGAGCGATATGACACCAGACCAGTGGCAGACCGAGGAAGACAGGCTCTTGCAGCTTCGCGCCGAGATGGACCGGGCCTTCGGCGCATTTTCGGTCGAGATCGATGCCGATAGCGACGATGGCAAGCGAACGGCCCGTCCCGAAGCCAGAGCGGCTTTCGATGCCTACCGCGCAGCGCTCTCTGCGCTGGCGGCTGCTGGCGGCAGGGATTGGGATGTCCGTCGCCGTCTGCTGGGGCTGGCCTGGCGTCGGAGAATTGCGGGACAGTCCGCGTTTGCCGGTGATCTCGCCCGTGCGGCTTTCGGCCGGGTCTGAAACCTACAGATCAAACCCCATGGCCTTGCCCAGGCGCTTGATTTCCACGAGCAGAAACAGAGCGTCGTCCTGGGTAATCGGTCGGGCGTGCATGGTGCAGATACGAACCGGGTAGAGGCGGCGGAAAGATTCCTCAACCGACGGTTTGTGCTGGAACATCTCGCCGAACACATCTCGCCAGTTATCCTTGCGGATGATGATGCCGACATAGTCGGTGAAATCCGCATAGGCGATCAGCGGCTGCTCGGCCTCGCCAGCGGCGAGGCCGCGATTTTTTTTGTCCTCCCAGGCCGTGCGCATCGGCTCGGGTACGCGGTGCCTGACCCAGTCCGCGCCTATTGCCAGGGTCATCGCCTCGTCAATGAAGATGCGCAGGCGGTACTCGAACCGCATCAGCCGATCATGGGCTTCGTTGGTGCGCATGAACCCGGCTTCGGTGTCGTCGGCTTCCTGCTCATGGTCGTCCGGTGCTTCGTAGAGACCGGCCGATGTCAGCCCGTCCCGGAATGCAGGGACCGGGAAATCGGTCAGACCGGGGTCGAAGCCTCGGGCGATGTAGAATTCCGACCGGGTCGTCGGATCGAGCAGAGCAGGAGGATCGAGCGCCAGCGGTCCGCGCCAATCGCCGAGGTCGATCCGGAGCGCGGTCGTGACCTGATCGTCGAAGGTCGGAAGGGTTGCGATTGCATGACCCATCCCATGCAGTTCGGTCAGGGCGGAAACCGAGGCAAGCTGGTTCTGAAGATCCAGCCAGGGCGACTTCATTTCTGCCATCGCCCGGCTGACGACATCTGCCTCCAGACGGTATCGGTCGAGCGCTTCGAGAATACCGGGCTGCACCAGATTGTTCCGGAGTGCTGCGATTGCCTCCAGTTCCGGCAACCGAAACCGCTCGGCCATGGCGGCGGTCTGGGCCATCAGATCGGCGATGCCGTTTCGGCCGAGGGCTTCGTCGATCAGACGACTTGTGCGCGTGGCCTCATCGAGCACGCCCCGATAAGGCTCTATGATCCGCGCCAGCCGTTCCTGCTCTGCGAAGACGCTTTGCAGGGGTTGAAGGTCTCGGACTGCGCGTTGCAGCGCCGTTTCCGGAAGGTGCAGGTTTTTGAAAGCGTCGTCGTCGTTCATTCCGGTCGGCAGCTCATGGTACAATCTGCTGCGACGATAGGAGAATTTTCAGAGCGTTTCGATGTCGATTCCGTTTTTACATACCGATCCGACCAACCGGCCTTTTCACCCGTCGCTGGAAGAGACGGCTGCGCAGGCCGGTCACTGGCATGCCGGTCAGGTGGACAAGGCGGGGGAGCCCTATATCCGGCATCTGATGCGGGTCAGTGCCAACTTGCGTCGGCTGTTCCGTGATGCCTCGATGGCCGAGTGTCATGCAGCGTGGCTGCATGACGTACTCGAAGATACCCACATCACTGCCGACGATCTGCTCAACCACGGCTATGCGCCGGAGGTCGTCGAGATCGTCAAGGCCGTTACCAGGGACGATGACGATCCACGCAGCTATGCCGAACGGATCGAGGCACTGGCCACCAGCGGCAATACCGCCGCTGTTCGGGTAAAGATCGCCGACCTGACCGACAATGCCGACCCGAGGCGTCTGGAAGCCCTTCCGGATGCGCAGGCGGTGTCTTTGGGAGATCGGTATGGGAAGGCCCTCAGAAGGCTTCAGAGAGCCCTTGAGGGCCGTCCAGCCGCGCTAGATGAGAACGACCCAGGCGAACCGTACCTCGTTCCTGTGACGCTTGCCGTGGAACCGGTCGATTACTGGACCCTTGGCGAGGCCGCCCGACTGGCAGAACGGACGGTCGAAAACTTCATTCTGGAGGAAGCCACATCGCTGGCCCATCAGATCGTGCTCCGGGGATCGGTCCGACACGTATCGCTTGCCCGCGACCGGCAGGAACGCAATGCCGAACTCAATGACGTTGTCCGGCAAGCGGGGTCTGACGATCATGCGATTGCCGACTGGGCCGCGTCACAAGTTGCCCGCTCCCTGGATCGGGCCGACGATGCCGACCGGCCGGGTCCAACCACTGGCCCGACCATTGGGCAAAGACCGAAGCGATAGCAACTGCTAGCCGCGAATGCCGAGGGTGCCTGTGGCCCGGTGCATCGCCACCGGTTGAGAGCTGGCGGCTAAAGCGACCCCGACATCGTGGATGGTGGCGAAGCTCTCTGCGGCTCGTTCCTTGAAGAGGATCAGCCCGCCGATGAGCGTGCCGATGATGAGTGCGTCGATCATGAATCTGGTTACCATCTTCCTGCCCTCCCGTTCCCGATAGGCCGCGTCGGGGCGATGCACCCGGCGGCAATGCGGTGGAGCCAACCGGCGTTTCAAAGTCGGAAGGCAGCCCACCGAAGGGCGGAGGCTCCGGCATGTGTCATGGCTGGAAACCGCTCTGGCAGGTGGCGGCCGACGACGTCGCCGGTAGCGGGTTTGTCACCGCTGCTGCCGGGTATGTCCCGTAGCGGTCCGTTGCGCGGATGGGCTGAGGATTGAGGTCAGCTATTTTTTCGAACGAACGGATGCATGCTTTCGTCTGTTGGGGGTACCGTCACAATGGGGAGTGTGCGCCCTGCCATAATGCGCCCCGCGAGTCCCCGGAAAACACAACCAAAGCTCGCGGCTCCCCACCTCCTTTTTTGCCGAAAGGCCCGCTCTCAGGAACAGCCTGCCAGCCGTCCATCGATCAGGCCTCACGAAGGGCGTCGGCCCCTCGTGGCTCCCGACCGGGATTAGCCATCCCGGACCCGGCGAAGGGTGGAGCAAGCGTTGAGGGCTGGTTGAAACTCCGGCCGTCTCAGAGTAAATATTGTCTAGTGCGCACTTATGGGTTTATAGGCAAACCCGCGCGCACCCGGCCCCGAAATCGGGACCGGGCAGGAGGCCTCCGAGCCCCTGCACCCTGGTTCGGCAACCCCCTTCGGGGTTCCAAAACCTCCCCGCGTCGGCAAGAGGCTCTGCCCCTTCCGACACCATCCCCGGCAGGGTTGCGCACCCTGCATCGCGCCAAGGGAACCGTCCCTTGGAACCGGCCAGGGAGGGGCTTCCGCGCCGCCCCCTGGACCCCCACGGCCAGCGCCATGCCGCGCTGGACCAGCACCAAAGGAGCCTTGCCCCTTTGGAAGCCCGCGCCGGTTTTCGTACCGGCAGACGACCGGAGACCAGTTGCGCCAGACACGTCTCCGGACCTCTCGATCTGGCGCTGGCATACGATGGTATGCTGTTATCCGGAGGCAGAAGCGGTCGTGGCGATCTACTCGCTCAACCACAAATCCATCGGCCGGGCGACCCACGCGCCCGGTACCGCTTCCGCGCATATCGAGTACATCACCCGCCCGCGCGCCGCCTCCGAGATCATCGCCGAGCATATGCCGTCCGAAACCGGCCCGGCCATGCGCTGGATGGACGAGCAGGAAACCAGCTCGCGGAAAAACGCCCGCGTCATCGACAAGGTGATCGTCGCGCTACCGCGCGAGCTCGATGCCATCCAGCGCGCCGAGCTGGTGGAGGCTTTTGCCTCCGAGGTTACGCAGCGGCGTGTGCCCTGGGTTGCTGCGATCCATGATCTCGGCAAGGACGCCCAGAATCCACACGCGCACTTCGCCTTCCGCGACCGGGACGTCGAAACCGGCAAGCGCGTGCTCCGACTGTCCGACAGCGAGCGGGATCGGAAGAAAGCCGGACTCGAGCCCAACGGTACCGAGTGGCTTCGGATGACCTGGGAGCGATGTGCCAACGACGCACTGGAACGGGCCGGACGGCCGGAACGCATCGACCGTCGTTCACTCGAAGCCCAGGGTATCGACCGGGAGCCCGGCATCCATGTCGGTCCCAAGGCCCGCCAGCTCGCCCGCGAAGACAAGGTGCCGCCTTCCAGGGTTGCCAACGACAACAATGGTCGGGAAATCCGCTGGCCCGAGATCGACGGCGGCAAGAGCCGCGTCGATCACAACCGGTCGATCAAGGCGCGTAACCGGGTACGCAGCGCGCAGAATCAGGAGTTCCGTCAGGCCGTCGGCAAGGCCTGGCAGGAGATGCTGGCCGAGCAAAAGCAGAACGAGCGGGAAGCGCTGCGCCGCGAAACCGAGGCCGAGCAGCGCGAACGCCGGTTGCTGGAAAAGCGGCAGGCACGCCGGACCAAGAAGGAAGCTGCCGCCGATGAGAGGAAGCGGCCCAAGGGTATCGTCGGCTTCGTGTTCAAGCTGATCGGCAAGGCTGCGAAGATCGAGCAGCAGATCGAGCGCGCCCAGGTTCGCCGCGCCGAACGCGACGAGGCCGAATGGCAGCAGCTTGAGACCCGGCAGGCCGAGCAGCGTGCCTATGCCGCCCAGTCCCGCACCTTTTTCAACGATCTCGACAAGCGGCACTTCCGGGTTGAGGCCCGAAAGCTGCATCAGGAGATCACTAATACCAGGACCAACCTGACCGCACGGGACAGCCAGAGCTCTCGCAGCGGCAAGCCTCGCCGCTACAGGGACGACGATGACGGTCGCGAACGCGGCGGGGACGATTTTGCCAGTGGAAAGAGACTGGGGCCATGAGATTTTCACTATTTGTTCTGCATGACCTGACGGCTATGCTCACGTCATGAATGCATTGGATCTCGATAGCGTTGCCGAGTCGACTGAAGCCAAGGCCCTCGGGGCAATCCTGGCATGGTCAAATGAATGCCCCGACTGGCTGCGTGATGCGCTGCGGCGGCTGTGCAGCAAGGACAAGCTCGACGCGAGCGATCTCGCGGAACTTCTGTCGATCTGCAAGGGCGAAGCCACTGGCGCGCCGCTCACAGCCGACCATATCCGCGACCCGGCGGCGACTGGCGTGGAAGTGGCGCTGGCCAAACTGCATAACCTGAAGCATGTGAATGCGTTGCAGTCCGGTGAAACACTTACATTCCAGAAATCCGGGCTGACGGTCATCTATGGTGACAATGGGGCCGGAAAATCTGGGTATGCGCGCGTGTTGAAGCAGGCCTGTCGCGCTCGTTTGCCCAAGGGAGATGTCATCCTCCCGAACATCTACGCAGCCGAAACTGGTACGCCGCAGGCCGACATTCTGTTCCGGGTAGGCGGACAGAACAGGTCGCTGGCCTGGCAGCAAGGCTTGCCTGCCGATGCAGCTCTGACGGCTATCAGTGTGTTTGATAGCCGGACCGCAACCGTTCATGTCGATGCGACCAACGAGCTGGCCTACACGCCTACACCGCTCAAGATCATGGCCGCTCTGGCCGATGCCTGCCAGTCGCTGAAATCGACGCTGACGACGGAAATCAAGACGCTTCAGAACCAGACACCCGCTGTTCTGAAGGACCCTAAATGCGGATCAGAGACCGCCGTCGGGAAACTTCTCGCCAAGCTCTCGGCCAAGACCACCGCAGAGAAGGTTGAAGGCCTTGCCGGATTGTCCGAGGATCAGGATGCGCGGCTGAAGTTGCTTGACGCAGACCTTGCCAGCGATCCGGCGCGCGCGGCCCGCCAGCTCCAGACACTTAAATCTCAGGTCGAGAAGGCTACCCGGCGACTTTCCGGCATTGCAAACGCCATCACAGCAGAGCACAGCGATACGCTACGCGCTCGCAGGAGTAGCTATGAAACGGCACGAACCGCTGCCGCGTTGGCCTCGGCCGACTTGTTCTCCGGCGAACCATTGCCTGATGTTGGTTCCGACGTCTGGCGCAACCTGTGGGACGCTGCCCGCAAATACTCTGAGGTGTCCGCCTATCCCGAACGCGTCTTCCCGGTTACCGGCGACGATGCCAGATGTGTGCTCTGTCAACAGGAGCTGACCCCTGAAGCCTCGGACCGGCTTGGGCGCTTCGAGGCCTTTGTGCTCGACGAAAGCAAGAAGAGCGAGGACGCTGCTCGGCAGGCCTATCAAGCCGCCAGGTCGGCTATTGCCGACCAGTTTCTTTCCGTGAATGAGCTGGGTGACCTGGTCGCCGTCATCCGTGACGATCTCGACGATGCTGTTCTGGCGGCAACCGTGCGGCGCGTTGGCCTGATGGCAGCTTGGCGGCTTCGTGCCGTGCTCCGCTCGCTGGACACCGACAAGAATCCTGAGCTGCCGCCAGTAGCCGCAATCCCGGTCGCTGAGCTGGATGCCCATGTGAGCGACCTTTCCAGACGCGCTACGGCGTTGCTCGCCGAAAAAGACGCACCGGAACGGAAAGCACTGATCGATGAGCGAGACGAACTTGCCGCCCGGCAGTGGCTTGGCGGGGTCAAGGATGACGTATTGGCCCAGATCGACCGCCTCATCGAGATCGACGGGTTGAACAAGGCCCAGAAAGCGACGGCAACGAACCGGATCACCTCGCTCAGCACTGATCTGGCCAAAACATTGGTAACTAATCGACTCCGCGCGCGCTTTGCCCAGGAGGTCGATAAGCTGGGCGTCGCTGGTCTCGCGATTGAGCTACAGCAGGCCCGGAGCTCTGCTGGCATACCGTTCTTTCATGTCCGACTGATAAGCCAGCCGGGGGAGCCAGTCGGAAAGGTTCTGAGCGAAGGCGAACATCGTTGTGTCGCGCTTGCCGCTTTTCTCTCCGAGCTTGCCACGGTCGATACCTCATCGGCCATCGTGTTCGATGATCCGGTTTCCTCGCTCGACCATATTCATCGGGACAAGGTGGCTGAACGGCTGGCAACTGAAAGCCTTAAGCGTCAGGTAGTGATATTCACCCACGACATCGCTTTCCTTGTGCTGCTGGAGGACGCGTGTCGGCAAACCCGTGACCGCGCAGCTATCCCTCTCGGCTATCGTGTCGTTAGCCGTGGTGCAGACGCGGCTGGCTTCTGCAATTCTGAACCGCCTGCCAATGTTCTGCCGGTTGAGAAAGTCGTGCCGCAGATGCGCGCTCATCTGGCGAATGTGAAGATCCACCACACACGCGGCGATCAGGCGAACTGGCGTCGCGAAGTTGGCTCATTTGAGAAAGAGCTTCGGGAGGCTTGGGAACGGGCCGTCGAGGATATCGTCTCGCCAGTCTGTGAACCGGCATGCAAAATTGACCCCGTAGCGGGGTGATCGGCGTCCAAAAATGACCCCCTTACACTGATGTGGATGATGCCCCCGAGGTCATCGGGGAGCACAGTGTGGGATGTTGGTCGTGGAGACGATAGCGAAGATCCGACGGGCGTATTTTCAGGACAAGAAGTCGATCAAGCAGATCTGCCGGGAGCTGCGAGTATCGCGGAACACGGTGCGCAAGGTGATCCGGTCCGGTGCGACGGAGCTCACCTATGAGCGAACCATTCAGCCGTTGCCGAAGATCGGGCCTTGGCAAGACATGCTCGACGAGATGCTGGCGGTGAACGCGCGGAAGCCCAAGCGCGAGCGACTGACTCGCATCCGCATTTTCGAGGAACTCCGGGCTCAAGGATATGACGGAGGCTATGATGCGGTCCGGCGATACGCGGCCTCCTGGTCGAAGGAGGAAGCGGTGGCATCTGCGGCCGCCTATGTCCCGCTAACCTTCGATCCAGGCGAGGCCTACCAGTTCGACTGGAGCCACGAGATCGTGGTGATCGACGGCGCGACGACCACGGTGAAGGTGGCACATGTCCGCCTGTGTCACAGCCGGATGCTGTTCGTGCGTGCCTATCCCCGCGAGACGCAGGAGATGGTCTTCGACGCCCATGACAAGGCCTTCGCCTTCTTCGGGGGCACCTGCACGCGGGGCATCTACGACAACATGAAGACCGCGGTCGACACGATCTTCGTCGGCCGCGACCGAGCCTACAACCGCCGGTTCCAGCAGATGTGCAGCCATTACCTTGTCGATCCCGTCGCTTGCACCCCGGCATCCGGCTGGGAGAAGGGACAGGTCGAGAACCAGGTCGGCGTTGTCCGACGACGGTTCTTCGTGCCTCGGCCGAAGTTCAAGAGCTACGCCGAACTCAACGCCTGGCTCGAGGATCGCTGTGTTGCCTGGGCCAAGGCCAACCCGCACCAGGAGCTTCGGGATCGAACGATCTGGGAGGTGTTCCAGGACGAGCGCGCGAGTCTTGTCCCCTACGTCGGTCCGTTCGACGGTTTCCATGCCGTGCCAGCCTCGGTCTCGAAGACATGTCTCGTCCGGTTCGACAAGAACCGCTACTCCGTGGACGGCCGGGCCGTTGGCCGACCTGTCGAGATCCGTGCCTATGCCGAGCGGGTCGAGTTCTGGCAGGACGGCAAGATCGTGGGGCAGCACGCCCGAGCCTTCGGCCGTGACAAGGCCATCTACGACCCGTTGCACTACATTCCGGTTCTGGCTCGTAAGCCCGGCGCCCTCCGGAATGGCGCCCCCTTCAAGGACTGGGACCTGCCGCCGGCGATCAGGCGCGTGCAGCGCAAGCTTGGCAAGGTGCCGAACGGCGACCGGCAGATGGTCCAGATCCTCAGCATGATCCCGATCGATGGGCTGGATGCGGTGGATGCTGCCTGTGCCGAGGCCCTGAGCGAGGGGGTCCCCGCGGCCTCGGTCGTCATCAATATCCTTGCCCGGCATCGGGAGCCGCCACCGCCGCTGACCATCGATACGCCGGCCGCGTTGCGACTGACCTGCGAGCCCGTCGCCGATTGCAAACGCTACGACAGTCTCAGGAGACCCAACCATGGAAAGATCACAGGTGCTGGACGCGATGAGCCAGCTGAAGCTCTACGGCATGAAGGCCGCCTACGATGAGATCATCACCACGGCGGTGAAGCGTCAGCACGAACCACAACAGATCGTCGGCGACCTGCTGAATGCCGAGATCAGTGAGAAGCAGGCGCGCTCGATCAAATACCAGATGACGATCGCCAAGCTGCCGCTGGCGAAAGAGGTCGACGAGTTCAGCTTTGAAGAGACGCCAGTCAACGAGACGCTGGTGCGCGATCTGGCCGCTGGGGAGTTCCTTGAACAGCAGCGCAATGTCGTGCTGATCGGTGGCACTGGGACCGGCAAATCGCACCTTGCCGTGAGCATCGCACGGGCCTGCATCCGACGCGGCAAGCGGGGGCGCTTCTTCAATGTCGTAGACCTGGTAAACAAGCTCGATGCCGAAGCCCGTGCCGATCGACAGGGGCGCACGGCAGACCTGCTTTGCCGCCTCGACTTCCTGATCCTTGATGAGCTCGGCTATCTCCCCTTCGCGCAGACCGGCGGCCAACTGCTATTCCATCTCATCAGCCGCCTCTACGAGCGCACCTCGATCATCGTGACAACCAATCTCGACTTCGGGGAATGGCCTTCGGTCTTTGGCGACGCGAAAATGACCACTGCGCTGCTCGACCGCCTGACCCATCACTGCGACATCGTCGAAACCGGCAACGAGAGTTGGCGCTTCAAGACCCGTGAATGACCAAGAACCCGCTGGCCCGATACGGCTGCGCTGTGTGAGGGCTACACCGCATCGGGCCAGCTACCCGGGCGCTCCAAGGGGGTCATTTTTGGATGCCGATAGGGGGTCACGATTGGCTGCCGATTGACAGCCAGTCATGAAGCGCCTCAGCCAGAAGGTGCAAACTGATGGCTTGGTTAAGCTCACCGTCGTCAGCGAAGCGGATTGTGCAACCATGCGTGATGCCTATGGACGCTGCTCGAAGCTGCTGCACAGCCAGCCGGGGGAACTCAATCCCCGTCTGCCGTCTCCTGATGACATCGAACAGGAGATCGCCGCACTCGAAAAATGGATCACTGAAATCCGGGGACGGCAGGATAGCGTTAAGCTGGGATCGGCACAGCCCTGACCAAAGTCATGTCCTCATCGGACAGGCCGAACAGCTGACTGACCAGGGTTTCAATCTGCTCTCGCAGGGCAAGGGCATTTCGCTCATGAAGTGTCTTCTGTCGCGGAATTCTCGCCGTCTTTGCCTTCCCGTTGGCACCTATGAGCTCGCCGACCAGCCTTTCAACTTCGGTGCGTTGCTCATCGGTAGCCGGAGGGATTGGCAGTCGCTCAATATACTGCTTGCCGTGAGAATAGTATCCACCCTGGAAGGTGCTCGTGTTGGTCCGGATCATGGCCTCGCTTAGCGGATGGTGCAGTACCGCGAGCAGGAAGTAGTTGGTCTCCGGCGCACCCTCTTGAGGGCGAATATTGTAGTAGGGTCCGTTGCCACCTGCCGTAGTCAGGTAGTTTTCTTCATCATATGCATAGCGGGCTTCCCTCGCCATCACACGCACGATGACCTTTGGGCTGTCGAACTTCGTCAGCCCTTGGGAGCGGCCGAACTGGTAGAATTGCTTTTCTGCCTGCACACCCCCCACAATGTTCCGACCTTCAAGCTCGGCACGTCGGGCCGTCAGATAGGCAAAGCAGCCTGGATACTTCGTTTGCATCTCTTGGGGCTGGATTAGGCGCGCTCTCTGGCGGGCCGCCGATCCTGTGCCTTCCACGATGATTTCATAGGGGAAAATGACCCAGACATCAGGCTCTGCGCGCTGATACGGTTGCACCCGAGAATCCAGAAGGCCCGGACGAAGTACGCCACGCTCAATCGGCCAGTCTTGACCATTCCAATTCAATGAAAGCGTGTCCTTGCTCTCGGCAACCGGTTTAAAAACATACGTCTTATCGGCGCTGGTTTGTACGCCGACGAAGATTTCGGCCGCATCTTTAAGCTCTCGACCGCAGAAAACTCTGATACGGTCGAACAAGTCGCGGGTTTCGGCACTCGCGAACGCCCATGGGGCTTCGGTCAGGTCGCTGGCCGACATGGTCGTTATCGGGCCGGGTGTTCCGTAGCGCCATGCGTTGAGCTCTTCGACACGCTCAAGGGTAACATTATCATGGCCCTGCCGATCCAGCATCAGCAGGCAAGTGTAGTTCAGTGCCTGGCGACCGAAGACCTGCTGAACGCCAAAATGAACGATTTCTTCTATCTCTTGGTCTTTGGTCAGCAAATGACGGAGAGCTTGCCCCGCCTGGGTGGTCATAAACTTGTGCGGGACGATTACGCCCAGTCGGCCATCCGGCTTCACAAGACTTATCGAGCGCTCGATAAAGAGGGCGTATTTATCAAAGTTGTTTTGACGAGCTGTCGTGTAGGGTGAATTCTTGTTCTTGTAGAAAGCCGCTTCGTCCGGCGAATACTCCTGCATATGCTGGATGCGGATATACGGCGGGGTCCCGACGATTACGTCAAACCCACCTTGACCATGCTCGGCTGGGAATTCATCTGCCCAAGAAAATGGGTTCCCCTGCGCCAGCAGGCGGCCCGGCAGTGGGCCGCCTGCCGCCACCCATTCGGCTTGGCTGACCAGGCTGTTGCCCGCCTTCAGCGTCGCATCTAGTTCGGGAAGTGCCGGATGGCCCGTGCGCTTTACATAGTCCTGTAGGCCAGCTTCGCTCTCATCTTCGACCAACTTCAGGAGCAAGCTGAATTGCGCGACTTCGACCGCGTTTCCGTCAATATCCACGCCTCGGATATGAGCCAGAAGAATGCGGCGCTTTTCCTCGAAAGTAAGGCGCCATAGGCCTGCCCCCGCTTCATAGAGCGTGTGTCCGTTGTACTTGGGCAGATCATGCGCCTGATACCAAGTTAAATAATGGTCACATAGAAACTCGAATACCGACAGGAGGAAGATGCCCGACCCGCAGCAGATATCCGACACCGTGAGCGATTTCAGATCATCCGGTGATTTACCCGCGATCTTCGGCCCCAGCGTTCTCTCCACGATAGCATCGACGATGTATCGCGGGGTCGGCACCACGCCCCCGCTTTCCCGGACTTCCGGTTTGCTGACGATCTCGACCTCACCAGCTGCGTTGATGGTGATCGTTTCCCCAAGGAATTGCTCGTAAATCTCCCCGAGCACTTCGGTCTCGACCACGGCAAATGTGTACGGGCTTTGGGGGTAGTAAAGCTCGTTGATTATGTCGCTTAAGACGTCATCGCTGATCCGAACGCCTAAGCCTTCGTCATCCATTAGCCGAAACAGACCAGAATCATAGAATTCATCGGCACGTTTGAGCTCCGCCAGAAAAGCATCAAAGCTGTTTCCACCGGTCAGACCGCGCAGCATCTCATACCGTTCGATGTCCCTGTCCTCACAAATGCGAAGGAACACGATGCGGGACAAGAAGAGCTGTACAGCATAGGTCAGCTCCTCGGGTGAAAGGCCAGGCGTATTCTGGTGGATGTCTCGGGCAAGCCGCTCCCGCCAAGACCGGACTTGGCGCAGGAAAAAGTCGTCAAACTGCTCTGCACCATGGCGGGTGACATCCACTTCGAACCGGCGATCAAAATCACCGGAGTACACAGCTTCGCGCGACAGAAGCGGCCAGAGCTCATCGAATTTCGTATCGAATTCATCGTAGTTCACTAACAGCAGGCGGGCGACACGTGGGTCGTCCGCCTTGTCCGGCGTCGGTTTGCAGTCATAGACTGACAACTGCCTGAAGTTAGTCAGAACCGAGATAGGCAGGCTGGCCGAGAAGCCGTAACGACGGGTCTGAAACGCGGCATCCTTGTTAGTTTCAATGTTTACGCTGGGCTTCTTCGCTTCGACGTAAAACTTCTTCTGC
>PAQV01000003.1 GCA_002709405.1 Paracoccaceae bacterium
GGGCGCGGGCTTTGCCCGCGCCCCCCCTGCCCCCGGGCCGGTCGGATCGCGTCAGCGATCCGAAACACCTCTCATGGTGCGAACCAGATGGGTGTTTCGGTGCCGCTCAGTACAGCGCCACGGGATTGATGATCATCTGGACCGTGCCGCGGATGCGGGCCTGGCCGAGGACGAAGAAGAACTCGTTCACGCCCTCTTCCAGCAGGGGCCCGGTGTTCATCGTTTCCAGGATGTAGATTCCGTTGTGCTGCAACAGGATGACGTGGCCGTAGAACGTGCCGTCCCCGTCGGGTGCGGGCACGGCTTCCAGCCCCCAGGTGTCGGCCCCCACTGCCATCGGGTTCAACCCTGCAACCCAGGCGGAGCCTTCGTTGTTGATCCCCGGCTCGCCCGACACCCAGGCGGTCGGGTCGCTTTCCAGCATCGACTGGGTCCAGCCTGTGTGGAACAGGATGATGTCGCCCTCCTGGAACTCCACCCCTTGCGCCTCGGCCGCGGCCTGGATGTCGGCCGACCCGAAATGCTCGCCCGCGTCCAGGTGGTCCTTGCCGAAATGGGCCGCCATGTCGACGATCACCGCCCGCCCGACCAGCGGCGGGATCGCGTGCACGCCCAGCCGTGTCAGGCCGGTGATGGCCGCGATGTCCTTCTCGTTATTGCAATTGTAGTAAAAGCCCTTTTCGCCAAGGTGGCCCAGCCCGTCGATCTGGCTGCCGATGCCCACCCAGGTCTGCAGCACGTCGTCGTTGTAATTGCCCGGATAGCCGAACGCCTCCAGCTTCTGGCCCCCCTGCTGGTTCGGCTGCACCACCTGAAGGCTTAGCGACCGAGGCGCAAATGCCGGGGTCTTGCTGTCGATCACAATGCCAAGGGGCATCGACTTGCCCTGCTTGATCAGCGCCGCCGCCTTCAGCGTGTTTTCCGGCGTCACCAGGTTGGCCGATCCGATTTCATCCTCGGCCCCCCATTTCGACGGGGTACAGTCCTGCGCATAGAGATGGCCGGCAACAAGTGTCAGAACGCAGGCAAGGCCCGCGCGAAACGCGTTCTGCATGATGATCCTCCCTTGGGGTGCGCCGGGCGCTCCTCCCAAGGCCGGCTGTGCCGGCGCGCCCGCGCATCCAGATCCTAACAAGAGATTTTGCTTCCTGTGAAGTCATCTTCTCCGCTGCGCTGCGGCAAAAGCGCATTGTGACGTATCGTCTGATCTTGAATGATTCCTTGAAAGTTCAAGTCGAATTTTACCTTCGGCGTGCCTGTTCGGGGGCGAATCAGAACACGTCCGGTCGCCCGGGGCGCAAGGCAAAGGGGTCAGGCGAAATAGGCCGATGCGCTAGGGGCCCGCTCGTACTCGAGGTAGAATTCGTCCAACTGGGGCGGTGCCACGCCGAGAAACTTAAGCTGGACATGGGCTTGGCCCCGGTGATGAACCTGGTGCTGTGCAAGGTGCAACAGCAGCGCATCGACCCGTTCCTCCACGATCACCTCTCGCCGCTCGGTACGGCGCGGGGCAGACAGATCGGTTTCGGCCAGGCCGGAACAGAACCGGGCCAGGCGCAGATCGGCCTCGGCCTGGGCCGTGGCCAGGGCAACAGGATCGTCGATTTCCGCCAGATCATAGACCGACCGGCCTCGCCCCCCCGATTCGAGCGCGTCGATGTAAAACAGGTCCACCTGCCAGATATGGTTGAGCGTTTCTTTCAACGACCCGAAAAACCCCGGAGCCGGCGCGGTGAACGCCCCGTCCGGCAGCCTGGACAGGGCGGCATAGAAGGTCGCGTTCGCCCAGGCGTTGTTCAGGGCCATCAGGCGAAACGGGGCGGTGGCCGTCATCAGGGCTCTCCGGGTGGTGGGGTGTCAGCCAGCGAAGGGATCGTCCAGCGCGGGCAGGATCTCGCCCGAGCATCGCCCGAACCCGATCCTGTAACCGTCACCCTGGGCATGGCCCTCCAGTGTCAGCACATCTCCGTCCAACAGGAAACTGCGGGTGTCTCCACTGTCGAGCGTCAGCGGTTCCTGGCCTCCCCAGGACAGTTCCAGCATCGACCCGCGCTCTGGCCCCGTGGGGCCGGAAATCGTGCCCGATCCCAGCAGGTCTCCGACGTTCATCGGGCTGCCGGCCGTCGCGTGATGGGCCAGTTGCTGGGGGGCCGAGTAATACATCTCGCCGTAATTCGTCCGGGTGATCGTCGTGCCCGGCTGGCCTGCCGGGGTCAGCGTGGCCCGCAGCGCGATGTTATACAGACCCGGCCCATCGTCCTTGAGGTGATCCAGCAACGGCACCTCACGCGGGGGCGTGTCGATGCGGAAGGGGTCAAGCGCGGCTTTCATCACGATCCACGGGCTGATCGAGGTCGCTGTCGCCTTGGCCTGGAACGGCCCCAGCGGCTGGTATTCCCAGGCCTGGATGTCACGGGCCGACCAGTCGTTCAGCAGCACGTAGCCGAACAGATGGGCGTCGGCCTGTTTCACCGTCAGGGGCCCATCCGAGGGCGTGCCCACGATCGCGCCGATCTCCAGCTCGAAATCGAAGCGGCGGCTGGGCAGGAAGGCAGGGGCGTCGTGGTCAGGCGATTTCAGCTGGCCCCAGGGGCGACGGATCGGCGTGCCGGATACGCAGACCGACGACGCCCGCCCATTGTACCCGATCGGCATGTGCAACCAGTTGGGCGGCAAGGCATTTTCCGGCCCGCGGAACATGCAGCCCACGTTATGGGCATGGTGTCGGCCGGCGTAGAAATCGGTGTATTCGCTGACGGCGAAGGGCAGGTGCAGCGTCGCCTCTGACATCGGCACCAGCAGGGGGGCAACGGCCTCGCGCTCGGCCGCGCCCTCTTCCAGCAAGGCGGTCAGCCGCGCGCGCATGGCCGCCCAGACCGCGGGTCCCTGTTCCATCAGGTCGTTCCACCAGGGGTCTGCGAACAGCGGAGCGTCGGTCAGGGCGACCAGGCCGGCTTCCTCGGCGGCGGTCATGTCGAGGATCTGGTCGCCGATCGCCACGCCGCAGCGCGGGTCTTCGTCGTCGACGGAAAACACGCCGCAGGGCAGGTTGTTGAGCGGGAAATCGCAGGCCGGATCATTGGCGCTGTCGATCCAGCTTTTCATCAGGGGCATCGGCGGGTCCTTCCTGGGGCGGTCGTCAGGCCCGCCATTTCGGCGAGCCGGTTTGCCATGACAGAACCAAAGGATGACCTTCGGGATCAAGCCCCCACCGACGGGTTCTTAGAAATCCACCATCACGCCGGGCAGGTTCAGGGTCTTGAGCAATTCCCGCAACTCCTGCCGGGCGGCTATGTTCGAAATGTTCAGCTGCTTGACCCCGATGTCGCGCAGATCCAGCAGGGTCAGCCCCCGGGGGAACAATTCGCGGAAAATGACGCGTTCGGAAAAGCCGGGGCCGGTGCGGAACCCGATGCGCTTGGACAGCATTTGCAGCGCGTTTTCCATCTTTTCCTTGTTCACCATCTTCTGGGCGCCCACGCGATTGCGGATGACGACCCAGTCGATCGGCTTCAGCCCGGCCTGGGCGCGCAACTGGCGGGCGTTCCAGACCATCTCGGAATAGACAGAGGGCCCCTGGATCTTTTCGCCCCGGGAATCGATGCGGGCGAGCAGGTCGAAATCGACGAAGCTGTCGTTCAGCGGGGTGATCAGCGTGTCGGCCAGCGAATGGGCCACCTGGCTAAGCCGGGTATGCGAGCCGGGGCAGTCGATCAGGATGAACTGGTGGCCGGGCTCCATCTGGGTGATGGCGCTGGCGAGCCGGCGGTCATAGATGTTTTCGCCCTCGCGCAGGGTTTCGGGGGCGACCTCGGGCAGGGCAAAACTGTCGGGGGACGGTAGATCCAGTTTGGACCGGGCGATGAAGGATTGCCGGTTCTCGATGTAGCGGGCGACGGATTTCTGTCTCAGGTCCAGGTCGAGCACGGCGATCGAATGGCCTAGGCGCGAGAGCGCGGTCGCCACATGCATAGACACCGTGGACTTGCCCGCGCCGCCCTTTTCGTTGCCGACGACGATGATGTGCGCCATGTCCGCCACTGTTCTCCAAGTACCGCCCGGCGATCTCTATAGGATGGGGCCGGGACGATGAAAAGCGGGGAGGGCAAATGGCGGGGCCGGTGAGAGGGCGGGCTGCCCGATCATGCGGCATCGGCGCGGCCGAACCCGTCCAGCAGGGTCGAGATGAACGGGGTATAGGGGCGCCACCGCCCCCGGTTGCCATTGTAGATCGCCTTGCGGACCTGGTGGACGCTTGCCGTCAGCACGGCGCGTTCAACACGTTCGGGATGCAGGCAATCGTCGGACCAGTCCAGCCCGCAGGCGGCCACCAGCCCGCGCATCACCGGTTCGGGGGTTGAAACTAGCTCTTCGTAGCGGACCATGTGGATGCGGTCGGGGAATTGCCGGGCCCAATGGTCGGTCAGGTCGGTGTACAGGCGGTGGTAGTCGACCAGGTCGGACAAGCCGTAGACGAACCCGTTGCCGTTCGACGAAAAGCTGGTGGTGAAATTCGACCAGCAGGTTTCGATCGGGTCTCGGCGGATGTGAACCACATGGGCGTCGGGCAGGGCGGCCAACAGCATGCCTGTCCAACGGAAATTCAGGGGCATCTTGTCCAGCAGGACCGGGGCGCCATTGGCCAGGGCGGCCTGGCCCTGGCGCAATTCGGTCGCAAAATGGTGCATGTCGTCGACCGAGGGCACACGGCCCCCTTCGTTTTGCAGCCGGCGCATCAGGTCGAAGCACAGGCGTTCGGTCATCGTCAGTTCTCCGCCCGGGTGGACGCCGGGGGCCGCGGACAACAGCTGTTCGGTCAGCGTCGTGCCCGAACGGGGCAGGCCCACGATGAAGATCGGCCGAAGCCCGTCGCCGGAGGCGTCAAGCTGCGGTGCCTGGTCGGACATGCTGCGGATCGCGCGGAACAGGCAGGTCTGGTTGGACGGTTCATAGCGGATCAGTTTGCGCCGGATCGCATTGCCCTGGTCGAGGTGGTCGAAGGCTTCGGCCGGATCGGTGCCTGCGCGGTCCAGCACGCGGAACAAGGCAAAGTGCAGGCGCGACCTGTCCAGGGGGGCCAGGTCATCCGTGTCCAGCAGGCCCAACGCCCGGTTGCGCACCTCGGCGAGGTCCTCTGGCTGGGCCAGCGAGGCCAGGTTGAGCAGCGCATGGATATTGCCGTCATGGGTCCGCAGGGCGGACCGGTATCGCGCGCCCGCGCCCGTAGTGTCGCCATTGGCGGAGAGGATCACGCCGATATTGGCCTCGATCCGGCTGCGCTCGGTCGGGGCAGAGGACAAGGTCAGCGCCTGTTCATGCGCGTCCAACGCCAGGTCGGTGCGCCCCATGTCCCGCAGGACCTGGCCCAGCTGGTCCAGCGCGGCCGGGTTCTGGGGATCACGGCCAAGCGCCTGTGTAAGCGACTCGAACGCGGCGGGGTTGTCGCCCCGGCGCTGGTGGCAATTGGCCAGCCGCATCCAGTTGTCGATGACATCGGGCGCCAGGCGTGTGGCCATGACCATGCATTCGGCCGCATCGGTCAGGCGCATCATTTCGATCAGGGTGCTTCCGCAAAGCTTCCAGAGCTCGCCATTGTCCGGATCGGTTTCGATGCGGGCGCGGTAGATCGGAAGAGCCTCGTCCGGTCGGTCCAGCCGGCGCAGGCAGGCGGCGGCAAGGTCGAGCGCCAGGGCCGCCTGCGGGGCGTCCTTCAGAACGGCCTGGGCGCCATCAAGGGCCATCGCATAGCTGCCGGCGTTGAACAGGGCATGCAGAGACCTGATCTTACGCGCGATCCGCGCGTCCTGCTCACCGGGATCGTCCAGGGCCAGCAGACCGGCGCGGGCCTTGCGGTTGCCCGGAAACCGGTCGAGCACATCCAGGTACAGATCCCGCGCCGCGGGGATGTCGCCGCGCCGTGCCGCGGCCTTCGCTTCGGTCAATGCCCGCGCTACCGATTTTTCCGCCTTCACCCGACTCGTCCTGCGTCGTTACCGTTGCCGGTAATGTGGCGCGCGAAGGTTTCCAAACCGTCACCGGCAATGAAAAACGCCGCCCTGGATGGGGCGGCGTTTCGATCGTGGTCAAGGCAAGTGCTTGAATTAAAAGCCCAGGCCTTCGTACTTTTTCTTGAACTTCGACACGCGGCCGCCCTGGTCCATCAGGCGGGTGTTACCGCCGGTCCAGGCCGGGTGCGAGGTGGGGTCGATGTCCAGCGACAGCTGGTCGCCTTCCTTGCCCCAGGTCGATTTCATCTGGATGATCGTGCCGTCGGTCATCTTGACGTCGATGAGGTGGTATTCCGGGTGGATGTCTTTTTTCATCGCTCAGATCCTCAGGCTTCGGCGTCGGCCTTGGCGGCCTTCGGCTTGTAGTTGGAGACTTCTGCGATACGGGCCGACTTGCCGCGGCGCGAGCGCAGGTAATACAGCTTGGCGCGGCGGACACGGCCACGGCGCACGACGGTGATGCTTTCGATGTTGGTCGAATACAGCGGGAACACACGTTCCACGCCTTCACCGAAGGAAATCTTGCGGACCGTGAAGGTGCCGGCGATGCCTTCGCCGTTCTTGCGGCTGATGCAGACGCCTTCGTAGTTCTGCACCCGGGTCCGCGTCCCTTCGGTCACCTTGTAGCCGACGCGAATGGTGTCGCCGGCCTTGAAGTCGGGGATTTCTTTCCCCAGCGAGGCGATCTGTTCCGCCTCGAGTTGTGCGATCAGGTCCATCTGATCAACTCCTCGTTTTGACACGGTTTTTCCCGTGACGTGTTTGCGCGGCCTCATAGCTCTTGGTCTTCATCGGGTCCCGCCATGACCGGTGTCATGCACGGCCCGCCAGAGATCAGGTCGTCAGTATAACTGCGTCGCAGGGGCCGGCTGTCCCTGTCTGGTCGAAGAAGACCGGTCGGGTTCCGACAATGCCAAGCGGTGCCGGGAATCGCGGGCGAGTCCAAGCCTGCGCTCTGTACCCGCGGATCGGGCGCGGATCAACCCTCTTTGGCCGGGGCTTTCGCCTGGTGGGCGGCCCACAGGTCCGGGCGGCGGGCCCGGGTGGTTTCCTCGGCTCGGGCCTGGCGCCAGTCGGCGATCTTGCCGTGGTTGCCGGACATCAGCACGTCGGGGATGGGGCGGCCCTGCCACTCGGCCGGGCGGGTGTACTGGGGGTGTTCCAGCAGGCCGTGGGAAAAGCTTTCCTCTTCGGTCGAACTGGCATTGCCCAGCACGCCGGGCATCAGCCGGACGGTGGCGTCGATCAGGGCCTGGGCGGCGATTTCGCCTCCGGTCATCACGAAATCGCCCAGGCTGACCTCTTGTACGCCGTAATGCTGTAGCACCCGTTCGTCGACGCCTTCGAACCGGCCGCAGATCAGGGTCATGCCGTCGGTCCGGGCGAGGGTGCGCATCATGGGCTGGTCCATGCGCCGGCCGCGCGGAGACAGGTAGATCAGGGGCCAGTTGGGCGAGGTGCCGGCCGTCGCCTGTTCGATCGCCGGGCCCAGCACGTCGGCGCGCAGGACCATGCCCGCGCCGCCGCCCGCGGGCGTGTCGTCGACATTGCGGTGCTTGCCGATGCCGAAATCGCGCAGGTCGTAGGTGCTCAGTTGCCACAGGCCCTCTTGCAGGGCCCGCCCGGTCAGGCTTTCGCCCAGCACGCCGGGGAAGGCCGAGGGGAACAGGGTGATGATCCGGGCCTGCCAGACGCCGTGCAATTCGGGCGTGGGGGTCATCAGTTCGCGCGGTTTGGCCGAAATGCGGATGGCCTTGCGGCCGATAGACCTGGAGGGTGGTGTCTTGGGGGTGTCGGTCATGCAAAATCCTCTTCCCGGAGGGCGGCCCGGGCGCGTTCCCAGTCGGCCTGGCCCAGGTCCGAGCGGTTGAGCCGCAGCACGGCGCTGACCCAGTCGGGGTGGGGGGCGGTGTTGACCGGTGAGTCCAAGGCCGCTGTGTCGAGGCAGGCCTGCGGCAGGCCGAGGGTGTGAAAGAGCGGTTCCAGCGGGGCGGCCGAGGTCTGTTCGATCCTGGTCGCGGTGACCGGGCAGGGGGCCACGGCCGCGCGGGTGCCGTCGATGACGGGCGCGAAATTGGCCGAGGCGGTCATGCGCCGGACGTAGTCCTGTTCGTCCTCGGTCACCCGGATCGCGCGCAGGTGCTGGGTGTAGCAGCTTTTCAGCCAGGCGTCCGGGTCACGGGTGGAGAAGTGAAAGGACAGCTCGGCATCGGGTTGAGTGGCCAGGATGGCCCCGGCGATCCAGGACAGGATCCGGGGCGCGGCGGAATAATCCGTCAGGCCCTTGCGGCCGGGCATGTGGCCCGAGAAGTCCTCGGAACTGATCAGCACTGGGCGCGGGTCCTGCGGGTCAAGCTTGCGGGCCAGCTCGGCGGCCTCGTAGCGGATCAGGCCGGCATCGACCGGGTCGCGGCCGGCCGACCAGGCGCGGGCGGCCTGGCGCAGGGTGCGGGTCTGGCCCGGCAGGCGCAGGCGCAGCCAGGGGGCCAGGGCCTCGCGGTTGCGGCGCAGGGCGGCCTGGACCGAGGTTGTCCCGGTCTTGTGGAAGCCGGCATGGATCAGGATGCGCATCGGCCGCGCGGGTCAGAAGAGGCCGTCGGGCGGATCGGCGACGATCCGGCCCGCGCCCAGGTCGACCGTGGGCACGGCGGTCAGGGTAAAGGGCAGCAGCACGGTGGATTTCAGGCCGGGCCCGTGGATTTCAAGCAGGTCGGTGGCCCCGTGGTTGAGCACGGACTTGACCCGGCCCAGCCGGGTGCCGCCGGTGTCGAACACGTCGAGCCCGATCAGGTCGGTGTGGTAATATTCGTCGTCGGGCAGGTCGGGCAGGCGGTGGCGGTCGACATAAAGCCGCGTGCCTTTCAGGGCGTCGGCCTGTTCCTTGGTGGCCACGCCGCCCAGCCGGGCGGCAAAGCCGTTCTTGACGCTGCGCACGATGCGCACCGAGTAGCTGTGGGCGCCGTCCTCGGTCGAGAGCGGGCCGTAGGTGGCGATGTCGTCGGGGGTGGCGCAGAAGCTTTTGAGGCGTACCTCGCCGCGCACGCCGAATGATCCGGCAATGGCGCCGACGCAGATCCGGTCAGTCATGCGGGGTCTCCTGCGCGATCATCGCGATCCTTTGGTTGGGTGCGGGCCGGAGGGTGACGCTCGCCTTGCAGCATCGCCCCACCCGCCGTCCCGCGAGGCGGATCACTCCGCTGCGGCCTCTTCGGCCGGGGCGGCAGCGGCTTCGGCTGCTTCGGCGGCCTTGGCGGCTTTTTCTTCGGCGCGCTCCTGGGCCTTCTTGCCCGGGGTGCCCTTCTTGGGGTTCGAGCGTTCGGCCTTGTCCTTCACGCCGGCGGCTTCCAGCATCCGGGCGATCCGGTCGGTGGGCTGGGCACCCTGGTCGAGCCAGTACTGCACCCGTTCCATTTTCATCTGGACGCGCTGTTCGCTGTCCTTGGGCAGGAGCGGGTTGTAGGTGCCCAGCTTTTCGATGAAGCGGCCATCGCGGGGCATGCGGCTGTCGGCGGCCACGATGCTGTAGAAGGGACGCTTTTTCGAGCCGCCACGGGCCAGTCGGATCTTCATAGCCATTTCTTGTTCTCCTTTATCGAATGGCGTTGGGGGCGGCGGATTGCTCCGCCAAGTTCGGTTATTCCTGGTGTTTCTTGTGGTGCCGGATGACTTCCTGGATGATGAAATTCAGGAAGGCCTTGGCGAATTCGGGGTCCAGATCGGCCTTGCGGGCCAGGTCTTCGAGCCGCGCGATCTGGGTTTCCTCGCGGGCCGGATCCGAGGGCGGCAGGTCGTGTTCCGCCTTCAGCTTGCCCACGGCCTGGGTGTGCTTGAACCGCTCGCCCAGGGTGTAGACCAGGATGGCATCCAGCCGGTCGATACTGTCGCGGTGCTCTTTCAGCACCTCGGCGGCGCGGGTGATTGCGTCATCAGTCAATCTGCCATCCTTTCGGTTTGAACAGCGGGTCGCGGTAATGGCTGATTTCCATTTCGATCCCGTGGGCCAGCTGGGTGCCGTCCAGCGCCTGTGGCGCGGGATGGCGGTAGACCGCGTCGTTGCCGTCGATCGTGGCCCCGTCCTTGTCCTTCTGCGCGCCCAGCCGTTCGGCCAGGCGGATCGAATCGAGGTTCTTGGGGTCGATGTAGCTGACCGCCCCGTCCCAGCCCAGCTGGTCGTAGAAATAGCGCCGGGCCGCGTGCACGGCTTCGAGCGCATAGCCCCGGCCGCCCTTGTCGGGCCAGATCACCCAGGCGATTTCGCGTTCCGGCCAACGGGCGGGCATCCAGCCTCCGGCCATGCCGTAGGTTTCATCCGTCTGCTTGTCGTGGATCATCCACATGCCGAACCCGCGGATCTGCCAATGGCCGATCTCGGCGGCATAGAGCATCCAGGCCTCGTAGGCATTCAGCGGCCCGCCCATGAACCGGGCGCGGTAGCTGGTGAAGGTGGCCTTGAAATCGGGGTAGTCCTCGGATTCGGGGCCGCGCAGGACCAGCCGGTCGGTTTCCAGGACGGGGATGTCGGGCAGGGTCATGCCAGGTCCTCCGGTCCGGGGTGGCGGAAGACCAGCGTGCCCTCCCAGCCGGGCAGGTCGGGGTAGGCGGCCTGGTCGTCCAGCACGGCGCCCAGCCGTTTGGCCAGGGCGATCGAGCGGGCGTTGTCCCGGTCGATGTAGCTGACGGCCGTGGTCCAGCCCTGCGTGTCATAGGCCCAGCGGCGGGCGGCGGCTGCGGCTTCGGCGACGAGGCCCTTGCCCTCGGTCGCGGAGGTCCACGCCGACCAGCCGAATTCGGGTTCGACCCAGCCTTCGGGGAAGAACGGGCCGACGGCGCCCAGGGGCGTGCCGCTGGCCTTGTCGCAATAGATGAACAGGCCATAGCCGCGCATGACCCAATGGCCCGTCAGGTGGCCCATGGTGCGCCAGGCCTGGAACCGGCTTTGCGGGCCGCCCATGAAGCGCGCCCGGTCATCCATCAGGAAGGCCATGCCCGGTTCCATGTCGCCGGCCTGCGGCGCGCGCAGGATCAGGCGGTCGGTTTCCAGGACCGGGGTATCGGACAGCGTCACGCTCATGCCAGCGCCTCCGGCGAGGGATGACGCCAGATCAGCAATTCGCCGTAATCGGCGTGGTGGAAACTGCCGTCGCGCTGTGCGCCCATCCGCCGGGCCAGGGCGACCGATCGGTCGTTGCCCGGGGTGGTGCAGGAAATCACGGTGTCCCAGCCCAGGGTGTCATAGACATAGGCGCGCGCGGCCAGGGCGGCCTCGTGGGCGATGCCCCGGCCCTCGGCCGCGGCGAAGACCGTCCAGGCGATCTCGGGCTCGGGCCAGGTGATGGGATAGAACGGCCCGACGATGCCCAGCGGTTCGTTGCTTTGCTTGTCGGCGACCATCCAGCGGCCGAAGCCGCGCAGGGACCATTGGCCGATGATGGCCGAGAGCTTGTGGAAGGAGTCGTCCAGCGTGAAGGGGCCGCCGACGCCGGCCGAGCGGTCGGACTGGCAGAAGGCCGCGTAGGCATCGAGATCCGTTGCCGCCGGCGCGCGCAGCACCAGGCGGTCGGTTTCCAGGGTGGGGATGAGCACCGGATGGGTCATGCCGCCACCCGTGTCAGATCGTGCACGATGACCACGTCGCCGGGGTCTTCGCCCATGGCGTCGGGGTCGATCACGCCACCCAGCCGCTGGCCGAGCGCGATGGACCGGTCGTTGGCCGGGTCGATGATGTTGATCAGGCGGGTCCAGCCCAGGTCGTCCCGGGCCCAGTCGATGACGGCACGGGCGGCCTCGGCGGCGATGCCCCGGCCCTCGGCCTCTGGCACGACGAACCAGCCCAGTTCCGGTTCGGGGTATCCGTCGGGTTCGTAGATGCCGACCTCGCCCAGGTAGGCGCCGGTTTCGCGGTCATCGACGCCGAAGGGGCCGTAGCCGCGCAGCTGCCAGTTGGCCGCGTCCGAGGCCCAGACGCGCCAGGCGGCGTCGCGTTCCATCATGCCGCGTTCGTGGATCGAGCGGGGGGAGGCGAAGAAGGCGGCCCAATGTTCGAAATCGGCCAGTTTCGGCCCGCGCAGGATCAGCCGGTCGGTGGTGAGCGTCGGGATCATGCGACACCCTCCGCGCAGGCGTGATCCAGCGGCCGCGCTGCCGCGCGACACCACATATCAGCGGGAGCCGGACGCGACGCGCCGTTCCGCGGACAGGGATATGTGGCCAGCCGGTGCATCGTCACTTCTTCTTGCCGAAGCCCGAAAGGCCCGGGGGCAGGCCCATGCCGCCACCAAGCCCGGGCAGGCCGCCGGGCATCTTGCCGCCGGCCGCCTTGGCCGCGGCTTCCAGCGCCTTGGGGTCCATGCCGGCGGCCATGTCGGCCGGGTTCATGCCGCCCTTGCCCATCATCGCCTTCATGGCCTGTTTCATCATGCCGCCCTTGGACTTGCCCATCTTCTTCATCATGTCGCCCATCTGGCGGTGCATCTTCAGAAGCTTGTTCAGGTCGGACACGTCCTGCCCCGCGCCGGCGGCGATGCGCTTCTTGCGCGAGGCCTGCAGCAGCTTGGGATTGGCCCGTTCCTTCTTGGTCATCGACTGGATCAGGGCGATCTGGCGCTTGATGATCTTGTCGTCGAAGCCGGCGTCCTCGATCTGCTTGGCCATCTTGCCCATGCCGGGCATCATCGACAGCATGCCTTCCATGCCGCCCATCTTGATCATCTGTTCCAGCTGCATGCGCAGGTCGTTCATCGAGAACTGACCCTTGGCCATGCGGCGCATCATCTTCTCGGCCTGCTCGGCCTCGATGGTTTCCTGCGCCTTTTCGACCAGGGCCACGATGTCGCCCATGCCCAGGATCCGGCCGGCGATCCGGTCGGGTTCGAAGGTCTCGATGGCGTCCATCTTCTCGCCCAAACCGACGAAGCGGATGGGCTTGCCGGTCACCGCACGCATCGACAGGGCCGCACCGCCGCGCCCGTCACCGTCCATCCGGGTCAGGACCACGCCGGTCACGCCGATCTTGTCGTCGAACTCGGTCGCCACGTTGACCGCGTCCTGACCGGTCAGGCCGTCGACCACCAGCAGGGTTTCGCGCGGGTTGGCCACGTCGCGCACGGCCGCCGCCTGGGCGATCAGCTCTTGGTCGATGTGCAGCCGGCCGGCGGTGTCCAGCATGTAGACGTCGTAGCCGCCCAGGGACGCCTGGGTCTTGGCGCGCCTGGCGATCTGGACGGGATCCTCGCCCTTGACGATGGGCAGGGTGTCGACGCCGATCTGGGTGCCCAGGATCGCCAGCTGTTCCATGGCGGCCGGGCGGTTGGTGTCGAGCGAGGCCATCAGCACGCGCTTGCCGTCGCGGTCCTTCAACCGCTTGGCCAGCTTGGCGGTTGTCGTCGTCTTGCCCGAGCCCTGCAGGCCGACCATCAGGATCGGCGCGGGCGGGCTGTCGATCTTCAGAGCGCCGGGATCGCCTTCGCCGCGCAGGGTCTCGACCAGGGCGTCATGCACGATCTTGACGACCTGCTGGCCCGGCGTGACCGACTTGGTCACGGCCTGGCCGGTGGCGGCGTCCTGCACGCGCTTGACGAAATCGCGGGCCACGGGCAGCGACACGTCCGCCTCCAGCAGGGCCACGCGGACTTCGCGCAGGGCGGTCTTGACGTCCTCTTCGGACAGGGCGCCCTGTTTCGTCAGCCGGTCGAAGACACCGGACAGGCGCTCGGACAGATTTTCAAACATGTCTTCGGCCTCCTGCGCCGTTACGTCTATGCCGGTCCGTATGTAGGGACCGACGGCTCAATGCACAAACGCCCCCACGGGCGCAACGCGCTGGTGGAGGGCGATCCCGGGAATAGATCCAGGACCGGAAGGCGGACTTCCGGTGGATTGCGGCGGTGGATAGTGCGGGCGGGGGAGGGAGTCAAGCCGGGAATGGGCAGTGGCGCAGGTGGAGAGGCGGCATCGCGGGCGAGCCTCCCACCCATCCACCCCGGCCCGCACGCGATGCCGCGCGCTGTGACGAGGTGTCTTGTGCCTGTCCTGTCTTGTGCCTGTCCTGTCTTGTGCGTGTCGTGCCGTGGAGCGACAGGCGCTGATATCGTGCGGTGCCTTGGAGGCGGTCAGGAGCCTGTGTCGGGCAGGGCGCGTTTCAGGGCGGCGGCAACATGGACGGCGGAGGGGTTCACGAACAGGAACCCGTCGGCCCGGAACACCGGGCTGTCGCGATGTTCGGGGAAGGCCAGGGGCAATTCGGTGCAGGCCAGCAGGATCGCCGTGTCCGGCCCGGCGTGCCTGCGGCAATAGGTCAGCAGGCGGTCGCGAGCCCGGGGCGAGGCGCCGCCGTGAAAGTCGCTGTCGATCATCGTCTGCATCTCGGTGATCTGGTCATCGGGCAGACGCCCGTTGGCCGCCACGCATTCCCGTTCCAGAGCCAGGGCATAATCGCGGCTGGCCATGGTGACCGATGTCCCCAGCACAAGCGCCCGGTCTGCCCCGGCGTCGGCCGTCGCCGAGGCCGTGACATCCAGGATCGACAGGACCGGCAGCTGCACGCCCTTCCGGATCGCGTCCAGCCGGGCATGGGGCGTGTTCGAGGCGATGACGGCAAAGGCGCAACCGGCGTTTTCCAGCGTGATCAGGGCCGTCCGGAAGACGGCGTCGAACCCGGCCCAGCTGTCGTCCTGGCCGGTCCGGCCCCGCAGGGCCCGGGTCTGGGCCTGGACGACGCTTTCGATGGTCATCGGCGGGATCGGGTAGGGTGTCGGATAGCCCCGCTCGGCATAATACCGGCCGGCCCCCTCGGCGATGGCCCGGTAATAGTCCATCGTTGACGCCCAGCCGACGCCTCCGACAATGCCGATCTTGCGCATGATGTGCCGTCCCCCGGTCCCCTCCGAACTATCGGCCAGCATGGGCCAGACGCCGCGCCCGGGCCAGCGTTTTCCGCGCCCCGCCGGCAAGATGCCCGCGATGGGGACCTTATCCGGTCATCCTGGTGGCTTGATCCGATGACCCGAACTGGGGGGGCCAACCGCATTGGCCCTTGCACTCGCGAACATCTCTGCCAAAAAACGCATGTATATGTGAGCAGCCGCACAGAGAGAGCGACATGGACAATTGGGACGAGCTGCGGACGGCCTACCAGGTGGTTCGGCTGGGGACGGTCAGCGGGGCGGCCGATGTGCTGGGCGTGCACCATGCCACCGTCATCCGCCACATTGACGCCCTGGAGGCCCGGCTGGGCGTCAAGCTGTTTCAGCGCCATGCGCGGGGCTATACGCCGACCGAGGCGGGCGAGGACCTGTCGCGCGTCGCCCAGGCCACCGAGGACCAGTTCAATCAGCTGGCCGGACGGCTGAAAGGGCAGGGCGACAGCATGACGGGCGAGCTTGTCGTGACCTCGCTGGATCTGCTCGCCCCGCTGATGGTTCCGGCCATGGCCGCCTTCCAGTGCCAGCATGACGACCTGACCGTGCGCTACCTGACCGGCGAGCGACTGTTCCGCCTGGAATACGGCGAGGCGCACGTGGCCATCCGGGCCGGGTCCGCGCCCGAGCAACCGGACAACGTCGTCCAGTCCTTCGGCCAGCAGCGGATGGGGCTTTTCGCGGCACCCGACTATATCGACCGGTTCGGCCAGCCCACCGGCCCCGAGGCCTTTGCCGGTCACCGCTTCATCGGCCACGACGATGCGAACTTTCGCGCGCCCTATGCCCGCTGGATGCGCGCCCGGGCGCCAGAGGCCCGCGTGGTGTTCCGGTCGACCGATTTCCGGGCCATGGAAGAGGCCGTCCGGGCCGGGGTCGGCATCGGCTTCGTGGCCAGCTGGGATGCCGAACGGCGGGGCGGGCTGGTCGAGGTCATGCCCCCCGAACCGGACTGGACGGTGCCCCTGTGGCTGATCACCCATGTCGACCTGCACCGGACCCACAAGGTCCAGACCTTCCTGCGCTTTCTCAAGGACCAGGCCAAGGGGTGGGGGCTGTAATCGGCCGTCTGTCTCCGGCGCTGCAGGGCCACCTGGCCATGCTGCTGTTCTCGGCCCTGGTGGCCGGGTCCTTTACCCTGGGCGCCCAGGTCGCCGGAGAAATCGCTCCCGCCGCGATCAACGCCGCCCGCTTTGCCATCGCCGCGGTGGTCATCGGCGTCGCGGCGGTTCTGACCGGGGGCATCCCCCGCAGCGCCGCCCGCGCGCCCTGGCGCTACCTCGTGCTGGGCGCGCTCTTCGCCCTCTACTTCGTGCTGATGTTCGAAGGGCTCAAGACGGCCTCGGCCCTGAATTCCTCGGCCGTGTTCACCCTGACCCCGGTGCTGTCGGCCGGGTTCGGTTACTTGCTGCTGCGCCAGGTCACCACCCGCCAGATGGCCCTGGCCCTTGCGATCGGCGCGGCCGGTGCGATCTGGGTGATCTTCCGGGGCGACTGGCAGGCCCTGAAGGCCATGGACATCGGCCGGGGCGAGGCGATCTTCTTCCTCGGCTGCGTCAGCCACGCGATCTACACGCCCATGGTGCGCAAGCTGAACCGGGGCGAACGGCCGGTGGTCTTCACTTTCGGCATGCTCATCGCGGGCTGCATCGTCCTGCTGGTCTACGGCTGGCGCGACCTCTTGGCCACCGACTGGGCGGCGCTGCGCCCGCTGGTCTGGATCACACTTGTCTACCTGGCCCTCTTCGCCTCGGCCTCGACCTTCGTGCTGCTGCAATTCGCCACCCTGCGCCTGCCCTCGGCCAAGGTCATGGCTTACACATATCTGACACCAAGTTGGGTCATCCTGTGCGAACTGGCCATGGGCACCGGAGCACCGTCGCCGATCGTGCTGGTCGGCATCGTGCTGACCGTCATCGCCCTGGTCATGTTGCTGGAACAGGATCCGGCGCCCCAGGCCGGCGCCCGGGAAGGAACGCCGCCATGATCGAACTCTCCGTGACCTGCATTGCCCGCCCCGGGGCCACCCTGATCGCCCCGGTCGGCCTGTCGACCCCCGATGCCGCCGTGACCGAGGTCACGATGACCGGAGGCAGCGCGCGCCTGGTCGCCGATCCGCTGGCCGGCCTGCACGTGCTGGCGATCCGGCCCGAGGCCCGCGAACTGCGCCTGACCTACCGGTTCCAGCGCGGCGGGGCGGCCTACCCCGAGGCCATCTTCACCCCGCGCGACAGCCGCTACACCCGCAGCGCCGATGCCCTGGCCACCGAAGCCCGCCAGGTCGCCCTGGCCGCCGGCGGCGGGTCTGCCGCGATCCGGGCCCTGGCCAACCACGTGGCGGGCCAATTCCGCTATGGCCACCCCGAGGAACGCTACTACGAAGGCCACGACGAAATCCCCCAGCTCTGCGGCCTGACCGAAGGCTCCTGCGTCGACATCAACGCCTATTTCATCGCCTGCTGCCGGGCGGCGGGGCTGCAGGCCGGCTACGTCACCGGGGCCTTCGTGCCCGAGGAAAAGCGCGACTGGTGCGAAGACATGCATTGCTGGGTCGTCACCCGCTCGGATGCGGGCGTGCAGGAATGGGACATCGCCCACCACCTGAAACTGGGCCGGGCCGACATCGCCCCCGGCCTGAACCCCAAGCCCGGCGTCCGCGTGCCCCTGGCCCATTCCATGGGGCTGAACTTCCCGGCGCTCGGCGTGGCCGATCTCAAGCTGATCGGCGAACCGATGTGGCTGACGTCCGAGGGCACCTGGCTGGATGCCAACCCGCGCTTCCAGCTCGCCGGCTACGAACTGCTGGCCGCCTGATCCGGTCCCCCGGGCGCGTCTGGCGCCTCCGGCCCGTCCTCGGGCGCAAGTTCCACCGTCAGAAACCGCTCGAAGGCCTCCAGGTTGACCGGCTCGAACTGGCCGAACCCCTGCATCCAGACCGAGGCCGCCTTCATCGCGTCCGGCTCCAGCTTGCACCACTTCACCCGCCCGCGCTTTTCCTGCGCGATCAGCCCGGCCCGGGTCAGGATGGTCAGGTGCTTGGAAATCGCCGCCAGCGACATCTCGAACGGCTCGGCCACGTCCGTCACCGCCATGTCGTCCTCCAGCAGCATGGCCAGGATCGCCCGGCGGGTCGGGTCGGCCAGGGCGGCAAAAACAATGTCCAAAGCGTCGGTCATGACCTTGCTCTGCCGAAGGCCGAACGGATCGTCAACCATCCGGTTGAATATGCAAATCCTACCCGTTTGCGCCAACGCCCAAGGGACCCTCGCGCGCTCCTCTCTTCATCTTTGAAAAAATACGCATTAAAAACAATTGACTACCCTCGCTGCGCCCAGCCATTCCAGGCGATTGACTCACCCCCGTTTACTGCTTAGCAACCTTTCCAACACTGCACGGGGATCCGCCTTGACCAAGCCGGACGGCGACCACACCGACACGCAGCGCCTCGACGACCGGATGGCGCAGCTGGAGGCTCGGATCGCGGCGGCGAAGAAGGCGCAAGAGCCGGAACCGCGCAGCGACGAACACTACTCCCAGGCGCAACTGGCCTGGCGGATGGTGATAGAAATGGTCGCCGGTCTCGGGATCGGCTTCGGCATGGGGTACGGGCTGGACAGCCTGTTCGGGACGACACCGATCTTCCTCGTGCTGTTCACATTGTTGGGGCTCGCGGCCGGCATCAAGACGATGATGCGCTCGGCCGCCGAGATCCAGGCGAAACAGGCCACCGCCGAGGCGGAGGCGGACGACAACAGCGCGGGCCCTGGCAGGGACACCGCCGACGATGACAGGAGCTGACACGTGGCAACGGAAACGCACGGCGCAACCGAAACCCATGCCGTAGATGCGGCCCAGGGCGGGGGCGGATTGTCCTTCCACCCGATGGACCAGTTCATCGTCAAGCCGCTGTTCGGCGGCGACACGGTGACCTTCATCACCCCCACCAACGTGACCTTCTGGATGCTGCTGACCGTCCTGGCCATCCTCGGCCTGCTGGTCCTGACCACGTCCAAGCGCTCGATCGTGCCCGGCCGGGGCCAGTCGATCGCCGAACTGGCCTATGGCTTCATCTACAAGATGGTCGAGGACGTGTCGGGCAAGGACGGGCTCAAGTACTTCCCCTACATCATGACCCTGTTCATGTTCATCGTGGTCGCGAACTTCCTGGGCCTGATCCCCGGATCCTTCACCACCACCAGCCACATCGCCGTCACCGCGATCCTGGCCATGGCCGTGTTCATCTCGGTCACCGTGATCGGCTTCGTGAAGAACGGTGCCGCGTTCCTCGGCCTCTTCTGGGTGTCCAGCGCGCCGCTGCCGCTGCGCCCGATCCTGGCCATCATCGAGGTCATTTCCTACTTCGTCCGCCCGGTCAGCCACTCGATCCGGCTTGGCGGCAACATGATGGCCGGCCACGCCGTTCTCAAGGTCTTCGCCGGCTTTGCCCAGGTGGCCGCCGTTGCCCCGCTGGCGATCCTCGGCGTCATGGCGATCTACGGGCTGGAGCTGCTCGTGGCCTTCATCCAGGCCTACGTCTTCACCATCCTGACCTGCGTGTACCTCAAGGACGCGCTGCATCCCTCTCACTGACGTAACGGCGGGCACCCGCCCGCCCTACGCCAACCCCATGCTCAACTTCCAATCGTAAGGAGATACTCTCATGGAAGGTCAACTCGCACACATCGGCGCAGGCATTGCAGGTCTCGGCACGGGTCTCGCAGCCCTGGGTGTCGGCAACGTTGCCGCAAACTTCCTGGCCGGCGCCCTGCGCAACCCCTCGGCTGCCGCCAGCCAGACCGCGACGCTGTTCATCGGCATCGCCTTTGCAGAAGCCCTGGGCATCTTCTCGTTCCTGATCGCCCTGCTTCTGATGTTCGCCGTCTAAGCACGGTCGACACGATCCTTACGACGGGCGGCTCCGTGCACAGCGCGGGTCGCCCGATGGACTTAACAGCTCGCGACCGGAGGATGTCATGGCGACTGAACCCATCTACGAAGAGTTGGCCGGCACCTGCGTGGACTCGCATGGCGGGGCCATCGGCATGCCGCAGCTCTGCGCGGAATGGATGCCCAACCAGATCTTCTGGCTCGTCATCACGCTGATCGTCATCTACCTGATCCTGACCCGCGTGGCCCTGCCGCGCATCGCCGGCATTCTTGCCGATCGGGCCGGTACGATCACCAATGACCTTGCAGCGGCCGAAGACCTCAAGGCCAAGGCGGCCGAGGCCGAAAAGGCTTATGACAAGGCTCTTGCCGATGCCCGCGCCGAGGCGCAGCGCATCGCGGCCGAAACCCGTGCCGAAATCCAGGCCGACCTGGACGAGGCGATTGCCAAGGCCGATGCCGAAATTTCCGAAAAGGCCGCCGAATCCGAAAAGGCCCTGGCCGAGATCCGCGCCGGTGCCATGGACAGCGTCCGCGAGGTCGCCAAGGACACGGCAGCCAGCATCATCGCCGCCTTTGGCGGAACCCCGGACCAGTCGGCCATCGACAAGGCCGTGGCCGACCAGGTGAAAGGATAATCACGATGCGGATGACCCTTGCCACCGTGCTGGCCGTGACGGCCGCCTCGCCGGCCCTGGCCGCGTCGGGCCCGTTCTTCTCGCTGACGAACACCAACTTCGTCGTGACGATCGCCTTCATCCTGTTCCTCGGGGTGCTGGCCTTCTTCAAGGTGCCCGGACTTTTGGGCAAGCAGTTGGATTCGCGCGCCGAAAGCATCAAGTCGGACCTGGACGAAGCCCGCGCCCTGCGCGAAGAAGCCCAGACCCTGCTGGCCTCCTACGAGCGCAAGCAGAGCCAGGTGCAGGAACAGGCCGACCGGATCGTCGCCTCGGCCAAGGCCGATGCCGAAGCCGCGGCCGAGCAGGCCAAGGCCGACCTGGAGAAATCCATCGCCCGCCGGATCGCCGCCGCCGAGGACCAGATCTCGTCGGCCGAGGCCGCTGCGGTCAAGGCCGTGCGCGACCAGGCGATTGCCGTGGCCATCACCGTGGCCCGCGAAGAGATGATGCGCCAGATGAGCGACGCCGACGCCAGCCAGATGATCGACGCCTCGATCGAGGAAGTCGGCGCCAAGCTGCACTGAACGTTGTGCATTCAGGATGGGGCCGAGGCCCCGTCCGACGAACCCGGCCCGGATGCGGCCGGGTTTTTTCGTTTGGCGGAGCTATACCTGGACCTGTGGTATGCCACCTTGCGCTAGATCAAGGCCGCGGCGTGCGGGGTCGTCCAGATTGTAGGACATTCGTCGCAGATCGGGGGCCGGAGCAATGGAAGGATCGGGGAACGTGGTCGCCTGGCCGGGTCGCGCGGGGCGCAACGGGGCTGAGGCGCGGCGCAAACCCCTGATCGAGGTGCGGGGCCTGACCGTGCGCAAGGACGGCGCCGCCGCGCTGACGGACATGACCTTCGTGGTCTACCCGTCCGAAACCCTCGTGCTCGCGGGGCCGCGCGGCAGCGGCAAGGCCTGCCTGTTGCGGGCGCTGAACCGCACGTTGCAGGCGCACCGGTCCCTGTCCGTCGACGGAGACATCCGGTTCATGGGGCCGCAGGGGCCGGAAGACCTGGCGGGCGAGCCCCGGATGGGCTGGGTCGGGCCGGCGCCCGAACCAATCACGGTGTCGATCTACGAGACCCTGGCCTATGCGGCCCGACGCAGCGGCCTGTCGGTCGGGCGGGACAAGATGGCGATGCACGTGGAAAGCTGTCTGCGGCAGGCGGGGCTGTGGGATGGGGTCCGGGGGCGGCTTCACAGCGGGGCGGGCAGCGATCTGGCTCCGGTGGACCGGCAACGGCTGGAGATCGCCCGGGCCCTGGCCGGCCGGCCGGCGGTTCTGCTGCTGAACGATCCCACGCGCGGGCTGGACACTGAAGATGCAGCGCGGATCGAGGCGGTGTTGGAGGGGCTGAAGGGGGCCTATGCCTTGATCCTGGCGACATCCCTGCCGCAACAGGCCGAGCGGCTGGCCAACCGGATGATCTTCCTGGAAGGCGGTCGGATCGTGGATACCTGGGACCGGGTCCACGGGGGCTTGCCTGCAAGTCCTTTTGCGCGGGCGTTCCTTGCGGCCGATCTCTAGCAGCCCGGGCCGGGTCTTGGCCGAAGAGGCCGGGATCGTCCCCGGGCCACCTCCCGCCCACCCACCCCGGTGCCCCGGGGACGATCCCTGAGCGGGATGGCAGAGGTTCGGGGGCTGGTCAGGTCACAGGTCCGAGCCGGTTTCGTGGTCCAACCTTTGCCGGGCGATTTCCTCGTGTGCCTCGGCTCGCCGCCGGTCGGTCAGGGCGGCTTCGACGTAATCCAGGTGCAGTTCGACCGCGTGGCGGGCGGCCCTGGGATCGCGGTCTTGCAGGGCCGTGTTGATGGCCCGATGCTGATCCAGCAGTGCGTCACGCGCCGAGGCCTGATCAAACACCGCTTGACGGTTGTAGAACACCCCCTGGCGCAACAAGTCGTACATCGACCGCATCATGTGCAGCATGACGACGTTGTGGCCTGCTTCGATGATGCTCATGTGGAACTGGGCGTCCAGCGCCGCTTCGTCCTCGGCCGAGCCCTTGTGGTGGATCGCTTCCATCTTGGACAGGACGGTGGCAATGACCTTCAGGTCGCTGTCAGAGCCCAGCCGGGCCGCGCGTTCCGCGGCCAGCCCCTCCATGTCGCGTCGAAAGGACAGGTAGTCCGACATTGCCGCGTCGTGGGTGCCCAGCAGCCGCACCAGGGCCGGCGAAAAGGCGGATCCCAGCACGTCGGCCACGAAGATGCCCGACCCGGCCCGGGTCGTCAGCAACCCCTGGTCCTGCAGGTCGGCCACCGCGTCGCGCAGGGAGGGCCGGGACACGCCAAGCCGTTCGGCCAGATCGCGTTCCGAAGGCAGGCGTTCGCCCGGGCGGAGGATCCCGCGCAGGATCAGCAGTTCTATCTGGCGCACGATGGCGGCCGAGATCTTTTCGGGGAGGACTTTTTGAAAGGGCATCTGCAAGGCTGTCCGGAATTGGTCAAATCATATGACCAGAAGTCCCCCCGTGCAACCGGCCGACCCGCGCAACCGGCCGACCCGGGCGGGCGGTGTCACGGTCCTTGGCCATCGGTGTGAACGGAGCCTTAACCTTGATGCGCGATCTTGCGCCCATGCGCCTTGTGATGTGTTTTTTTTGTGCGAGCCTCGGTCTGGGACTTGCCGCCTGTGACCTGCCCAGCACCCATTTCGCGGGCGTCGCACCGACGCGCGTAGTGGTCGGGGGCAGCACATTCGACGTGCGCGTGCGGGGTACCCTGGCCGAAGCCGTGCGGGTCAATCCGCAATACGCGCCGCGCCTGGGCCGGCTGGCCAAGCAATCGGCGCTGGCCATGGAAACTGTCAGTGGTTGCAAGGTGTTGGGGGTTCTGGGCGACCAGGCCGTGCAGGTGGCGGAACTCTCTTGCGGATCCATCAGGCCCGCCGTTTTGCGCCCCTCTGCACGCTATGATTGCATGGAAATTCCGTCCGGGGTGGAACGCGAAAACGGGACCGAATACCTCGATTACGATTGCTCGCCCTACTGACCTTGGGGGTGTCGCAATATGTTGTGGAAAAGACGCTCAAACGCGCCACATCTGCTGCGACTGCGTTGACAGACCGACAAAGGCCCGCGACGATAGCGACACCTCCGTGAATCGTCCCAGGGTCACAATCGTTGCGTTTTACCAAACTTCGTCTCACCGGATTCAAGAGTTTCGTTGATCCGACCGACCTCATCATCCACGAAGGCCTGACCGGCGTTGTCGGGCCGAACGGCTGCGGCAAGTCCAACCTGCTGGAGGCGCTGCGCTGGGTGATGGGCGAAAACCGGCCCTCGGCCATGCGGGGCGGCGGCATGGAAGACGTCATCTTCGCCGGATCCGGATCGCGCCCGGCCCGGAACTTTGCCGAGGTCTCGCTGCATATCGACAACAGCGACCGGCTGGCGCCGTCTGGGTTCAACGATCTCGACAGCCTGGAGGTGATCCGGCGGATCACTCGCGACGTGGGTTCGGCCTACAAGGCCAATGCCAAGGACGTGCGGGCGCGCGACGTGCAGATGCTGTTCGCCGATGCCTCGACCGGGGCCCATTCCCCGGCCCTGGTGCGGCAGGGGCAGATTTCGGAACTGATCAATTCAAAACCCAAGGCCCGGCGGCGGATCCTGGAAGAAGCGGCGGGGATCTCTGGCCTGTACCAGCGGCGCCACGAGGCCGAACTGAAGCTGAACGGCACCGAGCAGAACCTGTCCCGCGTCGACGACGTGATCGAACAGCTGGCCCAGCAATTGGCCCAACTGGCGCGCCAGGCGAAGCAGGCCGCGCGCTACCGGGCGATCGGCGAATCGCTGCGCCGGGCCGAGGGGCTGTTGCTGTACCGCCGCTGGCGCGAGGCAGATGACGCCCGGGCGGCCGCGGCCGAGGCCCTGCGGAACTGCACGACCGGCGCGTCGCAGCTGGAACGCGCCGTGCGCGAGGCGACCGCCGCACGCGAAGCCGCGGAAGAGGCGCTGCCCCCGCTGCGCGAGGAAGAGGCCATCGCGGCGGCCGTGGTCCAGCGGCTGACGGTCAAGCGCCACGGGATCGACGAAGAGACCAAGCGGGCCGAGGAGACGATCCGCACGCTGACCGGCCGGATCGAGCAATTGTCGAAGGACATCGAGCGTGAACGCGGCCTGAACCGGGACGCGGGCGAGACGATCGAACGGCTGGAATGGGAAGCGCGCGAGTTGGAAAAGGCCGGCGAGGGCCATGCGGACGCGCTGGACGAGGCGGCGGAGCTGTCGACCGAAGCGGCCTCGGTCCTGAGCGATCACGAAGCGCATCTGAGCACGGTGACCGAGGATGTGGCCCGGCTGGCCGCGCGTCACCAATCGGTGGCCCGGCTGTTGTCGGACAGCCACAAGACGCTGGAACGCTCCGAAAGCGCGGCGGCCCAGGCCGAAGCCAACGTCGCCGATGCGCGCCAGACGCTGGCCCGGTCGGGCGAGGCCTGCGACGAGGCCCGGGCCTTTGAGGCGCGCGCCCAGGTCGAGGCCGAACAGGCCGAGGCGGCGCTGGAAGCGGCCGACGAGGCGCTGACCGACACCCAGGGGCTGGAGGCCGATGCCCGGGCGGAACGGTCCTCGGCCGAGGGCGAGGTGGGCGCGATCCAGGCCGAGGTGACGGCCCTGGCCCGGCTGGTCGACCGCGACACCGCCGAAGGTGGCCAGGTGATGGACGAGATCCGGGTCGAACCGGGGTACGAAAAGGCGCTTGGCGCGGCGCTGGCCGACGATCTGCGCGCGCCGCGAGTCGGGGCCGAGGGCCCCTCGGGCTGGGTCGACCTGCCGGGATACGACGCGGCGCCCGGCCTGCCGGAGGGTGCGCGCCCGCTGTCGGACATGGTCGAGGTGCCGGATGTGCTGGCCCGGCGGATCGGTCAGATCGGCGTCGTGTCCTCGGATGATGGCCCCCGGCTGCAGGCAATGCTGCAGCCCGGCCAGCGGCTGGTCACGCGTGAAGGCGACCTGTGGCGCTGGGATGGCTACCGGGCCTGGGCCGAGGACGCGCCCTCGGCCGCGGCCCTGCGGCTGGAACAGCTGAACCGGCTGGAAACGCTGAAACAGGATCTGGCCGAGTTGAGCGCCCGGGCGGCCGGGGCGACCCAGGCCCACGAGGCGCTGAAAATGCGGCTGAAAGAGCTGTCCCAGGCCGATGCCAACGCCCGGACTGCCCGGCGCGAGGCGGATCGGCGGGTGGCCGATGCGGGTCGGGCTCTCAGCCGGGCCGAGGCCGACCGCAACCTGGCCGAGGGCAAGCTGGAAACGCTGGGCCTGGCGGTGGCGCGCCACCGGGACGAGGCGACCGAGGCACGGCGCCAGGTCAAGGAAGCCGAGCGGGCGTTGGACGAGCTGGATGACCTCGACGATGCGCGCGGCGCGGTCGAGGATCTAAAGCAGGTGGTCGAGGCCGCGCGGATCACGATGATGACCCGCCGGTCGGCCCATGACGAATTGCGGCGCGAGGGCGAGGCGCGGCTGAAGCGCAGCCAGGTCGTGACCAAGGAGTTGAGCGGCTGGCGCCACCGGCTGGAGACCGCCGGCACGCGGATCGCCGAGCTGGAGGAGCGCAAGGAGGCCACGACCGAGGAGCTATTCGACGCCAAGGCCCGGCCCGAGGCGCTGGCCGAGGAGAAAGAAGTCCTGCTGGCCGAGCTGGAAACGGCCGAGGTCCGCCAGGCCGATGCCCGCGACGCCCTGTCGGCGGGCGAGGCGTGCCAGCGCACGACGGTCCAGGCGGAACGGGACGCGGAACGGGCGGCCTCGGAGGCGCGGGAAGACCGGGCGCGGGCCGAGGCCCGGGCGGATGCCGCGCGCGAGGCGGTCATGCAGGCGGCCGACCGCATCGCCGAGGACCGCCAGGTGACCCCGGCCCAGCTGTTGACCGCGCTGGATGTCGATCCTTCCGGGATGGCGGATGCGGAAACGCTGGAAGCCGAGGTCAACCGCCACAAGCGCCAGCGCGATGCGCTGGGGGCGGTGAACCTGCGGGCCGAGGAAGACGCGCGGGCGGTGCAGGAAGAGCACGACGCGCTGGTGAAAGAGAAATCCGACCTGGAGGAAGCGATCCGGACTTTGCGCTCGGGCATTGCCAGCCTGAACCGCGAGGGCCGCGAACGGCTGCTGACGGCGTTCGAGCAGGTGAACAGCAACTTTGCGATGCTGTTTACGCATCTGTTCGGGGGCGGAGAAGCGAACCTGGTGATGGTCGAAAGCGACGATCCCCTGGACGCGGGCCTTGAGATCATGTGCCAGCCGCCGGGCAAGAAGCTGTCGACCCTGTCGCTGCTGTCGGGGGGCGAGCAGACGCTGACCGCGATGGCGTTGATCTTCGCGGTGTTCCTGGCCAACCCGGCGCCGATCTGCGTGCTGGACGAGGTCGACGCGCCGCTGGACGATGCCAACGTGACGCGGTTCTGCGACCTGCTGGACGAGATGTGCCGGCGGACGGATACGCGGTTCCTGATCATCACCCACCACGCGGTGACGATGGCGCGGATGGACCGGCTGTTCGGGGTGACCATGGCCGAGCAGGGGGTGTCTCAGCTGGTGTCGGTGGACCTGCGCAAGGCGGAATCGCTGGTGGCCTGAGGCCGGAGGGACGACGCTCGCCTGCGGCATCGCCCCGCCCACCGTCCCTTGTCTGGTTAACTCATGACTGGTGGATTTACCGCTTGTTAGCTTTGCGATCCTAGCCTGCTTCTGCCGTGATCTTTCGCGGCGAAAGGAGGTGATGACCCTGAACCAACAAGCTTATTGGAAGTGGATGGTGATCCTGACAGCGGCTGCGCTGCTCGTCTCCATCATCCGTCTCGTCTCTGGTCTGTGACCTGAAATGAGAAGCCCCGCAGAGAGGGACCTCTGCGGGGCCAGTTTCAGTGATGAACCTGAAACGCTTATTGGAATGAGCAGTAGACTAGCAATTTGCTAATATTCCGTAAAGAGGTCCGTGGATCAGAGCGCGTTCAGTAAGGCGACCGTGGGCCAGGCGTCGGCGGGCATGCCCAACCGGGTCTGTTCGGCCTGGACGGCGGCCCGGGTGCCTGCCCCGAGGATACCGTCTATGCCGCCGACATCGTGGCCCCGTGCGGCCAGTTTGCGTTGCAGGGCTTTCATCTGGTCTCCGCTCAGCCCCGGATCGGGCGTGCCGGCCAGGTAGATCGGGGCGCCTTCCAGCCGGGTCGCGAAGTAAGCAGCGGTCATCACGTAGACGAAGCTTTGGTTCCACTCGAAGTAGACGTCGAAGTTCGGATAGGCCAGAAACGCCGGCCCGTTGCGCCCCTGCGGCAGGATCAGCGAGGCCGGTAGGTCAGCCAGCCGGCCGTCGCGGGCCCGCACGCCGAGGGCCTGCCAGTCACCGGCCGGCCGGGGTTTGCCCGGCCCCGACAGCGCCCAGTCCAGCCTGTCGGGCACGATGACCTCCTGGATCCAGGGCTCGTTCGCGCGCCAACCGAGGCCCGCCAGCAGGTTCGCCCCGGAGACCAGCGCATCGGGGGCCGAGCTTTTCAGCCGCACATGGCCGTCGCCATCCCCGTCCACGCCGCTTTCCAGGATATCGCCGGGCAGCATCTGGACCATGCCGATTTCCCCCGCCCAGGCCCCGGTGGTGCGGGCGGGATCGAAATCGCCGTGTTCGTAAAGTTCAAGCGCGGCCAGGACCTGGGGCCGGAACAGCTCGGGGCGGCGGCAGTCATGGGCCAGCGTGACCAGGGCGTTCAGCGTGTTGAAATTGCCCTGCACCGCGCCGTAATCGGTTTCAAAGGCCCAGAAGGCCAGCAGGACGCCCCGGGACACGCCGTATTGGGATTCGATCCGGTCGAACACGGCATCGTATTTGCGGGCATTCTGGCGCCCCCGGTCGATCCGGTTCTGGCTGATCAGGCGGCGCGAGAAATCCAGGAAGGGGCGCTGAAAGACGCCCTGGGCCCGGTCGGCGCGCAGAACGGCGGGATCCTGGCGGGCCGAGCGGAAGAAGGCGTCGACATCGCCCGGGGCATGGCCCTGGGACACGGCCTCGGCCTTCAAGCCGGCGATAAAGGCCGGGAAGTCTCCGCCGCACTGGGCAAGCAGCGATGAAGCGGGCAGCGACAGCAGAACCGAGACACTGAGGGCGGGCAACAGACGGGGCATGGACAGATCCGGTATTGTGAACGCGTCCTGCCTATACGACAGAGGCCAGCAGGGCCAGAACCAGCGCCGTGGCCCAACCTTTCCACAGGGCGGCCGCGGCGGCGTCGATCTCGGGCGCGGTGATGTCGCGCCGGGCCGCGCCGTTGACCCAGGCCAGGTCGCGCATCTGGCCATCATAGCTGCGCGGCCCGGCCAGGGCGACGTTCAGCAGGCGGGCCATGGCGGCTTCGGGCCAGCCGGCATTGGGGGATTTGTGGCGCCGGGCGTCGGCGGCGATGTCGGCCCAGGGCAGGCGCCCATGGGCCAGGACGATCCAGGGGGCGATCAGCAGGGCAGTCAGCCGAGCCGGCACCAGGTTCAGCAGGTCGTCCATCCGGGCCGAGGCCCAGCCGAAGGCCGCGTGGCGCGGGGTGCGGTAGCCCACCATGCTGTCGGCCGTGTTCACCACCTTATAGACGAGGATCCCGGGCAGCCCGGCCAGCAAGAACCAGAACGCCGGGGCGATCACCCCGTCCGACAGGTTCTCGGCCGCGCTTTCGATCGCCGACCTGGCGACGCGCGGGGCATCCATGTCGGCGGTGTCCCGGCTGACGATCATGGCCACGGCGGCCCGGCCCTGGGGCAGGCCCTGGCGCAGACCACCCGCCACGGCCCTTGTGTGCTGGACCAGGGATCGCTGGGCCAGCAGAATCGCGGCGCAGAGGATCTCGACCACCGGCCCGCCAAGCGACAGCACCCAGCCAAGTGCCGCCGCGCCGATCATCAGCAGGGCCAGGGCGGCCATGCCCCGGGCGCGCCGGGCGGTGCCCGTGTTCAGCCGGCGGTCCAGCGCAGAGACGGCCCGGCCCATAAGAACGGCCGGGTGGGGCAGGCGGGACCATAGCCAGGGGGGCTCTCCGAGAGCGGCGTCGAGGACCATGGCGAGGGCCAGGCTTAGGGGGCCCACGGGCGGCGTCCCTGGTCAGACCGGCCGGGCAAACGGACGCGCGGGGTACACGGGACTGGGCGGGCCGGACCGGCGGCGACCGGCTGAGGTTTGGCGGGATCCTGCAATATTAACGGCCTCGACAGATTCATTAATGCTTTGTTAACGCAATCCAAGCATCAATAGGACGGACCTTTGGCGACGGCCATCCGAAAGCGGTGCAGATGAACGTTCTGATTGTCGAGAGTAAACCAGAACTCGGTGCCATGTGGCAGAGACATCTGCGGCGCATGGGGGCCGACGTCGACCTCGTGAATTCGCAAGAGGCCGCGATCCTGTCCCTTCAGGAAGCCGACTATGACGTGCTGGTGGTCGACCTGGTGTTGCAGGACGGCAGCGCCCTGACGGTGTCGGACTTTGCCAATTACCGCTGCCCCGAGGCCCGGGTGATATTTGTCACCAACACCAGCTTCTTTTCGGACGGGTCGATCTTTGCCCATTCGCCCAATGCCTGCGCCTACGTGCCCTCGGGCACGCGGCCAGAGGACCTGGCCGCGATGGTCGATTATTACGCCGCGCTGCGCTGATCGCGCTCGTGCGGGGCGGTGAAATCGGGCTGCGGATTGATCGGGATGATCCGGTGCGGATTGATGGTCTCGTGGCTGTAGTGATAATGCCGCACGATGTGGCCGAAATGCACGGTCTCGGCCACGCCGGGCCATTGGTATAGCTCGCGCGTGTAGCCCCACAGGTTGGGGTAATCGACGATCCGCTTCCGGTTGCACTTGAAATGGGTGTGGTAGACCAGGTCGAATCGCAGAAGCGTGGTCAGCAGGCGCCAGTCGGCCTCGGTCACGCGGTCGCCCAGCAGGTAGCGGCGGNTCNGACAGGNGGTCNTCCAGCCANTCNAGCGNNTCGAAGAGCGGGNTGGACNGCNNCGTCATAGGCNNCNTGGNTGGTNGCNAAGCCGNANNNNTAGACGCCNTTGTTNACNGTGNCNTAGACNCGNGCGTTNACCNCTTCGATCNNNTCNCGCANNNNTTCGGGCCAGTAATCGTCNNNGTTGCCGGTCAGNNCNTCNAAGGCCGAGTTGAACATGCGGATGATTTCCGAGCTTTCGTTCGACACGATGGTGCCGCTGGTCTTGTCCCACAGGACGGGCACGGTCACGCGCGTGGTGCAGCCGGGATCGGCATGCAGGTAGGTCTCGTACAGGTGGCTTGCGCCCATCAGCCGGTCTCCGGTCGCGCCNTCGAAATCCGTCTGGAAGGTCCAGCCCCGGTCCAGCATGTCCGGATGCACGACCGACACGTCGATATGCGGGGTCAGGCCCTTGATCGCCCGGAAGATCAGGGCGCGGTGGGCCCAGGGGCAGGCGAGGCTGACGTACAGGTGATAGCGCCCGCTTTCGGCCGCGAACCCGCCGTCTCCGCTGGGGCCGGGGCGGCCGTCCGGGGTGATCCAGCTGCGGAACGAGGACTCGCTGCGCTTGAAGGCGCCGCCAGTGGATTTGGTGTCGTACCAATTGTCGTGCCAGGTGCCATCGATAAGCTGTCCCATGGTCTCTCCCTTCCGTGCTGTTCTTCTGGGTCTGTCTACAAGGTATAGCGCCGGGTCGTCCTGTCATCGGCGCAGCGCCGCGCAAGTCGTCTGTGCGCCTGCACAGGTTTGCCGTTGCCCATGCCCATACCCATGCCGGGTGTCGATGCAGACGGGCAACAGGCGCAGGATCGGCCTTTCGTCAGGGTTGATTAACGGGGGTGTGGCATAGCTTCCTAAACAGGCTCGCGATCGGAGATTCGGACATGACCACCTACTTGCATCAGGATCTGCGCAATGATCTTGACGCCGCGCGGCTGGCCAAGCTGCGCAAGCGCAACCGTCTTCGGGTGATGGTCGATGACAAGGCCTGGCCGGTGCTGCGGTTGTGGCGCACGGGTTTCTCGGTCGAGGCGGGCGAGGTGCCGGCGTTGCGCGGGCTGGTCGATGTCTACGACGGGGCGCAGCACCTTTACCAATGCCTGATCGTCGCCTCCGAGGAAGAGGCCGGCGAAATGCGCTATGAATTCAAGCGCAACACCGCCGCGCAGGACAAGGCGCCCCTGGATCATATCCGCGAAGCCGACGCGCCCATCGCCCTGCTGCCCCGGTAAGGCCCCGCTAAGGTCAGCGCAGGGGGNGTCGCCGCCCCCCGCATCCTGCGTCACTGAAGGTCGGAAAACGCCTGCGCCATGCGCTCTACCGCGTCCGANATCTGGGCGCGGGGCATGCCGATGTTGAACCGCAGGAAGCTGTCTCCGCCCTTGCCGAAGGCCGGGCCCTGGTTGGCGGCGATCTTCGCGGTCTTGTAGACGCGCTGCTGGAATTCTTCCGGGCTCATGCCCGTGCCCTCGAACCCGACCCAGGACAGGTAGGTCGCCTGCAACGGCATCGAGGTCAGGCCCGGGATCGCATTGATCCCCGCGTCAAAGACCTTGCGGTTGCCGTCCAGGTAGGCGGTCAGCGCGTCGACCCACGCGGCCCCCTCGGGCGAGTAGGCGGCGGTGGCGAATTCCACGCCGAAGACGTTGCTGGACACCCGCAGCGCCTCCTTGCGCTTGGCGAACCGGGCGCGCAGGTCGTCGTCTTCGATGATCGTGCAGCCGGTGTGCAGCCCGGCCAGGTTGAAGGTCTTCGACGGGGCGGCCAGGGTAATCAGCCGGTCGGTCACACCCTCGATCAGGGCCATGGGAATGTGGGTTTCGCCCGGCATGATCAGGTCGTGGTGGATCTCGTCCGACACCACCAGCAGGTCATGGCGCTTGGCAAAGGCGGCAACGCCCTCCAGCTCGGCCCGGGTCCAGACCCGCCCGCCGGGATTGTGGGGCGAGCACAGGATGATCATCTTCTCCGACCCGGTCATCTGCACGTCCCAGGCGTCGAAATCAAACGTGTACATCCCGTCGACCATGGGCATTTCGCATTCCACCACGGTGCGGTCGGCGCCCAGGATGGTCTTGGCAAAGGCATGGTAGATCGGCGTGAACAGGACGATCCCGTCGCCCGGGGCGGTATAGGTGTCCAGGCACAGGGCCACCGCGTTGACGATGCCCGTCGTGGTGAACATGGCCTCGGGCGACACCGTCCAGCCGTGGCGTTCCTTCAGCCACCACGACAGGGCCTCGAACAGCCCGCCATCGCCGGTGGTATAGCCGAACACCCCGTGATCCATCATCGCCTGCCCGCGATCCAACACGACCTGGGGCGGACGGAAATCCATGTCGGCCACCCACATGGCCAGCCCGTCATCCGCCGACACGCCGTACAGCTTTTCCATCGCGTCCCATTTGCCGCAACCGGAGCCGCGCCGGTCGATGATCTCGTCGAAGTTCGGGGGGGTGGTCATTGGCTGTCCTTTTCAGTCGTCTCGGGCCGCACGCTAGGCGTTTGCACACCGGGTGCAAGAGCGGATGGCCCGGCCATGCCTGAGGCGTTGCGGCAGACCCGCCGATCGCTTACATCGAGTGCCATGAAACGCTCCATTCTGATCCATCCGGACCCGCGGCTGAAGAAGGTCTGCACCCCCGTCGAGGACATCTCGGACGAGCTGCGCGTGCTGGCCGAGGACATGCTGGAAACCATGTACGACGCGCCGGGCATCGGCCTGGCCGCCCCGCAGATCGGCGTGATGGACCGGCTGATCGTGATGGATTGCATCAAGGACGACACCCAGCCGCCGCGGCCGATGGCCATGTTCAACCCCGAGGTCATCGCGTCCTCGGACGAGCTGAACACCTACGAGGAAGGCTGCCTGTCGATCCCCGAGCAATATGCCGACGTCACCCGCCCGGCCGAGGTCCAGGTGCGCTGGATGGACCTGAACGGGGCCGAGCAGACGGAAACCTTCGACGGGCTCTGGGCGACCTGCGTCCAGCACGAGATCGACCACCTGAACGGCAAGCTGTTCATTGACTATCTCAAGCCGATGAAACGCCAGATGATCACCCGCAAGATGCAGAAGCTGAAACGCGAGAAGGCCCGCGCCTGATGGCCCTGCGCAAGATCCTGACCTGGCCCGACCCCACCCTGTCGCGGGTCTGCGACCCGGTCGGCTCGGACGAGGACCTGTCCGCCCTGATCGCCGACATGTTCGACACGATGTACGATGCCCCGGGCCGCGGCCTGGCGGCGCCCCAGATGGGGGTGCTGAAACGGGTCTTCGTGATGGACGTGACCTGGAAGGCGGGGCCTAGGACCCCGATCGCCATGATCAATCCGCAGATCCTCGATCGCTCGGCCGAGGCGCAGACCACCCCGGAAGGCTGCCTGTCGATCCCCGGCGTGCTGGTCGACGTGACCCGCCCCGAGGCCGTGACCATGGCCTGGACCGATGAAACCGGCGCCCTGTGCGAAGACCGGTTCACCGGGTTCGCCGCGGTCTGCGCCCAGCATGAACTCGACCACCTGGACGGCATCGTGACCTTCGACCGCCTCGCCCCCGAGGCCCGCCGCGCGGCCGAGGCCGCGTACGGAACCGCTCCGTGACCGTTCGCCGCTGCATCCCCTTTCCCGACCGGCGCCTGCGCACGGCGGCCGACCCGGTGGACCAGATCACCGACGAGATCCGGGCGATCTGGAACGACATGATCGACACGATGGAGGCCATGCCCGGCGTCGGCCTTGCCGCGCCCCAGATCGGCGTTATGCTGCGCCTCGCCGTGGTCGACGGCTCGGCAGAGCGCGGCCGGGCCGTGCGCCTGGCCAATCCGGAAATCCTCGATGCCTCGTCGGATATGCGCGCCCACGAAGAAGCCAGCCCCAACCTGCCCGGCGTCTCGGCCCGGCTGGAACGGCCCGCCCGGGTGGCCGTGCGCTACCTGGACGAAAACGGCGTGATCAACCGGCGCGATTTCGAAGGGCTGGAGGCCACCAGTGTGCAACACCAGATCGACCACCTGAACGGGCGGATGTATTTCGACAATCTCAGCCGGGCCAAGCGCGACATCCTGCTGCGCAAGGCCCGCAAGATGGCCCAGGCGAGACCCTCCTGATGCGCGTCGTCTTCATGGGCACGCCCGAGTTCTCGGTGCCGGTGCTGGATGCCCTGGTCCAGGCNGGCCACGACATCGCCGCCGTCTATTGCCAGCCCCCCCGCCCGGCGGGCCGGGGCAAGAAACCCCGCCCGACCCCGGTGCAGGCCCGGGCCGAGGCCCTGGGCCTTTCGGTGCGCCNCCCGGTGTCGCTGAAGGGCGCCGAGGAACAGGCGGCCTTTGCCGCGCTGAACGCCGAGGTGGCCGTCGTCGTGGCCTATGGGCTGATCCTGCCCCAGGCGATCCTCGACGCGNCGGCCAGGGGCTGCCTGAACATCCACGCCTCGCTGCTGCCGCGCTGGCGCGGGGCCGCGCCGATCCACCGGGCGATCCTGTCCGGCGACGCCGAAACCGGCATCTGCATCATGCAGATGGAGGCCGGCCTGGACACCGGCCCGGTCCTGCTGCGCGAGGCCACGCCCATCGGTCCCCAGGAAACCACCGCCGCCCTGCACGACCGGCTCAGCGCCATGGGCGCCCGGCTGATCACCACCGCGCTGGACCGTCTGGACACGCTCACCCCCGATCGCCAGCCGGACGAGGGCGTCACCTACGCAGCCAAGATCGACAAGGCCGAGGCCCGCATCGACTGGACCCGCCCCGCCGAAGACATCGACCGCCAGGTCCGCGGCTTGTCCCCCTTCCCCGGCGCCTGGACCGACCTGAACGGCGAGCGCATCAAGCTGCTGGCCTCGCGGCTGGCTGACGGGCAGGGCACGCCCGGTCAAACCCTGACCGATCACCTCACGATTGCCTGCGGCACCGGGGCCATAGAGATCCTGCGCTTGCAACGGGCCGGCAAGGGCGCGCAGGATCAGGACGACTTCCTGCGCGGCCGCCCGGTTCCGGCCGGCACCCAGCTGTAAGGAGAGCCGCTTGTTCCTCACCCTCTTCGGCACCGTGGTGATCGCCGGCATCGTCGGCTACGCCTCCGAACGCACCGGCTGGACGCGCAACGGCATCATCCCGTCGATCATCATCTGTATCGGCGGGGCGTTCCTGTTCTTCTTCCTGCGCATCATGTTCGGCATCGGCTTCAACAGCCCGGGCCTCAACGCCATCGTCTCCTCGATCGGCGCGCTGATCATCGTGCCCTTCCACTGGCGCTCACGCAAATGACCCGGCCATGAGCATCGTCCTGCTGGTCATCATCGGCGCGGCCGCGGGCTTCATCGCCACCCGGCTGATGCGGATCGAGGCCGACATCATCACCACCATCGCCATCGGCATCTTCGGCGCCCTGATCGGCGGCCTCGTCCTGCGCCTCTTGGTGACGGTCATGGGCGCCGTGGCCGGCCTGGTCGGCGCAATCCTGGGCGCGCTCCTGCTCATCTGGCTCTGGCAGACCTACGGCCCCAAGAATCCCCGCCGCTGACCGCGCCGGGACCCTGCCTCTCTTCATCTTTGCCCAAATACGCACCGCCGAAGGCGTCGCGCGGCACGCGCGAAACCCGGCCAGAGACCCGGAAAAACCCTATCCCTTGAAGGGCTTCATCCCCGCCCGCGCCAACTCGTCCGCGCGTTCGTTCTCCTCGTGGCCGGCATGGCCCTTGACCCATTTCCAGGTCACGTCATGACGCGCCTGGGCCGCGTCCAGCCGCTGCCACAGCTCGGCGTTCTTCACCGGCTTCTTGGCCGAGGTCTTCCACCCGTTCCGCTTCCAGCCAAAGATCCAGCCCGTCACCCCGTTCTTCACGTAGGCACTGTCGGTCACCACGGTGATCTTCGACGCCTTCTCCAGGGTCTCCAGGGCGGTGATCGCCGCCATCAGCTCCATCCGGTTGTTGGTCGTCGCCGCCTCGCCCCCGGACAGGGTGCGTTCCTTCAGGACCGCGTCCCCTTCCTTGGCCTGCAACAGCACACCCCAGCCCCCGGGGCCCGGATTGCCCGAACAGGCCCCGTCGGTATAGGCAAAAAGTTCAGCCATCGGCCATGACCGAAATAGAGGGTTCCGGCTTGCCCGCCATCCCGGTGACCGTCGTCACCCGCGTATCCGCCACCGAGAACCCGGCCGCCTCCAGCAGGCTGCGCAGCTCGTCCTCGGAATAATAGCTGTAGAACCGCCCGATACTGTCGACCTTTTCGCCCTCTCCCAGCTTCATGCCCAGGCACAGCACCCCGCCCGGCCGCAAGGCGCCCCTCAGCGCGGCCAGGTGGCCGGGGAAATCGGCCCGGGGGGCGTGCAGCAGCGAAAAGCTTGCCCAGATCCCGTCATAGGCATCGATCTCGGTGATCTCGTCGAACCGGGCCTGGCGGGCCTCGATGCCCTCGATGCGCGCGGCCAGTTTCACCATCTCGGCCGAGGCATCAACGGCCGTCACCGCAAACCCCGCCGCCGCCATCACGGCCGAGGCATTGCCCGGCCCGCAGCCCAGGTCCAGCACGGCCGCCCCCGGCGCCAGCCGGGCCATGAAGTGATCAAGCGCGGGGTCCTTCAGCGTGTCGACCATGCGCGCATAATCTTCCGCCTTCTCGTCGTAGAACCGGATCGTTTCGTCGTCGCTCACCAGAATACTCCCACCGAAAGACACAGGATCACCACGGCCGTCAGGCCGATGCGCAGGCGCAGCCACCAGGCCGGGGTCAGCTTCCAGACCGAAAACGCCAGGTCCAGCAACAGCAGCCCGGCAAAGCCGAAGATCAGGTTCAGCCCCGCACTCGTCGGCCCGCCCCCGGTCATGAAGAAGGCCCATAGCGCCGGCAGCACCGACAGGCCATAGCAGATGCCCGCCAGCCGGCCCGGGGCCTTGGTCGCAAAGCCCCACAGCACCCCGGACATGAAGCTCAGGATCACCGAGCCGTAGAACAGCTGCACGTAAGGTCCGACAAACCGCGCGCCCATGACCTGCAGGCCCCAGGCCGACAGGCCCGGCGACAGGTAGCTGAGCGCGCCCCAGACAAAGGGGATCAGCCCGGCCAGGCCAAGCACCAGCGGAACGGTCGGAATGCGCATCAGCTCCGCTCCGGCAACGGGCGGGGGGAACCGGGGACAAAGCGTCGGGACACCTGTGACATGGGTGGCCTCAGGCGGGCACGCGCAGCACGCGCGGCACCTTGAATTCCACGGTCTCCTGGGCCGTTTCCACCGTGTCGACCGTCACCTCGTAATGCGCGCGGAAGGCATCGACGACCTCGCGCACCAGTTCCTCGGGGGCAGAGGCGCCGGCGGTGATCCCCAGGGCCGAGATCCCCTGAAGCGCGCGCCAGTCGATATCGGTGGCCCGCTGCACCAGCTGGGCATAGGCGCAACCGGCCCGGGCGCCGACCTCGACCAGGCGCTTGGAATTGGACGAATTGGGCGCGCCCACCACCAGCATGGCATCGACCCGGGCGGCAATGGCCTTGACCGATTCCTGCCGGTTCGTCGTGGCATAGCAGATGTCTTCCTTGTGCGGCCCGACGATGGCCGGGAACCGCGCGCGCAGGGCGGCCACGATGTCCGACGTGTCGTCCACCGACAGGGTGGTCTGGGTGACATAGGCCAGGCGCTCGGGATCGCGCACCGGGACGTCGGCCACGTCATCGACGGTTTCGACCAGCAGGACCTCGCCCTCGGGCAGTTGGCCCATGGTGCCGATGGTCTCGGGATGGCCGGCATGGCCGATCATGATCATCTGCAACCCGGCCTCGGCATGGCGCTGCGCCTCGATATGGACCTTGGACACAAGCGGGCAGGTGGCGTCGACGAAGAGCATCTCGCGCCGGCCGGCCTCGGCCGGGACGGATTTCGGCACGCCATGGGCGGAAAAGATCACCGGCCGGTCGTCGGGGCAGTCTTCCAGGTCCTCGACAAAGACCGCGCCCTTGTCGCGCAGCCCGTCGACCACGTACTTGTTGTGCACGATCTCGTGACGCACGTAGACGGGCGCGCCCCATTTCTCCAGGGCCATCTCGACGATCTTGATGGCCCGGTCGACACCGGCGCAGAACCCGCGCGGGGCGGCAAGGTATATGGTCAGGGGAGGCTTGGTCATGGTTTCGGACTCCTTGGCTGACGACCTAGGCCGTTTGGCTGAAGAAATCCAGCCGGGCCGATGAACTCTGGCCCGGCATAGGCATGTCGTCGCGGTGGATCAGGCGCTGCCGCCCGCCACCGAGATATTGCGGTCCGACTGGTGTTCACGCGGCGGACGCCCGATCACTTCCTTCAGCTCTTCCAGCTCGATGAAGTTGTCGGCCTGGCGGCGCAGATCGTCCGAGATCATCGGCGGCTGGCTGCGGATGGTCGACACGACCGACACCCGGACCCCCTGGCGCTGCAGGCTTTCGACCAGCGGCCGGAAGTCGCCATCACCCGAAAACAGCACGATGTGATCCACCCGCGGGGCCAGTTCCATGGCATCGACGGCAAGCTCGATGTCCATGTTACCCTTCACCTTGCGGCGGCCCATGCTGTCGGTGTATTCCTTGGCCGGTTTCGTGACCATGGTGAACCCGTTGTAGTGCAGCCAGTCCACCAGCGGACGAATGGGGGAGTATTCGTCGTTTTCAAGAAGAGCCGTGTAGTAGAATGCGCGCAGGAGCTTCCCGCGCCGCATAAATTCCATCCGAAGAAGCTTGTAGTCGATATCAAATCCAAGCGCCTTGGCTGCCGCGTAAAGGTTTGACCCGTCGATGAACAGCGCAAGCCGCTCGTCTTTGTAAAACATCAATATGTCCTTCCGGTAGCGCGTTCGCCATGTAATCCAGTGAGGGTCGACAAATGTCCGGCGATATAGCTGTCCAAAAATAGAGGCTGAAACTGGGCGAGCAACCCTGAGAACCCTACGAAATAGTGAAAATCATGACCGACCTTGGGTCAAGCCAAATCATATGTCTCGGTGCAAACCTGCCGTCAAGCGCAGGTTCACCTGCCGAAACACTCCGCAGGGCCGTCCGCGAATTGACGTGCAACGGCTTTCGCGTCACCTCCGTCAGCCGATTCTTCGGCACGCCCTGTTTCCCGGCCGGGGCCGGTCCCGATTACGTGAATGCGGCCCTGACCACGCGCAGCGATCTGCCGCCCGACCAGGTGCTGGCCGCCCTGCACCGCGTGGAAACCGCCTTTGGGCGCAACAGGCAGACCCGCTGGGGCCAGCGCACGCTGGACCTGGACCTGGCCGCCTATGACGACCTGGTCCTGCCCGATCCCGACACCTATCACCAGTGGCGCGGGCTTGCCCTTGCAGAGCAACGCCTTGCGGCCCCCGACCGCCTGGTTCTGCCGCATCCGCGGCTGCAGGACAGGGCCTTTGTCCTGGTGCCCCTGATGGACATCGCCCCCGATTGGCGCCACCCCGTGACGGGCGAAACGATACGTGATATGACACAGCAATTGCCCGCCGAAGAGCGCGACGCGGTGCGGCCGCTTTGACCCGAAATCTCCGCTTGTCAAGCGGAAGGTTTCCGTTTAGCTATTCGGTTTCCGGCCCCGATATACCTGTACTGGAGTACTCCCATGGCCCGCGTGACGGTTGAAGATTGCGTTGACAAGGTTCCGAACCGGTTCGAGCTCGTTCTGCTCGCCGCCCATCGTGCCCGCGAAGTCTCGTCCGGTGCGCCGATCACGGTGGACCGGGACAACGACAAGAACCCCATCGTTGCCCTGCGCGAGATCGCCGAGGAAACGCAAAGCGCCAGCGAGCTGCGCGAGCGTCTGATCGAATCGAACCAGAACCAGATCGAGGTCGACGAACCCGAAGAGGACGCGATGGCGCTTCTCATGGGGGCCGAACCCGACAAGCCGGCCGAAGACGACATGTCCGAGGAAAAGCTGCTGCGGGCTCTGATGGAGGCCCAGGGCCAGGGCTGAGCCCGGCCCTGATTGGCGAGCGGACCAGATGATTGCGGCAGACGATCTGATTGCACTGGTCCGCAACTACAATCCCAAGACCAATGCCGATCTGATTGCCGACGCCTATGCGTTCGGCAAGGAAATGCACGACGGGCAATTCCGGCAATCGGGTGAACCCTACTTCACCCATCCCGTCGCAGTGGCCGCAATTCTGACCGAACAAAGGTTGGATGACGCCACCATTATTACCGCTCTTCTTCACGACACGATCGAGGATACCAAGGCCTCGTATTCCGAGATTTCGGATCGTTTCGGAAAAGAGGTCGCCATGCTGGTCGATGGCGTCACCAAACTGACCAATCTGCAATTGTCGTCCCGGGAAACCAAGCAGGCCGAAAACTTCCGCAAGTTGTTCATGGCCATGTCCAAGGATCTGCGCGTGATCCTGGTCAAGCTTGCCGACCGGTTGCACAACATGCGCACCATCAAGGCCATGCGCGCCGAAAAGCAGATGCAGAAGGCGCGCGAGACGATGGACATCTACGCGCCCCTGGCCGGGCGCATGGGCATGCAATGGATGCGCGAGGAACTCGAAGACCTGGCCTTCCGCGTGACCAATCCGGATGGCCGCCAGTCGATCATCCGCCGGTTCATCACGCTGCAAAAGGAAACCGGCGACGTCATCCACCGGATCACCGGCGACATGCGCCATGAATTGGAAAAGGTGGGGATCGAGGCCGAGGTCTTTGGCCGGGCCAAGAAGCCCTATTCGATCTGGCGCAAGATGGAGGAAAAGAAACAGGGCTTTTCGCGCCTGTCCGACATCTACGGCTTTCGGGTGATCACCACCCGGGACGAGGATTGCTATCGCGCCCTGGGGGCGATCCACACCCGCTGGAAATCGGTGCCCGGGCGGTTCAAGGATTACATTTCCCAGCCGAAATCAAATGGCTACCGGTCCATTCACACCACCGTTTCGGGCCGCGACGGCAAGCGGGTCGAAGTGCAGATCCGCACCCGCCAGATGCATGACGTGGCCGAAACCGGGGTGGCGGCCCACTGGTCCTATCGCGACGGGGTGCGGGCCGAAAACCCCTTTGCCGTGGATCCGGCCAAGTGGATTTCCTCGCTGACCGAGCAGTTCGATTCCGAGGAAGACCACGAGGATTTCCTCGAGGCGGTCAAGCTCGAGATGTATTCCGACCAGGTCTTCTGCTTCACGCCGAAGGGCGACGTGATCAAGCTGCCGCGCGGGGCGACGCCCATCGACTATGCCTTCGCGATCCACACCCGGATCGGGTCGGGCTGCGTGGGGGCCAAGGTCGACGGCATCCGCGTGCCGCTCTGGACCCGGCTGAAGAACGGGCAAAGCTGCGAGATCATCACCGCCGAGGGCCAGACCCCCCAGGCCTCGTGGCTGGACATCGCGACCACGGGCAAGGCCCGCACCGCCATCCGCCGGGCCCTGCGCGAAGCCGACCGCGAACGCTTCGTGCGGCTGGGCAAGGAACTGGCCCGTTCGGCCTTTGAACACGTGGGCCGCAAGGCCACCGACAAGGCTCTGGAAACCGCGGCCCGCCATCTGCGTCTTGGCGGTCGCGAAACCCTGCTGGCCCGGCTGGGCAGCGCCGAGCTGACCACCCACNAGGTNGTCCAGGCCGTCTATCCCGANCTGACCGCCGACGAGGANGACNNGATCGAACCGCGCCGGGCGGTGATCGGNCTGGAGCCNGGNCANAGCTTTGAACGCGCGCCCTGCTGCCAGCCGNTGCCGGGCGANCGCATCNTNGGCATCACCTCGCGNGGCAAGGGCGTNGTNGTGCATGCCATCGANTGCGAGNNGCTNAGCGATTTCGANNANCAGCCCGAGCGCTGGGTNGANCTGCACTGGGANGCNGGCACGCATCCGGCGGCCTACGAGGCNACNNTNGACGTNACNATNGGNAACGATGCNGGNGTNNTGGGNCGAATCTGCACATTGATCGGNGANAAGAAGGCCAATATCTCGGATCTGAACTTTGTGGATCGGAAACCGGATTTTTACCGCCTACATGTGCATGTGGAACTGAGGGACATCGAACAGCTGCATTCACTCATGCTGATGCTCGAGGCCGAAAGTGATGTGGCATCGGTGGCCCGGTTCCGGGAACCAGCCCGCCAGGACCTGGCGGTGCGCTAAGGTTCTTGCCGAGCGGGAAGGGGTAGCCGCGTCGTGTTCAAACGGCGACAAAGACGAGGGGTAATGCAGCAGGCGGCGGATTTCGTCTATCCGCCGGGTGGCTGGGCGCGCGCGTTTCAATACGTCAAGCACAGGGTGCGGCGGCTGCCCGACACGCCGGAACGCATTGCCCGGGGCATCTGGGCGGGGGTCTTCACGGCCTTCACGCCGTTCTACGGTCTGCACTTTCTCATTGCCGCGCTGGTGGCCCGGGTGATGAACGGCAACATCCTCGCCTCGCTGACGGGCAGTTTCTTCGGCAATCCGCTGACCTACGTGCCGATCGGCATGGTGTCCCTGGAAACCGGGCATTTCCTGCTGGGCAGCCGGGCCCGGCCGGGGACGGGGCGATCCTTCGGGGGCAAGTTCGCCGATGCCTGGGGGGACCTTTATCACAATTTCTTCGCGATGTTCACCGATGCGCGGGCCGATTGGACGGGGCTGACGGTGTTCTACCACGAGATCTTCTTTCCCTACATGGTGGGTGGCGTGATTCCCGGCGTGATCTGCGCGACGATCTGCTATTACCTGACCGTGCCGGTGATCCGGGCCTACCAGAACCGGCGGGCGATGCGGATCCGCCGCAAGTTCGACGAGATCAAGGCCAATGCGGCGGCGGCGCAGGAAAGGGCGGCTGACGCCGGTTCCGATGCGCGCTAGAAGCGGGCCAGGACCCGACCGCAGGAGAAACACATGTCCCGACCCGGCCATCTGCGCCTAGGCGTGAACATCGACCACGTGGCCACCGTGCGCAATGCCCGCGGCGGCGCCTATCCCGACCCGCTGCGCGCGGCCCGTATCGCCGAGCAGGCCGGGGCGGACGGGATCACGGCGCATTTGCGGGAAGACCGCCGCCATATCTCGGACGCCGATATCGACGGGCTGATGGAAGTGCTGAGCGTGCCTCTCAACTTCGAGATGGCCGCCACGCCCGAAATGCAGGCCATCGCTCTGCGCCACAAGCCTCATGCGGTGTGCATCGTGCCCGAACGGCGTGAAGAACGCACGACCGAAGGCGGCCTGGAAGTCGCCCGCGAGGAAAACCGCCTGGCCCATTTCATTGCCCCCCTGCGCGAGGCGGGCTGCCGGGTGTCGATCTTCATCGCCGCCGACCAGCGCCAGATCGAGGCAGCCCACCGGATCGGGGCCCAGGTGATCGAGCTGCACACCGGCGCCTATTGTGATGCCCATGCCGAGGGTCGGTTTGACGACAGGGACCGCGAGTTGGAAGGCCTGCGCGAGATGTCGGCCTTTGCCCATGGGCTGGGTCTTGAAGTGCACGCGGGCCATGGCCTGACCTATGACACGGTGCAACCCGTGGCGGCCTTTCCGGAGGTTGCAGAGCTCAACATCGGGCATTTCCTGATTGGAGAGGCGATTTTCCTGGGGCTGGAGCCGGCGATCAGCGAAATGCGCCGGCTGATGGACGAGGCCCGCGCGTGACCCGGACAAGAATTTTCTGCGAAAATTCGCGGCAGAGAAAATTCGCAGAATTTTCTGGACGCAGGCCGTCATGATCCTCGGGATCGGTACCGACCTCGCCAATATCGACCGGATCGCCGCCACCCTCGACAGGTTCGGCGACCGGTTCCGCAACCGCGTTTTCACGGCGACCGAACAGCACAAGGCCGAACGCCGTGCGGACACCCCGGGCACCTATGCCAAACGCTGGGCTGCCAAAGAGGCCTGTTCCAAGGCGCTTGGCACCGGCCTGCGCATGGGGATCGCCTGGAAGGACATGGCCGTGTCCAACCTCGACACGGGCCAGCCCGTCATGGAGGTCACGGGCTGGGCGAAAGACCGGCTGGACGCCATGACGCCTCCGGGCCACCATGCCCTGATCCATGTCACGCTGACCGACGATCACCCCTGGGCGCAAGCCTTCGTGATCATCGAGGCCCGCCCGCATCCCCCGCAGCCGCCTCGGGTTGACAGGGCCTGATCGCCCCCGCATGTAGCCATCACCGGACCTCTGACGGAGAGCCTCATGGCCGAAAAGACCCAAACCGGAAACGCCTTTGTCGAAACGATCAAGACCATTGTCTATGCGCTGTTGATCGCCGGCGTCTTCCGCACGCTGTTCTTCCAGCCCTTCTGGATCCCCTCGGGATCAATGAAGGAAACCCTGCTGATCGGCGATTTTCTCTTCGTCAACAAGATGGCCTACGGGTATTCCTATGCCTCTTGTCCTTCGGTCATCATTCCGCGCTTCGGGGTCGACATCGACGCCGAGGACATCTGCGGGTTCACCAAGGGCGGCAACAAGCGCCTGTTCGGCGGCGAGCCGGAACGCGGCGATGTCGTCGTCTTCCGCCATCCCGTAACGGGGCGCGACTTCATCAAGCGCCTGACCGGCCTGCCGGGCGACAAGATCCAGGTGAAACAGGGCCTGCTTTACATCAACGGCGAACCGGTCGAGGTCACCGATGACGGCACCTTCGACGAGGTCATGGCCCCCCAGGGTCCGCAGGGCCTGCGCCCGCGCTGTGAAAACGGCCCGGTCGGCGATGGGGGCACCTGCAGCAAGTCGCGCCAGATCGAGACGCTGCCAAACGGCGTGTCCCATGCGATCCTGAACATCGCCAACACCTCGGTCGACAATACCGGGATCTATACCGTGCCCGACGATCACTACTTCTTCATGGGTGACAACCGGGACAATTCCACCGACAGCCGCGTTCCCCANACCGCCGGTGGCGTCGGCTTCGTGCCGAAGGAAAACCTGATCGGCCGGGCCGATCGCATCATGTTCTCGTCCGCCGGGCGCTCCATGCTGTTCTTCTGGACCTGGCGCGGCGACCGCTTCTTCAAGGGGATCGAGTGAAACTCTCTGCCGAGTTGAAGGCCTTCGAGGGCCGGATCGGGCATCATTTCGCCAACGCCGAACTGATGGTCCAGGCCCTGACCCATGGCTCGATCGCGACGCCCACCCGTCCGGACAACCAAAGGCTGGAATTCCTGGGCGACCGGGTGCTGGGCCTGGCCATGGCCACCGCGCTGCTTGAGGCCGACGCCGGCGCGCGCGAGGGTCAGCTGGCGCCCCGGTTCAATGCGCTCGTCCGCAAGGAGGCCTGCGCCGACGTGGCCCGCGAGATCGGGTTGGGCGATGTGCTGAAACTGGGCCGGTCCGAGATGCTCTCGGGCGGCCGCCGGAAAGAAGCCCTGCTGGCCGACGGGCTGGAAGCGCTTATCGCGGCGGTCTACGTGGACGCCGGGTTCGAGGCCGCCCAGGCCTTTGTCCTGCGCCACTGGGGGGATCGTGTAGGGCGGGTCGAGGCCGACGCCCGGGACCCAAAGACGGCGCTGCAGGAATGGGCTCAAGCCCGAGGGCAGACCCCGCCCAGCTATACCGAGATCAAGCGCTCCGGGCCGGATCATGCACCGGTCTTCACCATCGCGGTCCGGTTGTCTGACGGGACCGAAGCCCGGGCCGAGGCTGGGTCAAAACGTCAGGCCGAGCAGGCGGCGGCGAAAGCCTTGCTGGATCAGCTCAGGAACTGAACCGCGAAGTGTCCCACGCGTGAGACATGACCTCGGACAAGTGAAATCAATGGTTTGCAGAGGTGGTTTTACTGTCTGTAAACTTTTGCGCGCTGCACCCACAGCCCCTGAGCGATGTGCGTGTGGCTGATCGCGGGATCTGGGTATTTGGAAAGAGAAAGAAGCAACACAATTTGTTATTACCCGGACGTCCGGCCCTTTGTCGCGCGCCAGCTTGCGTCTTCTTTCTCTTTCCAAATACCCGGGCTTATGTATCAAACGCACCAAGCCCGCGAGGGCTGGGCGATGATTAAGATGTTAGTCTCTCTTCTTGTCGTCCTCACTCCAAACGCACATTCCTGGTTCAGGACTGGCGTTCACGTAGGTCCCGACGTCCTTGTCGTCCGGCCCAGGGAGAATGCTAGGCACGAGCCTGCTGACACTTTGGAGTACCCATTTTTTGCCGTAAATATCCTGGTACCTAATGACCACCCAAACCCATGTATTTCTTATGTCATCTTTTGGAATGCAGACCATCTTCTCGATAACTCCAGACGTCGGAAGGTAGTAATCCCTAAAAGAGCCATCGATTCCGTTTGTGACAAAGGATTCTGCGCTCGCGCTTCCTACGGAGTAACCGACTTCCAAACTATGAAGGACCAGCGGAGATGCCCCGACGTTGCTGAAGGCCACGAAGTAGATGGCGGAGTTTTCTTTGAAGGCAAGGTTGAGCCGTGGCTCTCCATTCCCGTTCATCGGGACATAGTTACTGAGGTATCCGCGAACCTGAGCTTCGCCGATCATCCTGGTAACTTCGACGGCGCCCCTAGCCGCGCTATTAGCCTGTCTGGTGAGGGCAAGCGTCCAAATCAAGAGACCGGTGCCGAGGCCGACGAGGACAGTAGATATCAACGAGTACAGAGCCATTCTCTGCGTAGCTTCGTTCATTTCTTGCGTAGCCGCGTTCATACCTTTCTGGGCGACAAGGTCGTCTTTCTCGCGCTGGCTGGATTCATATTCGCTGCGCTGTCTGGCCTTGGCGGTTTCATTGTCTTCGATGATCCGAACCGGGAACCCAAGCGGTTGCTTATTGGGCGCGTCTTGCTGTTCGGCGGCACGATACTGGCGGGCTTCGCCTTCTTGTTGGGCCTGCCCTAGGGCGGGGATTAGAACTAATCCAAACGCAAAGATGAACAGCCGAGCGCCGAAAGGCATTGCAACAAGAACCCCGCAGTAAATTTCCCTCGACTCACTTTATTGCGCAAATTCCGCTCATTGTCTTCAACGCCTATTGCCGCCAGTTTCTCAGAAAGCTGCGCGTAGGTTGTGCCTGTCCGGGCCATCTCGGCACGCAGCAGGTTCTTCGCCTTATCTTCCCAGTCAGTACGTTCGGGCATATCATCTCCTATGGTGTCGTGTGTCACCATATATGTTGCTAAAATTCTTGACAAGGCGGCGCATCGTCATCATATTGAGTGCACACGCACTTTACATGATGACATATGGCACAGCACTTTCTCCTTTCCGCAAAATCTCGCACCCTCAGCCTTCGTGCGATCTACAAGGCTGGCGAGGAAGCTGCGTATAAGACCTTTTGTGAAATGCGCTGGCCGGAAACCGATGGCGAGGCAGTTTGCCCCCGCTGCGGCTGCTGCGAAACCTACAACATCAGCCCCCGCCGCAAGTTCAAGTGCAAGGCGTGTCATCACCAGTTCAGCGTGACCAGCGGCACCATCTTCGCAAGCCGCAAGATGGACTTCGTGGACCTTCTGGCCGCGATCTGCATCCTCGTGAACGCCTCCAAGGGCGTGTCCATGGTGCAGCTTTCCCGCGACCTGGACTGCCAGTACAAAACGGCTTTCGTGCTGGCCCACAAGCTGCGCGAGGCGATGGCTCAGGAGGTCCACACGGGCGAAGTTCTGGACGGACACGTCGAGATTGACGGCGCGTACTTCGGCGGTCACATCCGCCCCGAGAACCGCAAGGAAGACCGGAAGGACCGCCGCCTGAAAGAGAACCAGACCGGCAAGCGCCGCGTCGTCATTGTTCTGCGTGAGCGCAAGGGCCGCACCCTGCCGTTCGTCGCCAAGCAGGAAGCCGAAGGCGTCGAACTGGCCAAAGAGAACGTGGACCGTATGGCCTCCCTCTCGGCAGACGAAGCCAGCCATTGGGATCTGCTTCACGCCGCATGGCCCGTCGAGCGCATCAATCACTCGGCCGCCTACAGCGTTGACGGTGCCTGCACCAACCAAGCCGAAAGCTACTTCTCTCGCCTGCGCCGGATGGTCGAAGGCCAGCACCACCACGTCAGCCCGCAGTACCTCTATCAGTACGCCAACCATGCCGCATGGCTGGAAGACAACCGCCGCCTGCCGAACGGTGAACAGGCCCGCAAGGTCGTCGCCAACGCCATGGGCGCACCGGTCAGCCGGAGCTGGAAGGGGTACTGGCAACGGGCGGCATGATGTTGTGGGGCAATCTGCTGGCCTTAGGGAGCCAGAACCCACCCTCGCTCATCGAACCGTACAACCCCAACCTTCCGCAGCTTGTTCAACGCCTGTCCTGACCTCTGTAGCGCGGCGTCCAAGCCGATCTGCCTCTGGTTTGCCATCGCGGCCGCAATCTCGCGCAACGTCTTCGGACCGTCCCTGAGGCCGGCTAGAACGATACGCTGGGCTTCACCCCGCCTTGCTGCGTCTGGCGCTCGCTTGGATCGCACCTCTGGCATATCCACGCCCCTGAGCCGCAACAGCGCCTCTACGTGGTCCAGGCCGTCACGCCCTTCGCGGATGGTTTGCTTTCGGAGCGCCAGCAATGCGCCGTCTATGGACTTGTCCTGCATGGCCGAATGGTGATTCACCTTGGCCGGTCAATCCAGTAGAATGCTGGTGCGTTTGATACATAAGGCCGCAAATACCCCGGGGGAGTCCTCTGAAAGAGGACGGGGGCAGCGCCCCCAACTTTGCCAGCCCTGCCACAAGCGCCAAGAATGGATGGCGTCTGGCCGACGCTTATCCTTGCCCGGGAACCAGCCTGTAGCTGCCGGCTGTCTGTCCTCCCGGGGCGCCTTCCGGGGGAGGGCCGTCTTGGGGTTCCATGGCCGGGCCGCTGTTCAGGGCCCGGTCGGAGCGGGCGTCGGGGTCGACGCCGACCACGAGGGCTGCGACGTAGCGGGCGGATTGCTCCTGGATGAAGGCGAAGGCGCCGTCGCCGGCCTCCTGGGCGATCCAGTCGTTGGAATTGACGGTGTCGCGTTCTGCGGAGCGGTCGTTGTAGGGGGCGACCGACTTGAACAGGTATTCCGACAGGGCGTCGGGGAAAAAGATCTGGCTGGTCAGCAGGGTGTTTTCGTCCAGGAAGACCTTGTAGTGGATATGGGTCGTGCGCCCCCGGTACCAGCCGGGATAGATCGTCTGGAAGGTTGCGATGCCGCGTGCATCCGTTGGCTGGGTGCCGCGCAGGAAGGTTTCGCCCGTTGTGTCCACCGTCTGGTCGCTGCCCTGGTTGGCATAGCCCGAGTAATTGCCCGCCGCATCGCAATGCCAGATGTCGACCCGGGCGCCCTCGATCGGATTGCAGGACGCGTCCACCACTTGCAGTTTCATTTCCAGCGGCACGCCTTCGCGGCCTTCGGTGATATCCGCGCGCACCAGGTCGGGGTCGATGTAATAGGGGCCCTCGGTGACTTCGGCCGACAACAGGCACGCGTTGGGAGAGATCAGCCCGGCCGCCTGGGCCTGGGCCTGGGCCATCCGCGGGGCCACGCCAAAGCCTGTCGCGGCGAAGGGGGCCAGGGCAAAGCCGCGCAGGAGGTTACGGCGGGTACGGTCGGTCGTCATCGAAATCTTCCTTGTTCGTCTTACGGGGTTAACGGTCCGGCCCCGGCTTTCCGTCGCGACTGGCTTGGGACAAGGCCTGACCGGCGCAGATCATACGCGCACTGGATTCGGGCGCCGCTTTCCCCTAGATCTTCAACTCCTGAACCGAAGGTCTTGTTCCCATGTCCACACGCGCCGGATTCGTCGCCCTGATCGGAGAGCCCAACGCGGGCAAATCCACGCTTCTCAACCGCATGGTGGGGGCGAAGGTGTCGATCGTGACCCACAAGGTGCAGACCACCCGGGCCCGCATCCGGGGCGTGGCGATGGAAGGGGAGGCCCAGATCGTCTTTGTCGACACGCCGGGCCTGTTCCGCCCGCGCCGCCGGCTGGATCGGGCCATGGTGGCCGCGGCCTGGGGCGGGGCCGCCGATGCCGACATCATCGTCATGCTGGTCGAGGCCCACCGGGGCGTGACCGAGGGCGTCGAGACGATCCTGGAGAACCTGGCCGAGGTGGCCGGCGACCGCCCCGTGGCCCTGGCCATCAACAAGATCGACCGGGTCAAATCCGAGGTGCTGCTGGGCCTGACCAAGGATCTCAATGACCGGTTCGCCTTCATCAAGACCTTCCTGATCTCGGCCGAGAAGGGCCACGGCGTGGGCGACCTGCGCCAGTGGCTGGCCGGAGAGCTGCCCGAAAGCCCCTGGCTCTACCCCGAGGACCAGATCGCCGATCTGCCGATGCGCATGATCGCGGCCGAGATGACGCGCGAAAAGCTGACCCTGCGACTGCACCAGGAATTGCCCTACCAGCTGACCGTCGAAACCGAAAGCTGGCAGGAGCGCAAGGATGGCTCGGCCCGGATCGACCAGGTGATCTATGTCGCGCGCGACGGCCACAAGGGCATCGTGCTGGGCAAGAAGGGTGAAACCATCAAGGCCGTGTCGCAGCAGGCGCGGGAAGAGCTGGAAACCTTCCTGGACCGCAAGGTGCACCTGTTCCTGCAGGTGAAGGTGCGCGAGAAATGGATGGACGAGGCCGAGCGCTATTCCGAGATGGGGCTGGATTTCAAGGACAGCGGTGCGTGACGAGGCCGGGGTCTGACCGGGCCGCCATCGCCTGTGCGCTTGCGGGGGCGGAATGCGTCTGACCTCGGGCTTCTGGGTGGCGGCCTACCGCCAGATCCTGTCGTTGAACGGCATTCCGGCCTTCGTGGTGGCCCACGGGGATGACACTGCGGGGGCGGTGCTGATCAAGCTGAACACGTTGGACGGGCGGGCTGTGCTTTACCAGCGCAGCGTCGACCTGATGAGCGGAGCGCGGCGCTGGGTCGAACTGGCCGCGGGCGACGAGGCCGAGGTCGATGGGTCGGTTGCCCGGCAGCGCGGCTTCGATCCCGACCTGTGGGTGATCGAGGTCGAGGACCGCCAGGGCCGCCATTTCCTGGACGATCCGGCGCTGGAGTAGCGATGGACTGGCGCGACACGGGCATTCTGCTGCGCACGCGCAAGCATGGAGAGACCTCGGTGATCCTGGACGTGTTCACCCAAGGTCACGGGCGTCATGCCGGGGTGTTGCGAGGCGGGACCAGCCGCAAGATCGCGCCGTCCCTCCAGCCCGGGGCGCAGTTGGACCTGACCTGGCGGGCGCGGCTGGAGGACCATATCGGCAGCTACACGGTCGAACCCCTGCGCAGCCGGGCGGCGGCGGCCTTGTCGGGGCGGCTGGCCCTGGCGGGGTTGAACACGGTGACCGGGCTTTTGGCCTTTTGCCTGCCCGAACGCCAGCCGCATGACGCGCTGTATCTGAAAACCGAGCGGTTGCTGGATCTGCTGGGCCAGGACGAGATCTGGCCCCTGGCCTACCTGCGCTGGGAACTGGCCTTGCTGGACGACATGGGCTTCGGGCTGGACCTGTCGGAATGCGCGGTGACGGGCGTGCGCGAGGGGCTGGTCTATGTCTCGCCACGCACCGGCCGGGCGGTGTCGCGTGAGGGGGCGGGGGAGTGGGCCGACAAGCTGCTGCCCCTGCCGCCCTGCCTGCGGGGCGAGGGTGAGGCGGAGGATGCAGAGGTCTCCCGGGCGCTGGGCGTCACGGGGTATTTCCTGGAACGCCACCTGGCGCCAGAGCTGGGGGACAAGCCGTTGCCGGATGCGCGCGAGAGGTTTGTCACGGCGTTAAATCGCCGTGCATAAAAAGGCGTGGCGCTGAACCGCCGTGCGTAAAAAGGCGTGGCGTTGAACCGCCGTGCATAGAAAGCTGTGGCGCTAAACCGCCGTGCGTAGACAGGCGCGGCTCTGAACCCCTCCAGGTAGCCGACCAAGCGGGACTATTCGCCTTTGACGAACACCATCTGGCCGCCCTTGCCATTGCTCAGGACCAGGGCGCTGTCGGTCACCTCGGCCTCGGTCATCGTGGCCAGGGTGGTCAGGAAACTGCGCTCCAGGTCCATCTCTGGGCAGGCCATGCGGGTGGTCATCAGCATGCCGGTCTGGAAGTCCGGAAAGGTCGCCTCCATCGGCCCGGCATAGGTGTTGCAGGTGGCCTTGCCGGCAATGCGCCCGGGTTCGGGGAAGGTCATGGTCACGGGGGCCTCGAACGGGGCCTCGTTCAGGGTTTCCAGCACCCAGGTCGTGTCGGGGTCGGCATAGGGATCCATGTGGGCCTCTGCTTTCAGCTCTGTGGTGGCGGCTATTCCCAGCGCCAGCCCCAGTCCCAGGGCCACGGCAACAGCCGCGGTGGCGGCAGGCCAGCGGCCGGAAAACGTCATCGCACTCATCGGACCATCCTTTGTCTTCGTCGGGCGCAGCGGGCAAGGGGGCCTGTCCGACGCGGGGTGGGCGGGAGGGAGCGTTGGGCAGGCCCCCTTGCCCTTCCACCTGTGTCCGCGCTCAGGCCTTTTCAAGCATGTCGTGATCGACCATGAACCGGGCCGACGCCCGGATCGCCTCGGCCGCGTCGGCAAAGTCGATGCCCATCTCCTCGCGTGCCCGCCTGTTCGAGATCTGGTCCCGCCGGCCCCAGTTCGCCACGATGCCCCGCACCTCGATCTTGAAGATGCCGATCAGCTTCATCATGAACTTGGGCGCCAGCTTGGCCGGGATCTTGCGGTCGGGGAAATCCTGCCGCAGCATCGCCGACAGCTCCATGAAGGACATCAGGTTCTCCGACGACACGTAGCGCTTACCCGCCGTTTCCGGCAGCTCCATCGCCCGCACGTGCATCTTGGCCACGTCGCGCACGTCGACGAAGGGCAGGCTCAGGTCGGGCAGGGCGGGGTCGGTCCCCTGCATCAGCCGGGCGATGATGTTCAGCGACGAGGGCACCGATTTCGTGCCCAGCGGCGGGCCCATCACGAAGGACGGGTTGACCGTCGTGACCAGCGCCTCGGGCGCCTCCGTCTCGTTCCACTCCCACAGCGCACGCTCGGCCAGGGTCTTGGACTTGGTGTAGGGGTTCAGGTTCGGACGGTCCGGATCGGACCAGTCGCTTTCGTCGAATTCTTCCCCGTTTTCATGACCATGCGCCCCCATGATCGCCGCCACGGACGAGGTCACGATGATCCGCCGCACCCCCGCCGCATAGGCCGCCTTGCAGGCCCGCAGGGTGCCCCCGATCGCCGTGGTGATGAAGGTCTCGTCCATCTTCACCCGCCCGTCCGGCACCGGCGAGGCCGTGTGCATCAGCACGTCGATGCCCTCCATCGCCGCGTCCCAGCCCGGATCCTCGTTCAGGTTCAGCTCGACCAGGCGCAGCCGCTCGATGGCCGCCGGATCGGTCAGGGCCGCCCGGATGGCCGTGCGCAGCTCGGGTTCCGAGCCCAGGCTGCGGACCGAGCCCACGACCGAATGGCCGCCATCCAGCAATTGCTGCACGATATGGCGCGCGATGTATCCCGTCGCGCCGGTAACAAGAACGGTGTGCTGAGTCATCTTCCCGGTCCGATCGTTAACTTTCCCCGGCACCCTAGCAAATGCGTCACCAAATGCGAGCCTGATGGGCCCGGGAAATCCTGCCGATTGTCCTTTTGCAAAAGCCGCTCTAGTTACATTTCCCAGAGGGACGAAAGAGGAGGGCCCAGGGTGGAGACGATTTACGGAGATCTCAAACAACTTGGCGGGGAAACGCACCTGCCGGAAAATCCCGATGCGGCCGAGTTGGAACGGGTGCAAAACCCGCAATCGGACGTATCCTATTGCGTGCGGTTCACGGCTCCGGAATTCACCTCGCTCTGCCCGATGACGGGCCAGCCCGATTTCGCCCACCTGGTGATCGATTACGTGCCCGGAGATTGGCTGGTCGAAAGCAAGTCGCTGAAATTGTACCTGGGATCGTTCCGCAATCACGGGGCCTTCCACGAAGATTGCACCCTGTCCATCGGCCGCCGCCTTGCCGATTTCCTGGCCCCCCAATGGCTGCGCATCGGCGGCTACTGGTATCCGCGCGGGGGCATTCCCATCGACGTTTTCTGGCAGACCGGGCCGCTGCCCGGCGATGTCTGGATCCCCGACCAGGGGGTACCGCCTTACCGGGGCCGGGGATGACCACGTCCCATGCGCTATTATTACCGCCCCGTTCCGGAGGCCCTGAAGCCATGGCTCGGCAGCCTGTACCTGATGCAGATGGACCATCCGATGTCCGACCTCGTGCGGGTCGAAATCCCGCACATCCGCTTTCTGTGCCGGGGGATCTCGGCGCTTAGCCACGACGACAGCACCCGCGTCTACCGCGCGCCCGAGGCGCTTTTGTGCGGCCCGTCCTTCAAGACCGGGTCGGTCCGGGTCAGCGCCGGCACGCTGATCGTCGGGGCCTCGCTGACGCCGGCGGGCTGGCATGCGCTGGCCGCGATCTCGGCCGAAACCATGGCCAACCGCAAGCAGCCCCTGGCCGAGCTGCGCCCCGACCTGGATCTTGACCCCCTGCGCGCGGCTTTGTCCGAAGGGGCCGAGGGACCGGGCGACGACGAGGCGCTGTTTGCCACCGTGACCGGGTTCATCGACAGCGCCCTGCGCCGCGATCCGCCGCCCCGCTGGGACTTCCTGCGCGCGACGATGGACTGGGCGGTCGACCCCGACAGCCCGGGCGTGGCCGCCCTGGTCGAGCGCACGGGCGTGTCCTCGCGCACGGTCGACCGGCTGTGCCGCCATTATTTCGGAGATTCGCCCAAGCAGGTGCACCGGGTGTTCCGGGCGCTTCAGGTCTGCCACGCCCTGGCCACGCGAAGGGACGCGGATATTGCCGATCTGATCGGGCCCTATTGCGATCAAAGCCACCTGATCCGCGATTTCAAAAGCCGAATTGGCTGCACGCCGGAACGGTTTCGGCGCGACCGGGCGGGCATGATGCAACACGACCTGGCATTGCGCGCCCAGGTGCCGGATATGCCGCTTTACAGCCTGATCGGCTGAGACACGCCAATGGCGAATTTATCCAATACAGGATGGTTAACCATGATTAAGACCTTCCCTCGCGACATCGGCGCGGGGAGAGGGCCAGGGAATTACGACCGACCCATTTTCAGTTTTTCGCCTTGAAGACATCCCCTTGACGGCTGGTCTGCCGGCTTCGGAAGTGAGTGGTCCGAAGCCTTGCCCCAAGCCGGTGTCGCGACTGCCCGGGCCATTTCGGGTCCGGCGGTCCCTGTCTTGAACCCTTGGCCGCGGCGGCCCGCCCAGCATGTCCTGCCCGGCCCGGCCCTCGGATGTCTGCGGATCCCCGCGGATCGAACCTGCATCCCTTTCGATCCCAGGGGCGCACGTGGCGCTGTCCTTGTCCCAACCGGGCAGCGCCGCGTGCCTTGCCTGTCACGGCCCGAACACCCCGTCGGCGATCCGGCGCGCCCAGGTGTCGTCCAGCGTCTGCCCGTTCAGCAACCGGTACCAGAAGGCCCCGTGCACGAAGGCCGACAGCAGCTCGGGGTCGCGGCCGGGGGGGAGTTCTCCGGCCGCCTGAGCCTCGTGCAGCAGCTGAGTCACGATCTCTTCCCGGGGCGCGACGAATCGGTCATGGAAGGCCACCCGAAAGGTCTCGTCCGCCTGGGCCGCCGCGATCAGGCTGCGCAGGGCCGCCCCGTTCTCGGCGAGATGGGCGAAGATGTCGGCCAGGAAGGTGGCCAGCGCGCCGCGGTGATCGGGCCGGGGCAGGGGCTGGGCCACGCGGGTGAAACTGTCGTCATAGAAGGCGTCAAGCACCAGTTCGGCCTTGGTGGACCAGCGGTTGTACAGGCTTTGGCGCGACACGCCGGCCTCGGCAATGATCGCGCTGATCGGCACCGTGTCATAGCCCTTGTCCCGCACCAGCCGCAGCGCCGTGTCCTTCAGCTTGCGGCTGACGGCGGCATCGCGCGGCCGTCCTGGCGTCTTTTCGGTCATCCCCGTCCCCTTTTCGTCATGGCTTTGCATAGCAGACGCCGCGCCATTGATTAATAGACTGCAGTCTACTAAATGCAATCCAACCCGTTTGCATCCCCCCTAGTCTTCTCCGAGTCCCTCATGTCCGTATCTTCCGCCCCAATCTCTCGCCCCGGCCTGATCACCGCCGTCCTGGCCCTGCTGTCCGTCTTCCCGCCGATTGCCACCGACATGTACCTGTCGTCGATGGATGACATCGCGACCGCCCTGCACGCCACGGATACAGCGGCCGAGCTGTCGCTGTCCCTGTTCTTCCTGGGTCTCTGCGTCGGCCAGCTGATCATGGGCCCGCTGATCGACGGCTATGGCCGCAAGGGTCCGCTGCTTGCCGGAGTTCTCCTCTTCACCCTCACCTCGCTGGCCTTGCTGGTGGTCCGCGACGCGGCGATCTTCAACACCCTGCGCTTCTTCCAGGCGATCGGAGCCTGCGCGGGCATGGTCGTCGGCCGGGCCGTGGTCAGCGACCTCTACGACGGGCGCGAGGCCGCCAAGGTGCTGACCCTGCTCGTCATGCTGATGACCCTCGGCCCGATCCTGTCGCCCTTCCTCGGCTCGCTGATGGCCCAGGCCCTGGGTTGGGAGGCAATCTTTGTCACCATGGTCGTCGTCGGCCTGCTGGCCCTGGGCCTGACCCGCGTCATCCTGCCCGAAACCCTGCCAAGGGACCGCCGCGCCGACCGGCCCTTCGTCACCGCCTTTGCCCGGATGCGCGTTCTGCTGACCCGCCAAGCCTTCATCCTGCCCGCCCTGGCCGCCGGCCTGATCCAGGCCGCGATGTTTGCCTTCATCACCGGCTCGTCGGGCCTGTTCCAGGGCGTCTTCGGCCTGTCGAGCCTCGCCTACGGTCTGCTCTTTGCCCTGATCGCCGCCGCCCTGATGATCGCCGGCAAGCTGAACACCTGGCTGCTGGACCGCTACGCGCCCACCGCCATCGTCGCCATCGCCCTGCCGCTCTTCGCTGCTGCGGGGGCCGCGCTGGTTGCCCTCTCCGGCACGTCCACCTTGTGGGTCTTTGTCGTGCCCCTGTGGTTGGCGATCGGGCTGGTGGGCCTGTTGTCGGCCAACGTCATGGCCATCGCGATGGAGGCCAGCCCCGAAGGCGCGGGCATCGGCTCGGCCGTGCTGGGCGGCATCCAGTTCGCCATCGCCTTCCTGACCTCCTCCGCCGTGGCCCTTGGCGGCACCGACAGCGCCCTGCCCATGAGCCTCGCCATCCTCGTCACCGGCCTCGCCGCCCTGGGCGTCTGGACCCTGTCCCAACGCCGCAGCGCAGCACTCCCCGTCGCCGGGGAATAGGCCCTACTTCCGGTTCAGGATCGCCTGGGCCATCGCCACCGCCTGGTCGGTCGGCGTGTTGCCCTTGCCGAACTCCACCTTGTCGGCGGCCAGCGCGTCGGCAAGCTGGGTCACAAGGGTCTCGCCGTCCTTGCCCCTCATCATCTCGGGGTCGATCAGCGCAAGCTCCAGCAGATCCGCGCGCGAGGCATGAAACCCGGCAAGCCGCAGGTTATAGCGGTAAAGCCCGCCCAGCGTGGCCAGCAGGAACAGGATCAGGATCCCCGGAGGCACCTGCTGCGCCAGGGTCTGCCACCAATTCCCGCTCTCGGCCTCCAGCTCCGCCTGGTAGGCGGCAGCACAGACCTGGGTGACGTCGGCTTCTTCTACCGTCCCTCTGCAGATGGTCATGAAATCCTCGAACGCAACGCGCTGGTCTTCCAACCGAAGTAAGCTTTTGGGAAAGTCATCAAGTTTGAGCAGTTCAGCTTCGACTTTTTTCTTCAGGTCTATCAACGCGTCCCTTTTCGCAAGAACGGCAAGAACAGCTCGACGCGCTTCATCTACACCTTTGACTGCGCCCGGTTCGTTTACGTGACGAGGCAAAGTTTCGTCGATGAAGGCAAGTAAAGTGGTGTCTCCATCCGTCCCTTTGGCTATTTGAAGCGCGTTCGCGTCATTGGACAGCTTGTCAGAAATAGTATAGTTTACGCCATTTTGCCCAAAAAGCAGTGTGGCTTGGTCTTTTGATACATGGGAATAGAAGTCGCTCTGCGCGCCCGAAGGTACCGGTGTGAACGTCTGCCCGCCATCGATTGAGCGTGTGATAGAACCATTCGGGAATCGTGGAACTGGTCCCGTGATTCTGGCGCTACTTCTCCCTCCGTAGAGTAAGATTTCCTGGCCTCTGACAATGTGTTTTGAGAGAAGCCCCTTCACGCCCGAACGCACTGGCGTGAAAGTCTTTCCACCATCGGTCGAGCGCGTGATCACGCCTTTTGCGCCGTAGAGCAGAATGGTTTGGCCCTGAACTATGTGGCCTGCAAGAGCTTGGTCCACGCCCGAAGACACTTGAACGAAAGTTTGCCCACTATCGTCAGAACGCGAGATAGAGCCTTGTGACCCATAAAGCAGGATGGTGTTGCTCAGAAGAATGTGTCCAGTTATATAGTCGTTCGCGCTCAAAGGTACCAGTGAGAAGGTCTGCCCGCCGTCAGTTGATCGAGAGACCACGCCGGGAGGCCCATAGAGCAAAACAGTGTTGCCCTGAATGATATGGCTTTCTATGTAGCCCTTCATGCTAGAAAGCACTGATTTGAATGTTTTTCCGCCATTGGCAGAGCGTGTTACCGAACCTTCTGATCCGTAAATCAGTATTACTTCGCCGCTAACGGCATGGCCGGAAAGGTATTCTTTCAAGCCTGAAAGCACCGGTGTGAACGTCTTTCCACCATCGGTCGAGCGCGTGATCAGGCCCTTTGAGCCATATAGAAAGATGGTATCGCCCAGAAGGATATGGCCGGCGATCTTAGCGGGCATCGCCGACACTTGTGAGAAAGTCCGTCCGCCGTCAGTTGATCGAGTTATCTCACCGCCTGAGCCGTACAGCAGAATATTTTGGCCCTGAATGATATGACTAGCGATGTAATCAACTATGCCGGAATGCACCGGTTTGAAGGATTGCCCGCCATCGAATGAGCGTGTGATTGTGCCGTGATCGCCATAAAGAAGGATAGTCTTGCCCAGAATGGTGTGATCTGTGAGGTAGTCTTCCACGCCCGAACGCACGGGTTTGAATGTCTTTCCACCATCGGTTGAACGTGAAATCGCGCCGTTCCAGCCATATAGAAGGATCTTATCGTCTTGAAGGATGTGGCCTCTGGCATATTCTCCCAAGCCCGTAGGGTTTCTTACCACCGTCCCCTTTAGCGCCAAGACAAGATCCCCACGGATTCCCTCTCTCTCGATATCCAGTTCCCCAAATGTTGTTTCTATCGACGTCAGACGATCCTTCAGCGTGTCACGCCGACCATCCACGAAGTCCTGCAAGAAGGTCACGCCGAGGTAGTAGATCAGGGCCACCAAGATCACGAGGAGGAGCAGGAAGAAAATCCACCGCGCGGTGCGCCTGGAGCGGTGGGCACGCTGGCGCAGCTGGTGGACGATGCCGGCGGCGCTGTCGCTGCCGCCGAACTCGGCCGCGACCGACGCCCATTCCGACCGCAAGCGCGTGCGGCGGCGGCGGTCCTTTCGGACCAGCCATGGGACGTCCTCGTACTCTGGCACCCGCTCACATCGCTCCCTTACCCAAGGGAAGGATGCTGCACCGCAGTCGCATCGGTCAAGGGCAAGCCCTCATGCAAAACGGGCAGCCGTTAGGGCCGCCCGTGGAGTGTACAAAACGCACAAAACCCCGTTTGGGCTTTGTACAAAACGGTCAATTCAGCCCAGAAGACGGCGGGCGATGACCTGGGCCTGGATCTCGGCCGCGCCTTCGAAGATGTTCAGGATCCGCGCGTCACACAGCACCCGGCTGATCTTGTATTCCAGCGCGAACCCGTTGCCCCCGTGGATCTGCAACCCGTTGTCCGCCGCGGCCCAGGCGACCCGGGCGCCCAGCAGCTTGGCCATGCCGGCCTCGACGTCGCAGCGGTGGCCGTGGTCCTTTTCATAGGCCGAGAAATAGGTCAGCTGGCGGGCAATGGTGATTTCCACCGCCATCATGGCCAACTTGTTGGCAACACGGGGAAATTCGATGAGCGACTTGCCGAATTGCTTGCGGTCCTCGGCGTATTGCATGGAAATATCCAGCGCCGATTGCGCCACCCCGATGGCCCGCGCTGCGGTCTGGATCCGGGCGGATTCAAACGTCTCCATGAGCTGCTTGAAGCCCTTGCCTTCCTCGCCCCCCAGCAGGTTTTCGCCCTTCACGTGGAAGCCGTCGAAGCCCAGCTCGTATTCCTTCATGCCCCGGTAACCCAGCACCTCGATCTCGCCGCCGGTCATGCCTTCGGTCGGGAAAGGCGCGTCGTCCGTGCCCGGCGTCTTTTCCGCCAGGAACATGGAAAGCCCTTTGTAATCAGAGGTTTCCGGGTCCGTCCGCGCCAGCAGGGTCATCACGTGCGTGCGCGCCGCATGGGTGATCCAGGTCTTGTTGCCGGTGATCTTGTAGTCGCCGTTCTCGTCCTTGACCGCCCGCGTACGCAGGCTGCCCAGGTCGGATCCGGTGTTGGGCTCGGTGAACACGGCGGTCGGCAGGATCTCTCCGCTGGCCAGTTTCGGCAGCCAGTTTTCCTTCTGCGCGTCGGTGCCCCCGGCCATGATCAGCTCGGCCGCGATTTCCGAGCGCGTGCCCAGCGATCCGACCCCGATATAGCCCCGTGACAGCTCCTCGGAGACCACGACCATCGACGCCTTGGACAGGCCAAAACCCCCGTGCTCTTCCGGGATGGTCAGCCCGAAGACGCCCATTTCCGCAAGGTCTTCAATGACGTCCATCGGGATCAGCTCGTCCTTGAGGTGCCATTCATGCGCATGCGGTTCGACCTTGTCGACGGCATAGCGGCGGAATTGCTCGCGGATCATCTCCAGTTCTTCGTCCAGCCCCGAGGCGCCAAAGATCGTCTCGGCCTGGCGCTCGCGCATCAGCTCGACCAGCCGCATGCGGGCGGCCTGGGTGTTGCCCTGCTGGGTCAGGGTCATGACCGCCTCGGTCATCAGCCCGCGCATATCGTTCTGGCCAAGGCCAATGTCTTGAAGACGCAGGATTTCTCCCTGGCTTATCGGGATGCCCCCGTACATCTGCCAGAGGTATTCGCCGAAGGCGATCTGGTGCATCAGCTGCTCCATCTCGCCAAATTTCCCGTCCGCGTCCAGCTTCTCGGCCCAGGCCTGCATTTGCCGCAAGACCTGCACATAGGTCGCCAGCCAGGCAAAGCCGTGGGCCGCGGTCTGGTGCTGTTCCACCAGCTTGGCCGACACCCGGTCGCCCTCCGACACCAGCGCGCGCAGGGCCGCCCGCGCCGTGTCCAGGATCGCTTCGGCGGGCGCCACCGTGGCGCCGGTCAGGGTCAGGAGATCAGGCAGAAGCACCTGCGCTCCGGAAGTCGGGTCGATCTGTCCGTCATGAGCCATGAATCACATCCTTTTCTCGCGTCGCCCCATCTAGGACCTTCGCAGATGCAGCGCAACAAAAATTCAACAAGTATTGCTGATCGGTTCGAAAATTGCGCGACCGATTTCTGAGGCATCCCCCCCGGCCGGGTGCTACATCGACCTGCATGACAGACCTCATCCCGTTTCTGACCCCGATCCAACTTGCCCTGGCGTTCATGGTGGGCCTTGTGGCCGGAACTGTGAAGGGCCTTGTCGGCTTTGCCATGCCCATGGTCCTTGTCTCGGGCCTTAACCTCTTTCTGCCCGCGGAAATTTCCCTGGCCGGGCTGATCCTGCCGACCCTGGTGACCAACGGCATCCAGGCCCTGCGCCAGGGGGTCTCGGCGGCCTGGTCCTCGGTCAAGCGCTTCCGGCTGTTCCTGGGAATCGGCGCCGTCTTCTTGTTCTCCAGCGCTCAGCTCGTCCGCGTCCTGCCCGCCCATGTCATGCTGCTGATGATCGGCGTGCCCATCACCATCTTCGCCGCAACGCAGCTAATGGGATACCACCTGCGCCTGCGCTCACCCAGCGCGCGAACAGAGGCCATCGTCGCCGCCTTCGCCGGCTTCATCGGCGGCTTCTCCGGCGTCTGGGGCCCGCCCACGGTTGCCTACCTGACCGCTCTCAACACGGAAAAATCCGAACAGATGCGGGTGCAGGGGGTGATCTACGGCATGGGCGCGGTGGCCCTGACGGCCGCCCACGTGACCTCGGGCGTTCTGCGCGCGGAAACCTTACCGTTCTCCGTCGCCATGGTCATCCCCGCCGTCACCGGCCTGCTGGTCGGCCAGGCCCTGCACGACCGGATCGACCAGCAGGTCTTCCGCAAGGCCACGCTTGCAGTGCTGACCCTCGCCGGCTTCAGCCTGATCCTGCGCGGCCTCGCGGCCTGATCCTGCTTCTTTCTCTTTCCAAGTACCCTGGGGGAGTCCTCTGCAAGAGGACGGGGGCAACGCCCCCTTAAAACCAGACATGGGCAAACAGAAATGGGCGCCCGAAGGCGCCCACATCTTTCCATCTTTTCAAAGGCTTCAGCCGATGGCCGCCGCTTTGACATCGTCATCGATGAACGGCACGTATTGCTCGAAATTGTCGGCAAACATCTGCACCAGCTTGGCCGCCTGCGCGTCGTAGCCTTCGGGGTTGCCCCAGGTCCGGCGCGGGTCCAGCAGCAGGTCCGGCACGCCTGGCACGGACACCGGCACTTCAAAGCCGAAGTTCGGATCCTTGCGGAACGTCACCTTGCCCAGCGACCCGTCCAGGGCGGCTGTCAGCAGCGCCCGGGTCGACTTGATCGGCATCCGCGAACCGGTGCCGTAGGCCCCGCCGGTCCAGCCGGTGTTCACCAGCCAGCAGGTCGCGCCGTGCTGGGCGATCTTCTCGCGCAGCAGGTTGCCATAGACTTCCGGGCGACGCGGCATGAAGGGCGCGCCGAAGCAGGTCGAGAACGTCGGCTGAGGCTCGGTCACACCCCGCTCGGTCCCGGCCACCTTGGCGGTAAAGCCCGACAGGAAGTGGTACATCGCCTGCGCCGGCGTCAGCCGCGCGATCGGGGGCAGCACCCCGAAGGCATCGCAGGTCAGCATGATGACGTTCTTCGGATGCCCGCCCAGACCCGTCGACGACGCGTTCGAGATATAATTCAGCGGGTAGGCGCACCGCATGTTGGCGGTCAGGCTGTCGTCCTCGAAATCAAGCTCCTTGGTCTCCTCGTCGAAGACCATGTTCTCGATCACCGTGCCGAATTTCTCTGTCGTGGCATAGATTTCCGGTTCGGCCTCGGGGTTCAGGCTGATCGTCTTGGCATAGCAGCCGCCTTCGAAGTTGAAGGTGCCCCGGTCCGACCAGCCGTGCTCGTCGTCGCCCAGCAGGATGCGATCCGGATCGGCCGACAGGGTCGTCTTGCCGGTGCCCGACAGGCCGAAGAACACCGCCGTGTCGACCGGGTTGCCGGGCGCATGGTTGGCCGAGCAATGCATCGGCATGATGCCCTTTTCCGGCAGCAGGTAGTTCAGCAGCGTGAAGATCGACTTCTTGTTTTCACCGGCATATTCGGTGTTGCCGATCAGGATGAGCTTCTTTTCGAAGTTCATCGCGATCACGGTCTCGCTCTTGCAGCCGTGCTTGGCCGGATCGGCCTTGAACGACGGGCAGTTGATGACCGTGAAATCGGCGGTGTAGTCGTCCAGATCCTCGCGGTCCGGGCGACGCAGCATGTGGCGGATGAACAGGCTGTGCCAGGCCAGCTCGGTGATCATCCGGGCGTTGATCGATTGCGTCGGATCGGCGCCACCGACCAGGTCCTGCACGAAATAGTCGCGGCCCTTCATGTGCTCGATCATATCGGCGTGCAGCGCGTCAAAGGCCTCGGGGGCCATTTCGGCGTTGTTTTCCCACCAGATATTGTCGGCGATGTCAGGTGTCTTGACGATGTGCTTGTCCTTGGGCGACCGGCCGGTGAACGTACCGGTTGTCACCAGAAGAGCGCCACCGCGGCCGAGCGTGCCTTCCCCCCGCTTGAGAGCGATTTCAACGAGATCGGACTCAATGAGGTTGTAATAGACGGCGCCCAGCCCCTCGATCCCTTGATCTTCGAGGCGAAACTGCGGGTTGACCCGTCCCATTGTCATGCGTGTGTCTCCTGTGTCCGACGTAAGCCAGTCGAAAAAAATCTCGCCAAATTGGGCGGTTGTGCCAATCAATGAAGATGACAGAAGCGGTCATAACACGAGCCTGTCAGAGATGAACAGCGCCCCAGGGGCAGGTTAGCGCCATCACGGCATGCTTTAGCGCAACCATCTTTCGCGACCCCCGAAATGGCCCCCCGAACGGCCCGTTTCGGGGCCCTGAACGGGGCGGTTCGACCGGTGGGATCCCGCCGCCGGCGCGGGCGATCTGTGCCCGTTCAGCATCTGATAAGGGTTTTTTGGCCAAATCGAGGGGGTAGGGGGCGTGATTCGCACATTGTGATTGATTCGTCGAAGATTGCGCGGCCATAATGCAAGAAAAAGAACAGATATGAGCAGTTGAAGGGTATCCCCGCATGTCGAAGATCGCTCTGGTCGATGACGACAGGAACATTCTGACGTCCGTGTCCATGACACTGGAAGCCGAGGGCTTCGAGGTCGAAACCTATAATGATGGCCAGGCCGCCCTGGATGCGTTCAACAAGAAACTGCCCGACATGGCCGTGCTCGACATCAAGATGCCGCGCATGGACGGGATGGACCTGCTGCAGCGGCTGCGCCAGAAAACGACGATGCCGGTGATCTTCCTGACCTCAAAGGACGATGAAATCGACGAGGTCCTGGGCCTGCGCATGGGGGCGGACGACTACGTCAAGAAGCCGTTTTCGCAGCGTCTTCTGGTCGAACGGATCCGCGCGCTGCTGCGCCGCCAGGATGCCGTGGCCGGCGATGCCACCGGCGAGGGGCCCGAGGCCAAGGTGATGGAACGCGGCCACCTGCGGATGGATCCGCTGCGTCATGCGGTGACCTGGAAGGGCAACGACGTGTCGCTGACGGTGACGGAATTCCTGCTGCTTCAGGCGCTGGCCCAACGGCCCGGCTTCGTCAAAAGCCGCGACCAGCTGATGGACGTGGCCTATGATGACCAGGTCTATGTCGACGACCGGACCATCGACAGCCACATCAAGCGCCTGCGCAAGAAAATGCGGACCGCCGATCCTGACTTCTCGGCGATCGAGACGCTGTATGGAATCGGCTACCGCTACAACGAAGAATAATCCGGTCCGATGAGCTTTGCCGACAGGGCCCTGATGCGCGAGACCTCCCGCGAGCTTACCCCGGCACACCGCGTTGGCGACGTGGTGCTGGGCGACGACTGGGTTGCGCCCGAGACATCGGCCGAACGTGAAATGCGCGACAAGCGGGCGCGGCGCGGGCCGTTTTCTCTGCGCTCGTCGCCGCTGACGCGCAAGATCATCACCTTCAACCTGATCGCCCTGACGATCCTGTTCGCGGGGATCTTGTACCTCAACGCGTCCAAGAACGACCTGGTCCGGCAGCGGGCCAATTCGCTGGTGGGCGAGGCGCAGCTGATCGCCGACGTGTTCGAGGCGCAATTGCCCGAGGGCACCGCCGCCACCCTGGCGGATGGCCTCGCGCAGCCGGTGCAGACGACGCTGGACCGGCTGAGCCTGCGTAACGGGCTGACGGTCTATGTCTTTGATGCCGACGAGGCCCTGGTGGGCAACGTGTTCGGAGCCGATCAAAGCCTGGCGCTGACCGCGCTGGCGCCCGAACAGCGCATCCGCACACCGCTGAGCGATGCCCTGGGCGCCGTCGGGTCGGCGGTTTCGGGGGTCCTGTCACCCTCGCCATCCACGCCGGTCCCGTCGCTGGAGGAACAGCTGCGGTCGATGATCCCGCTGGCCGCAGGCAAGGCCACGCGCGTGCGCTCGGGCATCGACACGGCCGGCGGCACGGTCTTTTCGGCCGTCACCCCGATCCTGCAGGGCGACGAGGTGGTCGGCGTCGTGGCCGCCGCCAGCCCATCGGGTGAGATCGACACGCTGGTGCGGGGCGAACGCGAACGGGTGCTGCAATTGTTCCTGGTGGCCACGCTGGTGTCCGTCGGGCTGAGCCTGGTGCTCGCCTCGACCATCGCCAACCCGATCTCGGACCTGGCCGCCGCGGCGGAGCTGGGCCGCGACCGGAATGCGCGGCGGATGAACCCCGGCCGGATCCGCATCCCCGATCTGACCGCGCGCCCGGATGAAATCGGGCGGCTGTCGGGGGCGCTGCGCGGGATGGTGACCGCGCTGTACAACCGGATCGACAGCAACGAACAATTCGCCGCCGACGTGGCGCATGAAATCAAGAACCCGCTGGCCTCGCTGCGGTCGGCCGTGGGGACGCTGCGGCTGGTGAAGAAGGAAGAACAGCGCAACAAGCTGCTGGACGTGATAGAACATGACGTGCGGCGGCTGGACCGGCTGGTCAGCGACATTTCCAACGCCTCGCGGCTCGACAGCGAGCTGGTCAAGGAAGAGGAAGAGGCTTTCGACCTGGTGCGGATGCTGGACAACCTCAACCAGTACCTGGGCGAGGACGCGCGGTCGAAGGGGATCGACTATATCTCGGACATGCCGCGCGATCCGATCACCGTGCAGGGGCTGGAGGCGCGGCTGGCGCAGGTCTTCGTCAACCTGATCACCAACGCCATTTCCTTCTGCGAGGACGGCGATGCGATCCGGGTCTGGGCGCGCAAGCGCGAGAACCGGGTGCTGATCGTGGTCGAAGACACCGGACCGGGGATCCCCGACGAGGCCCTGACCAAGATCTTCAAGCGGTTCTATTCGCAACGGCCGCAGGAGCATTTCGGGAACAATTCCGGCCTGGGTCTGGCGATTTCGAAACAAATCATCGAGGCGCATGGCGGCGTGATCTGGGCCGAGAACATTCGCCCGACCGAGGCGGACCTGACCTCTGAACCGCTGGGCGCGCGCTTTGTCGTGGGCCTGCCGGTCTGACAGCTGACATGGCCGGAGGCGCGGCGGGGGGCGAAGGCTCCGAGATCGTGCATGCCAGCTGTGTGACCGTGGAGGGGCGGGCACTTCTGATCAGGGGGCGGTCGGGCAGCGGCAAGTCGACCCTGGCGCTGCAGTTGATGGCGTTCGGGGCAGAGCTGGTGGCGGACGACAGGGTCCGGTTGATCTCTTGCCCCGAAGGGGTGACGGCCCATCCGGCACCCAACCTGGGCGGTCTGATCGAGGCCCGGGGGGTCGGGATCTTGCGGGCGGCGCCCGTGGCGGGCGTTGGGGTCACCTGTGTCGTCGACCTGGACCAGGTGGAGCCCGACAGGCTGCCGCATGGGCGCAGGACCCGGCTGCTGGGACAATCGGTAACCTTGCTCTACCGTGTGGATGCCCCACATTTTGCCCCAGCCCTAATCCAGTATCTCAAAGCCGGACGCCAAGACCCGTCATGACACCCCAGGACGACGCCCCCACCGACACGGGTCCCGAGCCGGGACCACTGGCGCAGACCACCCAGCTTGTCCTGGTCACCGGCCCGTCCGGGGCCGGGCGGTCGACGGCGATCCGCGTGCTGGAGGACAACGGGTTCGAGACCATCGACAACCTGCCGCTGGGCCTGGTGCCCCGCGTGCTGGACGGGCCGGCCCATGACCGGCCGCTGGCCCTGGGCGTGGATGCGCGCAACCGTGATTTCACCGCCTCGTCGCTGCTGATGACGATCTCGATGCTGCGGGCGCGGGCCGATGTCGCGATGACGGTCCTGTACCTCGACTGCCGGCCCGACGTGCTGCTGCGCCGCTATTCCGAGACCCGGCGGCGCCACCCGCTTGCCCCGGCCGAGAACCCCGAGACCGGCATCGCGCGCGAGCTGGACCTGCTGGCCTCGGTCCGCGATCAGGCCGACCTGACATTCGACACGTCGGATCTGAACGTCCACCAACTGAGGGCCGAGATTGAAAAGGCCCTGGCCCCCGGCGGCGCGCGCTCGCTGGCGGTGACGGTGCATTCGTTTTCCTACAAGCGCGGGTTGCCGGTGGGCATCGACATGGCCCTGGATTGCCGCTTTCTGCGCAATCCCTACTGGGAGCCCGCCCTGCGCAGCCTTGACGGGCGTGATCCCCGCGTGGCGGCCCATGTCTCGGCCGATCCGCGCTTCGCGGCGTTCCACGCGAAAGTGCTGGATCTGACACGGTTTTTGCTGCCGGCCCATGTCGAGGAGGGCAAGTCGCATTTTTCCATCGCATTCGGCTGTACCGGAGGGCAACATCGGTCGGTGATGATGGCCGAATCCGTGGGCGCAACGCTTGCGGAAGACGGGTGGCAGGTGTCAATTAGGCACCGCGAGCTTGAACGCCAGTCGGGGAAAGTGAGACCGGGTTGATCGGAATCGTGATCGTGGCACATGGGGGGCTGGCCAGGGAATACCTGGCCGCGCTTGAACATGTGATCGGGTCCCAGGACGGGATCCGGGCGATCTCGATCGAGCCCGACCACGACCGCGAGGCCAAGCAGCGCGAGATCTGTGCCGCCGCCGATGCGGTGGACGATGGCAGCGGGGTGGTGGTGGTCACCGACCTCTTCGGCGGATCTCCGTCGAATCTTTCGCTGAGCGCATGCCGGGTCCGCGACAGGCGCATCCTTTACGGGGCGAATCTGCCGATGCTGCTGAAACTGGCGAAAAGCCGCCACATCTCTGTGCAGGATGCCGTGCGCGGTGCCATGGAAGCCGGGCGCAAGTACATCAACACGCAGAATATTTGCCAGGAATAACAGGGAATCGGCCGGCTTATGACCCGACGCACGCTGGAAATCGTGAACGAAAAGGGCCTGCATGCGCGGGCTTCGGCCAAGCTGGTGGAACTGGTCGAGCGCCATGACGCTACGGCCGAGGTGTCGCGGGATGGCTTGTCTGCATCAGGTGACAGTATTATGGGTCTTTTGATGTTGGCAGCGTCCAAGGGAACGACTATTGACGTCGAAACGTCCGGACCTGACGCCGACAAGTTGGCCGAAGCGCTCGCTGCGCTGGTGGCGGACAAGTTCGGAGAAGGGTACTGAGGGACTTGTGCCCGAGAGATGACAGCGATGGTGACCGCACCGTGGTAGACAGCTTTCACACCAGCCGCATGATGCGAGGCGACGCGCCGGCTCCCAAGCCGGGGCAGGTCGATTTTCGTAAGTATGACCGGCGTAGCCTGTCCTATGCCAGCACGTTCGAGGATCCGTGGAAGGCCAGTGCCATCCGGGCGATCGAGATGGTGACGGGCAAGCTGACGATCCTGCGCCTGATCCGCAAGTTCGAGAAGAAGGGCGCGCCCAAGGGCCAGGCCTTCTGGCGGGCCTGCCTGGATGTCATGGGGATCGAGCTGACGACGCCCCAGGACCAGCTGGACCGGATCCCGAAGGAAGGGCCGGTCATCGTGGTGGCGAACCACCCGCATGGCATGGTCGACGGCATGATCTTTGCCGACCTGATCGGCCGGGTGCGGCCGGACTACCGGATCCTGACGCGGTCCTTGCTGACCGATATCGACGAAGAGGCGGGATCGTTCATGATCCCCGTGCCCTTCCCGCACGACCAGGATGCACAGCGCAAGATGGTCGAGATGCGCGCGCGGGCGATGGATCACCTCGCCGAGGGCGGCGTGGTTGCCCTGTTCCCGTCGGGTGTCGTGGCCCATTCCGAGACCTGGTGGGGTCCGGCGATCGAGGCCGAGTGGAACCCGTTTACGGCCAAGATGATCCGGCGCTCGGGTGCCCAGGTCGTGCCGATGAAATTCCCCGGGGCCAACTCGCGGATCTACCAGATCGCCAACCAGATCTCGCCGATCCTGCGCCAGGGCCTTTTGCTGCATGAAATCGTGCATGCGCTGAACAAGCCGCAGGCGCCGATTGTCGGGCAACCATTGCCCGAAGAGGACGTGAAGGCCTGGGAAAGCGATCCGCGCGGGTTCATGACCTGGCTGCGCGAGCATACGATCAACCTGACGGCCTGACGGAGCGCTGGCCTCCTGGGGCCGGAGAATGTTAGGCAGAGGATTTGCGCCGGGCTTCGCCCGTCGCCCGGGCCTTTCATCCTGGCGGATGAAAGGCCCTTTCCGTTGCTCCTAGCGCGTCGGAACGGGCACGTCGCCGCGGTAGTCGTAGAATCCGCGCTGGGTCTTGCGGCCCAGCCAGCCGGCCTCGACATACTTGGTCAGCAGGGGGCAGGGACGGTATTTGGTGTCGGCCAGCCCGTCATGCAGCACGTTCATGATCGCCAGGCAGGTGTCGAGCCCGATGAAATCGGCCAGTTCCAGGGGACCCATCGGATGGTTGGCGCCCAGCTTCATCGATTCGTCGATCGACTGAACGTTGCCGACCCCTTCATAGAGCGTGTAGACGGCCTCGTTGATCATCGGCATCAGGATGCGGTTGACGATGAAACCGGGGAAGTCCTCGGCCGAGGCAGCGGTCTTGCCGAGGTTGGCGACGACCTCGTGGCAGGACTTGTAGGTGGCGTCGTCGGTGGCAATGCCCCGGATCAGCTCGACTAGCTGCATGATGGGCACGGGGTTCATGAAATGGAAACCCATGAAGCGTTCCGGCCGGTCGGTGCGGCTGGCCAAGCGGGTGATCGAGATCGACGAGGTGTTCGACGTCAGGATCGTCTCGGGCTTGAGATGCGGCACCAGGTCTTCGAAGATCGCCTGCTTGACCGTTTCGCGTTCGGTCGCGGCCTCGATCACCAGGTCCATCTGGCCGAGCTCGGGCAGTTTCAGAGACGTGCGGATACGGGCCATGGCGGCGTTCATGTCGGCTTCGGCCACCTTGCCCCGGCCGACCTGGCGGCTGAGATTGCGGGTGATCGTGTCGATCGCCTTGTCCAGCGCCGGCTGGCTGATGTCGTTGAGCACGACGTCGTACCCGGCCAGGGCCATCACGTGGGCAATGCCGTTGCCCATCTGTCCCGCGCCGATGACGCCAATTGTCTGGATGCCCATGGATGTGTTCCTTCGTGCGGATATCGTGGGCACTTTACGTTCCCGCACGGGCAACTCGCAAGTGCAGCGACGGGTTTCGCCGGCTGCTTGTGACGGTCTTAGGGAAATCGAAATCTCTGTGAGTCAAAAGTGCATGCGGGTGAGACGATGTAGTGGAAGATGGTGGGGTGATATGAGCTTTGAGCGCGCCGCTGGATCGGCGCTGGACTATGAAATCTGCCGCTACGGGGCATCGCGTCTGATGTTCCGTGGGCCCAAGCGCGCCCTGGACGGGCCCTACGTGGCCTTCCTGGGCGGGACAGAGACGTTCGGGCGGTGCGTGGTCTCGCCGTTCCCGGCTCTTGTCGAGGCGGAGACAGGCTCTGCCTGCCTGAACCTGGGACAATGCAATGCCGGGCTGGACGCGTTCCTGGGGGACCCCGAGGTGCCCCGGCTGCTGTCCGGGGCCCGGCTGTCGGTGCTGCAGGTGCTGGGGGCAGCCAACATGTCGAACCGGTTCTACCGGGTGCATCCGCGGCGCAACGACCGGTTCCTGAATGCCTCGCCGACGCTGAGCGCAATCTACGGCGATGTGGATTTCACCGAGTTCAGCTTCAACCGGCATATGTTGCAGACCCTGCGGGCGCGGTCCGAAGAGCGGTTCCGCATGGTCGAAGAAGAATTGAGGACCGCCTGGGTGGCCCGGATGCGGCTGTTGCTGCGCGGGGTGACAGGGCCGTCGGTCCTGCTGTGGGTCCAGGCGTCGACGGGCGACCCGCTGGGGGGCGATCCGCTGCTGGTCACGCGCGAGATGGTCGAAGACGTGGCTGATCAGGTCTGCGAGGTGATCGAATTGTCGGTCGATGCCGCGGGCCCGGCGGGCGATCTGGACGGCATGGTCGTGGGGCAGACGGAATGGCCCGTGGCCGCCCGGCTGATCGGGCCGAAGGGGCACGCCCGCATTGCCCAGGCGCTGGTCGGAACGGTGGGCTGACATAGCAAAAGGCCCCGCCGGTTGGACGGGGCCTGTCGCAAATTGTGGATGTAAGATGGGTGCTATAGCACCCATCCTACGCCAACCTCAGAGCTTTTCGACCAGTTCGGGAACGGCCTCGAAGAGATCGGCGACCAGGCCGAAGTCGGCGACCTGGAAGATCGGGGCCTCTTCGTCCTTGTTGATGGCGACGATGACCTTGGAATCCTTCATCCCCGCAAGGTGCTGGATCGCGCCGGAAATGCCCACGGCCACGTAAAGCTCGGGCGCGACGACCTTGCCGGTCTGGCCCACCTGCCAATCGTTCGGGGCATAGCCCGAATCGACCGCCGCCCTCGACGCGCCAACAGCGGCGCCCAGCTTGTCGGCCAGCTTCTCGATCAGCGCGAAATCCTCTTCCGACCCCACGCCACGGCCACCGGACACGACGATCCCGGCCGAGGTCAGCTCGGGGCGGTCGCTTTCGGCCACCTTGTCCTCGACCCATTCCGACAGGGCAGGGGACTCGGCCGCGCCGATGGCTTCAACGGCGGCCGATCCGCCGTCGCCGGCGGCGTCGAAGGTCGAGGTGCGGAAGGTGATAACCTTCTTTTCATCGCTCGACTTTACAGTCTGGATGGCATTGCCGGCATAGATCGGACGTTCGAAAGTGTCGGCATCGACCACGCCCGAGACGTCCGACAGGATCATCACGTCGAGGAGGGCAGCAACACGCGGCATCACGTTCTTCGCATCCGTCGTGGCGGGGGCCACGATGTGGCTGTAATCGCCGGCAAGCGACACGATCAGCGCGGCGGTGGGCTCGGCCAGGCGGTGACCCAGCGAGGCATCCTCGGCGACCAGCACCTTGGCCACGCCGTCGATCTTGGCAGCGGCGTCGCCTGCGGCGGCGGCCGATGCGCCGGCGCATAGCACGGTCACGTCGCCCAGCGATTTCGCGGCCGACACGGCCTTGGCGGTGGCGTCGAGGGACAGTTCACCATTGGTGACTTCGGCAAGCAGCAGAACGGCCATCAGACGATCCCCTTTTCCTTGAGTTTGGCGACCAGCGTATCGACATCGGCCACCATTTCACCGGCCTGACGCGCTTCGGGTTCGGCGGTCTTGACGATTTCCAGCCGCGGTGCCGCGTCCACGCCGTAATCGGCGGCGGTCTTTTCATCCAGAGGCTTCTTCTTCGCCTTCATGATGTTGGGCAGCGAGGCATAGCGCGGTTCGTTCAGCCGCAGGTCGACCGTCACGATGGTCGGCATCTTGACCTTGATCGTCTGCAGGCCGCCGTCGACCTCGCGGGTGACCACGGCGTCGTCGCCCTCGACCGTCACTTCGGACGCGAAGGTCGCCTGGCTCCAGCCCAGCAGGGCCGACAGCATCTGGCCGGTGGCGTTCATGTCGTTGTCGATGGCCTGCTTGCCGCACAGCACCAGGCCCGGCTGTTCCTCGTCGACGATGCCTTTGAGGATCTTGGCGACGGCCAGCGGTTCGATGTCGTTGTGCACGTCATCTGCGGCCACGACCAGGATCGCCCGGTCAGCGCCCATGGCCAGTGCGGTCCGCAGGGTTTCCTGAGCCTGTTTGACACCGATCGACACGGCGACGATTTCCTCGGCCAGGCCCTTTTCCTTCAGGCGGATGGCCTCTTCGACGGCAATCTCGTCGAATGGGTTCATCGACATCTTCACGTTGGCAAGATCGACGCCGCTTCCGTCCGCTTTGACACGAACCTTCACATTGTAGTCGATCACGCGCTTAACAGGCACCAAAACCTTCATGCGTGGCTCTCCTCACTGTTGGCCGCCCGGTGCCGGGCGAGTCTGTTTGGCATTTACACTGACGGAGGTGATAGTGAAACGCCGAGTGGCAAAACAGGGGAAAAGCGACCCTTTGCGGTCATTCGACGCTGCGTTGACAACATGTTAGCGCATCAACTCGAAATATTGTTCCGCTGTGCGGAATTGTTGGCTGCGCATGCGCCCCCTGCTTCCGTTTTTCACCCCCTTGGTGAACGGCGTGCGGGCCTGTTCACCGGTTCGCGCCCGGCACCCACAGGACATCGCCGGCGCCGTTGTCGTTGGCGACGCGGGCGGCGACGAAGAACCAGTCGGACAGGCGGTTGAGGTAGCGCACCGCATGCGGGTTGACCTCTTCGCTGGCGGCCAGTTCCACGGCCAGGCGTTCGGCCCGGCGGGATACGGTGCGGCAGACATGCAGGTGCGCCGACAGCGCGGTGCCCCCGGGCAGCACGAAGCTGCGCAGCGGCGCCAGCGCGGCATTCATCACGTCGATTTCCGCTTCCAGCCGCGTGGTCTGGGCTTCGACCATGCGCAGCGGGGTGTATTCGGCCTCGGCATCGGCGGCCAGGTCGGGCCGGCACAGATCGGCGCCCAGGTCGAACAGGTCGTTCTGGATCCGGGCCAGGGCCGCATCGGTTTCGCCGGTCGCCTCTTGCCGGGCCACGCCGACAAAGGCGTTCAGCTCGTCCGAGGTGCCATAGGCCGCGACCCGGGCGGAATGCTTGGCCACCCGGTCCCCGTTGCCAAGCGCGGTATCGCCCTTGTCCCCGGTGCGCGTGTAGATCTTGTTCAGAACGACCATCGTCGACCCCCTCTCACCTGTAATCAGAACTGGGTATAGACGTAGATCGCGATGAGTACGACCGCGATGAACTGGGCGATCAGCCGATAGCGCATCAGCTTGTTCGACCGTTCGCCGCGCTTGTCGCCGCTTTTGGCGAAATTGCCCAGGCCAAGCGCCAGCACCACGACCACGGCCAGCACGGCCAGGACGATCAGAAAGAAGAAGGGGTCATTTGCCATGGGAGTGGCCTCCGTCGGGGGTGACACGTTTACCTAGCCCGCGCGCCCGGCAAAGCGAACGGGTCGTTTCGCCTCAGCGCCCGATCCCGGTCAGGTCACCCGTTCATCCGGCGCAGGATCTTGTCGACCCGGCGCGTGGGCAGGATGCGCATCAGGATGCCGGCGATCCATGTCACCTTGGTGATATAGTAGCGGGGCGAGGGGTTGTCGCTGTTCAGCGCCTTCAGCAGCACGTCCGACACCGCCGAGGCCGGCAGTTCGAATTTGTCGGGCGGCGGGTTTTCGGCGTAAAGCCGGGGCAACAGCTTGGTTTCATAGGCCGCCCGCTGGGGAGAGGCCTTCCAGTCGATGAACCGTTCGAACCAGGGGATGCCCTTGCGGCGAAAGTCGGAGGTGATCGGGCCGGGCTCGACGAGGACCACCTTGATGCCGGTGCCATGCAGTTCCAGCCGCAAAGTGTCGGTCAGAGCCTCCAGCGCGTGCTTGGTGGCGGCATAGGCCCCGCGGAAGTTCATGTAGGTCAGGCCAAGGGCCGAGGAACATTGCACGATATGCCCATGCCCCTGCGCCCGCATCACCTTGACCACGCGCAGGGTCAGCTCGTGCCAGCCAAAGACATTGGCCTCGAAGATGGCGCGCAGGGCGTCGGTGGGCAGGTCCTCGACCAGGCCGCTCAGCGCATGGGCACCGTTGTTGAACAGCGCGTCGAGCGTGCCGCCGGTGGCCTCCAGCACCTCGGCCAGGGCGGTGTCGATGGTGGCGGGGTCGGTGTAGTCCAGGCGCGGGCTGTCGAAGCCCAGGGCCTTCAGCCGGTCGCAATCCTGCTGTTGGCGGCAGGCGGCAAAGACGCGCCAGCCGGCGGCCTTCAGGGTCAGCGCGGCGTCATAGCCGATGCCCGAGGAACAGCCGGTGATCAGTATGGTTTTCATGGTCAGCGATGCACTTTTGTCAGGGATTTCGGGGATCAGGCCGGATGACGGAGGGGTGAGGGACGGGTCCCGTGCGGCGATCGCGGGGGCAGGTCCGATCCGGGCGCCGGCCGCCCGTCGCATTTGTGATCACATCCCGCTCCTGCGCCAGGCCCGCTTGCAAAAGGAAACAGGCCCCAATGTCTTGGAGCCTGTCTGCCATAACGTCAACTGATACGGGCCTGAACTTATCGTGGCCCCGCCGTGTAGGGTCTTACCGCGGCACATCGGCCAGCAGGTAGGCGGCCATCCAGCCGACCGGCCCGCCATTGATCGGACGCAGCCGGACCCAGCCGTCGCCCGGATCGGTCAGGATCTCGACGCGCGTGTCGCGGGTCAGCTGGGCGGTGACCGAGAAATTGGTGCCCGGCCCGTTGCGCATGTTCACGCGGTCGCCGGCCACGGCGCGGATGTCGCGTTCGGGCGACAGGAAATCGTCCTGCGGGGCCTTGGCGGCATCCGGCGCGGCGGCAACGGGCTGCGACAGGGCCGAGCCCAGCGAGGCGGTCACGGTCACGTCGTCATTGGCCTCGGGGGCGCGGTCGGGGTTGAGCGGGCGGGCGAACAGCGCGGGGTTGTCTTCGAGCGAGACCAGCGTGACCTCGGGCCGTTCCATCGCGGTTTCCGACCGGGGCAGCAGCACCGCGGGGGCAGGGGCCGCGACCAGTTGGACGCCACCGGGCGTGCGGGCCAGACCGGACGCGCTGGCAGGCGCGGCGATGATCTCGGCCTGGGCATCCTGGGCCAGCGTTTCCGTCCGCGATTTCGCCGGACGCGGCGTGCTGGGCCGGGTGCTGACCAGGCTGGCCGTGCGGATCGTGTTCGTCGGAGCAGGCTCGGCCTCGGCGGCCAGGCGCCGGGTTTCCGACCGGGGCACGAAATCAGCACCCCCACTCAACTCGTAAAATGCAAAGGCCATAACGACCAGGCTCAGCAAAACGAAACGCACGACACGATCCCCCAGGATAACGACGACCCGCTCACAGGGCCGTTAACTGTGACGTAAACGCCCGTGGCAGCGGGCGTGTTCCGTCCTTTATGAGTGTAACCGATTCGGGCCAATCGCGCATTGATAGGTATCTTTGCGCATGTGACTATGCCGCAGGGCCGGTTTGCCCGGGCCCGGGCGCAGGATCACAGGGCTGCGACCCTGCGTGACCGCCCGCGTCCGAAGGGGATTTACGGGCGCGAACGGGCGGCGTATCAGCACAACCATGAACGACAAGGTCGACGACCCCAACATGGACCCGGCGCCCGACGGCACCGTGCCTGAACCGCTCCGCCGTGCCATCGGCGAGCGCTACCTGACCTATGCGCTAAGCACCATCATGCACCGCGCGCTGCCCGATGCGCGCGACGGGCTGAAGCCGGTGCACAGGCGCATCCTGTATGCCATGCGCGAATTGCGGCTGTCGCCGGATGGGCGCTTCCGCAAATCGTCCAAGATCTCGGGCGACGTGATGGGCAATTATCACCCGCACGGCGATACGGCGATCTACGACGCCATGGCCCGGCTCGCGCAGGATTTCAACGTGCGCTATCCGCTGGTCGACGGGCAGGGCAACTTCGGCAATATCGACGGCGACAACCCGGCCGCCTCGCGCTACACCGAAGCGCGCATGACCATCGTGGCCGAGGCCCTTCTGCAGGGCCTGGACGAGGACGCCGTCGATTTCCGCGACAATTACGACGGCACCCTGACCGAACCGGTGGTCCTGCCGGCCGAGTTCCCGAACCTGCTGGCCAACGGGGCCAGCGGCATTGCCGTGGGCATGGCCACCAATATCCCGCCGCACAACATAACCGAATTGTGCGACGCCTGCCTGCACCTGATCAAGACGCCGGATGCGCGCGACGATACCCTGCTGAACTACATCCCCGGGCCCGATTTCCCGACCGGGGGCACCATCGTCGAACCCAAGGACAGCATTGCCCAGGCCTACCGCACCGGCCGGGGGGCGTTCCGGCTGCGCTGCCATTACCATGTCGAGGACCTCGGCCGGGGCCAGTGGCAGATCGTGGTCACCGAAATCCCCTATCAGGTGCCCAAGTCGCGCCTGATCGAAAAGCTGGCCGAGCTGATCCAGACCAAGAAGGTCCCGATCCTGGCCGACGTGCGCGACGAAAGCGCCGACGACATCCGGGTGATCCTGGAACCGCGGTCCAAGAACGTCGACCCGGATCTTCTGATGGGCATGCTTTACCGCAATTCCGACCTGGAAGTGCGGTTTTCGATGAACATGAACGTGCTGATCGACGGGGTCACGCCCAAGGTCTGCTCGCTCAAGGAGGTGCTGCGCGCCTTCCTCGATCACCGGCAAGAGGTCCTGCAACGGCGCTCGCGCCACCGGCTGGCCAAGATCGACAAGCGGCTGGAAGTGCTGGAAGGCTTCATCATCGCCTTCCTCAACCTGGACCGGCTGATCGACATCATCCGCTACGATGACGAACCCAAGGCCGCGCTGATGCGCGAGGACTGGTCGCGGTCCTACGTGCGGGCCACGGACGAGACCGATTATGTCTCGCCGCCGCCGGGCGAGGGCGAGCTGAGCGAAGTGCAGACCGATGCCATCCTGAACATGCGCCTGCGGTCCTTGCGGCGCCTGGAAGAGATGGAGCTGCTGCGCGAACAATCCGAGCTGATGGCCGAACGGGCCAACCTGGAAGACCTGCTGGAAGATCCCGCCAAGCAATGGGCGAAGATTTCCGACCAGCTGCGCGAGACCCGCAAGACCTTTGGCAAGGATTACGCGGGCGGCGCCCGGCGCACCCGTTTCGCCGAGGCCGGCGAGGTCGAAGAGGTGCCGCTGGAGGCGATGATCGACCGTGAACCCATCACCGTGGTCTGTTCGCAGATGGGCTGGGTGCGGGCGATGAAGGGGCATATCGCCCTGAACCAGGAGCTGAAGTTCAAGGACGGCGACGGCCCGCGCTTTACCTTCCACGCCGAAACGACCGACCGCCTGCTGGTGTTCGGATCGAACGGGCGGTTCTACACGGTCTCGGCCTCGAACCTGCCCGGCGGGCGGGGCATGGGCGAACCGCTGCGCCTGATGGTCGACCTGCCGAACGAGGCGCGGATCGTCGATTTCTTCATCCATCGGCCGGGCGAAAAGCTGATCGTGGCCTCGGAACAGGGCAATGGCTTTGTCGTGCCCGAGGCCGACGTCGTGGCCCAGACCCGGGCCGGCAAGCAGGTGCTGAACGTCAAGGACGACGTGGCCATGATCTGCCATCCGGTGGTGGGCGATCACGTGGCCGTGGTGTCGGAAAACGGGCGGCTGCTGGTGTTCCCGCTGACCGAGCTGCCGGAGATGACCCGGGGCAAGGGCGTGCGCCTGCAAAAGTACAACCAGGTGCGCGGCCGGCAGGGGACGCTGGAACTCGATGGCGGCCTGTCCGACCTGACGACCTTCGTCTTCTCGGAAGGGCTCAGCTGGCCCATGGCCGGAGGCCGCACCCGCCACGAACCCGACATGTCCGACTGGCTGGGCAAGCGGGCCGGGGTGGGCAAGAAGCCACCCCACGGCTTCCCCCGCGACTACAAGTTCCGCTGATCACGGGCGGCGCCCCCCGCGCGGGGGGCGTGCGGCTTACTCGGCCGCGATCTGCCACTGGCCCGCCGCTTCGGGGTTGTCCTTGCGGGCAGCCCCCAGCGCGGCGGCGGCCTCCCAGTCCAGCATCGGCAGGGCGGTCGGGCCAAAGGCGGTTTCGGGCGCAATGCGCAGGGCCGGCAGGTGGCCGAACACCGAGGCCCGCTGGTCGTCGCTCAGCCCCGCCAGGGCCGCCGGAGTGGGGTAAAAGCTTTCGGCTTCAGCGCCTTCGGCCAGCAGCAGGGCATGGCCGTCCAGCATCAGGTGCACGTAGGTGATCCGCCGCTTGCCCAGCATCTGGCGCACGCCGCGCATTTCGGTCAGCGCGCCCGCCGGAGCCAGGGCCTGCACGCTGCCCGTCAGCTCTGCCACGTCCGGACCGCGCAGCACGATGTGGTGCTGGGGCGACACCACCAGGTCCCGGAAGGGCCGGTCGGGCCCGAGGCTGCCGGCCTGCAGCAGGATCGGCCGATAGCTGTTGTCCCCCCGCGCGAACAGGACCTCGCGCCGGCCGGTCCAGACCAGGGCCTGGGCCCCGGCATCCTGGGTCATCACCAGCTCTCCGGGCCGCAGGGTTTCGACCCGGCGCGGGCCCTCGGGCGTGTCCACCTGGGTGCCCGCCGCAAAGCACAGGATCCCCGCGTGGGGCTCGCTTTCGGGCTGGTCCTTGGCCGGCAACGCCGTGATCGACACCATGTCGCCAGGCTTCAGCCGCGCGCCCGCGTCCAAGCACAGGCCCACCGGCGCATCGTCCAGCGCCAGCACATGGCCCCCCCGCTTGCGCGGCGCGGCAATCGCCGACAGCGACCGCACAACCGCCCCACAGGGGTGCGCCGTGCCGTCGATCGTCACCGTCTGTTCCAGTTCCTGCACGCCATTGCCCGACGGTGCGCGCAGGATCAGGGGCTGCGCCGCCCCTCCCTGGAAGACCAGCGTCCCTGGCGCCTCGGTTGCGGCCTCGTCGGCGCGGGAGAATTGGGACCAGGGCTGGAGGGCGAGGATAGGCATGGCAGGCGGACCTTTTTCTGAATTCAACTGGGAACTGACTCGTATTCGACACGTGCTGACCTCGACGCCGGTTAACGGACGCGTCATGGTTAACGCCCTCGATCCTGTCGCGCTCTCGTGGCGTGATCGGGGAGCAATCATGTCCACTTCCCTTCAAATTTGCGGCGAATTGATGGAATGGTTCGCTCAGCGCAACAGACACTCTCTCGGCGCGGTATTGTCGCCGAACCGCGCTGGGGTAACTGTGAATTGAACCTCGGGCAAAGCCGGTTTATTGCCAGTCCGGAACCATGACAGACGAGAGAGGCCCGATGATCCGCATACTTGCCTGCCTGGCGCTGGGTGCGCTGCTTCTGGGGTGCACCAGCGACGACGGGCTGCGCCCGCCCCAGGATCTCGGCGCCTTCAAGCTGGGCCACAATGTCGTCATCGCCTCGAAGATGAAAAAAGGCCCGGTGTCGCGCGACGCCACCCAGGAGGAATGGGTCGACGTGCTGACCCAGGCCGTCGACCAGCGCTTTGGCCGCTACGAGGGCAACCAGCTGTACCACTTCGGCATCAGCGTCGAAGGCTACATGCTGGCCCCTCCGGGTGTGCCGGTGCTGTACAATCCGCGCTCGGCGCTCATCATCAACGTCACCGTCTGGGACGACGCCGCCGCAGCCAAGCTGAACGCCGAGCCCAAGCAGTTCACCATCTTCGAGGACACCACCAGCGAATCGGTGGCCGTCGGCTCGGGGCACCTGCGCAGCAAGGAAGAGCAGCTGCAGGGCCTGGCCGACAACGCCATGGACGTGGTCGAGGATTGGCTGGCCGAAATGCAGGCCGAAGAGGGCTGGTTCACCCCGCGCCCCGGGGCTGAAACCACGGCCGAAGTGCCCCGGCTTGGGGCGACGGCGGATGACGCTGCGGCACCCGAGGGCACCGCGTTGCCCGCCGCCGCGGACGCGGCCGGCGGCTGACCCCGCAATAGCCGCGCTTTCCCCTTTTCCGGCAGCCGGACAACCGGTTGCGGCGCCTCGACTGGCGCTTGATTTTCGCATCTGAACGCAATATGTGCCGCGCGCAGAGACAAACCGGGTCGTCGTGACCCCCAAACCGCAAAAGGGCGCCACGGATATGGCAAAGGCAAAGTTTGAACGCACGAAACCGCACGTGAACATCGGCACGATTGGTCACGTTGACCACGGCAAGACGACGCTGACGGCTGCGATCACGAAGTATTTCGGCGACTTCCAGGCCTACGATCAGATCGACGGCGCGCCCGAGGAAAAGGCCCGCGGGATCACCATCTCGACGGCACACGTGGAATACGAGACCGAGAACCGCCACTACGCGCACGTCGACTGCCCCGGCCACGCCGACTACGTCAAGAACATGATCACCGGTGCCGCCCAGATGGACGGCGCGATCCTGGTCGTGAACGCCGCCGACGGCCCGATGCCGCAAACGCGCGAGCACATCCTGCTGGGCCGCCAGGTCGGCATCCCGAAGATGGTCGTCTTCCTGAACAAGGTCGACCAGGTGGATGACGAGGAACTGCTCGAGCTGGTGGAAATGGAAGTCCGCGAGCTGCTGTCGTCCTACGAATATCCGGGCGACGATATCCCGATCGTTCCGGGCTCGGCCCTGGCCGCACTGGAAGGCCGCGATCCGGAGATCGGTGAAGAATCGATCAAGAAGCTGATGGCCGCCGTCGACGAATGGATCCCGACGCCCGAGCGCGCCGTGGACCAGCCGTTCCTGATGCCGATCGAAGACGTGTTCTCGATCTCGGGCCGCGGCACCGTTGTGACCGGCCGTGTGGAACGTGGCGTGGTGAACGTTGGTGACGAACTGGAAATCGTCGGCATCAAGGACACCCAGAA
>PAQV01000004.1 GCA_002709405.1 Paracoccaceae bacterium
GCGCCCCCTTTCCCCCCGGCCCCCCTTCCGTTAAACCCCGCCCGGAACTCCCGCTGAGCATGGGCGCATACAGATGAAATTCACGCTTTCCTGGCTGAAGGATCACCTCGAGACCGAGGCGAGCCTGGACGAGATCCTCTACACCCTGACCGACCTCGGTCTGGAGGTGGAGGACGTCACCAACCCTGCCGACGCGCTCAAGGACTTTACGCTGGGCTTCGTGAAGGCGGCTGAAAAACACCCCGACGCCGACCGGCTGAACGTTTGCCAGGTCGAAACCGACGAGGGCATGACCCAGATCATCTGCGGCGCGCCGAACGCGCGGGCGGGGATCACCGTCGTCGTGGCCAAGCCGGGCGTCTACGTGCCCGGCATCGACACCACCATCGGTGTCGGCAAGATCCGGGGCATCGAAAGCTTCGGCATGATGTGTTCCGAACGCGAAATGGAACTGTCGGACGAACATGACGGCATCATCGAGCTGCCCTCGGGCGAGGTCGGCCAGACCTTCACCGACTGGCTGGCCGAACATCAGCCCGAAAAGGTCGACCCGGTCATCGAAATCGCCATCACCCCCAACCGTGCCGATGCGCTGGGGGTGCGGGGCATCGCCCGCGACCTGGCGGCCCGTGGCCTGGGCACCCTGATCGACAAGCCGATCACCCCGGTCGAGGGCAGCTTCCCCTGCCCGATCGCCGTCAGCATCGACGACGACACGCTGGACGGCTGCCCGCTGTTCACCGGCCGGCTGATCAAGGGTGTCTTCAACGGCCCCAGCCCGAAATGGCTGCAGGACCGGCTGAAGGCCATCGGCCTGCGCCCGATCTCCAAGCTGGTCGACGTGACGAACTATTTCACCTTCGACCTGAACCGCCCGCTGCACGTCTTCGACGCCGACAAGGTCAAGGGCAATCTGCGCGTCCACCGCGCCAAGGGCGGCGAGACCATGCAGGCCCTCGACGAGAAGGCGTACACCTTCGAGCCGGGCATGATGATCATTTCCGACGACACCGGGCCCGAAAGCATCGCCGGCATCATGGGCGGAGAGGTCACCGGCGTGACCGATGAAACGACCAATGTCTTCGTCGAATCCGCCTTCTGGGATTTCGTCCAGATCGCCCTTGCGGGACGCGCGCTGAAGATCAATTCCGACGCCCGCTACCGCTTTGAACGCGGCGTCGACCCGGCCTTCACCGAACCGGGACTGGAGGCCGCGACGGCCATGATCCTGGACCTCTGCGGGGGCGAGGCCTCTGACGTGGTCATCGCCGGCGCGGTGCCCGACCATGCCCGCGCCTACAAGCTGGACACCGACCGGGTGCAAAGCCTTGTCGGCATGGAAATCGCCCCCGAGACCCAGCGCAAGACCCTGACCGACCTGGGCTTCGTGATCGAGGGCGACATGGCCCAGGTCCCCAGCTGGCGGCCCGACATCCAGGGCTCGGCCGACCTGGTCGAAGAGGTCGCCCGCATCGCCTCGCTGACCGGCCTGCAGGGCAAGCCCCTGCCCCGCCTGACCGCCGGCGTGCCAAAGCCCGTGCTGACCCCCGACCAGAAGCGCATGGGCATTGCCCGGCGGACCGTGGCCTCGCTGGGCTACAACGAATGCGTCAGCTATTCCTTCATCGACCAGGCCTCGGCCGCGCTGTTCGGCGGCGGCACCGATGCGATGATGCTGGAAAACCCGATTTCGTCGGACATGTCGCACATGCGCCCGGCCCTGCTACCGGGCCTGTTGCAGGCCGCCGCGCGCAACCAGGCGCGCGGGTTCATGGACCTGGCGCTGTTCGAATGCGGCCCGGCCTTCCACGGCGGCGAGCCGGGCGAGCAGCACAACCTGGTGACCGGCCTGCTGGTCGGGCGCACCGGGCCGAAGGACGTGCACGGGGCCTCGCGCGGGGTCGATGTATTCGACGTGAAGGGCGATGCCGAGGCCGTCCTGGCAGCCCTTGGCGCCCCGGCCCGCGTGAAGATCCTGCGCGGCGCGCAGGACTGGTGGCACCCCGGCCGCCACGGCAAGATCTGCCTGGGCCCCAAGAAGGTGCTGGGCATCTTCGGCGAGCTGCACCCCCGCGTGCTGGACGCCATGGACATCAAGGGCCCGGCCATGGCCTTCACCATCTGGCCGGACGAAATCCCCGCCCCGCGCAAGACCGGCGCCACCCGGCCCGCCCTGGCGCTGCACGACCTGCAGGCCGTGGAACGGGACTTCGCCTTCGTGGTCGACGCAGAAGTCGAGGCCCTGACGCTCGTCAACGCGGCCCAGGGTGCCGACAAGGCCCTGATCGCCGACGTGCGGGTCTTCGACGAGTTCATCGGCGGCTCGTTGGGTGAGGGCAAGAAATCCCTGGCCATCGCCGTGCGCCTGCAGCCCACCGAAAAGACCCTGACCGATGCCGACATCGACGCCGTGTCTAAGAAGATCGTCGAGAAGGTGTCCAAGGCCACCGGAGGCGAGCTGCGCGGCTAAGTCCGACGCCCTGACATCCCGATCTGACATCCCGATGCGGACCCGGCCTTGCGCCGGGTCCTGTCGTTTGGGGGATTACTCGAAGACCGACCGCGGAAAGTAGAACGACACCACCCAGTTGGGCATGTCGACGATCTCGGAAATCCTGAGGTCTCCGCAGGTCGACACCAGCATGTAGGCATCGACGGCCGACATACCGTGCCGGGCCGTCAGCAGGTCGACCATGCCCGCCACCGCATCGCGCGCCCCGGCCATCAGGTCCGGGCCGACGCCCGTGGTCACCTCATAGCCCTTCGTGTCCAGGTGCCGGGTGACGGGCCCCGGCGTGGTGAACCGGGGCATCTTCAGCGGCTGGTCCTTGATCAGGTCCAGTGTGATCACAACGTCCATCGGGCTTTCGATGGCCGTCCCGCAGACCTCTCCGTCACCTTGGGCGGCATGGGTGTCGCCCACGCTGAACAGGGCGCCGGCGACCTCGACGGGCAGGTAAAGCTCGGCCCCGGCGGCCAGGTCGCGGATGTCCAGGTTGCCACCCACCCGGCGCGGCGGGACGATGGAATGGGGCCCGGGTTCGGCCGGAGCGACCCCGATCGTGCCGGCAAAAGGTTTCAGAGGCACCTTGCCCGTGCTGCCCCACAGTGCCGGATCAAGGCTGTCGGCGTCATAGGTCCAGATGTTGATCGCCGGGTCGGTGAACTGGTCGGCCAGCAGGCCGAAGCCCGGGATATTCGCTGTCCAGCCCCAGCCCTTGCCGTCCTCGACGCGGGGCGCGAAGCTGTCGAGCGTGATCTTCAGCACATCGCCCGGTTCTGCGCCTTCGACGTAGATCGGCCCCGAGACCGGGTTGATCTTGCCGAAATCCAGCGCCTCGATATCGGCCACGGTCGATGCGGGCCCCAATTGCCCGGCCGAGCTGTCGCGGCAGTGGAACAGGATCGTCGATCCCGGGGCCACCGTTTCGGTCGGCGGGATCGAATTGTCCCAGCCGAAATGATGCTGAGCCCCGTGGATCGTGTAGTCGCAGGCCTTGCACATGGGTCGTCCTCCGTCGAATTGTCGGCCCCGATGGGACCGGCAGGGGCCGCCCGGGCCAAGTCAAATCGCCCCTCCGCAGCCGCTTCCGCGCGCCGTCGCCCAAAACCTGAGCGCGGTGTGCCGAGCCTGGGCCCAAGCGCCCGGCGCAGGAAAACGGCCCATAGCAAAGCGGAGGGATCGCAATGTCGGTGAAGATCGAAGCGGGGAAGCTTGGAGCGGGCGGCGGGAATCGAACCCGCTTCATCAGCTTGGAAGGCTGAGGTAATAGCCAGTATACGACGCCCGCGTCGCAGGGGAGACAGATATTTCATGGCACTGGGGGCGTCAAGAGCGATAACCGAAGGCAATCGCAGGTGGCTGAAATGAATGGAAAATCTGCCGTGATCCGCGGTGTCCTTCTCGACATCGGAGGCGTGTTGCATCAGGGAAGCGAGGTGATCCCGGGCGCGCCCGGGGCTGTGACCCGGCTCCGCGATGCCGGCCTCCCGATCCGCTTTCTCACCAACTCGACGCGTCAGCCTAAGCGGCGGATCGTGGAAAAGCTGCGCTCCTTCGGGATCAACGTTGAGCCGGAAGAAGTCATGACGCCGCCGCTACTGCTTGCTCCTGGCTCGAAGAGAATTGCCGTCCGCCCCATCTCCTGATCCATCCTGACCTTAAGGAGGATTTTGTCGGCTGTCCTGGCGCGGGCCCAACAGCGGTGATGGTCGGAGATGCCGGTCCCTACTTTAACTACGACCGGTTGAACACGGCCTTCAGGGAGATTGACAGAGGAGCGCCGTTCATCGCCCGGGTCTTTCGCGACGACGATGGAGAGCTGAGCCTGGATGCCGGCGCCTTCGTTCGCGCGTTGGAACATGCCAGCGGCAGCGAGGCCCTTTTGATGGGGAAGCCTTCGGCTGCCTTTTTCCTTGCCAGTGTGGCCAGCCTGGGCTGCGATCCGGTGCAGGTTGCCATGGTCGGTGACGATGCCGAAAGCGATGTGGCGGGCGGGCTCAAGGCCGGGCTTGGCATGGGTGTCCTCGTCAAAACCGGGAAATACCGGGATGGAGACGAGAGCTCTTGCGAGAGCGACAGGGCGCTGATGGTCGAGGATATCGAGGCTGCGGCAAAGGCGATCCTGCAGGTGTCAGACGGAATAAACGGTTGAGCCGCCCGTTCCTGCAGGATGACGGGCTACATCCTTCTGTCATCAAGGGCCAGCTATGCGGACGCTCCCGACCGCTCGCTGTGAGCGCAGTATGCGGTTCGTTGCATGCCAGCTAAGTTCTGGAAGCGAACATGGCTTCCGGACACCGCACTTACCACCCCACTGCACTTCACGGCCCACACCGGTCATTGGCCAGGATCACCATTGCCGCAGTGCGGCCGCCCCATACCGGACCTTCATGGCACCGCCATAGTCCAGGGCCCCGAGGTCCGCAGTGCGGACAAAGTTTATATGCGCTCTGCGATGATGGAACGTCTGCTTCCTACTGTCAGCTCGTCAAAGGCAGCAGCAGAACGTCCAATACGGCAGCAGTGCTCGCGCCGATACCAGCATCGACTAGGAATGATCGAATCTGTGTTCCCGAGAGGTCCTGCCCTTGCACCGCCTTGCCCGCAATGATGGCAGAACTGACGAGCGAAGAGGTGGCCAGCCCCTCGCTTATCTCCTCAACCAAGCCATCCCTCTGCAGCACCGCCAGCCTATCATAGACATCGCGCGCCAGCTCGGTGTTGGAAAATCCCGAGCTTTCGATGCCGGGCATTTTCGCCGCCACTTCATCAGTCACTCTGATCTCGATATCAGGGTAACGCGCCAGATGCTCCAGAACCTGCGCTTCCGACGCAACGGCCTTCAGTTGCACTTCCCCGATTACGTTGCCATCGACAATAAATTCGACGTCGCCGCCCGGATGATTGGTGAACTCTTTCACCTCGGCTGCCACGGAATCCCAATCTCCGTTTTCGGCCTGCACGAACAAAAGCTCGTGGTAGATGCCTTTCACGTTCGACGCGACGCCGCGAAGCTGGTCTTGAGAAAGCGAACCCAGATAGTCCGAAAGCTCTTGAGCGCTGGCTGTTCTTAGAGAACCGGTGGAGCGACGTAGCGCTTGGAGCACCAATTCTTCTTCCAGCGTCCACTCACGGCACGCGTCTTCGATCAGGCGCTGGAATGTGACCGCGATGACGACCGAAGCAAGCCTTGAACGCCCGTCGCTTTCCTCGACCGTGCAAGTTTCGAGGCGCGACGGGATAGTCGGCGATGGTGACGTCGTAGTTTCCACCGGGGCAGTAGGGCGAGTGTGTCTTTGAATGATTGGCATCCAGTATCCGTTTCGCTTGCGTTGTTGGGGGCAATCAGACGGTCGCCGATCGAAGTGCAGAGTGGCAGTAAGCCTTCATGAGAATAGACCCTTAGCACGTCCTTTGATGGCGCGGGCGCATCTTCGGCAAGATGCAAAGCGATTGGATCGGCCAGGCGCAGGCTGGCAAACAATGTCCGCACTTCGAACTCCTGCATCTTCTCCGGCTTCCGAGGTCGTCCGAACACCGCCCGTGAAATGAAGAACACGCCAAGCAGGCCGAGCACGGCTCCTATGGCAGGAAGCATGATTGCGCCCGCAATGGCCCCCATGCCGAAGATCGAGCCGATCCAGTACATCTGTGCGGACGTGGCAGCCGCTCCGCTCAATGCACCAATGGCCGTACCAGTCGAAGCTGACCCGAAGGCAGAGATGAGCATGAGCATGCCACCAATAGTGGCCGCGCCAGTGATCTTGCCAGTTGCGATCTGTGCGACGCGACGTGCCCGGCGGGCGCGCCTTCCTGATACCTGGGTGATCGCGGCGATGATGCCGTTTAGATCACGCTCGATGTGTCGCAGCTGCTCTTTCGTGTTCACGCAACTCGCCTATTCTATCGAAGGAAGCCAGTTCAGCAATCCGACTGGCTCAAAACGCAATGCTATAGTTCATTTGAAAGTCGTGTAACCACAGATGCTGCCGTTCTTAAATCTCGCTGCATCAGACAAGGTGGGTTCGAACCGGTCGTGCGGCCACGCAACGCTCCGGGAGCTTGGCAGGCAGCGCTGACCGTCGCTCTCGGCCCTAAGGCGACCTTCGTCAGGCTCGCCTCTGCCGCGGCGCAGCTTCCACAAACCGGCCATCAGCGGAATTGTGCAGCATGATCTGGCAGGTCAAAGTCTGCAGTGCGGGACAAACGCGGCGTCGGTAAGCTAGCGCGGAGATTGGGGAAGCATGATAGAGATCAGGCAAGCGATGGAAGCCGATGCTGTCGAGGCGGTAAACACCCTGCGTCGCTCAATCACCGAACTCTGTGTTGCAGATCATCAAAACGATCCGTCCGAAATCGAAGCCTGGCTCGGCAATAAGACAGTCGAGACCTGGCGACAGTGGATCGCGCGGGATAACGCTGTGGTGCTAGTGGCCGAACGAGAGAGGAAGATCATAGGGGTCGGGATGGCTAGCCTGAGCGGCGACATCCTCTTGAACTATGTCCATCCTGATGCCCGCTATGGTGGCGTCAGCAAAGCTATTCTCTCAGGCTTGGAGGACGTCTTACGGGCGCATGGCATCCGGTGCTGCCGCTTGGAAAGCACCGTTACGGCCCGATCATTCTACGAAAGCTGCGGCTTCCGGTCAGAAGGCGGTGACGCGCTATTGCTCTCGAAATCCTTTTAATTTCAGGGGTTATGAAGGGCTCCAACCGGACCTGCGGCGGCGCAGCGGGTCTTGCGCCTGGCAGGCAGCCGCACCCGTCGCTCTCGGCCCATTGCTGCCGTTCATGAACTTTGCTGCGAAAGGCCGCTTTGAAAACATAGCGGGTGTCACCTTTGGATACCAAAAGAAGTCCGCGAGCTAAGAGATGAATTCCGGCATCAGTTGCATAAACCTGTCGCGCGAAGCGCGGCTATGGGTTTCCGAAGCGAACTTAGGTACGCCAACGTGGGAGTTTTCGATCCTGAACCCTTGAAGTCATGAAAGACAGATGCAAACGTAGCGTTAACAACATGATCGCGGGACGACGCTTTGGGCAAGATCTTATATCAATCGACAAATTTGGAAAACTTGCAAGCAGGCGAACTACGTGCAAAATTCAGCGCTGCAGGTGATCGCATACTCCGGTACTACATGGATTTCCGTCATACTGCTCTTGATCTTCATAAAGAGTTGAGTGCCCCTGAAATTTCGATCTTACAGAATAAGGTCGATACTTTGATGGCCCAATGGGATAAGAAATACGAAGCCTATCTCAAAAAGGAAGCAGCGGCATCGGGCAAGGAACTCGCTGATCAAATCAGTACGGATGCGGCGTTCCGGCGTGATCGGCTCAACAATACACTGCGCCATACGCTTTCAATAGACGACAGCGTTGATTGGAATGTGCTCAAAGACAAATCCAAGTTTGAGCGTGAAAGATATCCAAAGCAACCCAAAGAACAAAGGGTCACGCTGACCGCGCCTCCACCTCTCAAGGTCAGTTTCTTTCAGGCCCTTTTCGGGCAACGCGGAAAGCTGCAAGCGCAATACGACGCCGAAATCGCGAACTATACCCACGAAGTCGAGAGAGTGAAATCGGCCAATGCCAAAGCCCAAGCGGATTGGGTTGCAGCGCGTGACTTGTGGAACGCCGATCAAGATGAAAAAGCTCGCATCTTCGCTGAAGCTCAAGATGCCGAGAACGCGAAGGTGGATGCGCTCAAATCCGCTTGGCAAAACGGTCTACCCGAAGCCGTCGAGGAACATGCATCCATAGTCCTTGAAGCCTCTGATCACGATGAAGCGATACCAAAGAAATGGGAAATACAGTACAATTCGGAAACGAAGTTGCTTGTCGTCGAATACATGCTCCCCGCGCCCGAGGATTTACCAACAACGAAGTCGGTGCGATATGTCGCATCAACAGGCGAATTGAAGGAAACAAGCATAAGCGAACGTGACCGCAAGGCGCTGTTCGATAACCTTTGCTATCAGATTTGCCTGAGAACGTTACATGAATTGCTCGAAGCGGACAGTCCTGACAACATTGAAAATATCGCATTCAACGGTTGGGCGGACACCATTGATCGCGCGACTGGTCAGCAGGTCTCTGCCACCGTCCTTTCGGTGATGACTAGCAAGAGCGACTTCTTGCAAATCAACCTCGGGCAGGTGGACCCAAAGGCTTGCTTCAAATCCTTGAAAGGCGTCTCCGCTGCTTCGCTTGTCGGGCTGACACCAATTGCACCTGTGATCGAGCTTGAGAAAACTGACAAGCGGTTCATTGAAGCGAGAACCTCTCAAGTCGCTGCCGATGGTACTACGAATTTGGCGGCGATGGATTGGGAGGAATTTGAGCATCTTGTCAGAGAACTTTTCGAGAAAGAGTTCGCCTCAAGAGGGGGGGAGGTGAAAGTCACTCGATCAAGTAGCGATGGCGGCGTAGATGCGATTGCATTCGATCCTGATCCAATCACCGGGGGTAAGATTGTCATTCAGGCCAAACGGTATACGCGCACGGTTGGTGTTGGCGCCGTCCGCGATCTGTTTGGTACGACGATGAATGAAGGTGCGAGTAAGGGTATTCTTGTGACAACAGCCGACTACGGACCTGACGCATACAAGTTTGCATCCGATAAACCGATTACACTGATGACAGGTTCTCACCTTCTGCACCTTCTGGAAAAGCACGGCGTTAATGCCAAGATCGACATCAAGGCGGCAAGAGCAGAAATGGGATTGGGATCTTAGCGCAAATATCGACCCAACGAACGGTCAGTAAATCTATCACGAAAAATCAAAAGTTTCAGGTCCAACAGAGCAGGCGCTTGGAGGCGATAAAATGTCCGTATCTTCGGAAACCACGCAGATCATAAGAATGAAAGCGGCGGCAGAATGGCCGGATGACTTTGAAATGCAGCGGCATGTTATTGAAGAGCAAACAGAGGCCGCCGAAAGAATGGTCCACTATCAGCAGAATATGGACACGACAAATGAGATTGTGTATGTCTGCTTGCGAAAGGCTCTGTCGGAGTGGCCCGAAGACTATTCGATGCAGGTTCACGTTTTCGAGGGGCAGATTGAAGCCGCTACTACATTTTTTGCGTATGTGAACCCGACGGTAAATCAAGAGATTCTTGAGGGTATTAAAACCAAGGCATTCTCTGAGTGGCCCGGTGATTATGAAATGATGTTGCATGTCTTGACTGAACAGGTCGCGGCTTGGGGGGAGTTGTACGGCTGAAGGCCATAGGCCTCCACTAGCTAGACTGATAGTGTTTAAGCAAGCGTTCCAACCTTCTCAATAAAGCTCTAAAGCCGCGATGACGAGTTTAGCGGCCTTTCAGAATTTCCGCGGCGAAAGTCCGCTTTCCGCCGTTCGTGCCGCCCGAGGATAACATGGTCGCGTGCGAGAAGTGCGGGTACAGAGATACGCCGGGCTTGGCTCGACCGGCGACTATGGGGCTGAGAGGAGGCGAACGAGACCTACGTCGCGGCCACCCACGTCTCGGGCGTCACGTAGATCGCGCTGTCCTCCGTCCCGATCATGATCTCTCCATCCTGGATATTGATCTGAAGCTTCATCGCGCGCTTGGCCAGCTTTGCCAGACCGGCTGTATCTGCTGCCGGGAAATTGACAATCGTCAGGTTCGAGAAACGGGTGACACCACCCTTGATCTTTTCCCACCAAACGTCGGCCGTGCGTCCACCATAGGGATAGACGATCACATTCCGGGCCTTGTTGCAGGACTGTCGCAGGACTTTCTCGCTCGGAAGCCCGAGTGCGACCCACACGTCAATCTCGCCGCTCAGGCTCTTCTGCCAAAGATCGGGCTCGTCATCCGTCGACAGACCCTTGGTCATTTCCAGGTGCTCGTGGGCGTTGAGAGCGAAGGCAACGATGCGAAGCATCAGTCGCTCGTCGGTCTCCGAGGGATGTTTGGCCGCGGTCAGCTTGTGCGTCTCGTAATAGTGACGATCCATGTCCGAGACCGACAATTCGACTTTATAGATAGTGGCATTTTGCGCCATTCAATTCCCAACCCTTCAAAGGACCGCACTGCCTACCGCATGCGGACGACCTTGGGAAGTGCCCCCTTCTGTACCGCGACGCGTCATCGTCCGGCTGGCGTGGGCCAGCTGGGGGTGCCTGAGACAGCCGCTGATTGCGTTGGGCCGCCATCGGGCTGCGGGCAGGATAGGGGGTAACACGGCATACACGTCAAAGTTATTAACGCGTGAAGATTTTCTTCATTATGAGAAGCCCGCTGATGTCTAGTTTTTTCGACACTCGCAAGCTTTTTTGATCGCTTGATTATTTGCTATGGGAGGAGCCGCACGCAATGTCCGGGTTCACATTTCATTTTCCGTATTTCCCGACTCACCGCATCGATCCAACGGCACGGCTGCGGCTTGCGACGGTATCCTTTCTGGCGCTGAGTTCTGCGCTGACTGCCGGGTCCGCCTGGGCCGATTGCTCCACCGACGGTCTCGCAAAAACCTGCAGCGGGACCTTGGGGGTGGTCAATTTCACCGATGCCAGCACGACCAGTGACGAGACTGCGTCGCTGACGATCGAGAACGCGACGAACCTTGGCTTTACCAACACGCAGACCAATAACAATGCGATCTGGATGCTGAATGTCGGCGCGCCTGAATATAGTCAGGCGCCGGCCGGCGCGGTTCTGGATATCGACCTAGACGGCTTCCTGCTTGTCACGAACCGCGGGCCGGGCGCCGAGGTCCTCTCGACCGGCAGCGTCGGGCAGACGCATGGCAAAAGCAAGGGCTCGGGCAAGCACGAGGGCAAGCCCGGTGGCGCCGGGGGCGCTGGCGGTCAGGTGACCGCGACGATTGCGGGGCTGAACGTGAACGCGGCTGCCGAAGCCATTCTCATCAGCTCGTCAGGCGCTGCGGGCGGCGACGGTGCCGAGGGACATTCCACGGGCTTCGGCAGGGGCTACGGCGGCGACGGCGGGGTCGGAGGCGATGGCGGAGCGGTCACGGTCACGCTGACCGACAGCGCTCTTTCCCTGGGCACGGGTCTTGTCGTCGAAAGCACTGGCGGCAACGGGGGCGACGGCGGAGTCGGCATGGCCGCCGACTACAGCGCCCACGGAGGCGACGGCGGCAACGGGGGCCAGGGCGGAGACGTCATCGTGCAGGTGGCGGACCTTACAAGCACCAACGGCAATACGGGCATCGTGGCGGTGTCCCATGGCGGCCAGGGTGGCGAAGGCGGCGTGGGAGAAAACACCCTGACCTCGACCGGTGACGGCGGTGCCGGTGGCGTGGGCGGCGCTGGTGGCAGCGTTCTGGTCAGCAACACGACGCCCGGGGGGACCGGGACCCTGTAGATCGCAGGGGCGTCCGGACCGGGCATCCTGGCCGAAAGCATCGCAGGCAATGGCGGCAAAGGCGGAGAAGGCAAGGTCGATCTTTACTTCGGCAATGGCCGTGGCGGGGCCGGCGGCCAGGGCGGCTCCGGCGGGTCCGTCACGATCGATATCGCCACATCGGATGACGGAACGGATGCCGCGATCTCGATGCAGGGCGGTCGGGCGCCCGGGGTCGTCGCGCGCAGCTATGGCGGGGCCGGCGGTGACGGCGGCAAGGGGGGCGGGTCCAGTGCCACGGGTGGCGCCGGTGCGGGATCGGGTCCCGCCGGAGAGATTTCCGTGACCTACGGTGGAGATATCCTGACCGACGGGTTCTTGTCGGACGGTATCCTCGCGCAGTCGGTCGGCGGCTTTGCCGGGGATGCAGGCGAGGCTTCGGGGATCGTGGCCTATGGGGCCAGCAGCGAAAGTGCCGGTGGCGGGGGGACCGTATCGGCGACCTATAACGGATCCGACGATACCTCTATCCAGACGTCGGGCGATGATTCAGACGGGATCTTTGCGCAAAGCCAGGGCGGCGGCGGCGGCAAGGCCTCGTCTTCGATGGGGCTTGTGTCCCTGTCCGGCGATGAGACCGGTTCGTCAGGAGGCGACGGGGGCCAGGTGGGTGTGGTGGCCTCGGGGGTCATCACGACATCGGGCACGGGCAGCCGCGGTCTGGTCGCGCAGTCGGTGGGTGGCACCGGCGGGGACGGCGGCAGTGCACGCGGCCTTGTCGGCATCGGCGGCACCGGGTCCGGCGGAGGTATGGGCGGCAACGTCTCGCTGACCTCGACGGCGGACATCACCACCACGGGCGATGACTCAATTGCCGTCATGGCGCAATCGGTCGGCGGTGGCGGCGGGGCGGCCGGATCCACGGCCGGCATCGTGGCCATTGGCGGCGATGGCGGCGCGGGCTCGATCGGTGGCGCGGTCAGCGCCGAGGTGGGGGGCGATATCTCGACGTCCGGCACCGGCGCGGATGGTGTCATGGCGCAGAGCATCGGCGGCTCCGGCGGGCACGGGTCGAACACGCTGGGTGTATCGGTCGGCTTTTCCCTGGCGATTGCCGGCAATGGCGGCGCGGGCAGCGACGGCGGGACGGTCGATCTTGCGACGGTCAGCGGGTCGAGCGTCGCGACCAAAGGCGGCAATGCCCGGGGTGTCTCGGCCACCAGCGTCGGCGGTGGCGGTGGCTATGGCGGCAACGCGCTGTCGGTCTCTGCCAACGACGGCCCATCCATAGCGATCGCAATCGGGGGATCGGGCAAGGCCGGCGGCGCCGGCGGCGAGGTCATTCTTGACGCGCTCGGCTCGGTGTCCACGCAGGGCGACAACGCCACGGCCCTCTCGGCGCTGAGCGTTGGCGGCTCTGGCGGTGCGGCCGGGACGACAGTAGCGGCAACCGCAGGGTTCGGCACGGTAAGTCTTGGCGTGGGCGGCAGCGGGGCCGGTGGCGGAGACGGTGGCCAGATCACGGTCTGCCGGGGCGGCGACGCTGCGGACGCCACCTGCACGGATGCGGACCCGGCGGGCAGCATCCAGACCACGGGCGACGGGGCCGCAGGGCTTTATGCCTCATCGGTCGGCGGCGGCGGCGGTCAGTCCGGCGCGGTCCTGTCCGGCACGGCCGGCGAAGGCGCCGCGATCTCGATCGGGGGATCCGGCGGAGCCGGGGGCGAAGGCGGCGACGTCACGGTCTATTCCTCGGGCGGCATCACCACATCCGGTGCGGCGTCGGGTGCGATCGTGGCCTCGAGCGTCGGCGGGTCGGGCGGCAATGCGCATATCGTGGGCGCGTTCGGTGTCGTGGGGTCGGCAGGCCTGAACATCGGCATCGGCGGCAGCGGTGGGGCAGCCAAGGGGTCGGGCGATGTCGTGGTCACATCGACCGACACGATCCAGACCTCGGGCAAACTGTCGCCGGGCATCCAGGCGACCAGCCAGGCGGGCGGCGGTGGCAGCGGCTCCGGTGTCTTTTCGGGCGAAGGCGTTGCCGCCGGATCGGCCAATATCAGCCTTGGCGGGCAAGGCGCAGGCGGAGGCTCGGCCGGCGAGGTGACAGTGACCTGGACCGGCGACACGCTCATCACGGGCGACGAACAATCGCCCGGCATCTTCGCGCTGAGCGCCAGCGGATCGAGCGGCAATGCCGGCATGACCTTCGGCGGCGAGGGCGTGGGGCTGGCAACGACCGAGATCGACATCGGCACCGCCGGTGGTTCGGGTGGCACTGCGGGCACGGCCTCGGTCATGGCGGGCGGCCAGATCCGGACAACGGGCTTCATGTCCGACGGCATCGCGGTCATGAGCCATGGCGGCAACGGCGGGCGCGGTGGCATGTCGATCACCGGGACGGGCGTTTCGCAGGGTGATGCGACCGTCACGCTTGGCGGCGGCGGAGGCACAGGGGGCACGGCCGGAACGGCCATGGCCGAGACGCTGGCGGGATCCTCGATTTCGACCGACGGGCCGCCGGCCGCGGGCATCAATATCCTGAGCCTGGGCGGAAACGGCGGACAAGGCGGCATGGCGGTCGAGGCCGGCATGAATGTCGATTTCGACGCAGAGTTCCCGGCGGGCAGCGCCACCTTCACCATCGGCGGCAACGGCGGAACGGGCGGGTCCGGCGGGCTGGCAACGGTGACCAACCAGGCCACGATCTCGACCGGGGACTTCAACAGCGCCGGCATTCAGTCGCAATCCATCGGCGGCAGCGGCGGGTCGGGCGGCACGGCAGCCACGGGGACCATGAACGTTGGTCCCGGCGATCAGATAGATGCCTCGATCACCCTTGGGGGCGCGGGCGGTGCGGGCGGTGCGGCGGGGGCGTCCCAGGTGACGAACTTGGGCGCGATCACCTCCGCAGGCGACAATTCCAGCGGCATCCTTTCGCAGTCGATCGGCGGATCCGGCGGGGTCGGCGGCATGACCTACAACATACTGTCCAATGTCCTGTCGTCCGCGACGATGGACCTCTCGCTCGGGGTATCGGTCGGTGGCTCGGGCGGTGCGGGCGGCAAGGGCGGCGCGGCCAGCGTGTCCAACAGCGCAGCCATCACGACAACCGGCACCAGCTCCAGCGGGATCTACGCGCAATCCGTGGGCGGCAATGGCGGCAACGGCGGTTTCGGCGGCTCCGGGATTTACAACCTGGGCAAGTTGGCCTCCGACTCGGACGACACCAGTGTCAGTATCCGGATGAACACCGTGGTCGGCGGCGCGGGTGGCAGTGGGGCCGTGGGCGGCAATGTCAGCGTGTCAAACGACGCGGACGGCGCGATCACCACGGCCGGAGGCGGCGCCTACGGGATCTTTGCCCAGTCGGTCGGCGGCAACGGCGGTGATGGCGGCCTTGCGTCAAACTACGCCTTGAACGTCACCGGGGATTGCAGCCTGAAAGCGGACGGCGGGTCGGTCAGCTGCGAGACCGACGACGACAACACGACCAGCATTTCGCTCGACCTCGAGGTTTCGGTGGGCGGAAACGGCGGCACCGGCGCCGATGCGGGGACGGTCACCGTCACAAATGATGCCGATATCACGACCACGGGCGACATCGCCCACGGGATCGTCAGCCAATCGGTGGGCGGTGGCGGCGGCATCGGCGGCGCGACGTCCAGCGGCGCAGGCACCTTTTATACCCAGCAGATCGGCAGCAGCAGCAACGACGTCCTGTCCAAGCTCAGGTCCCTCTACGATATCTCGACACTGGGCAAGAATTTCGGGTCTGCCGACATCCGGGTCGGCGGACAGGGCGGCGCGGCCGGAAACGGCGAGGCCACGTCGGTGACCAACACTGGGGCGATTTCGACTTCGGGAACCAATGCCTACGGGATCGTCAGCCAGTCCGTCGGCGGCGGCGGTGGCTCGGGCGGCGATGCCGCCGACATCACCGCGACCTATTCGCTGCAGGTCGGCGGCTCGGGCGCGGGCGGCGGCAACGGCGGTGCGGCCAGCATCACCAACACCGGCGCCATCACCACGGCAGGCTACGGCAGCCCGGCGCTGTTCGCCCAGTCCATCGGTGGGGGCGGCGGCAACACCGGCAGCAAGACAAGCTTCGCGGCAATCTATGACGCCACGCTGACAGTCGGTGGCTCGGACGGCGTTTCCGGCAACGGCGGACCCGTCACCGTGACGTCGAACGGTCAGGCCATCATGACCGCCGCCGAGCAATCGCCCGGCATCTTCGCCCAGTCTGTCGGTGGCGGCGGCGGCACGCTTTTCGGCGGGACAGGCACGCTGACCGACGATGCCACGACGGATGTCACCGTAGGGGGGACCGGAAAGGCCAGAGGCAATGGCGGTACGGTAACGGTCACGGCAAGCTCGGACATCACAGTACCGGTCCGGCGACGCCGGGAAATCTGAACGCTGCATCCATGGGGATCTTCGCGCAGTCCGTCGGAGGCGGGGGCGGTTATTCCGGCTCGATGATCCTGGGCAATCATGGCCGCATCGGCGTCAGGGTCCTTGATACCTCGGCCGATGCCACCGGCAACGGCGGGGCGGTGACGGTCGACGCAAGCGGGCTCATCACCACGACCGGCGACAACTCGGTCGGGATCTTCGCCCAGTCGGTCGGCGGCGGTGTCCAGGGCACCATCGACAAGAGCTCGACCGACAGTTCCTATGTCGGCAGCTTCAGCGGCACGGGCACAGCCGGCGTTGTCACGGTGACCTATTCCGGTGCGCAGATCAGCACCAGCGGCGCCGCGGCGCACGGGATATTCGCCCAGTATGCCGGCGGTCAGGGCAATGCTAGCCCGGTCGCCACCACGACGGTCGATGTCACCGCCACGGGAAACATTTCGGCCACCGGCGCCGGCGCGCGCGCAATTCAGGTGGAAAACATGGGCAGCGGCGTCGGCCTCTCCAGCATCACGATCGGTGAAGGTGCCGCGATCCGGGGCGGCGGGACCGCGATCTACGACAACGCCCTGACCGGGGCCGGGGTCTACATCCATTCCGGATCGAACAGCACGCTGAACAACGCCGGCACCATCAGCGCGGTCAGTGGCGTTGCCATCCATTCGTTCGGGGGCGGCACGCTGACACTGAACAACACCGGCACACTGACCGGGTCGATCATCGGGACGGTTTCGTCCTCGTCTTCCGTGGCTTCGGCCCCTGCCCCGTCGACATCTTCGATCCTGCTGGACAACCTGTCTGGTGGCGTTCTGAACGCGGGCGAGGTCCTGGACGTGGCGCGGCTGCGCAACTGGGGCCAGGTCTACGTCGGCGAGGCCGGGACCCTTTCCGGGACTTCGATCACCGGGGACCTGCTGCACAATGGCGGCACGCTCAGCTTCGATGTCGACATGTCCAGCAGCGATTCCGACCTGCTGACCATCGACGGGCGAGCCGAGCTTCACGGTGCCGTGGACGTCAACGTCCTGCAGGCCAGCCGGCTGCCGACCGGAGCCCAGACCCTGACGATCGTCGAGGCTTCGGGCGGCGTCGACGCCACGGATCTCGAGGTCATCCCCTCGGTCGTTGCCCGGTATCAGCTGGAGGCAGCGTCGGCCTCTGAACTGACCCTCAGCTACGAGGTCGACTATGCCAACGACACGCTGGTCGCCGCGCTGAACGACAACCAGGGCGGGCTGACCGGCTATTTCAACACGCTCTACCAGATGGGCGCGCTGGATGACGGCCTGGCCGAGACGCTCATCGAGGTGGGCAGCCACGAGGACTACGCCGTGGCCATGAACACGCTGGGTCCGGAACTGGCCACCAGCAACGGTATCGCCCGGCTCTACCAGACGCTGCGGTTTGCCGACGGGCTGTTCAGCTGTCCGCACCAGGGGCAGGGCAATGTCTGGGCGGATGACGGCCAGTGCGGTTACCTGACCTTTGGCGCCAACCGGTTCGACCGGGATGCCACAGGCGGTGCCTCGGGCTTCACGCAGGACGGGCTGCGGATTTCGGCCGGGGGCCAGATGCTGCTGGACAGCGGGCTCGCCCTTGGTGCGGCGCTGGCCTACGAGTCCACCAGCCTCAGCACCGATACCGGGGCGACAAGTGACGGCGATACATTTTCGGGCGGTCTGTCAGTCAAGCGCTTTGTCGAGAACTGGGAATTCGGTGCGGCGGTCCATGCGGGCCATGGCAGCTTTGACAATACCCGGATCGTCGGGACACAGGAGACCAGCGGCGACCAGGACCAATGGGTGACCGGTGCCCAGCTGCGGGCGGGGTACACGTTCGACCAGGGCAGCTGGTTCCTCAAGCCGCGTCTCGACCTGGGTGTCACCCATTTCGGCGACAGTTCCTATACCGAGAGCGGATCCGGCACGGCTCTGGCCATCGAGACTTCGGCAGAGACCTTCGGCTACCTGCGCCCGTCACTGGAGATCGGCGGACGTTTCCTGACATCGAAAGGCACCGAGATCCGGCCCAATGCGGTCTTTGCCGTCACGCAGTTCCTGGGCAACACGTCCTTCGACGCCCGCGCGCGCCTGGCGGATGCCCCGGGATCGGTGGACCCGTTCCACTGGCAATCGGATATCGACCGGACCCAGTTCGACTTGTCGGCGGGGGTGACGATTATGACGGCCGGCGGGGGCTCGTTCGATATCTCGGGCTTCGGTCACCTGACCAGCAACGAACGCGACTATGGCGGCAGCGTGCGCTGGAACATGCCATTCTAGACCCGATTGCGGCGGCTGTGACATACAGGCAGCCGCCGTTCGGACAGCTGGTACGTGGCCCGGTACGGGGAATCCGCGCGGTGGCATGACGATCCGGATAGTATGAAGGCAAGCCTAGAAGACATTCCACAGATGCGCCGGCTCGCCCTCGCCTGTCGATTGGGGTCCGACGCTCCGCGGGGCTCTGTGTTGATCTCGAACATCGCGGCACTGTGGGCGGCAGACTTGATGGATCGGGCGACACATAGACGGGGTACCTGACGCGTGGCGGGCGCATGTTCGAGCCTAACTTCGTATGCACCCTTGATCTGATGTCTGCGATTCCGGCCCCTGGTGATCCGTCGTTCTCTGTCAGGGATGGCATCCTGGCCGTTAACCGAATGGTGCCGGGCCGCACGGAATGCCGGATCCTTCGCGATGGCCAGAAAGCCGAGGACCGGTATCGCCTTGGTCTTGGGCCCGAAGAGATCGTGGCGCTTAGCCGCCTGCTCCTGTCGCCCGAGGGACGGCTTGGGGGTACGTAGCATAGACGACTGGTTCGGCCTCGCGTTCTTTGACAGGGATTTCTGGATCATCTGGTCCACGATGTTCTCGTTCCAGCCGTGGCATTCGTTGACCGAGATTCGGCGCGACATGCGGCGGCTCCTGTCGTGCGCAACGACCGCGAGCCGCGCGCTGCTCCGGGCGGCCAGGGTCCTTCTGTCCGGCTAGATTTCCAAGCGTCCCATGGACCGGTGCCACGCATGGCCGCGACGCACTCAACTCACCAAGCATCCCGCAACTGCGGGCCATTCACTACGTCTGACCCGATTCCGGACAGGTCACCACATCCCACGATCACGCGCTCGCACGGACCTCTATTCCCACCGACATCGCCGCCAAACCCGCAGCAGACGTCGATGAGGCATATAGGCGTCAATCCGCAGGGCGCGTCAGTTCACCGGATCGATCGGCGGAAAGGTCCAGCTGCTGTCGAGGATTTCGGCGCGCGGCTGATAGAGCCGGACCGTGTAGTTCCAGCCCGGCGTGAGGGGGATGCAGTTGTTCCGGCCATCCTCGCAGGCGCCGAAATGGATGGTGTAGGACCCGTCTTCATTCGGAGTGGCAGAGGTGTTGTTGTAGCTGTTCCGCCCCAGATCGTTGGGCGCGAGGAAGCCGTCGGCGTCGTAGACGGTGATCGACCAGAAGGCGTCCACCGGCACGTCCTTTAGCGTCACGGCATGGGGGGTCTCGCCGTCATTCAGGTCGACAGCGTCGACAAAGGCGCTGGCCGTCGTGGCGGGCTGCCCCGCCCAGCCTGCCATTCCAATCAGGTGGCCCAGCGGGTCCACCTCGTCGCGGCGGCCAAAGGCGATGCTGGCATCAAGGCCCACGGCCGCGGCGAGGTCGCTGATCGCCTTCCGCGCGGCGGCAAGGGCTTCAAGGTCCCACTCCGGTGCCTCAAAAGGGCCAGATCCGCCGCCTTCGAGCTGTATTCCGTCCTGCACCGCATGGGCGCGGGCGGCATCGCCAGGATCGCCCGCGTCGATGAAGGTGCGGAACAGGAGCATCGCGAAACGGGTCCCGACCTCGTCCTCGGTCAGCTGATAGGCGCCGGGTTCGGCATAGGCGAAGTTGTAGTGGTCCTGGCTGATCACCAGCACCGACTGGAACCGCCCGTCGCCCTGCGGCAGCGTGACCGTCACCGGCTTGGACAGATCGATGATGGCCGCCGAATACAAGGTGTCCTGGTTGGGCCGGATGATCGGCTGCGGCGCATCGGCAGAGGCGACCTTGCGCTCATGGGCGATCTCGCCGACGCTGGTCCCGTTGCCCTGCATTGTGAGCCGGAACATCGTGTCGCTCTCGGCGCGCATGAGGGTCTGGATCGTGATGTCCTCGGCGAGGAGCGGCGCGGGCAAGGCGAGCGCGAGGGCAAGAAGGAGATGTCGCATGGTCTCGGTCCTTTGTTCAATTCGCCGGCTGGACTTCGGGGAAGGTCCACGATCCGTCGAGCACCTCCGGAGACGCCCGGTAGAGCCGCACGGTGTATTGCCACCCCTCGACAAGCGGCAGGCAGTTCACGCGCCCGTCCTCGCAGCCGCCCAGGTGCACGGTCATGCTGCCATCCTCGTTACGGGTCCCATTGACGGAATTGACGACATAGGCGCCAAGGGCGTTCGGCGCGAAATAGCGGTCCGCATCATAGACGCTGACCGACCAGAAATCCTTGACCGGCACCTCGGCAGGCACCTCGATCTTATATGTCCCGACCGGCAGGTTCGGCGAGATCCCGAGATAGAGCGCTTCATCCTCGGGCAAGCCGCCCCAGCCCCCGGCCGTCCCGATGAAATGCCGCACCGGATCGACATCCTCCTTCCTGCCGAACATGCGGAAACTGTCCGGCAGGTAGGCGCCGACACCGACGGCGGCCCGTACAAGCCCCATGTAGCTCTCCTCGTCGTAGAGCGGGACGATGAAGGGCTCGGACGAGGTGGCCTCGATCGACATCTGATCCTGGATCGCATGCACGGCGGCCAGATCCGCAGGGTCAGTGGCATCCAGCAGAACGCGCAGGTAGACGGCGACATAGGGCGTATCGAACCTGTCCATGTCGAGCGTATAGGTGCCGCCACCGTGGACGACCGTGTTGAGGTAGTGATCCTGGTTGATGATCATCGCCGACATGTAGCGGTCGCCGACATCGGGAAGTGTGAAGGTGGCGCCCTCGCTGATATCGATGATCGCGGCGCTATAAAGCGTATCCCGGTTCGCGCTGATTGTCGTCTGAGCGTCGACGGGCATCATATCGCGGAAATGATAGAATGTGTTCACCCCTCCGGCGAGGGCGACATATTTGCCGAACTCGATATCCGTCGCGGCACGGATGAAATTATCGACCGTGACCGGGATGTCCCTGCTGTCGGCAAGTTGATCCACCGTGGCATCGAAATTCTGGGAAAAAGCAGGAGCCGAATTGACGGCGGCCAAGAATGCCATCGCCAAAAATCTGCCGTTCGCCATATATCCAAATCTCATGAGTCCCCCACCAAATCTCCGAGTCTCGCGCACGATATCATGGCGCCACCGGTCATTTTCTGACAAAGCGACGGCATGAGACAGAAGCTGGTGAACATCGTTGAATTGGCCCATGTCGTGGATATCCTCGACGGCTTCGTCCCAAGGCGCACGGTCAACAAAGCGCTCCAATCGGCTGGCCTGGATCGCAAGATGCTCTCCGAAGGAGCCGGCTTCATTTCCTACGGGGCCGAGGCCGTCATTCTGGAATCTGTCGCCCGCATGACAGGCGAACGCCATCTGGGGGCCAGGGTTGGCCAGGCCTTCGATTACCTGGCCTACGGAGCCTATGCGACCTACGTGCTGGGCGCGCCCGATCTGAGATCTGCGCTTGACCGCGGGCGGCGCGCCTTATCGCTGACGCATCCCGGCTCTGAAATCGTCATCCGACAGACGGACACACACGTGGTTGTCGGACGAGATTCAAAGGGTCTGTCGGTCGTCGGCCACCGGCACCTCGACGAAGGGGCACTGTTCGTTATCTCGAAGGTGGTCAGGTATTTCCTCGGGGCGGACTGGCGGCCCGATTGGTTTGAACTCCCCGAAGGCAATAGCAATGACACATCAAAGCTGGCGGATCTGCTCGGCGCACCTGTGAGGACGGGAGCCCCGTCACCGTCCGTGGCCATTCGGCTTGGCGATCTTGCCACCCTGAACCCGGACCCTTTGCACACTCAGAAGACGATTACACTGGAAGAACTCGGGGCGCTTATGGGTATCGAACCCGTACAATCCATGGAAAGCGCGGTTCTTCAAATCATACGCGCTCATTTTCCGACACGTATCCCTTCCGAGAGCAAAGTCGCGGCCCATCTTGCAATTGGCCCCAGGTCACTTCAAAGGGCCCTTGGTGCGGAAGGGACGTCATACAGGACAATCCGGTCCATGTTCATCGAGGAGCAGGCACGCGATATGCTTCGAAACTCTGACATTCCAGTCGAACGCATCGCCGCCATGTTGGGATATAAAGAGCCGAAAAGCTTTCGCCGTGCGTTCAGGGAGTGGACCGGGTCTTCACCAAAGGGCTTCCGGGCCACGGGATGATCTTCAAGATAGGCCGGGGCGCCGGCGATCGCCATCGGGATGTCGCGGCCGACCCGGTCGGCGCCTTTCGGGGCGTATCGGGATGGCATGGAAGCCTACGAGCGTGTGTTGACGTCGAAGGACCGTCAGGTGGTCGAATTGGAGGACTGGTCGCATTACGCCTTGTACGACCGGGCTTGAGAGTTCTGCGGACCATCGAGCTTAGATCGGCAAATTTTATTGTACATTAGCCGGAATGTCCGCCACCGTGACCGCATGCGACGTCTCCCTTCCACCCAGGCGCTGCGAGCGCTCGAGTCCTTCTCCCGACTAGGTACGATCTGGCAGGTGGGGGAAGAGCTTGGCTTGTCAAAAAGCGCGGTATCGCACCAATTGAGGCAGCTTGAACGCGAACTCGGGTTCGCCTTGACGACGAAGACAGGCACGCGGCTGGAGATGACCCCCCTGGGTCGAAATTATGCGTCTGATATCCGCCGGGCGTTTGGAATTCTGGCCAGTTCGGCGTTGCAATCCGCCAGCCAGGGCGTTTCGGGAAACCTGACCGTCAGCGCACCGGCTGCCTTTGCAAGCAATTGGCTTTGCACGATCATCTCGGAATTCATCGAGACTTATCCCGGGGTGGACCTCCGTCTTGTGACCCCTCGCCGGGTGGATGACGTAAGCAGCCCTGATATCGATGTTTTCATTGCATTTGGAGGGGACTTCTTGGGCAACGTCGAGGCCGAGAAATTGACGTCGATCGAACACATCCCCCTGTGCAGCCCGGCCTACTCGAACCGGTTTGACGGCTTCCCGGACATGGCCAGCCTCTCGCGGGCGACTTTGCTGCACATGACCGACACCTCTGAATGGGCCGCCTGGTTGCGGCTGGTCGACGAGCCGGAAGACTTGGCTTGTCGCGGGATCATTTTCTCGGATATGAACCTTGTCTATTCGGCAGCACTGGCCGGACAAGGCATCGCCATGGGTGATGATTTCGTGTGCGCGGAGGCGATCGAGAGCGGATTGCTCGTCCGTCCCTTTCAAAAGGCGCTCCCGACAGAGGGCGCTTATTACCTCGTCCATTCGCGTGAAAGCGCCCCGACTCCCGTTCGTGATGCATTTGTTGGCTGGCTCAAGCTGGCCCTGCACGGACGTTGAGCAAAGCGTTAAGCCAATCCCCATTGTTCGATTTTGTTCGTCGTTGAGGCGAAAACGTTTCGCTTGTGCCACACCGGCGGGTTGGCCCTATCAACGGGCAGGCATCACAAGCGAACAGGACAGACAGAGTGCGTATCTCCCCCGTCGCAATCGAAACCGTTTCGATCGGGAAGGACGTCGGCGACTTCACGGCGCTTGAAGATATCTCGATGAAGGTCGAGGTCGGCGAGTTCCTGTCGTTCCTCGGTCCGTCGGGTTCGGGAAAAACCACCCTGCTCATGATCCTTGCCGGTTTCGAGAAGGCGACGCGTGGCTCGCTGCTCATCGACGGGTTTGATCGCACCCGTTCTGCGGCGGAAACGCGGGGCTTCGGGATGGTCTTTCAGGGATACGCGCTGTTTCCGCATCTGACCGTCGCGCAGAACATCGCGTTTCCGCTGAAGGTCCAGAAGCGGTCAGCCACCGAAATCCGCAAGCGGATCGGCGAGATGATCGATCTGGTCGGCCTGTCGGGACATGCGCACAAGAAGCCGTCCGGCCTGTCAAGCGGCCAGCAGCAGCGCGTGGCCCTCGCCCGGGCGCTTGCTTACGACCCCCCGGTCCTTCTGCTCGATGGCCCTCTCTTCCCAATCTCACAAGGTACATCATGACCCAGACCAAGAATAATCAGCCGCTCAGCGGCAATGAAATGCCACGCGTCGGCGGGCCCGCCACCATGATGCGTCTGCCGTCGCAGACAACGGCTGAGGGCCTTGACGCCTGCTTCATCGGCATTCCGATGGACATCGGGTCGTCGAACCGCTCGGGCACCCGTCTCGGACCACGGCAGATCCGGGACGAAAGCCGCATGGTGCGCCCCTACAACATCAGAACCCGCGCGGCACCGTTCGAACGCTTGCAAGTGGCGGATGTTGGCGATGTTGCCATCAACCAGTTCGATCTGAAGAAGACGGTGAACATCATCACGGACCATTATCGTGGCATCCTGTCCCACGGAACCGTCCCGCTGACCCTGGGCGGAGACCACACGCTGACATGGCCTGTCCTGCGGGCCATCAAGGAAAAGCATGGCCCGGTCGCCTTGATCCAGATCGATGCCCATGCCGATGCGAATGACGAAATCTTCGGAGAGCGCATTAACCATGCCACGCCGTTCCGCCGGGCCTGGGAAGATGGGTGCCTGCAGAACGACAAGGTGTTCCAGATCGGTCTGCGTGGGTCCGGCTATTCCGATGAGGATTACGAGTGGGGTCGCCGTCAGGGGTGGACCTGCATTCAGGCCGAGGACTGCTGGCACAAGTCGCTCACACCGCTCATGGCCGAAATTCGGGAAAAGATTGGCGACGCGCCGACATACATCAGTTTCGACATCGATGGCCTGGATTCTGCCTATGCGCCGGGAACCGCTGCGATCGAGTTGGGCGGTCTGACATCGATCCAAGCGCTCGAGATCATCCGGGGGACCGCCGGTCTCAATATCGTAGGGGCAGACGTGGTCGAGGTTTTACCCGCGCACGATCTGTCCGGGAGCACGGCCCTGGTCGCGGCCAATCTGCTTTTCGAAATGCTCTGCGTCCTTACCGGCGTCACACCACTCCAATAGGTGTCGGACCCGGAAATTGGGGTCAAATGTCAATTTGGCCCCTTCAATCCTGCGCAGAACGGATGATGGCCCGGCCGGTTGCTGCCGCAGGCGTTGGGCCATTGCCCGGTGCCTGCCCGCGACCATGGACTATGAAATTTCGTCCAGCGGCAACCGCATCCAATCCTTCAGATGCAGCTCGAACTGCCCCGCGTGATATGCGGGGCAGTCAGTGCGGGACCGGAAAAATCAAGTCAGCACCAATTAAAGATTGGTCGCCCGCTCAATCGCCTTCACCTGGTCTCCGGCCGGATCGGCCGTCAACAGCGAGGGCTGGAACCGGACCGCTTCAATCTGCGCGACACCGATGAAATCGAGCCACCATTCCAGATAGATCGAATGGTGATCGGTACCGTATTTCGCCGGCGCACCAGGCGCGTAGACGCCGGATGTATAGAATACCCGCGCCGTCTTGTCGCTTAGCAGGCCGCTATAGCCCGCCTCGGGATCGAAACCAAACAGCAATCCGGGCTGGGTGATGATGTCGATATACTGCTTGAGCTTGTAGGGGATGCCGCCATTCCACATCGGCACCGACAGGACATATTCGTCGGCCTCGATGAAGCGGGCCGTAATGGCCGTGACCTGATCCCAGGCGCTCTGGCGCGGGGCGTCCATGTCGCCCACTCCGAAGAAGGTCATCTTTGCCGCCGCCTTGTCTCCGTCAAATTCCGGCAAATCGGCCTGCCAGAGATCGAGCCTATCAACAATGACGTCGGCTTGTGCCGCCTGCCGGGCTGCAAGATAGGCCTTGGCCAGCTTGCTCGATTGCGACGCCGCGCCGCGCGGAGAGGCGGCGATGTAAAGGATCTTGGTCATTGGCTTGTTCCTTTCAGGTTGTTGAAATCAATGGGAGAAGGCATCGAGGATGGCGGCACCGATCTCGGGGGCGTGGGTTTCCAGCGCGAAATGGCCCGCGTCGAACATCAGCGTTCGGGCCTCGGGCAGCAGCTCTTGAAGGCCGGTCACGGCCTGCGTGGTGAAGAAGGGATCATTTGCCCCCCAGACGATCAGCGTGTCTGGCTGTTCGCGGGCGAGATAGGCCTGCCAGACGGGGTAGGACGCGACATTGTCGCGGTAATTCCACAGGTAATCGAGCTGGATGGCGTCGTTGCCGGGCCGGTCCAGGCCGGCCTGATCACTGATCCAGGCGTCAGCGCTCAGCCTGTCGCGCCGCGTGCTGCCCTGTTCGTACTGCCAACGTGTCGTCTCGGGCGACAGGAACCCCCGCAGCGGTGCCTCTGTTTCCGGACTGCGCTCCGCCCAGTACGGCGCGAACTGCTCCACCACGTCCGATGCCCAGCCTTCGACATGCACCGTCGCGTTCTGGAAAATCAGCCCGCTGACGCGCTCCGGATGCGCGAGCGCGAGCCGCATCCCCACGGGGCCGCCGTAGTCCTGCATGTAAAGCGTGTAATCCGCCAGGCCGAGGTTTTCGACGAAGGCGGTCATCGTCTCGGCCAAGGTGGAAAAGTCGTAGCTGTAGTCCTCGGCTGCCGGCGCGTCGGACTGGCCGAAGCCGGGATAGTCCGGCGCGATGACGCGATAGCTTCCGGCGATCCTGGGGATCAGGTCGCGAAACATGTGTGACGAGGACGGGAAGCCGTGGAGCAGGAGCATGGCCGGCGCATCCGCCGGGCCTGCTTCGCGATAGGCGACGGAGACGCCGTTGATATCGGCGCTGTAGTAACTGACGGGCCAGGTTTCGGGCCAGGTTTCGGGCGCGCCGGCGATTGAGGCGGAAGCAAGCGCGCCAAGCAGCGCCGACAGGGGGGACAGGGTGAGGGACGTTCGGGTCATGCGGCACCTTTATAACCATCAATATCTTTTTTGACGGTTACTTATTGCCCGCTTAAAAATTATTTAGACAGTTACTTTTTGGTGATCGCGCGTGCTGAAGATGTAACTGGTAAAAAGCTTTTTCGTGGGTTATCTACGCGGATCGCACACTTGGCCGACAGGCAGGCACCCGGATGACACAGGCCCCCAGACCAGCACCGTTCTTCGTCGGGGAAAGCACCGCCCTGGATTTTCTGAACAGCATCGCGACGCCGCGAACCGTGCTTTACGACTGGCTGGAGACCGGACCGGACCTGCTCGATTGGATGGTCACGGCGCGGCTTGTCACGGAAACCGAGGCGGCCTCGTTCCGCAAACCCAAGGCCCGGGCAGAGCTCGAAGATGCCCGCCACAAGATCGTTGCCTTCCGCGAGAGGTTTCGCGGCTTTATCGGCGACGTCTGCGGCAGGGAACTCGCGGATGCCGCCCACCCCGTCATTGCCGAGATCAACACCATCCTCGCGCGGGCCCCCCGGTTCGCGCAGATCGAGGCACGGGCCGGGCTTGGCACAAGGCCGCTCGCGCTTGTGGATACCCACCCGATGACAGGGCCTCGGGACCTGATCGTAAGGCTTGCGCTTGCTGCCGCGCACCTGATCACTGAGGCGGATTTCCGCTATGTACGCAACTGCGAAGGCCCGACGTGCTCGCTGTATTTTTTGGACATCAGCAAGAACCACAAGCGCCGTTGGTGCTCGATGGAGGTCTGCGGCAACAGGGCCAAGGCCGCGGCCCATCGCAAACGCTGACATGCTAGGCGGGGTGCGCGCCCGTCGCACACTGATCGTGCTTCAGGGACATCTCCGCCCCGCTCATTTCATCGCCAGGATTCCGGACTGACCCGCCCTTGCCTGCCCCCTTCCGGTGCAAAGTCATGGGCCGTCGCCTAATCACAAAACTTTCTTTGAACCGTCTTGCTCCTTGCCACGACAAATGGACGGACATTCGCCGAATGGGCCGCCCATTCAGGAATGCAGACCGAAAGAAACGGCAAAGTATCAGGACCAAAGTAATGACTGTGTTAAAGAGTAAACCCTTGAACAAACTGACTTGGGATGGACGCTACAAGGGAAGCCTTGTGGTCATGATGGGCCCTGACGGCAAGGAAGCCAAAAGCGGGTCGCCCATCAATCCCTTGGCCACGCTCAACAAGAAAGGCCGGACCGCGGCTGACATCATCGCCAGCCTGGAGGACCAGCGCTGGGTTTGCCAAAACAGCATCAAGGAGATCAAGGACACGTCCAAACGCATCTCCGGGAAATGCCAGGTGGTCGCAAAGGCGCTGAAAGCCGCCAATGACCAGCAGAATGCGCTGATGGCCGCATACAGTGCTGCGGTCGACAAGGCAAAGGCCGCCCGCGCCAAGATTCCGGCGGCCCAGAGCGCGATTGAAACCGCATTCCAGGGGTTGGAGAACGCGAAGAAGAAGCTGGAAAAGTTTGAAATCGACACGCTGAAGGACAAGACCGAAAAGGAACTTCAGGGTCTGAAAAGCGAACGCGACGCCACCATTGCGTCAATCAAGGAAATTCTGAGCATCGCAAAGCTTATCCGCGGTGGGAAGCTGGTAGATCTGGCCGATACGGCCATCAACAAGATCGCAACGCACACCGTGAAGGTCGATTATCAGCCTCGGCTCAAGGAACTTGAAGGAAAGGTTGCCAAGCTGACGGCCAAGTCGGCCAATCTTGCCAAGGAGATCGCCCTTGGAGAGGTCGCCGAGGCCACCAAGAATCTTCAAACCTACATAAAGGCTTACAACGCTCAAGAGGTGGCATTGAATGCCGCTTTGACCGCTGCCGCGAAGGCGCGGAAACTGGCGATCGACAAGCTCCATAAACGCTCGTCGACGTCCGCTCTTGGTGACATCATGGATGAGCGCAGGGTTCACGTGAAGTATGTCGCACTTACGAAGAAGAACATCGCGAATTACAAGGCCGGGCTTGATGTTGCCATGAAACTTCTGTCTGCGCTTGAAAGGGACTACAGCTCTGTCAGGTATTTCCTCAAGGGCGCCGAAAAGAAAGACAAGTCCTACGGCCCTGAAACCGCCTACGGAAAAGCCACTGTCAAGGCGGGGCTCGGCAACAGTGTTCTTTTGGGAAAGTGGTCTCATTACGCCAAGAGCGAGCTCGCCTATTGCAAGGCGGAAATGAAATACCTGAACGACCAAAGCGCGCAGGGGCCCTTCGCCGGGTTCGATAAGGTCCAGAAAATGATGGAAGAAGCGCAGATTACGTCGCGCGAGAAATTGAGAGCCCACGGCTTGAACTGCGACTAGGCTCATCCCCGGATGAGAGCAACGCAAGACACCTCGGCAAGGTGACCGGTCGCTAAACCCGCCCGGTCACCTCGTGACACACCTGCTCCCACCCGGTCGCATTGCGCTGGAACCGGGTGCTGCGGACCCTGTCGTAGCCGCTGTCATCGGCGCGATTGGCGAAGCGCTCGACCTGGACCTGCCCGTCGCCGACCGTCAGCAGGTTGAAGTCGTTTTCCTCGCCCCGCAGGCGGCTGGACAGCACCGTCCCCGCATGGACCTGCAGCACCGCCGGATCGCCCGGCCCCTTGCCAAAGACATCAACCCGCCAGCTGTGCAGATGGCCCGTCAAAAGGATGTCCGTCCCGGCCTCGGCCAGCGCCACGCGCGCCTTGTCCGCTCCGCGGGTCAGCTGCTTGTCGTCCTCGGGGCGGTGATCCACCGGGTGATGGGCGACCACGATCCGGAAATCCCCCTCGGGCGTGTCGGCAAACCCGTCCCGCACACACCGAAGCGCGGCCCCCCTGTACCGCCCCCTCTGCCAGCTGAGATGGTTGACCGAGTTCAGCCCGATCACCGACCAGCCCGGTTCATGCACCTGGGGGGCGAGATCCTGCGAGATCCATTTCCGATACCGCCGCCAGGGGAAGAACAGCCGTTCGATGGGCCGGTCAAGCGGCGTGTCATGGTTGCCGGGCACGACAAGACAGGGCGGCTTGATCCGGTCCATCATCTCGCGGGCGCGCATGAACTGCCAGTCGCGGGCGCGCTGGGTCAGGTCGCCCGAGATCGCCACCAGATCGGGCGCAAGGTCATTGACCTGGGCGATCAGCGGGTCAAGCAGTTCCGGCCGGACGCGGCCGAAGTGAAGGTCGGACAGGTGCAGTAGTCGTTTCAAGGGATCAGCGAATTGTATCGGTGAAATGATCGGGCACGATGACGTCCAAAGGCGCATCGACAAGCTGCAGCCGGAAGGGGCCGTCCATGTGGGTGCGCTCTCCGTCGCGGGCGACCAGCAGCCGTTTGCCGCGCAGGGCGCGCAGCTCGAACCTGTCGCTGCAGATGATGTCGAAATGCTCCTTGCGGCGGGCCTGGCCGGTCAGAACGGCGAGGCTGGACCGGATCATGCCCAGCCGCCCGCAATCCGGCGCGATCATCAGGGCCAGCTTGCCGTCTTCGATGCAGCCCGCGCCCTCCAGCCCCATTTCGCGCAGCTGGAAGGCATTGTTGAAGACGAAGATCAGCGGGGTGCGCAGGGTCCTGTCCTGGCCATCGGTCTTGATCTCGACCTTCAGAGGGCGCGGCCAGCGGAACAGCACCTTGAGCGCCGACCAATAGGCCGCGGCCCGGCTGCGGCCCCAGTAGTCGTAGATCTCCTCGCGCGAGCGCAGGATATGCGGGTAAAGGCCGAAATTCGCGTTGTTCAGGAAGACCCTGTCGTTCAGCGTGGCCAGCCGCAGGGGGCGTGCATGGCCCTTTGCGATGACCTCGACGGCCCCCTCCAGGTCCTGGGGAATGTCCAGCGAGCGGGCGAAGTAGTTGAAGGTCCCGCGCGGCAGGATCCCAAGCTGGCAGTCGGTGTCCTTCAGGGCCTCGGTGACCCCGCAGATCGTGCCGTCACCACCGGCCGCGACGATCGTGTCATAGCCCTTGTCCGCCACCTTTCGGACGGTGTCTGTCAGGGACACGTCCGGGTCGAGTTCAACGATGTCGGGGGTCAACCCGTGGCGTTCAAAGGCGGTCGACACGTCTCCGGACGAGGCTCCGGCCTCCTGCTTGCCCGAGCGCGGGTTGTGCAGGACACAGATGCTGCCACGCTGCGTGGTCTGCTTCGGCGTGTGCATCTCTGTGGCCATGTCGTCGCGCATCCCGTGCCTCTTGTTCTCGTAACCGCCGGGACGGCCCTGGATCGCGCATCGAGGCGACCCGGGGACCAGCCCCCGGGGGAAGAAACAGGTGAGGACGTGCAAATGTTCCCGATCGGGGGCGCCGGATGTCCCGCGATCCGGACCTTGCCGCCGGAAATGCCGAATGTGTCAGATCGCGCAGGCAAACCCCAGACCAGGGCACGGGGACCTGGATGTCGGGCCTGTCAAAGCGCCGCGACGATGGCCTCCAGCACCTCGTTCGCGCGGTCTCCGGCGACCCAGCGCAGAACGGCCACCACGTCGTGGTCCGGGTCGATCCAGATCTGGTGCGTGCCCGCCCCCTGGGCGGCGAAGGCATTGGCGGGCAAGGCGGGGTTGGCCCCGGGCCCGCGGTTCAGCCACCACAGGAAGCCATAATTCGCCAGCGTCTTTGACGGGGTCACCGCCTGGGCCATCCAACCTTCGGGCAGCAGGCGTTTCCCGTCATGAACCCCGTCCCGCAGGATCAGCTGGCCGAACCGCGCGTGATCCAGGGCCGAGATGAACAGCCCGCCGCCCCAATGCCCGCCACCGGGCACCGATTGCATGCGCACGCCGTCCAGCTCTGTCCAGGAGGTCTCATAGCCCTCCCACCGCCAGCCCCCGGACGCGCCGATCGGGTCCATGATCCGCTCGCGCAGCACCTCGGGCAGCGGGCGGCGGAACAGGGACATCAGGGCAAAGGACAGGGCATTCACGCGGACGTCGTTGTATTCGTAATGGCTGCCCGGGGTCTGCATGGGCCGTTCCTGGCCCTTGCGGGAGTTGTCCGCCCCGACGCCAACCTGGCGGTAATGGTCGACCTGGTCCGACTTGCCGAACAGCTCGCCGCGCCATTCGCTGTTCATGTGCAGGAAGTGCCGCCAGGTGATCTGGCCGTTGTGGGGGCCCTCGAACAGCGGGCCCGGCACGCGGACACCGACGGGTTCATCCAGGTCAGGCAACAGCCCGTCGCCATGGGCCAGCCCGGCCAGGGTCGACAGGTAGCTCTTCGCGATCGAGAAGGTCATGTCGGCCCGCTCGACATCGCCCCAGCGGGCGATTTCCTCGCCACCGCGCAGGATCAGCCCGGCCGGCCCACCCCTGGGCGCCACCGGCCCGACGATCTCGGTCCAGGGGCCGGTTTCGTTCCACTCGACATTCCCGACATAGCGGCCGTCGTCGTAGTACATCGCGCGCGGCCAGGGGGACTCGCAGGCCTCGGCAAGGGCAACCGCCTGGGCCATGCGGTCGGGATCGAAACCTTGGGTCATAGCGTCTTCCTCTTTGCCGGTGGGTTCCGCCCTGACTTGGCCGCCGGGGCGACCCGCCGCAACCCAAAAGCCGGGGACGGCCGCGCACGGATCGACAGGACGGCAAGCGCTGCCCGATTTGGCGCAGTCCGCGCGCCTGCGCATCATCACGAGCCGGTCTCGGCCTCGCTCAGGGCGCCGCTCAGGGCCAGGGCCAGGTCCGACGGCGGACAGGGCTTTTGCAGGATCGGAGCGACAGCGCCGCCCATGTCCTCGGCCCGGACGCCGGTGTAGCCCGACATGTAGACGATCGGGATCCCGGGATGCAGCTGGCGCACCTGCCGGGCGAGCTCGAAACCTCCGATCCCGCCGGGCATCACGATGTCCGTCAACAACAGGTCATACTCCTGGCCCTGCCGCATCAGGGCCATGGCATCCTCGCCGGACAGCGCCGTCCCGATCGCGTAGCCCAGGCCTTCGACCATGGCCGACACCAGTTCAAGCAGCTCCGGTTCGTCCTCGACGATCAGGATGCGCTGACCCTGCCCCCGGCTGCGCTCGGGGCGATCCTGCGCGCCCTCGCGCAGCCCGCCGTCGGTGCCACGCGGCAACAACAGCCGGACCGTAGAGCCGTGGCCGATTTCGGAATAGATCCGCAATTCGCCGCCGGCGTTTTCGACAAAGCCGTAGACCATCGACAGGCCCAGGCCGGTGCCCGCGGACAAGCCCTTGGTCGTGAAGAAGGGATCCGCCGCCCGACGCCGGACCTCCTCGGCCATGCCGGGCCCGTTGTCGCTGACGGAAAAGTCGATGAAACGCGGCGACAGGTGGGCAGGCAACGGAGCGTCGCCGACCTGCGGGCGCTCCACCTGCATGTGTTCCTCGGACAGGCCCCGGACACTGACCACGATGCGGTCGCCCTTGCCAGAGGCAATGATCGCGTCCCGGCTGTTGATGACCAGGTTCAACAGCGCGTTTTCAAGCTGGGCGACATCGCAGAAGACCCGCAGGTCGTCGTCGTGGATGTCGAAATCCAGGCTGACGCCCGGTTCGATCGTCATGCCCGACAGCCGCTGGAAATCCGTCATGACCTCGCGCACCGTGACGGATTTTACCTGCCCGGTATTCTGCTTCGAAAAGGTCAGCAGGCGGCGGGTCAGATCGGCCCCGCGGCGGACCGTCTTGTGGATCGATTCCAGGTAGGACGTTGCCTTGTCCGCAGGCGCACCGGCGATCAGGGTGGCGGCGTATTCGACGGTCGCCAGAAGGTTGTTGAAATCATGCGCGATCCCGCCGGTCATCTGGCCCAGGGCATCCAGCCGGGCCGAGCGTTCCGCGCTTTGGCGGTTGCGCTCGTGACGGGTGATATCGTCGAGGATGACCACCGTGGCAATATCGCCCGGTGTCGGCGTGGCCACGCTGGAACTGGACACGCTGACATAGCGCAGTTTCCCGTCATTGGCGTCCTGCCTCAGGATCGAGACCTCGCCACTCAGCGCCCCGCCGGCCAGGGCCCGCCTGATCGGATCGCGCGAGGCGTCCAGCGGGGCCAGGGTTTCAGGTTCGACAAAGGTGATACCGGTGGGCCAGCTGAACGGCAACGGGCGCGCGGGTTCGGCGATAAGCTGCCGCGCGCCAAGGTTTGCGACCAGGATATCGCCGTTGCGGCCAAAGCCCAGGATGGCGCTTTGCGCGGTGTTCAGGATTGCGCCCAGCCGATTGGACAAGATCTCCAGTTCGGTCGCCCGGGCCACCGCCCTGCGGCGCGCGCGCAGCACGACCAGTAAGGTGATCACCACCGCAAGCCCCAGCAGGCCCGATGCCCCGGTCCAGGCCTGACGCATCCGCACGGGCGTCCAGAAGGGCTGCGGGCTCAGCCATTGCGCGCGCAGCAGTTGAAGAGCCTCTGACGCCAGGTAACCGGGGATCACGGCGTCAAGCCGTTCACGCACCGTGGCCAGGCCCGGACGCAGCCCGATGGCGCGCTGCGAGACCGCAACCGGAGGCGCGACGGTCCGCAACTCCCCGGACTGGCCCCGGCGCTCGGCCACCGCGCGCAGGGTGGCATCGGCATAGATCACGGCATCGACCTGACCGGCGATCAACAGGTCCAGCAGCCTGTCCTCGTCCTCGACCAGGATCTCCTGGAACGGTGGCGCGCTGCCCACCAGGGACCGGCCCCAGCTGTTGCGGGTGAAGCCCACGCGCATGCCGGCCAGGTCGCCGATGCCCCCGATCCGGCGCTCGTCCGCACTGCGCAGGAAAATGGAATAGGGCGATTCCTGCAGCGGCCGGGTGAAATCCATCTGCCGGCGCTTGGCCTGCGTCACGCTGAGAGGAGGCAACATGTCGTAGGTGTCATCCCCGGGCCCGGCCGCCCATTCGTCCGACGTGATCTCGACGAACCGAAGCTTCAGCCCTGCCCGCCCCGCAAGCTGCTTGAGCGCCTCGACCCCGTAGCCGGTAAAGCCGCCGTCCCCGGTCACGACCTGGTAGGGCGGGAAGCGCGACACCCCCACGATCAGGACGGGCGGCACCGGATCGGGTTTCGTGACGTTCCAGTCGGCCAGCATCCGGGCCAGTGTCCCGTCGTCCCGCAGCGCGCGGATGGCGGCGTTGATCCTGGGCATCAGCTCGGCCCGGTCGTGGGACACAAGCGCATGGAACGGCTCGACCCTCAGCGCCGGATCCACGGTGCGCACACGGTAATCCAGCTTGGTGTCCCGCAAAAGATCGGCCGCGAACTTGTAGGTCGTCACGACCCCGTCGATCCGGCCCATGATCAGGGCTCCGAAGGCATCGCGGATATCGACAAACGGGACGACCTCGCCCGCACGTCCGCCAAGATCGCCCAGGTCACTGCCCGCCGCCCGTTCGACCACCCCGATCCGCCGGCCGGACATGTCATCCAGGCTCAGCCCAGGGTCTTCGCTTTCAAGAACGAACAGGTAGGTGGCGATGTCCCCGATCGGATCGGAAAAGACCGCATGGTCAAGGGCGGGCGTCCGCGGAGGCCCCGCGGCGAACAGGTTGCTGCCCCCGGTCCAGACCCCGATCGCCTCGCGCGGGGTGTCGAATTCCTGGAATTGCAGCGTGAACCCCGCCCTGTCGGCAATGGCCTGCGCCAGCTCGGGGTAGAAACCGGTGTAGCCGCCGTCTGGGGTTTTCTCGAAAATGCCGGGCCAGTCGACGTAGGACACGGTCAGCTCTTGCGCGCGGACAGGCGTGGCGGCCGTCAACGACAGCGCCACGACGGTCAGGACGATGGCAAGCAAACGAGCGACAGGAGACATGGCAACCCGTGGGATAGGTGCCCCCGTCTTACACAATCCTTGCGCGTTTGTCCTGCGTTCCGGCCCCGGCGGACGGGCTGTCCTGGGTCCAATTGTGTGCGCTGCCGACCCCGTCACCGGCCTTTCGCCCGCCAGGTCCACCCGCCAAGTCTAAGGGCACCCGAAGGCCATGCGCCAGGCATCAGGCAACGCCCCACCGGCTCGCGCCATGACCGTCGCCACTCCACGGCGCAACGCATCACATGGCATCACATGACGCCTGAACCCCCACATCCCGGCCGGGCGGCCGTTGCGGCAAGGTTGCGCACCACCCCCCGTTGCTCCAGTTTCCCAGCAAGTTTCAACGGGGGCACATCATGAGCTGGGCAGACTATCTGGACGCGAACCAACCACGGTTCATCGAAGAACTATGCGATTTCATTCGCATCCCCTCGGTTTCGGCCAAGCCAGAAAACGCCGGGGACGTGCGGCAGGCCGGCCAATGGGTGATCGACAGGCTGACCGCCGCCGGCATCGAAAACGCGCAGATGTATGAAACGGCGGGCCACCCCGTGGTCTGTGCCGATTGGCTGCATGCCGGGCCCGACAAGCCCACCATCCTGATCTACGGCCATTTCGACGTTCAACCCGCCGAGCCGTTCGATCTGTGGACCACCCCTCCGTTCGAACCGACCATCCGCGAGGACCGGATCTACGGGCGCGGCGCGACCGACGACAAGGGCGCCATGCTGGTCCCCATCCTCGCCGCCGAGGCCCTTCTGGCCGAAACCGGAGCGCTGCCCATCAACGTCCGGTTCTTCTTCGAGGGGCAGGAGGAAATCGGCTCGCCCGACCTGCAGCCCTTCATCGAGGGCAACCTCGACCGGCTTCAGGCCGACATGATCTTTTCCGCCGACGGCAGCCAGTGGGATCCCGAAACGCCCCAGATGGTGCTGGCCCTGAAGGGGCTCGTGTCCCTTGAGGTCACCGTGACCGGGGCCCGCTCGGACCTGCATTCCGGCATGCACGGGGGCGGTGTGGCCAACCCGGGCATGGCCCTGGCCCACCTGCTGGCCAGCATGAAATCGCCCGACGGCACGATCCTGGTCGACGGGTTCTACGACGACGTGGTCGACCTGACCGAAGCCGACCGCGCAGCCATTGCCCGCGTGCCCTGGGACGAGGCCGAATACCTGGCCGAAACCGGGGCTCCGGCGACCCATGGCGAACCCGGCTACACCACGCGCGAAAACCTCTGGGCCCGGCCGACGCTGGAAATCAACGGCATGACATGCGGCTGGCAGGGCGCGGGCACGAAGACGGTGCTGCCGTCGGTGGCCTCGGCCAAGATCACTTGCCGGCTGGTGGCCAACCAGAACCCCGAAAAGGTCTACGATCTGATCGCCGCCCATGTCGCCCAGAACTGCCCGCCCGGAGTGACCGCCGAGGTCGTGCGCAACCCCGGGCGCGCCGATCCCTTCCTGGTGCCGGCCGGCCACAACGCCACCGCCGTCGCCGGCCAGGTCCTGGAAGAGGTCTATGGCAAGGTCCCGCACCAGACCCGGGCGGGCGGGTCGATCCCGGTCATGTCCACCCTGCTGGATCAACTGGGGCTGCACGCGGTGATGTTCGCCTTTGGCCATGCAGACGAAAACCAGCACGCCCCGAACGAGTTCTTTCGCCTGCCGACCTTCCGCCTGGGCCAGACCGCCTATGTCCGGCTGATGGAACGGCTGGCGGGCTGATCTTCGACCCCGCCGGCGTTTTACACACTTGAGCCCCGGGGACAGCCCCGGGCATAGTGGGGCCGCAGCGCCCCTCGTTCAGGCGCGCCTCACGGCCCCGGCGACCTATCCGCCGCGGCCCCAGCCAACCGGGACCGGATCCCCGTGGAGACCAGAGCATGGCGTTCGATTTCATCCTGATGCTCACCTCGAACGACCGCACCATTCCCGATGCCCATGCCCGGCTGAACGAGGCCCTGGAAGGCGGCGTGCGCCACATCGGCTTCAAGGACGTGGGCCTGCCCTTCGACGAGCTGAAGGGGCTGGCCAATGCGATCCGCGCGGCGGGCGGGCGGTCCTACCTGGAGGTGGTCAGCCTGGATGCCGAAAGCGAGCTTGCCTCGGCCCGAGCCGCGATCGACCTGGATGTCGACTGCCTGCTGGGCGGCACGCGGGCCGAAGAGGTCACCGCCCTCACCCGCCACCACCCGGTGCGCTACTTCCCCTTTCCCGGGCGCATCACCGGCCATCCCAGCGTGCTGGAGGGCCCGTCTCGGGCCATTGTCGATTCGGCCCGCCGGCTGGCCGACCTGGAACACGTGCACGGGCTGGACCTGCTGGCCTACCGCTTTGATGGCGACGTGCCGCACCTGATGGCGGATGTCTGCGCGGCGGTGGAAAAGCCGGTCATCATGGCCGGCAGCATCGACAGCCCCGAACGCATCTCCGAAGCGGCCCTGGCCGGGGCGGCGGGCTTCACGGTCGGCACGGCCGCCCTGGCCGGGGCCTTCCCGGCCGAAAGCGCGGGCTTTGCCGGCCAGGTGCGGGCGATCCTCGAACTGACGGACCGGGCGCGCACCCGCTCCACGGTGCCGCGCCGGCTGGCCCTGTCGGCCCATGACACCCGCAAGCCGCAGCTGCGCGCCTGGGTGCTGCGCCACCGCAAGGCGCTGGCCGGGCACCGGCTGATCTGCACCGGGGGCACCGGCCGGACGATCGCCGAGGCCGCGCCCGAACTGACCATCCAGCGCCTGCAGCGCGGCGGGCGCGGCGGCGACCAGCAGCTTGGCGCGCTGATTGCCACGGGGGACCTGGACGCGGTGATCTTCTTTGCCGACCCCACCCTGCCCCACAGCGGAGACGCCGACCTGCAGGCCCTGACCCGGCTGACCGTCCTGCACGACACGCCCCTGGCCCTTGGCCCCGCCGCCGCCGACATGGTGGCCGGGGCCCTGCTGGCCCGTTGACCCGAATGATCCCGATGATCCCGCGCGGGGCAGCCCGCGCGGTTTGGGCACAATAGCGGGCAACCACCACCCGCTTGCCTCCATCACCCCGGGCCCGCCATTGCCTTCGCCCGCCCGGCCTGCAATGTCTTGCACTGTCTTGACCGGCAAGCCGACCACGAGGAGACCGGGCCCCCTGCCCGGCGGTCGCCGCGCCACGGCACCGGAGGCCCAATGTCCGCCCATCTCCACCGCCCTCGCCCAGCCCGACGCGCGCCCGCATGATCGACGCCTTCCTTGTCGTCCTGCCGATCTTCGGGCTGATCTTCGCGGGCTGGATCGCCGGGCGCAGGGGCGTGCTGGGCGCGCAGGCCACGCCCGAGCTCAACCGTTTCGTGATCTGGCTGGCCATTCCCGCGATGCTGTTCGGCGCCGCCGCCGAGGCCGATGCCCAGGCCCTGTGGCAACCCGCCCTGGTCGTGTCCTACGCCGTGGCGGGCATGGTGACGATGGCCATCGCCATGCTGGTGGCCCGGGCCCGCCGGGTGCCCCTGGCCGATGCCGCGCTGGACGGGCTGAACGCCAGCTATCCCAACGTCGGCTTCATGGGCTTTCCCATCGCGCTGACCGCCATGGGCCCCGAGGCGATGGTGCCGACGACGATCTGCGCCCTGCTGACCATGTGCGTGATCTTCGCCGTGTCGATCGTGTTCATCGAAACCGGGCTTCAGGAAGACCAGAAGCCCTGGCCGCTGATCCGCAATGTCGCCCTGCAGATCATCCGCAACCCGCTGATCGTGGCCCCCCTGGCCGGCGCCCTGTTCCCGGTCCTGGGGCTGGGCCTGCCCGGCCCTGCCGCCCGCTTCCTGGACCTGCTCGGCGGCGCTGCCGCCCCCTGTGCGCTGGTCATCATCGGCCTCTTCCTGGCCAACAACCCGGTGCGCATCGACCGCAACCGCCTGGGCCGTGTCGCCTTCCTGATCGTGCTGAAGCTGGGGCTGCAACCTCTGGTCGCCCTTGGCCTCGCCCTGTGGCTTGGCCTGGGATCCTTGGGCACCGCCGTCGTCGTGGTCATGGCCGCCCTGCCCACGGGCACCGGGGCCTTCATGCTGGCCGAATATTACGACCGCCAGACCCAGGAATCGGCCGAGGTCATCATCCTGTCCACCCTGGTCTCGGTGATCACGGTGTCGCTGTGCATTGGCCTTCTGGCCTGATCCAGCACCCCCGCAGAAAGGAGCACAACACATGGATTTCCTGCTGGACGATGCCGAAGGCCCCGACCACGCTGACCACCTTGGCCGCCCGACGGTTCTGCTGGCCCATGGGGCCGGGGCGGCAATGGATTCCGATTTCATGGCCCAGATCGCCGCCCAGCTGGCCGCCTGCGGCCTGAACGTTGCCCGGTTCGAGTTTGCCTACATGGCCCAAAGGCGCAGCGGGGGCAGCAAGCGGCCTCCGCCCAAGGTCGAGATCCTGCAAGACGAATACCGGGCGGCGGTCGAGGCTCTGGCACCGAAGGGCCCCCTGATCATCGGGGGCAAGTCCATGGGCGGCCGGGTCGCCAGCCTGGTGGCCGACGAGCTGCACGACCAGGGCCAGATCGCGGGATTGCTGTGCCTGGGCTATCCGTTCCACCCCACGGGCAAACCGGACAAGCTGCGGACAGAGCACCTGGAAACGCTGCAGACACCTGCCCTGATTTGCCAGGGCACGCGCGACCCGTTCGGCACCCGGGCCGAGGTCGACACCTACGCCCTGTCGGACAAAATCACGTTGGCCTGGCTGGAAGATGGCGAGCATGACCTGAAGCCGCGCAAGACACTCACCGGCAAGACCCAGGCCGATCACCTGCATAGCGCGGCCACGACCGCGGCCGCGTGGATTGCCGGGTTGGAAGGTCTGCAGGCGGCCGGATAACCGGGGGCAACGGAAAGGGCCGCCCCCGCCACAAGGGCGGAAGCGGCCGCAACATCACTTCTGCAGATCGGTCCAGATCCGGCTGTACAGCTGCTGGGTTTCCGGCGGGCAGGTCTTCATGAAGGTGCCCTTGGCCTTCAGATCGGCCGGAATGATGATCTCACGCGCGCTCTTCATGTCCTCGGGCATGAATTCCTCGGACCCCACGATGCCATTGGCATAACGGGCGAAATCGGAAATCAGCGCGGCGTTCTCGGGATCCATGATGAAGTTCTGGAACGCCTTGGCCTCTTCGGGGTTCTGCGCGTCCTTCAGCACGGCCACCGAGTCCATCCACAGCACGAAGCCTTCCTTGGGATAGCCATAGGCGATGTCCTCGTTCGCCAGGCGCATCCGGAAGGTCGACCCGTTCCAGTTCACACCGGCCCACAGGTCTTCCTTGGCGAATTTCTCGATGTTGCCGTAGTCCATGCCAAGCCATTTCTTCTTGGCTTCGACCAGCCCGTCGCGGACCTTCTTCAGCAGCTCGAGGTCATCGGCACAGGGCTGCCCCCCGTAATACATGATCGCCAGGCCCATCACGTCGCCCATTTCCGGGACCACGTTGATCTTGCCCACCAGTTCCTCGGGAGGATCCATGAAGATGGCCGAGGTGTCGATGTCGCCGTCGTAATACTTGGTGTTCACCACGACGCCGGTGCTGCCCCACTGCCATGGCACGGTGTAATGCCGGCCCGGATCCCAGTCGACATCGACCCACTGGGGATCGACGTTCTTGAAGTTCTCCATCTCGTCGGGCCGGCTTTCCAACAGCAGGTCCTCGCCGATCCAGATCGGGATGTAGGAATTCGACGGCACCACGATGTCGAAGCCGTGACCGCCGGCCTTGACCTTGGCCAGGGCGGTGTCGTTGCTGTCGTAATCGGTGATCGTGACCTTGATGCCGGTCTCGGCCTCGAATTTCTCGATCAGGGCGGGGTTGGTGTAGTTGCCCCAGTTGTAGATGTTCAGCTCTTGCGCCATCGCGCCCGAGGCCAGCAGGGCCAGGGCGGACCCGGCGGCGAGTAAGGTTTTCATGTGGTCTCTCCTTGTTGGACGTTGGGATCTCACCGGCTCTTGTCCCGGCCGGTTGCAGACCCGATCACTCCCTCCCCCGGCTGAACCAGAAGAAAAGCGACACCAGGATCGCTCCGGCCAGCAGGATGGCGGTCGAGATGGCGTTGACCTCGGGCGTGACGACNCGGCGCANCTGACCCAGCATGTAGGTCGGCAGCGTGTCCTGCCCGGCGGATTTGACGAATTCGGTGATCACCACGTCATCCAGCGAGATGACNAAGGCCAGCATGAACCCCGCGATGATGCCCGGCATCAGCAGCGGCAGGGTGATCTTGGTAAAGACCCGGGCCTTGGACGCGTACAGATCCGAGGCCGCGACTTCCAGCGTCATGTCCATGGTTTCCAGCCGGGCCCGGATGGGCAGGTAGGCAAAGGGGATGCAGAACGCGGTATGGGCGGCGATCAGGTAGATCATCGAGTTGTGGCCGGTGGCGACCTTGACCCAGGCAAAGACGATCAGAAGCGCCACGGCGGTGACGATCTCGGGCACCATCAGCGGCTGGTTGATCAGCGCATAGACCATGGTCTTGCCGGGAAAGCGGCGGGTGCGGGTGGTGGCCAGGGCGGCCATCGTGGCGGCCACGGTGGCAATCGTCGCCGCCATGCCGGCCAGGTAAAGCGACCGCAGCGCCGCACTTTGCACCTGTTCGTTGGCCGCCGCCTGCGCATACCAGCGCAGCGAGAACCCCTCCCAGATCGCCAGCGAGGTCCCGGCATTGAAGGAATAGACCACCAGGATGATGATCGGCGCATAGATCACGACAAAGGCAAAGATGGCGATGGCCGCAAAGCCCGGCAGGGTGCGGGCGTTGTAGCCCCGGCCCTTGAAGACGGTGGTCTCAGCCATTGCGCTCCTCCCGCGAGGTGACCCGCACATAGAAGATCAGGGCGACCATCACTGCAACCATCAAGGTCAGCGACAGGGCCGCGCCCAGCGGCCAGTTGCGGCCCTGGCCGAATTGCAGCTCGATCAGGTTGCCGAACATCAGGTTCTTGCCCCCGCCCAGCACCCGGGGCGTGACATAGGCCCCCAGCGACGGGATGAAGACCAGGATCGACCCGGCGATCACGCCGGGCTTGATCAGAGGCATGATGATCCGCCGGAAGGCCGTCCAGCGGCTGGCGTACAGATCGTGGGCGGCCTCGACCAGGCGGAAATCAAGTTTCTCGACAGCGGCATAGACCGGCAGGACCATCAGCGGCAGGTAGACGTAACTCATGCCGAAACCGATGGCGAAATTGGTGAACATCATCTGGATCGGCTCCTGGATCACGCCCAGCTTCAGCAGCACCAGGTTGATGACCCCCTCGGCCCGGATCAGTTCCTGGATGGCAATCGTGCGCACCAGAAGGTTGGTCCAGAAGGGCACGGTGATCAGGAACAGCCAGAATTCGCGCTTGCCGTCGGGCCGGGTGGCAATGAACCAGGCCGTGGGCACGCCGATGACCAGGGTGACGACCGTGGTGATCAGCGACAGCGACAACGACCGCCAGAAGATCGACAGGTGGGCATCGGCCCAGCCCAGCGTGCCGTCGAAAATGTCCCGTTCAAGGAAGACGGACACCCAGCCTTCGGTCGAGAACTCCCATTTGACGTTGCCGTAATCGCCGGGGGCCAGGAAGGAATAGATCACCATCACCAGCAGCGGGCCGGCGGCCGCGCACAGGATGATGGCCACCGCCGGCATGGACATCAGCCAGCGGCTGCGGTTGTCCTCGCGCAGGGCCTCGTCTTCCAGCACGCCCCGGGCCGGGGCGGACGACATCTGTGATGGGGCCGGAACGTCTGTCATGGCATCAGTCCTTCAGCACCGTGACCCCACCCGGGGCGATGGTCAGCACGGCGGTTTCCCCTTCGGCGGGCAAGGGCGGCGCGCCCAGGGCCGCGCTGTTCGACATCTTGGCCTTGACCCGCTCGCCCGAGGCCAGGTCCGCATGCACGGTCGTCGCATCGCCGGAATAGACCACGGTGCGGATGGTCACCGGCAGGTCGCCCTCGGCGCTGGCAGCGCCAGCCCGCACGGCCGCATGTTCGGGGCGCACCAGGACACTGACCGGCCCATCGGCCACCGTCGCGGGAGGGGTCACGGCAAAGGCCCCGCCCCCGGCCTTCAGGGTCACCGAGGTCCCCGACAGCGTGGCGTCCAGGAAGTTCGATTCACCGATGAAATTGGCCACGAAGCGTTCCGCCGGGCTTTGGTAGATGTCGCGCGGGCTGCCCACCTGCAGGATCTTGCCGTCCTTCATCACGGCAATCCGGTCCGACATGGTCAGGGCCTCTTCCTGGTCGTGGGTCACGAAGATGAAGGTGATGCCCGTTTCGCTTTGCAGCCGCTTCAGCTCGATCTGCATTTCCTTGCGCAGCTTCAGGTCCAGCGCCGACAGCGGTTCGTCCAGCAGCAGCACCTTGGGATGCGGGGCCAGCGCCCGGGCCAGGGCCACCCGCTGCTGCTGCCCGCCCGACAGGGCCGAGGTCTTGCGCCCCTTCAGGGCCTCCATCTGCACCAGCTTCAGCATCCGGTCGACGGTCTCGTTCACCTCCCGCTTGGGCTTGCCCAGCATTTCCAGCCCGAAACCGATGTTCCTGGCCACGCTCATGTGCGGGAAAAGGGCATAGTTCTGGAACACGGTGTTGATCGGCCGCTGGTCGGGGGCCAGCCGCGAGATGTCCTTGCCGTCAAGGCGCAGCGCGCCCATGGTCGGCGGCTCGAACCCCGCGATGATGCGCAACAAGGTGGTCTTGCCGCAGCCCGAGGGCCCCAGCAGGGTAAAGAATTCATTGCGCCGGATCCCGACCGAGACACCGTCCAGCGCCCGGACCTCGTCCTCGCCCGGGAAGATCTTGGACACCGTGTCGACGTCGATCGCGACCTCGTGCGCCTGCGCTTCCGGTACGGTGTTGCTCATGTCCATCGTCGTATCCCCGTATCTTCGCCGTATCTTCGCCGATCAGGCCCCGTTTCGGCACAGCGCGGCCACGCCCCGACCTGCCGCATTTCTAGGACCCCGCGCGGCGCAGCGGCAAGCTGACCAGGACCCGGCTGCCTTGTTAACCGGCACTGGACCCACCATTGCGCGTCGAATGACCTTCACGCCCCCAAGTGCAATTGACTAAAATTTTTTAGTCAATAAAAAATTTGATCAAATGCTGATATGCGAGGGAGACGTGGCGGCAACGGGCGGAAAAAACGGCACGAGCGCCGATGGCGGGCTGAGGGATCGCAAGAAGTCCCGGCGCCGCGAGGATATCCTGAACGCGGCCCGGCTGCTGTTCGCCGAACGCGGCATCGACGGCACCACGATGGCGGAAATCGCGGCCGCCGTGGACGTGTCTCCACCGACGGTGTTCAACTACTTCGGCAACAAGGACGGCATCCTGATCGCCCTGATCACCGAAGGCACGCTCAAGGCCCGGGCCATCCATCGCCAGCAACCGCCCCGCACCGACACCGATTTCGCATCCGTCCTGACCGAGCTTTACTACGACGTCTCGGTCCGGACCCTGGACATCGCGGGCAAGCGGGTCTGGCGCTATGCCGAAGCCGCGGCCATCCGCCACCCGACCGCCGATCTCGCCCGCCAGTACCGGTCCATCGAGGACGCCCTGCAGGTCTCGCTCACCAGCCGCCTGGCCCCCTACGACATGCGCCTGACCAGCGGCGGCGCGGCCGACCCGGCGATCATGGCCCAGCTGTTCTACGACCTGTGGAACCCCTGTTTCTTCACGCTGATCTGCGACGACCCCCGCACCCTGGACCAGCACCGCACCGACATCGACACGCGCTTCCGGCCCCTGGCCCGGATGCTCTTCACCCCGGACTTCTTCCAACGCCCGACGCTGGCCCCCCCGCAGGAGCAGACATGACCCCAGCAGACATCCTCATCGAAAACGCCCGCATCCTGACCATGGATCCCGACCGCCCCCGGGCCGAGGCCGTGGCCATTGCCGGCGACCGGATCCTGGCCGTGGGCAGCCGCGAGGCGGTGTCCATGCTGGCCGGCCCCGCCACCCGCCGGGTCGATGCCGGAGGCGCGACGGTGATGCCCGGCCTGGTCGAGGCCCACCTGCACCTCTTCGCCGCGGCCTTCGGGTTGCGCCTGTTGCAGCTGGATGGCGTGCAGGGCCTGCCTGCCGTCCGGGAAAAGGTGCAGGCCTATGCCGCCGCCAATCCCGACGAGGCCCTGCTGATCTGCAAGGCCACCGATTACAACCTGTTCGGCCCCGGCATCCAGACCACCCGCCAGCTGCTGGACGAGGCCCTGCCCGACCGCCCGCTGATCTGCGTCGCCCATGACCACCATACCTACTGGGCCAATACCATCGCGCTCGACAAGGCCGGCCTGCTGCACGGGCGCGAGATGCCCCCGGGCAACGAGGTGGTGATGGCCGACGACGGCACCGCCCTGGGCGAGCTGCGCGAAAACGCGGCCGCCGCCCCGGTGATGGCCCTGCGGTCCTCGGGCGGGCGCGAAAGCCTGGGCCTGGGCGGGCTGGAACCGGACGGAGAGGTCTCGGCCGCCGAGCGCGAGGCCGATATCGAGGTGCTGAACGAGGGCCTGCGGCTCTGCGCCTCTTATGGGTTCACGGCGCTGCACAACATGGACGGCAACCGCTACCAGCTGGAATTGCTGGCCGAGATCGAACGGCGCGGCGACCTGATCTGCCGGGTCGAGGTGCCCTTCCACCTGACCCCCGAAAAGCCGCTGTCCTCGCTGGACGAGGCCAGCCAGTTCGCCACGGATTTCGACACCGACAAGCTGAAGTCGAAGCGGGTCAAGATGTTCATGGACGGGGTGATCGACGGGGCGACGGCCGTGATGGTCGAGGATTACGCCGACGAACCCGGCTGGAGAGGCGATCCGCTGCACTCGGCCGAACGGTTCAACGCGGCCGCCATCGACATCGACCGGCGCGGCCTGCAGATTTCCGTGCACGCCATCGGTGACGGCGCCGTGCGCCGGGTGCTTGACGGCTACGAGGCCGCGCGAAAGGCCAACGGCCCGCGCGACAGCCGGCACCGGATCGAACATGTCGAACTGCTGCACCCCGACGACCTGCCCCGGTTCAAGGAACTGGGCGTCGTGGCCTCGATGCAGCCCTCGCACCCGCCGGGCTCGATGGATTTCCCGCTGGACCCCTGGGTCACCAGGGTGGGCGAGGCCCGCTGGCCCTGGGGCTTCCCCCTGGCCGCCCTGCGCGCCGAGGACGTGCCCATCTGCTTTGCCTCGGACTGGCCGGTCGCGGACGTGAACCCGATGCGCAGCGTCAAGGCCGCGATGACCCGCGCGCCCTGGGGGCCGGGCTGCCCGAACAACCGCTCGACCCTGCTGCAGGCGCTGCACGACTATACCGCCGGCGGGGCCTGGGCCGGCCATGACGACCACCGCTTCGGCAAGCTTGCCCCGGGGATGCTGGCGGACATCGTGGTGATGGACCGCGATCTGGAAACCGAGCCGGTGGACACGGTCGACGAGGCCCGCGCGGCCCTGACACTTTGCGGCGGCCAGGTCACCTGGGAGGCCTGACCGGGCGTATGACGCAGGGGATTCGGGCCCAAAGCCGGCCCGGAACTACCCCTTGCCCACGCGCGCCGATGACGTTGCGTCCCCCTGCCGCGTGTCGTTTGCGCTAGCACCGGCGCCCCACCGGGCCGTCCCGACCGGATCACCAACGCCGGGCCATGCGGAAAAGTGTTCAAAAATGGTTAATTCCCATCGGGATAACCGGCGGCAGTAAACTATTTCACATCATTTACACACACATCTGAAAGCAGCTTAACAAAACTTTCCCACCTTTTCATTTAGTTGGGCGACCGTTTTCAGAACCGGTGTATTAATGTTGGTGGTGCAACGGCCCGTGAAAAACCGGTCCGCACGCACGGAGGAGCACATGACCACCCCAAGCCCGACAGGGCGTGCAACCACTGCACGCCATGCACAGGACAGGTGTGTCCGGCCGATGGCCCACACACCCACGCGACCCGGCATCAAGCCGGGCCGACCCTTGCGCCATGCCGGGCCGACCGACCGTTCCTCCGTTGCAAACTCGAAAGAGCCTGGCGCGCACGGCTTTCCGGCACGCGCGCTTTGACATCGGGCCGGGGCCAGACCCCGGCTGTATCTGGAACGGACGGAGGGAGCGATACATGTCCGACGACAGCAATGCTTACTGGCAGGCGAACATCCGCCTCATCAAATGGAGCCTGGTCATCTGGGCCGTGGTCCCCTTCGGGTTCGGGATTCTCCTGCGCCCGCTTCTGAAGGGGATTTCCGTGGGCGGATCCGACCTGGGCTTCTGGGTCGCCCAGCAGGGCTCGATCCTGGTCTTTCTCGCGCTGATCTTCTTCTACGCGTTTCGCATGAACAAACTCGACCGTGACCACGGCGTCGACGAGCAATAAGGACCGACAGAGATGAGCCAATTCGTCATCAACCTGCTGTTCGTGGGCGCGTCCTTCGCGCTTTACATCGGCATCGCGATCTGGGCCCGGGCTGGGTCCACATCGGAATTCTATGCCGCCGGCCGGGGCGTTCACCCCGTCACCAACGGCATGGCTACCGCTGCCGACTGGATGTCGGCCGCCTCCTTCATCTCGATGGCCGGCCTGATCGCCTTCACCGGCTATGACAACTCGACCTACCTGATGGGCTGGACGGGCGGCTACGTGCTGCTGGCCCTGCTGCTGGCGCCCTACCTGCGCAAGTTCGGCAAGTTCACCGTGTCCGAGTTCATCGGCGACCGGTTCTACAGCCCGACCGCGCGCCTGGTGGCCGTGATCTGCCTGATCGTGGCCTCGACCACCTACGTGATCGGCCAGATGACCGGTGTCGGCGTGGCCTTCGGCCGCTTCCTCGAGGTGTCCAACACCGCCGGCCTGCTGATCGGCGCCTGTGTCGTCTTCGCCTACGCCGTGTTCGGCGGCATGAAGGGCGTGACCTACACCCAGGTGGCCCAGTACGTCGTGCTGATCCTGGCCTACACCATCCCGGCCATCTTCATCTCGCTGCAACTGACGGGCAACCCGATCCCGGCCCTGGGCCTGTTCGGAGACCACGTGGCCTCGGGCGAACCGCTGCTTGAAAAGCTGGACGCGATCGTGACGGAACTCGGCTTCAACGAGTACACCGCCCACCACGGCGACACCTTCAACATGGTGCTGTTCACCCTGTCGCTGATGATCGGCACCGCCGGCCTGCCGCACGTGATCATGCGCTTCTTTACCGTGCCCAAGGTGTCGGACGCACGCTGGTCCGCCGGCTGGGCACTGGTCTTCATCGCGCTGCTGTACCTGACGGCCCCCGCCGTGGGCGCCATGGCCCGCCTGAACATCACCCAGATGTTCTGGCCCGAAGGCACCGCAGGACAGGCCGTGTCGGTCGAGACGATCGAAACCGACCCCGAATACAACTGGATGCTGACCTGGCAGAAAACCGGCCTGCTGGGCTGGGAAGACAAGAACGGCGACGGCAAGATCCAGTATTACAACGACAAGTCCGAAGCGATGCAGGCCAAGGCCGCCGAAAACGGCTGGGTCGGCAACGAGCTGACCAACCTCAACAACGACATCCTGGTACTGGCCAACCCGGAAATCGCCAACCTGCCGTCCTGGGTGATCGGCCTGGTCGCCGCCGGGGGCCTTGCCGCCGCGCTGTCGACCGCAGCGGGCCTGCTGCTGGCCATTTCCTCGGCCGTCAGCCACGACCTGATCAAGGGCGCGATCAACCCCGGCATCAGCGAAAAGGGTGAACTGCTGTCCGCCCGGATCGCCATGGGCGTGGCCATCGCGGTGGCGACCTACCTGGGCCTCAACCCGCCGGGCTTTGCCGCGCAGACCGTGGCGCTGGCCTTCGGCCTGGCCGCAGCCTCGATCTTCCCGGCGCTGATGATGGGGATCTTTTCCACCCGCATCAACAACTGGGGCGCCGTGGCGGGCATG
>PAQV01000005.1 GCA_002709405.1 Paracoccaceae bacterium
CGGCGCTTGGGCTGCTTGATCTCGCCCGCCCGTTCCAGCAGCGTGTCCAGGTCGCCGTATTCGTTGATCAGCAGGGCCGCCGTCTTGATGCCGATGCCCGGCGCGCCCGGCACGTTGTCGACCGAATCCCCGGCCAGCGCCTGCACGTCGACCACCCGCTCCGGCCCGACGCCGAACTTTGCCCGCACGCCATCGACATCGATCCGCGCGTTCTTCATCGCGTCCAGCATCTCGACCCCGCCGCCGACCAGCTGCATCAGGTCCTTGTCCGAGCTGATGATCGTCACCCGCCCGCCGGCCTCGCGCGCCTGGCAGGCCAGGGTCGCAATGATGTCGTCGGCCTCGAAGCCCTCCATCTCTTTGCAGGCGATGTTGAACGCCTCGGTCGCCGTCCGGGTCAGGGGGATCTGCGGGCGCAGGTCCTCGGGCATGGCCTCGCGGTTGGCCTTGTACTGGTCATAAAGATCATTGCGGAACGTGTGGCTGCCCTTGTCGAAAATGACGGCCACGTGGGTCGGCGCGTCCGGGCCAGAGTTGTCCTCGACATAGCGGTGCAGCATGTTGCAGAAGCCCGACACCGCCCCGATCGGCAGCCCGTCCGACTTGCGCGTGAGCGGCGGCAGCGCGTGGTAGGCCCGGAAGATGAAGGCCGACCCGTCGATCAGATGCAGGTGGCAACCTTTGCCGAAAGTGGACATGACCCGGGGTCTCCCATGCTGAGAACGGTCGCGGCGGCGCGACGAAAGCTGCGCTTTTCCTGACATGAACCGCCCGCGGATGCCAGCCGTCGCATGGGGCGTGGGGGCGGGAAAGGGCCTTGGGGACACCTGTCATCAGCGTTGCGAAACCTGGCCCTGTTGTGCCTCGAAAGCGCGGGAAAATCCGTTTATTTTTCGTAATAGTTTTTCACGAGTTAATTAATTCGACGCGAATTGGCGTCTGAACGTTAACGGATCAAAAAGTTAACACTGCCCCCGACCTGCGCGGCAGAAAATTAACGTTTGAAGCAGTTTTCCCTCTAAATGTGGCGAAAATCAGGCCCTTCCGCGCAACTGTACGCGCCGTAGGTAGGCTTTGTCGCTCATTTGGCAACACAACCTTGAGTGTATTGATTTTTGGTTTTCGCCGTGTACCATTAACTCGGGAGGAGAGATCAGCCGGTCTTGCCTCTTGAGCGCAGGGATATGCTCACGTTTTCGGCACGCTGTTGTGCCGTGTGTTTTGGACGGCGGTCATCCGGCCATCGTTCGTGGTTTAGATCGAATGGAGTGTATCATGCCTGATCGCACAACGGAGCTGGACTCCGTCTATTTCTACAACGGTAGCCTCGTCACGCTCGGTCCCAACATCATCGTGTCCAGCTTTGCCGGCCCCACGGTCGAAACGCTGGAATTCGACGATGCCGATGACGATTTCATCTACGAAGCCGGAGAGCCCGCGACCTTTGCGGGCGAAACCGTGACCGCGACCGCCTCTGGCACCGTGGCCGTGGGGATAAACCTTGGCCTGCTTCGGGTCGATCTCAGCGACCAGGTGCCGGTCGACGCCATCCAGACCACCGGCGGCACCTACCTGCATTACCCCCAGGACGAACCGGCGGCGCTGCTGGACGGGCTGGTGTCGCAGATCCTGGACATCCCGGGGATCAATTTCTTGCTGGGAATCCTGAACATCGACGACCTTGTCGAATATGTCGAACAGAACGCGCTTTTGACCTTCACCCTGGACGAGGCCATCGCCATTCCCGTCTGTTTCGGGGCGGGCACGATGATCCTGACGGACCGGGGCGAAAAGGCCGTGGAATGCCTGGTGCCGGGGGATCGGGTCATCACCCGGGACAACGGGTTCCAGACCGTGCGCTGGGTCGGCCATACCGCCGTCCGGGCTGAAGGCGCCTTTACCCCGATCGAATTCCAGGCGGGCAGCATCGGCAACGACAGCCTGTTGCGGCTGTCCCCGGAGCATCGCGTGCTGATGACGGGCTGGGCGCCGGAACTGCTGACCGGCCAGCCCGAGGTCTTCGTGGCGGCCAAGCACCTGGTCAACGACAAGACCATCCGGCAGGCGCCGGGCGGGGTGATCACCTACGTGCATTTCCTGCTCGACCGGCATGAAATCGTCTTTGCCAACGGGGCGCAGTGTGAAAGCTTCCATCCCGGAGAGGTGGCGATCCGGGCGATGGATCGCGGCGCGCGGACCGAATTGTTCGCCCTGTTCCCCGAATTGCAGGACCGCAAGGCGCTGTTGTCGCGGGAAACGGCGCGCGAAGATGCCAACCGGCGGATCGGCCAGACCCTGGGCCGCATGACCTTCGAGTCTGCGGATACGGCTGCGGATACGGCTTCGGTTCGGGGCGCGGCAGCCTCTGCCGAGGCCGAGCTTCTGCCCCTCGACCTCTTCGAGGCCCGCTACTGAAGCTTTCGTGATACCGACGCCGCGCACATCGGGTGGGGGCTCCAACTGAATGTGCCGCGTCGGTCAGCCGTGCCCGGGCTCGACCGCAACCCTGAGAGCCCGGGCACGGCCCGTTTCCTGTCCTGGGCGGGTCGGGCCTTGTGTCTTCCACGTTGGTCTGGTGCGGTGAAAAGGCGGGGTCACGGCCAGGGCGCAAATCTTCGCAAATCCTAACGGATGGTAAATCCGCCTCTGCAAGCCCTTGATTTCATTGACACGGCCTGCTGTCCCACGCGTGGGACACCTTTGGATCCTGCCCCAGGTCAGGCGGCGGCTCAGGCGTCGTTTTCGCGACCCTTCAGGATGTATTTGCAGTCGCAATAGGGGCATTCCACAAAGCCCGTCTCGTCCGAGATCTGAAGCCAGACACGCGGGTGGCCCAGCGCGCCTTCTCCGCCGTCGCATGCCACGCGAGAGGTCTCGACGATCTTCGTTTCCGGGGCCTCGATGGTCATGGGCTCATCCTCGCGAAATCCTGAGCGCCGGCGGTTGCCGGCCCGTGGGTGAGAAGCTAAGTCGCGTTATGCGCCATGCCAGGAACAGGAGCAAGTGTCGCGATGTCCCAGGACGCCATCCGGATCGAAGCCTTGCGGAAGACCTACGCAGGGGGCAGGGGCCAGGCGCCCAAGGAGGCCCTGAAAGGCGTCGACCTCACGGTGCCGCGCGGATCCGTCTTCGGGCTGCTTGGACCCAACGGGGCGGGCAAGTCGACCCTGATCAACATCCTCGCCGGCCTGGTGGTGAAAAGCGCGGGCAAGGTGGAAATCTGGGGCTTTGACCAGGACGCCAATCCCCGCCAGTCCCGGGCCTCCATCGGCGTGATGCCGCAAGAGCTGAACCTCGATCCGTTCTTCACGCCCCGCGGCGCGCTGGATGTGCAGGCCGGCCTATACGGCGTGCCCCGCCGCCAGCGCCGGACCGACGAGATTCTCGAGCTGATCGGCCTGTCCGACAAGGCCGACGCCTATGCCCGGTCCCTGTCGGGCGGGATGCGCCGCCGTCTTCTTCTTGGCAAGGCCCTGGTCCACCGGCCCAACGTGCTGGTCCTGGACGAACCCACCGCCGGCGTCGATATCGAGCTGCGCCAGATGCTGTGGACGAACGTGCGAAAGCTGAATGACGAGGGCATGACGATCATCCTGACGACCCATTACCTGGAAGAGGCCGAAGAGATGTGCGACGAGATCGCCATTATCGACCAGGGCAAGGTCGTGGCGCGCGACAGCACCGCGAACCTGCTGGGGCGGCTGGACGGAAAATGCCTGGTCATCCAGCCGGACCGGCCGGTCGAGGCCTTGCCGGAAGCGGCCGGGATCGAGGCGACGCGCCGTCCGGACGGGGCCATCGCCCTGAGCTACCGAAGCCAGGTGACAACGGCGGAAGATGTGCTGAGTGCAGTTCACGCGGCGGGCATTTCGATTCGGGACGTGCGGACCGAACAGGCGGATCTCGAGGACGTCTTCCTGTCGCTGACCGGGGGGAATTGACAGAATTTTCGGAGAAAATTCTCGGCCGTCGAGAAAATTCTCCGAATTTTCTAAGTGCAGGTTCAGATCGACTGGGGACTCCACGCGAGAACAAAGGGGGAATATTATCCCCCCATGCCCGTCGAGTTTTGCATCACGTCGAATTTCACCTTCCTCACCGGGGCCTCGCATCCCGAGGAGCACATGGCCCGTGCCGCCGCCCTGGATCTGTCCGACATTGCGATTGCCGATGACAATTCGGTGGCCGGGATCGTTCGGGCGCATTCCGAGGGGCGCACCATCAAACGGCTGGTCAGGGAGCGCCTGGACTGGGACGCGGCCCATGGGCCCATCGGACCACCTTGCCCGGACACCCTGCCACGCCCGCCGTCCTTTCCCATCCATGCTACGCCCCGGCTGATCCCCGCGGCACGGCTGGTCCTGACCGATGCGCCCCCGGTTACGGTCTTGCCCATGCACCGCCGCGGATGGGCCAGCCTGTGCCGGGTCTTGTCGACCGGGCGGCTGAGAGCGGGCAAGGGCGATTGCATCCTGTCCCTGCAGGATCTGCTGGATCACAATGACGGCCTGCACATGGTGCTTTGGCCGCAGGGCGCCTGGCAAGGTACTGCCCGCCGGCTGGCGGAGCATTGCCCCGGGCGTGTTCACCTGTTGCTGCACCCGCATTACGACGGCGTGGACCGGCGGCGTTTCGATAGCCTTTCCACCAGGGCCGCGGCCTTGGGGCTGCCGACCGTCGCCAGCGCCGCGCCGCTCATGCACCACGGCGCGCGCCGGCGGATGGCTGATGTCCTGTCGGCCATCCGTCTTGGCTGCCGTGTCGAGGAGCTGGGCCGAAACGCCCAGGCCAATGCGGAACAACGGCTGCGCGGACCGGCCGAGCTTGCCCGGATCTTTGCCGGCCACGAAGACGCCCTGGCCCGGGCCGACAGCCTGGCCCGTAGCCTGACCTTTTCGCTGGACGAGCTGCGCTACGAATACCCCTCCGAGGGGACAGAGACCGAAACGCCCAGCCAGCGCCTGGCCCGGCTGGCCCACGAGGGACTGGCCTGGCGCTACCTGGCCGGCGCGCCCGAGAGGGTGCGTCATATGCTGGACCATGAGCTGACCCTGATCGCCAAGCTGGGCTACGAACCCTATTTCCTGACCGTCCGCGACATCGTCCACTTTGCCCGCACGCGGGACATCCTGTGCCAGGGCCGGGGCTCGGCCGCCAACTCGGTGGTCTGCTATTGCCTGGGCGTGACCTCGGTCTCGCCCGAGATCGGCACCATGGTCTTTGAACGGTTCGTCTCCGAGGCCCGGGACGAGCCCCCAGACATCGACGTCGATTTCGAACACGAACGCCGCGAGGAGGTCATCCAGCACATCTACGAGCGCTACGGCCGTCACCGCGCCGGGCTGTGCGCCACGGTCATCCATTACCGGGGCAAGCGCGCCATCCGCGAGGTGGGCCGGGTCATGGGCCTGACCGAAGACACGATCTCGGCCATGTCCTCGCAGCTGTGGGGGTTCTTCTCGGCCCAGGGGCTGGAGGCCGAACGCCTGGCCGAGATCGGGCTGGACGCCAATGACCGCCGGCTTCAGCAGACCCTGCAGCTGGTCCATGACATCGTCGGCTTCCCGCGCCACCTGTCACAGCATGTGGGCGGCTTCGTCATCACCGAGGGCCGGCTGGACGAACTCGTGCCCATCGAGAACGCCGCGATGGAGGACCGTACGGTCATCTGCTGGGACAAGGACGATATCGACACGCTGGGCATCCTGAAGGTCGACGTGCTGAGCCTGGGCATGCTGACCTGCATCCGCAAGGCCTTCGACCTGATCGGCCAGCACCACCAGGTCTCCCATACGCTGGCCACCCTGCCGCCCGAGGACCCGGCGGTCTACGACATGCTGTGCCGGGCCGATTCCATCGGGGTCTTCCAGGTCGAAAGCCGGGCGCAGATGAACTTTCTGCCCCGCATGAAGCCGCGCAACTTCTACGACCTGGTCATCGAGGTCGCCATCATCCGCCCCGGTCCGATCCAGGGAGACATGGTCCATCCCTACATCCGGCGGCGCAATGGTGAAGAGGAGGTGTCCTTCCCCTCGGACGCGCTGGGAGAGGTGCTGGGCAAGACCCTGGGCGTGCCCCTGTTCCAGGAACAGGCCATGCAGATCGCCATTGTCGGGGCCGGGTTCACCCCCGAACAGGCCGACCGGCTGCGCCGATCGCTGGCCACGTTCAAGAAACACGGGTCGGTCAGCGAATTCCGGACGCTGTTCCTGAAGGGCATGCGGAAGAACGGGTACGACGACGATTTCGCCGAACGCTGTTTCAGCCAGATCGAGGGGTTCGGGTCCTACGGCTTCCCCGAAAGCCATGCGGCCAGCTTTGCCCTGCTGGTCTATGCCTCGGCCTGGCTGAAGTGCCACCACCCGGGGATCTTCGCCTGCGCGCTGCTCAATTCCCAGCCGATGGGCTTCTATGCCCCGGCCCAGATCGTGCGGGATGCCCGCGAACACGGGGTGCCCGTGCGCCCGATCGACATCAACGCCAGCTACTGGGACAACGTGATGGAACCCGACGGGCGGGGCGGGCTGGCCCTGCGGCTGGGCTTTCGCCAGATCAAGGGGCTGTCGGACGAGGACGCGGCCTGGCTGACGTCGGCCCGGGGGAACGGTTACCAGACGGTGCGCGACATCTGGCGGCGGGCCGGGCTTGGACCGGTGGTGTTGCAGCGCCTGGCCGAGGCGGATGCCTTCGCCTCGCTTGGCCTGACCCGGCGCCAGGCCCTGTGGGAGGCCAAGGCGATCACCCCGGCCAAGCCCCTGCCGCTGTTCTCCGGCGACCTCGACGGAGAACTGCAGGACGAACCGGCCGCCCATCTGCCGGAAATGACCCTGGGCGAGCAGGTGGTCGAGGATTACGTGTCCACCCGGCTGAGCCTGAAGGCCCATCCGATGGCCCTGCTGCGGCCCTACCTGACGCCAGACCGGCGAAAGCGGTAAGGCGAGTTACGTGCCCCAGTCCTTGCCCATCATCTCGCGCAGGCGCGATGCGGTGCGTTCGAATTCGAAGGCCCCGTCGCCTTCCAGGTACAGCATCTCGGGCTCGGCCTGGGCGGAGCAGATCAGGCGGACCTTGGCCTCGTAGAGGGCATCGACCAGGGTCACGAACCGCTTGGCCTCGTTGAAATTGTTGCGCGAGAGCGAGGGGATGTCTTCGAGCACGAGGACCTTCACCGCCTCGGCCACGGCCAGGTAATCGGCCGGGCCCAGCATCTTGCCGCACAGATCATAGAACCGGGCGCGGGCGACGCCGTTGCGGTAGGCGGGCAGTTCGACCTCGCGGCCCTTGACCTGCAGCACCAGCGGTTCGGCCGGGCCGCCGGCCAGGTCGGCCCAGACCTCGGCGATGCGGGCCCGGGTGGTGTCGTTCACGGGGGTGAAATAGGTCGGCGCGCCTTCCAGCCGGTTCTGGCGGTAATCGGTTTCGCTGACCAGTTCGTGCACGACCATGCGGTCCTTGATCAGGGCGATGAAGGGCAGGAACAGCTGCCGGTTCAGCCCGTCCTTGTAGAGGTCGTCCGGGATCCGGTTCGAGGTCGTCACCACCACGATCCCGGCATCGAACAGCTTCTGGAACAACCGGCCCACGATCATCGCATCGGTGATGTCGGTGATCTGCATTTCGTCGAAGGCCAGGCAGCGGACCGAGGAAATCACCGCATCGGCCACCGGGTCCAGCGCGTCGGGCACCTTGCGCTGCCGGGCCTCGTGCATGGCGTTGTGGATTTCCTGCATGAAGGCATGGAAATGTACCCGCCGGGTGGGGATGTCGCCCAGCCCGTCGACGAACAGGTCCATCAGCATCGACTTGCCCCGGCCGACCCCGCCCCACAGGTACAGGCCGCGGGGCGGCTCGGGCGCCTTGCGGAACAGCCCGCGCTTCTGCGGCTGCATCAGGCCCGCGCGAATCCGGTCGAATTCCGGCAGGACACGGGTCTGGGCCGGGTCGGGGCGGATCGTGCCGGCGGCAACTCCGGCATTATAGATGGACGTCATATCGGTCATGGGGCCTGACCTAGCGCGGGGGTGCGCGGAATGGCAAGCCGGCAGCACGACTGTGGGTTGCCGGGCGAACAGATCCGGGTAAAGTCGCGCGGATTCCCCAAGCAAGGGCTGTTTTCATGTCACATGCCGTTTCCCGATCATCGTCCCTTGTTACACCGGTCCTGGTTACCGGGTGCCTGATCACCCTGATCAGTTTCGCGATCCGCGCGTCCTTCGGGGTGTTCCAGATCCCCATCGCCGAGGAATTTTCCTGGGCCCGGTCCGAGTTCTCGCTGGCCCTGGCGTTCCAGAACCTGGCCTGGGGGATCGGCCAGCCGATCTTTGGCGCGATTGCCGAGAAGATCGGCGAGCGCAAGGCCGTGGTCATGGGCATCCTGATCTACACGCTGGGGCTGGTGCTGTCGGCCTATTCCGTCACGCCCATCGGCCACCAGACCTGGAACTGGCTGATCGGCTTCGGCATCGCGGGGACGGGCTTTGGCGTGATCCTGGCCATCGTCGGCCGCGCCGCGCGCCCCGAGCACCGGTCGATGGCCATGGCCATTGCCACCGCGGCGGGCAGCGCGGGGCAGGTCATCGGTGCGCCCGTGGCCGAGGCGCTGCTGAGCGTGATGTCCTGGTCCTCGGTCTTCCTGGTCTTCGCGGTGGCGATGATGCTGCTGCTGTTCCTGGTGCCCGGGCTGAAGGCTCCCGAGGCCGCCGACAAGGCCGAACTGGAGGAAACCCTAGGCGAGATCCTGGGCCGCGCCCTGCGCGACCCGTCCTTCACGCTGATCTTCCTGGGCTTTTTCAGCTGTGGCTACCAGCTGGGCTTCATCACCTCGCACTTCCCGGCGCTGGTGACCGAGATGTGCGGGCCGATCCTGCCGGGCAGCGTGCTGCACGGGCTGGGGGTGACGACGACCTCGGCGCTGGGGGCGGTGGCGATTTCGCTGATCGGGCTGGCCAACGTGGCGGGCACCCTTCTGGCCGGCTGGGCGGGCAACCATTTCCCCAAGAAATACCTGCTGGCCGGGATCTACACCGGGCGCACCTTCTTTGCAGCCATGTTCATCCTGCTGCCGATCACGCCGCTGACGGTGCTGGTGTTTTCGGTGGGCATGGGATCGCTGTGGCTGGCCACGGTGCCCCTAACCTCGGGGCTGGTGGGGCATATCTACGGGCTGCGCTACATGGGCACGCTCTATGGGCTGGTGTTCTTCAGCCACCAGCTGGGGTCGTTCCTGGGCATCTGGCTGGGCGGGCGCATGTATGACGCCTTTGGCGATTACACCCTGGTCTGGTGGATTGGCGTCGGGATCGGCGCGTTTTCGGCCATCGTGCACCTGCCGGTCAAGGAACGCCCCCTGCCCAGGCCGGTCGCGGCCTGAGCGTCACCACAGTCTAATCGTCGGTCAGGGTGCCCCTGAGGGCGGCCAGAACCTCGGCCGTGTGGGTGTAGGGCAGGCCATGACCCGCGCCGTCGATGACATCCTGGCGGGCGTGGCGGCTCCATTCCGTCAGCTTGCCCATCGCTGTAAGGGGCACGACATCGTCGTCGCGCCCCCAGATCGCGATGACCGGCACGTTGCCCTTGCGAAGGGCGCGGTGGTCGGGTTCGAAATCCTCCGACAGGATGCCGCGCAGGCTGGACAGGACGGATGGGACAAAGCCGCGATAGGTCAGCTCGGCCTGCTGGCGGTCGACAATGCCGGTGACGCTGGAGGGCAGGTCGCGTTCGGCATCGGTGCCCCGGCGGAACTGGCGCGGGTAGGCGGCCAGCATCAGCCAGTCACCCAGGCCCGGCACGTCGCGGATGATGCGGGTGGCCCGGTCAAGCTGCAGGCCCATGCCCGCCGGAGCCAGCAGGATCAGCCGGCGCACCCGGTCCGGCGCGCGGGCGGCAAAGGCGGTGGCGATGGCCCCGCCCATGGAATAGCCGAACAGGGTGATGTCGTCCTCGATGCCCTCGTGGGCCAGCAGGTCGTCCAGCTGGGTCAGGAAGAACGCCCGGTCCTGCGCACCGCGCGGCCGGTCGGAATAACCGCGCCCGTAAAGGTCGTAGATCAGCACGCGGTAGCCCCAGCCCGCCAACCCGCGGGCCAGCCCGCGCCAGACGAAGGACGGCGTGGTCATCCCGTGCACGCAGACCGCCACGGGCCCGCGCAGGGGGCCGATCCACTGGTAATGCGTCACGCCCTGCGACAGCTCGGCAAAGTCGCCCTCGGCCTCGCGCCGGGCCCCGGCATCCATCCGGGGTAGGGCCGTTTCGCGCAGCACCGGCCAGGCGATCAGCCCGGCAAGGGCGATTAGGACGATCAGCGAGACCACCACCCAGGTCATGCCGCCCCGGTCCAGCGATCCAGGATATAGCGCGCGGTCATCAGGTCCAGGTGCGCTCCGCCGCCGTTCTTGAACAGCGTGATGTCATCGGGTCCGCCCCGGACGAAGCCTTCCAGATCGTAATAATCGGCGCGCACGTGGTCTTTTGTGATCACACCTTCCGCCAGGGGGATCTTGAGCTCTCCGATATGGTCAAGCGTGGTGTCGAAACTGTCGACATACACCGTTGCGCGGGTCAGGGCGGTGTCGTCGGCTTCGCGCATGTCGGGGCGATAGGCGCCGATCAGGTTGACGTGCTGGCCGGGGCGCAGCCAGTCGCCTTTCAGCACCGGTTCGGTCGACATGGTCGCGCCCAGGATGATGTCGGCCTTGGGCACGGCGGCTTCCAGGTCGGCCACGGCCACAACGTTGTGGTATTTCGCGGCCAGCGCCTCGGCCCGGGCGAAGGTGCGGTTCCAGATCGTGAAACGGGCTTGGGGGAAGCCGGCCGAGAAGGCCTCGACCAGGGTGCCCGACACGGTGCCCGCGCCCATGATCAGGATCTCGTGCACGTCGGACGGGGCCAGGAGGAGGGCGGCCAGCAGGCTGTCTCCGGCGGTCTTCCACTTGGTGACCAGGTGGAAATCGACCAGGGCCGACAGGGTGCCGTCGGTGTCGTCGAACAGCGTGACCGCCCCGTTGACCGAGGGCTTGCCGGCCGCGGCATTGCCCGGGAAGATCGTCGCCGTCTTGACCAGCTGGCCCAGCCCGTCGATCCAGGCCGCCCGAGACAGCAGGGTGTCGGGATCGCGGTACAGAAAGGTGTCGTCGATCTCGGCCTTGGGCAGGGTGTGGCCATGGGCCAGCGCTTCGGTCAGGTCCAGCCAGTCCAGCCGTGCTTCACCGGCCTCGAAGGGAATGATGGTCGGCGTCATGCGGCCTCCTCTTCGGTCAGCAGGCCACGGTCGACCAGGCAGGCGGCCCAGCCATCGGGCCCGGTGAAGAGGTGGGTCTGCCAGCCCCGCGCGTCGGCGGCCGCGATGTTGTCGGGGCGGTCGTCGGCGAACAGCAGGTTGCCCGGGGCGATGCCGCAATCGTCTTCGACCATGCGGTAGATCGCGGCGTCGGGCTTGGTGACCTTCATGTGTCCCGAGATGTACTTGCGGTCGAATTCATCCAGGAAGGGATAGTGGGTCAGGGCATAGTCAAAGCTTTCGATCCCGAAGTTGGTCAGCGAGAAGACCGGCACGCCCTTGGACCGCAATGCCCGCAACAGGCGGACAGAACGCGAGATTTCGGGCTGGGCCATCTCGATCCAGCGGTCGTGCCACATGCGGATCTCGGCCCGCCAGTCGGGATAGTCCTCGGCCGTGGCGTAGACCGTGTCGGTGAAATGATGGCCCTGGTCGACCTTGTCGTTCATGCCGTGCAGATCGACGGCCTCGAACATGGCCTTGCGGCGGTCCGCGCCGATCTCGCGGTCGTAAAATCGTTCCGGTTGCCATTCGATCAGCACGTTGCCGATGTCGAAAATGACGGCTTCTGGTCGCATTTCTCTGCCCCTTGCGTGGTCAAAAGTCTCGTCGAGACTTTTGGCAAATTTCTTTGAAAGAAATTTGGGGCGCAAGGGGCGGAAGCCGGAGTTCTGACCGATCAGGCGAAAAGCGCCTCGGCATGGAAGGCGACATGCTCTTCCATGAAGCTCGACACGAAGAAATAGCTGTGATCGTAGCCCTTCTGCAGGCGGAAGGTGGCCGGCTGCCGGCGCGAGGCAATGGCGTCGGCCATGATTTCGGGGCGCAGCAGGTCGATGAACTGGTCGGTCGATCCGGTATCCATCAGCACCGGCCCGTCAAAGCCAACCTCGCGCATCAGGTGCGAGGCATCGTGCTTGGCCCAGGCGGTTTCGGTGCTGCCCAGGTAGGCGCCCAGCTGCTTGCGGCCCCAGTCGGACCCCATCGGGTTGCAGATCGGCGAGAAGGCCGAGACCGACTTGAACCGGCCGGGCGTGTTCATCGCGATGGTCAGCGCGCCGTGGCCGCCCATGGAATGGCCGGTGATCGCCTGGCGCTCCATGTCGATGGGGAATTCGCGGCCCACCAGGGCGGGCAGTTCCTCGACCACGTAATCCCACATCTTGAAGTGCTTGGCCCAGGGATCCTGGGTGGCATTGACGTAAAAGCCCGCGCCCTGGCCCAGGTCATAGGCGTCGTCGTCGGCCACGCCCTCGCCCCGGGGCGAGGTGTCGGGGAAGATCAGCGCGATCCCCTGTTCAGCGGCCCAGGCCTGGGCGCCGGCCTTGGTCATGGCGTTTTCATGGGTGCAGGTCAGGCCGGACAGGTACCACAGCACGGGCACCGGCCCGTCGGTGGCGTCTTCGGGCAGGAACAGGCCGAAGGTCATGTCGCAATCGCAGGCGCTGGACCGGTGGGTGTAAACGCCCTGTGTGCCGCCGAAGCAGCGGTTTTCGGAAACGGTGTCCATGATCTCTCCCCCTTGGGACCGTCGTTGGATGTCGCGCTCGTACCTAACCGCCGGTTATCGGCCGGTAAAGACGGACGAAAGGCGCAAGGGGCCCGGGCCTAGCCGCCGACCCAGGCGATGACCAGGGGCACGGTCAGGATGCTGGCCGTCGTCGAAATGAGAATGGCCGCCGACACGCGCTGAGGGGCGATGCCGTAATGCTGGGCCAGCATGAACACGTTCCCGGCCACGGGCAGGGCGGCGGCAGAGATGGTCACCATGGCCGCGAAGGGCTCCACCGGGAACAGCCACAGCACGCCGATGGCCACGAACAGCGGGTGCAGCATCAGCTTGCACATGCTCAGCCAGCCGGCAATGACGATCCGCTCGGCCGATTTGCCGGCCAGCGAGGCCCCGATGGCAAACAGAGCACCGGGCGTGGCGGCTCCGCCGAGGATCAGCAGGAAGTCCTCCATCGGGCGCGGAATAGGCCATTCCAGCGCCGACCAGGCCAGCCCGGCCACGATGGACACGATCATCGGGTTCTTGAGCAGGCCCAGCCCGATCTGCCCGAAGGTGGCCACCGACAGCCGGCCCGTGCGCCCGGCATTGATCAGGATGACGATGAGGCTGGAAAAGACGATCAGATCGACGGTCAGCACCAGCATGTTGGGCCCGATGGCCTCTTCGCCGAACAGCGTGATGAACATCGGCAGGCCCAGGAACCCCACGTTGCCGATCGCCGCGCATTGGGCCTCGACCGCGGCGGTCGACATGTCGAGTCCGCGCAGGAAGGATATGGCCGTGGCGATCAGGTAGACGACGGCCGTGCCCCAGAGGTAGCCGGCCACCAGGTTCCAGTCGAGGATGTCGCCCAGGGACAGCGAGGCCGAGAACCGGAAGAGCATGGCCGACAGGGCGAAGAAGAAGACGAACTTGGTCAGGTAGGCCGTCGCTTCCTCGGTGAAGAAGCGGGTGCGTCCTGCGAGGAACCCAAGGCCGATGATGGCAAAAAAGGGAAGGGTTCTCAGGAATATCTCGACCATGCGGCAGGCGTAGCGAAGCCGGAGAGGCGCTGCAAGGGATCTGCTTAGTGCACATGTGAACAAATGGCCGATCGCCGATCCGGGCGTCCCCGATGCGGGCATTTGGCGGGCCTGTGCTTGTGGAAACTGAACCGATCAGTTTAAAGTAACGCGGGATGACAATGAGGCACGACATGGGTGACGCCACGCACGTGGTGCGCACGGGGCGCAAGTTCGAGCAGGTCCTCGCCGGTGCGCGCGAGGTCTTCATGGCCGACGGGTTCGAAGGGGCGAGCGTCGACGATATCGCGCGGGCGGCGGGGGTGTCGAAAGCCACGCTCTACAGCTATTTCCCCGACAAGCGGCTGCTGTTCATGGAAGTCGCCCGGCACGAATGCCACCGCATGTCCGAGGAAACCGCGGCCCGGATCGACAGCGCGGCCCCGGTGCGCGACGTGCTGAACATGGCAGCGGTGGAAATCATCACCTTCCTGACCTCGGGCTTCGGTCTGCAGATCTACCGGATCTGCGTGGCCGAGGCCGAACGCTTTCCCGAACTGGGCCAGGCCTTCTACCAGAACGGGCCGGAACGCGGCCGGGAACGGCTGGCGCGCTATTTTCGCCAGGCCTGCGAGGCAGGCGATTTGGCCATCGATGATATGACCATGGCGGCCGAGCAATTCTCGGAACTGTGCAAATGCCGGCTGTGGACCCGGGCGGTGTTCGGTTTGCAGACAGAGTTCACCGCCGAGGAAATTGCCTATACCGGGCGCGAAGCGGTCGAAACCTTCCTGGCCCGCTACGGCACCTGACCGACCGCTCCTTGGCAGGGCTGTCCTTGAATGAGACGCCTGCGGCGTCACACGAGGCTTTGCGCGTCCTCCGGACGCGCGGTGGCCGCCTTGGCAGGTGGCCCGTGCACAACCTGCGGCCTGCCTTGGGGAAACGGGATCGACAAACGCCGGAGCAACCGCAAACGCCGCGCGCAAAAGCTCCACTTCGGTTGAAGGGAAAGCGCTGCGGCCGGTCTCGAATTCAAACCTGACAGGTCTCGGGCTCGAATGAACTCTCGCGACCCCGGACGGCATCAACAGATCGCGCTCCTGCTTCTTTCTCTTCACAAATACCCCGGCAAGACATCCCCGCCCCTGAAACTGCCTCAGGCAAAGGCCCCCTGGCAGAACCACCCTCCCGACATCATGCCCCCATGCGCATAATACAGCCACAGACGGTCGCCTGCCCCGGTGGTCAGGGTCCAGTAATCCCGGACCCCGCTGCGCCATTCTGGCTCGTCCAGCCACCATTCCGGCGCGATCCGCTCGGGCCCGGTGGCTTCGGCCAGCGCGCACTCCCGGCTGCGCCAGCGGAACTGCACCGGCACCCCGGGCCCGTCCTCGGCCGTGACCGGCTCCGGACGCCAGAGGATCAGCGGGCGTTCCCGTCCCGGCCGCGGCCAATTCCGCGCCGGGTCCGACCAGGCCGCGGCCATCACTTGCGCGGCCTTCTCGGGAATGTGGCTGGAGGCCGGGTGCAGCCGGGTAATCACCTCCAGGCCCATCCGCGCCCCCAGCCGGGCCACCAGGTCGTCCAGCGCCCCATTGCCCGTCAGCCGGTCCCGCACCGCCTGTCCCGCGCCAAGATGACCGACCTTGTCGCGGTCATGCACCGGCTCGGTCGCCACCGCCTCCAGCCGCAGCATGTCGATGCCGAACCCCGCGTCGATCCCGTCAAGCTTCATCTCCACCAGCGGCCGGATCCGGTGGGGGGCCAGCGTCGGCCTGGCAAAGCCGACCTCGATCACCTCGGCGGCCTGGTCGGTGCGGTGCGCCTCGATCCGCAGCCGGCGCATGCCCCGGCCCTTGTCCTCCAGCGCTTCCGACAACCGAGGCAACATCCGGTCGACCGCCGCCATCAGGTCGTCCACCAGCCCGATCGGCTCGGGGAAGGTCATGCGCACCGCGAAGTGGTGCGGCGGCGCGGCCGGAGACACCGGTTCCGGCGCGGCCCCCGTCGCCTGGTCCAGCCGCAGCACCAGGCCGGTCCCGAACCGGCGCGCCAGCCCCGCCCGGGGCTGGCCAAGCAGGTCGCCGATCCGCCGCAACCCCAGCCGGCCCAGCTGCGCCGTCGTGTCGTCATCCAGCCGCAGTGCCGCCACGGGCAGCGGGCCAAGCGCACCGTGGCTTTGCCCGGGCGGCGCGATCCGGCCCGGTGTCGCCCCCGAGACCTGGCCCCCTCCGGTCACCCGGGGGGCCGCGCCGCCCTTCGTCCAGTGCTTGCGGCGCGAGGCGCGCGCGCGCGTCGCCCGAGCCTCCTGGTCGATCGCATCGCCTGATCGCACCGCCGCGGGGGTGGCCCCCGCATAGCGTGCCAGCGCCCAGGCCGCGCCCAGCGTATCGGCCAGCCCCAGCCGCACCGACAGGCCCATCCCGGCGCAATCGGCTTCGACCACGGCCAGCAGGGGCTCTTCCCCGCCGAACAGGTGCGCGCAGCCCGACAGGTCGATCACCAGCCCGTCCGGAGCCTCTTCCGCGACCCAGGGGCTGAACTTGCCGGCCCACCGGCGCAAGGCCGTCAGGAAGGCGGCCTCGGCCGGGACATTGCGCGTGCGCGTCAGCAGGCCCGCGCACATGGCATGGGCATCGCGCACGGGCTGGCCCCGGCGGATCCCGGCGGCGAAGGCCGGGGCATTGACCGAGGACACCAGTTGCATGTTGCCCCGGTCCTCGACCACGGCCAGGGGCATGTCCAGGGTGCCCCGGGCGGCCCGCATGAGCCGTTCGGCGCCAAGGCGGGGAAACCAGAGCGAGAGGATGCGACGTTTCGGCATGGCAGCAAGATGTTCTTGTTATGTTCTAGCTTTTACCCCGAGTCGCCCGGCAGAGTCGAGATCCCGGTTCCGCCCGGCCCCTCTTGCGGCGCCGGAAATCGGCCCATCCCTCACGCTTCCGCGATCACAGTTCCGACAGTACGCCGCCAAATCGTGGCGTGACCGGACGAATCCCCACATTGTCGACCATGCCAGACCCAAGAGGATTTCCTTGATGACCAGCAAATTCTTCACCCTCGCCCTGACCGGAGCCACGGCCGCCGTGCTTGCCCTTGCCCCGGCCACCGATGCCCACAGCGATGCGTCCAACCCGGCCGTCAAGGCGCGCATGGAGGCGATGAAGGTGATCGGCGCCCAGACCAAGGTGCTGGGCGACATGGCCAAGGGGGCCACCGAATTCGACGCTGCCGCCGCCCAGGCCGCCGCCGCCACCATGGCTGCCGAAGCCGCCAAGATCCCCGCTCTGTTCGAGCCACAGGAAGACGACCCGGAATCCGAAGCCAAGCCGATCATCTGGGACGATTGGGACGATTTCACCGCCAAGGCGATGGATCTCGAAGCCGCGGCTACCGCGGCCGAGGCCTCTCTGACCGAAGCCGGTGCCGTTGGCCCGGCCCTCGGCCAGATCGGCGGCGCCTGCAAGGCCTGCCACTCGACCTACCGCGAGTGACCGTTCCGGCCTGAAGGCCAGACACGGGCCAGAGACACGGGAAAGCCCGGCCAACTGGCCGGGCTTTGTCATATCGTTCATACGATGGCCCGATCCTCAGACCACGGTGAGAACCGCGCATTTGGCGTGATGCATGATCCGCTGCGAGGTCGACCCCAGCACGAGGCCCGCCAGGTTGCCCAGGCCACGCCGCCCGGTCACGATCAGGTCGGCCCCGATGCGCTCGGCGCAGGCAATAAGCTGATCGGCGGGATCCCCGCGCAGCATGTGGGTCTGCACGCCGCCCTGGCCAGCCTCGGTCGCCAGCGCCACGGCCATCTTCATCACCTCTTCACCGGCCTGGTCCAGTTCCTCCTGGGTGGGCATCTCGGCGACGGCGGGAAATCCGGCCACGGCGGCCGTGGCATAAACAGCCGTTTCGGGCTGCGGGCTGTGCACCAGGTGCAGCTCTGTTCCGTATTTCTGCGCCAGGTCACACGCCATGCGGATCGCCTTGTCCGACGCTTCGGACCCGTCCACACCGACAACAATCGTTTCAAACATGATAGCCTCCTGGCCTTGATTATGCGTTACCCTACCATGACAGCTTGGCATGGCCTTGACTTGCGTCAAGCGGTTGCGACGAAATCCCGCCCCGGGCCTTATCGGCTCTGGCTTGGCCCCCGAACACGGCGTACACAGCCCCCATGACCGACCGCACCGACACCCCGCTGATCGCTGTCCTGATCGACGCCGACAACACCTCTCCGAAATATGCCAAGGCGATCTTCGACGAGATCGCCCGCCTGGGCGAGGCCTCGGTCCGGCGCTGCTACGGCGATTTCTCCAGCCAGCAGATGGCGGGATGGTCCAAGGTCCAGGCCGAATTCGGGCTGGTCCCCCACCACCAGCCGGCCAATACGGTGGGCAAGAACGCCAGCGACATCGCCCTGGTGATCGACGCCATGGACCTCATGCACTCGGGCCGGTTCGACGGCTTTGCCCTCGTGTCCTCCGACAGCGATTTCACCCGCCTCGCCTCGCGCCTGCGCGAACAGGGGCTGGATGTCTACGGGATGGGCAAGATGAACACGCCCGAGGCCTTCCGCAAGGCCTGCAAGCGCTTCATCTTCCTGGAAAACATCGGCGCCGAAGGCGAAAAACCGGCGGACGAGGCGCCCAAGGCCCAACGATCCGTGAACGAGGTGCGCGACCTGGTCTACCGGGCCATGGACACGATCGAGCAGGAAGACGACTGGTACGCGCTGGGGCCCATCGGCCAGTTCATCACCGCGTCCAACCCCGATTTCGACACGCGCTCCTACGGCAAGCGCAAACTCTCCGACCTGATCCGCGCCATCCGCACGCTGGAAACCCGCCGCGACGACAGCAACCAGCTGCTGGTGCGCCGCCTGGACTGATCGCCCGGGCCATGCCCTTGCAGGACAGCGCCCGCCGAGGACACCCCCTCCTGCTTCTTTCTCTTCACAAATACCCGGCAGACCCTCTCCATCCCGGCACCGTCCCGGGGCAAGGGCGCGCGAAATATCGCAAGAGGCTTGAAACGGCCGGATATTGGCGCAACTCTGGGCCATGACCATACAGCCCCCCCCGCCGCTCACTCCGTCCGGGTCCCGCGGTATCCCCGAACAGGTCGCCTTCGACCGGCGCGAGATGTCCGTCATCCTGTCCGTCTACGGCCGCATGGTGGCGGCCGGGGAATGGCGCGACTACGGGATCTCCTGCCTCCGGGACATGGCGGTCTTTTCCGTCTTCCGCCGCACCGCCGAAAACCCGCTCTACCGGATCGAGAAACGCCCCAAGTTGAGAAACCGTCAGGGCATGTACTCGGTCGTGGGCATCGATGGGCAGATCCTCAAGCGCGGGCATGACCTGAAATCGGTGCTGCGCGTGCTGGAACGCAAGCTGATCCGCTCGGTCGAGTGACACAGGGCAACCCCGCGCCGGATCACCGCGCGGGCCGGGTGATGCGCAACACGTCTCCGAATTCCTTGGCCTGGATACGGGCGCGGGCCTCGGCGAAGGGCTCGACGGCAACGGCCATGTGATGGGCGTTGGCGTGGATCATGTCGGTGTCGCTCACCATCATCGCCACGTGGCCCTTCCAGAACACCAGGTCGCCGCGCTGTGCCGGACCGGTGATCTCGGGCCAGGCCACCGACTGAAGATCCGAATCCCGGGGGCAGGGGACACCTGCGGCCAGCAAGGCCTGCTGGACAAGACCCGAGCAATCGATGCCCGCCCCGTTGTTGCCTCCCCAAAGATACGGCGTGCCCAGGAAGGCCTCGGCTTGTGCCACCGGATCGGCCGCAACCCAGCCCAGCGGGGCCACGTGCTGGCGGGGCACGAAGCCCCCGGTCGCCAGCTCGACGAAAGCCCCCGTCTCGCCTGTCTCGCCCGTCACGGCCAGCAGCGACCCGTAGCTCAGCGCCATCAGATCCGCAGACTTGATATCCGCCCGGGTATACAGGTGGCTGGACCGGGCCGTGACGCGGTGGGTCGCCGTGACCGGCTCTGACAGGCTGGGCGAGGGCAGGTAGCCCACGTAGCCGTCGGTCGGATCAAAGCCAAAGGCCCAACCCTCGTGATCCTCCAGCACGGTGAAGGCCTGGCCGAACAGCATCTGCTTGTCCCGCCCGCCGTCCGGCGCGGCGCAGAGGTCCGCCACGGGGACGCCGACCCGCCGGGTCGTGCCCTCGGTTAGGCGCAGGCCGGGATGGGCCTCGATCAGGCCGGCATGGCCGACCCGGGCATTGGCCCGGTGGAACCGGCGGTCGGTCATAGCTCCAGCAGCTCGGGCAGGGCGTCCAGCAAGGCACGGGCGCCCATGCCCACGCCCCCCTTGGGCCGGGCCGGGAACGACGACCGGGTCCAGCCGAAGATGTCGAAATGCATGTAGGGCGTTTCGGTCACGAAGCGGCGCAGGAACAGCGCGGCGGTGATCGACCCGGCAAACCCGCCCGACGGCGCGTTGTCCAGATCGGCGATCCCCGGCTCGATCAGCGGCTCGTAGGGGTCATGGAAGGGCATGCGCCAGACCGGGTCCGACACCCGGGCCGCCGCCGCCGACAGGGCCATGGCCGAGGCATCGCTGTCGACATAGAACGGCGCCAGGTCCTGGCCCACGGCCACCCGCGCCGCCCCGGTCAGGGTGGCCATCGACACGATCAGGTCGGGCTTCCCTTCGTCCGCCAGGGCCAGTGCATCGGCCAGCACCAGCCGGCCCTCGGCATCGGTATTGTTGATCTCGACCGTCAGGCCCTTGCGCGAGTGCAGGATGTCCCCGGGCCGGAAGGCATTGCCGGACACCGCGTTTTCCACCGCCGGGATCAGCACCCGCAATTGCAGCGGCAGTCCCAGGGCCATGATGTCATGGGCCAGCCCCAGCACGGTCGCCGCCCCGCCCATGTCCTTTTTCATCAGCCCCATCGAGGCCCCGGGCTTCAGGTTCAGCCCGCCGGTGTCGAAACAGACGCCCTTGCCGACCAGCGTCAGCTTGGGCCCCGCGCTACCCCAGGACATGTCGATCAGCCGGGGCGTCCGGGTCGAGGCTCGGCCTACCGCATGGATCATCGGGTGGTTGGCCGCCAGCAGGTCCTCGCCCTCGGTCACCGCGATGGTGGCCCCGAATTGGTCGGCCAGGGCGCGGGCGGCGGCTTCAAGCTCGGCCGGTCCCATGTCCGACGCGGGCGTGTTGATCAGGTCGCGGGTCAGGGCTTCGCCGGCGGCCAGGGCCTCGATCCGGGCGGCGTCGATGCCGTCGGGGGCCACCAGTTGCGCGCCGGGCGTCGCCTCGCCCGCATAGGTCGTGAAGGCGTAGCCGGTCAGCAGCCAGCCCAGGCATTCGGTTTCCAGGTCGCCCGAAGGCAGGGACGAGGCCAGGCTGTAGGTGCCCGCGGGCAGGGCGGCGGCAACGGCGGCCAGCGGGAAGCGGCCGCGCGCCCGGCCCGCCGCCGAGCCGAACCCGCCCAGGGCATAGGTCGGGGCACCATCAGGTCCGGGGATCAGCAGCGCCTGGCCCGGCCCGGCGGCAAATCCGCTGGCCTTGACCCAGGCGGTCACGGTGTCGGGCTGGTCCGTCAGGAAGCTGTCCAGCCCGTCCTGGTCCAGAATGAACAGGGGCAGGGCGGGGGTGTCGGGCGCGGCAAAGGTGAGGGGCATGGAGTGTGGTCTCTTGGGAGTGTCGCGCCCAGACTAGGCGCGGGGCAGGGAACCGCAAGAGGCCGAAACGGGAAAGCCGCGCCCGCAGGCGCCGAGGATGCGTTAGCGATACGTCAGGAAGGTGTCAGACCGACAGGTCCTGCAGATCCCACACGGCGGTCAGCGACCGCGCGCCGATGCGCAGCAATCGGGTCAGGGTGGCCGATGTCGCCACGTCGTCCAGGCTGTCGATCGCCTGGGTCACGTCGCCGGCGACCCGGGCCAGCGAGTTCATGCCCACCTGTTCGGCAATGGCAATGAGAGACCGCGCACATTTGCGCAACCCCTCCAAGTCGTCGCGCCGCCAAAGACGTTCGCAATGGGACAGGCGCACGGCCAGTTCCTCGATCGCGCGGCACACCACGTCTTCGGCCCCGGCCTCGCCCAGTTGAAGATACAGGTCTCCGAGCCGGGATGGGTCCAGTCGCACGGTTTCATCCGGCGTCAGGGTAATAATCTCCACCACATCTTCCCCACATATGTTCGCCCCCACGGCAACGCCCATTGATGTGGGAAAGACCTTTGCAAAAGGTTGCGCCCAGAGTGCGTTCTCTCTCGAATTTTGCCTGAAATCGGCCTATCTGCTTTCAAACGCACTGAAATGATCACGCGAGGACATCGGACCATGAAACATGCCCGGCCGCTGCCGACCTACCTGCTACAGCGCTATCACGGCTGGAAAGCAACGTCTTTTGCCGAGAACAAGTCCTGGTACCGCCGTCTTGCGGACGAAGGTCAGCGCCCCCGGGCGATGGTCATTTCGTGCTGCGACAGCCGGGTGCACGTGACCTCGATCTTCGGAGCGGATTCGGGTGAATTCTTTATCCACCGCAACATTGCCAACCTGGTGCCCCCCTACGAGCCCGACGGCGACCACCACGGGACCTCGGCGGCCGTGGAATATGCGGTGACGGTGCTCAAGGTGTCTCATTTGCTGGTGCTGGGCCATTCCCAGTGCGGCGGGGTCAAGGGCTGCCTGGACATGTGCAAGGGCTCGGCCCCCGAGCTGGAGGTCAAGGAAAGCTTCGTCGGCCGCTGGATGGATATCCTCAAGCCCAAGTACGACAAGGTGGCCGATCTTCCGGACCAGGCCGCACAGGAACGGGCGCTGGAAAAAGAGGCGGTGCTGACCTCGCTCGACAACCTGATGAGCTTCCCCTTCGTGGAAGAACGGGTGACCGCCGGAGAGCTGGGTTTGCACGGGCTCTGGACCGATATCGGCGAGGGCGGATTGCAGGTGTATGATCCGGCGAGCGGAGCATTTCACCCGGTCTGATCCGGTCTGATCCGGACGCAAAAATGGCGCGCGTATGGCAGATACGCGCGCCCCAGGTTGAGCTTTGGACAGTGCATGTGGGTCCGGCTGTGCCGGCAATGGACCGGGCGGGGATAACGCCCGGTTCAGGTCATTTCTGGTCGACGAGGTAGGCAAAGACCTTGCAATTGCCCATGTCGGCGCCGCGCTGCGCTTCGCAGGATGCGGTGGCGGCCGCGGCGGCCTCTTCATAGCTCGTGTAACCGTAAGCCACGCCACCCATAGCGATTTTCGCGGTGTCGCACTGGCCAACCTTGGTGTCCATGTCGACGGGCATCGCGTAGGCGCCGATGCCCGAGCCATTGGCCTTGGCGGCCCAGTCGGTCATGGCCGACACGGTCTGGGGGCACAGGCCCTGCGGGATCTTCAGCACGCGGGCAGGTGCGTCGGAGGCAGCGGCAAGGGTTGCGATTGCCGACATGGCAACAGCGGTAGTCACGATTTTGATGAAGGGGGTCATTTCAACCTCTGGGGGAGCTCGGCGGAGCGCCGAGCAGCTGTCGGAACCAACCGACAGCCGTCCATCTAGGGCCTTTCGATGAGTCGGTATATAGGCTTGTAGGCCAGCACGTCGGGCATGAGCCAAAAGGCGCTTATTCCCCCTCTAGATGAGCGCTGCGGCGCCCGTTGTGACCCTGTCGCCGATGTCCGGGGTGTCGGGTTCGTAAATACAGCTTTGGGGTGAGTGAGTCGGCGGTTCCTTGGCCTTTTGCTGGGGGCGGGCCCGTTGCAGGGATCGGGCCTTTCAGCACTTGTTAGGCTCTGGCTGGCAAGCATCGGGCATGGACCAGGAAACCGAATCGATCCGCTTGCCGCGCGAGTTGAAAGTGGCCCTGCACGACATGGCTGGCCAGGACGGCGTGTCTCCGGGTCATTTCGTGCGCTGCCTGATCCGTAGCGAGCTGTCCCGCAGATCAGGGTCACGGCCGCCGGTCAGGCCCGAAGAACGACTCATAGGGCCCCTGCGGGCCAACCTGTCCGAAGATCTTGCCCATGCGTCGGGATGGGGTGATCTTGAATGGCGGCTGCGATCGAAAGGGGCAACCCTGCGCCAGGCCGGAGGCGGCCTGACCGTGCACGCGCAACTGGGCGGGCACCGGTTGTGCAACGTCTGTGACCTGGGGTTCAGCTACAGCAGGCTGATGCGCCGCTTCGGCTCGCCGTTTCCGGGGCATACGCACCGATGGCTGGCCGAGGTTGTCCTGACTGCCCCTGACTCGGGGCCGAAAGCGCAGGACGGGGACATGTACGAACGGTTCGACTGAGGCCCTTCGATCGAGGCGCGCGACCCGCGCGCCTCGCCAGGCTTGAAGGGATCAGGCCTTTTGCAGGACCCGGTTGCCCAGAACTTCGGCGATTTGCACCGCGTTCAGGGCAGCGCCCTTGCGCAGGTTGTCGCTGACGCACCAGATGTTCAGGCCGTTGTCGATCGTCGAATCCTGGCGGATCCGGCTGATGAAGGTGGCGAAATCGCCGACGCATTCGATCGGCGTCACGTAGCCACCGTCCTCGCGCTTGTCGATCACCATGACGCCCGGAGCTTCGCGCAGGATGTCGCGGGCCTCGTCCTCGTCCAGGAAATCCTCGAACTCGATGTTGATCGATTCGGCATGGCCCACGAAGACCGGCACCCGGACGCAGGTCGCGGTGACCTTGATCGACGGGTCGACGATCTTCTTGGTCTCGACGACCATCTTCCATTCTTCCTTGGTCGAACCGTCTTCCATGAAGACGTCGATATGCGGGATCACGTTGAAGGCGATCTGCTTCTGGAACTTCTTCGGCGGCTTGTCGTCGGTCGGGTTGTAGACGGCCTTGGTCTGGTCCCAAAGCTCGTCCATGCCTTCCTTGCCCGCGCCGGACACCGACTGGTAGGTCGACACGACAACGCGCTTGATCCGCGCACGTTCGTGCAGGGGCTTGAGCGCGACAACCATCTGGGCGGTCGAGCAATTTGGATTGGCGATGATGTTCTTCTTGGAATAGCCCGTGATCGCGTCGGCATTCACTTCCGGCACGATCAGCGGCACCTCGGGGTCGTAGCGATAGAGCGACGAGTTGTCGATCACCACGCAGCCTGCGGCCGCGGCCTTGGGGGCGTATTTCTTCGTCGCGTCCGAGCCGATGGCAAACAGCGCCATGTCCCAGCCGGTGAAGTCGAACGTGTCGAGGTCCTTGGTCTTGAGGGTCGTCTCGCCAAACGTCACCTCGGTGCCCAGCGATTTTCGGCTGGCCAGTACGGCGATTTCATCCACGGGGAATTCGCGTTCAGCGAGGATGTTCAGCATTTCCCGGCCCACGTTGCCCGTGGCGCCGGCGACGACGACTTTGTAACCCATCTCTTGGTTCTCCTTTGACGGGCGCGACATAATGGATTGGCTGCGAGAATGAAATAGCCCGGGTCATGGAAACCTGTGGTCCCGGCCATGAAACCCCGTGATCTGTCGCGGACGGCCGGGCCTGGCCGAGATTTTTCGTACGAAAAATCTTGACCGACCCGCCGGTGCGCCGATTACCCGGGTTTGTACGTCGCGACCAGTCGACGCGCGGCATTGATCATCAGGTGCACGTCGATGCCCACGGCCAGGAACCGCGTGCCGTGATCCAGGTACAATTGCGCCGTCTCGTCATCCAGCGACAGGCACCCGGCGGGCTTGTCCGATGCCGCGATCCGATCCAGTGCGTCCAGGATCACCTTGCGGGCCTCGGGGTGCTTGGAATTGCCCTTGTAACCCATGTCGGCCGACAGGTCGGCTGGGCCGATGAACACGCCGTCGATGCCCTCTACCGCCAGGATCTCGTCCAGGTTTTCCACGCCCTTCACGCTTTCCACCTGAACCAGCACGCAGATCTGGTCGTCGGCCGTAGGCACGTAGTCGGGGATGCCGCCGAACCGCCCGGACCGGGCCGCCGCCGCGCCCACGCCGCGGATGCCGGCGGTGGGATAGCGGCAGGCCCGCACGATCTCGGTCGCCTGGTCCGCCGTTTCGACCAGCGGCACCAGGACGGTCTGCGCCCCGATATCCAGCGTCTGCTTCAGGACCCAGTCCAGGCCCGTGGGCACGCGGACCACCGGCGAGGACGCGCTGGCCTCGAGCGCGATCAGCTGGTCGCGGATCGAGCGGATGTCGTTCGGCCCGTGTTCTCCGTCGATCAGCAGCCAGTCGAACCCGGCCGAGCCCATGATCTCGGCCGGGGCCATTTCCGCGAAACTCAGCCAGCAGCCGATCAGGGTTTCGCCGGCTGCCAGGCGTTGCTTGAAGATGTTTGTCGGGGCGGGCATGGGATCCTCCTCTTATCCGTTGCTCAATGCGTGGGCGATCTCGCGGATCACGTCCAGTGTCATCATCACGTCGTCCTCGGTGGTGCCAAAGGATCCGGCCTGGAAGCGGATCACCAGCTGGTCGTCGACCCGGGTCTGGGTCAGGTAGATCCGCCCGTCATCGTTGATCGCATCCACCATCCGCTGGTTCAGCGCGTCGAGATCGGCCGCCCCATCAGGCACATAGCGGAAGGAAAACAGCGACCACATGGGCGGGGTGACGATTTCGATGTCCGGTTCCTGGGCCAGCCGGTCGTGCAGGGCGACCGCCCAGCGGACATGGTTGCGCAGGATCTCGCGCAGCCCGTCCAGCCCGTAGCTGCGGATCAGGAACCACAGTTTCAGCGCGCGGAACCGTCGGCCAAGGGGCACCGACCATTCGGAATAGTTGATGATGCCATCCGCGCCGTGGGTCTTGAGGTACTCGGGCCGGATCGCCAGCGTGCGCACGAGGTCTTCGGGCGCGCGCACGAAATGCGCCGAGCAATCGAAATTCGCGCCAAGCCACTTGTGCGGGTTGAAGACAACGCTGTCGGCCTGTTCGATCCCCGCCCACATTGGCCGGAATTCGGGGCAGATCATCGCGGATCCGGACCAGGCGGCATCGACATGGGTGTAAAGGCCCTCGGCCCGGGCGATGGCCATGATTTCGGTCACGGGGTCGGTCGCGCCCACGCCGGTTGCGCCCACGCACAGGATCACCCCGGCCGGCTGCAGCCCGGCGGCCCTGTCCTGCGCGATCATCTCCCGCAGGGCATCGGGGTCCATGCCCCGTGACGGCCCCTTGATCGGCACGCGCACCAGGTTCTGCGCGCCGATCCCCGAAATCCAGGCCGCCCGGTCGATCGAGGTATGCACCTCGGCCGAGCAATAGATGCGCAGGGGCGGCCGGCCAAAAAGGCCCTCGCTGTTGCCAGTGAACTCCAGCGCCCGTTCCCGCATGGTCAGCACCGCGGCCAGCGTCGCGGTCGAGGCGCTGTCCTGGATCACCCCGGAGAACTCCTCGGGCAGGGCCACGGCCTGGCGCAGCCAGTCCATCACCCGGGTTTCCAGCTCGGTCCCGGCGGGAGAGGTCTGCCAGATCATGCAATTGGGCGCGATCGCCGAGACCAGGAATTCGGCCAGCACCGACGGCGGCGCCGCGTTCGCGTTGAAGTAGGCGAAGAACCGGGGATGCTGCCAATGGGTGATGCCCGGCATGATCACCTGTTCGAAATCCTCGAAGATCCGGTCCATCGGCTCGCCGCTTTCGGGCGGGGCCGCGGGCAGGGCGCCAAGCACCTCTCCGGGGCGGACCTGAGCGCGCACGGGGCGGTCCCCGACGGTTTCGCGGTAGGCCTGGGACCAGTCCGCCACGCGGTGCGCCCAGTCGCCGAATTCACTCCACTCCATCCGTCTCCTCCTCGGTGGCCGACTGCCTGTCGGGGCCGGTTTTTGCTTAACAAGTCAACTAATTGTCGGGCGGTCAACCGGAAAAGAAGTCCCCAAAGGTCTGGGTTTCCGGAATTGCGCCGGGCATTGACAGGGGGGATTATTAACCATGGATGACCTGATCACGACAGAGCCAAGACCGCTTCCGGTACTGCCGACCTCCCGATCGCTGCCGATCGTGCTGCTGCGTGCGCGCGAACAGGTGATGGGACCGATCCGGGCCATGCTGACCGATGTGGGCATCACCGAACAGCAATGGCGGGTGCTGCGGGTCCTGGACGAATTCGGGCCCTCGGACCCGACGCGCATCGCGGACACCGCCTCGTTGCTGCTGCCCAGCCTGACGCGCATCCTGCAAAAGCTGGAGGCCAAGCGCCTGATCGCCCGCTCCATCGACCCCTGCGACCGCCGCCGCCAGATCGTGCAGATCACGACCCTGGGCAAGCAGCTGATCGCCGAGAACCGCGAAACCTCTGTCCAGTTGATGTGCACGATCGAAGACCGCCTTGGCCGCGAGAAATACGACATGCTGCTGGAGCTTCTGACAGAGCTCAGCGACATCGATATGGCCGGCAAATCCTGACCAACCGGTTCCATTCCGCCAACAGCTTGATCAATCCACCGCATGCGTCGCAATTATATTACGCAGTTTGTGCTTCGGCGCCTCTGGCTGCTTGGGGCTTTTGAATTTACCAACCTTGCTGCTACGGTCGCCTCATGACTGATAAACCGTCCTTCTTCGATGAAATGTATGGCTTCGGCGAAACCGCCCGTGCGCCCTACAGTGCCTATAGTTCCTGGTTCAACCAGGAGGACGTGGCCCGGCTCAGAAAGAAGAGCGAGCAGGCCGAGGCGTTCTTCCGCCTGACCGGAATCACCTTCAACGTCTATGGGGTCGAAGAGGCCACCGAGCGGTTGATTCCCTTCGACCTGGTGCCGCGCATCATAACCGGGCGTGAATGGGGGATCCTGGAAAAGGGGATCGAGCAGCGGGTCCGCGCGATCAACTCGTTCCTTCATGACATCTACCACCGGCAGGAAATCGTCCGGGCGGGCCGCATCCCGGTCGAGATGATCGCCCGCAACGATGCCTTCCTGCCGCAGATGATCGGGGTGGCGCCTCCGGGCAACATCTATACGCACATTACCGGCACCGACCTGGTGCGCACCGGCGAAGACGAGTTCTACGTGCTGGAGGACAATGCGCGTACGCCGTCCGGGGTCTCCTACATGCTGGAGAACCGCGAGACGATGCTGCACATGTTCCCGGAATTGTTCAGCCAGATCAACGTGCGCGGGGTCAGCCAGTATCCGCGCAGCCTGCGCCGCTCGCTCAGCTCGTGCCGGCCGTCGATCTGCGACGGGCCGCCGACCCTGGCGGTGCTGACGCCGGGTATTCATAACTCGGCCTATTACGAACATGCCTTCCTGGCCGACCAGATGGGTGTCGAGCTGGTCGAAGGCCATGACCTGCGGGTCGTCGACGGCCGCGTGGCCATGCGCACGACGCGGGGCTACAAGCCGATCGACGTGCTGTATCGCCGGGTGGATGACGATTTCCTTGATCCGATGACCTTCAACCCAGACAGCGTTCTGGGTGTGCCGGGGATCATGGATGTCTATCGCGCGGGCGGCATCACCATTGCCAACGCCCCGGGCACGGGGATTGCCGACGACAAGGCGATCTATTCCTACATGCCCGAAATCGTTGAATTCTACACGGGCGAACAGCCGATCCTGAAGAACGTGCCGACGTGGCGCTGTTCCGAACCGGACGCGTTCAAATACGTGCTCGAACATCTGGAAGAGCTGGTCGTGAAAGAGGTCCACGGCTCGGGCGGGTACGGCATGCTGGTCGGGCCGGCGGCGTCCAAGAAGGAAATCGCCGATTTCCGCGCCAAGCTGGAAACCAAGCCGGGCAACTACATCGCTCAGCCCACGCTGTCGCTGTCGACGGTGCCGATCTTGACCAAGGCCGGCCTTGCGCCGCGCCACGTGGATCTTCGGCCCTTTGCGCTGGCTTCGCCCGGCGGCGTCGAAATCATTCCCGGCGGGCTGACGCGGGTGGCACTGAAGAAAGGATCGCTGGTCGTGAATTCCAGCCAAGGAGGCGGCACCAAGGACACCTGGGTGCTGGAGGACTAAGGCAATGCTTGGCAAGACCGCAGGCGGTATTTTCTGGATGCTGCGCTACATGGAGCGCAGCGAGAACACGGCACGGATGATCGACGCGGGCCTTCGCATTTCGCTGACGCGCTCCAGCGCGGCGGACAGCGAATGGTCCTCGATCCTTCAGGCCACGGGCGTGGCGAGCCAGTATTTCGCCCAGCACGACAAGATCGACGGGCAGAAGGTCATTAACTTCCTTCTGCGCGACCAGACCAACGACGGGTCGGTCATGGCCAATGTCGAATGGGCCCGGACCAATGCGCGGATGGTGCGCACGGCGCTGACCAAGGAAGTCTGGGAGGCCGTCAATGAATGCTGGATGGTGCTGAAAAGCCAGCTGTCCAAGCCCGTCAAACAGCAGGACCTGCCCGAGATCCTCAGCTCGATCCGTCAGCGCACGGCCTACGTGCGCGGGTCGCTGCACGGATCCATGGTGCGCAACGACATCTATGATTTCGCCCGGATGGGCACGTTCTTTGAACGGGCCGACAATGCGGCGCGGGTGCTGGACGTGAAATACTACATCCTGCTGCCGTCGATCATGCACGTGGGCACCGTCAGCGACAACGTGCAGTGGGAAACGATCCTGCGGGCGACCTCGTCCGTGCGGGCGTACCAGTCGCTGCACGACGGCGAATTCGACCCGCGCAAGATTGCGCGCTTCCTGATCCTGGACAAGCGTCTGCCCCGGTCCCTGGCCTTCTGCTACCACAAGATCCAGGCCAACCTGGCCTACCTGGCCGAGGACTACGGAGAGCGCCGCGAGTGCCACAAGATGGTCGACCAGATCTGTCACAAGTTCGACCATTCCACCATCGACCAGATCTTCGAATACGGCCTGCATGAATTCGTCACCGACTTCCTGTCCGAAAGTCATGCGCTTGGCCGCCAGATCGAACGCGATTACCGTTTTTACGAATAGGCCATGCATCTGAAAATCTCGCACACCACCTCGTATCACTACGACACGCCGGTCCCCTACGCGCTGCAGCAATTGCGGCTGCGGCCCAAGTCGCGGCCCGAACAGAACGTGATTTCCTGGGACGTGACCGTCGATGGCGGGCAACGGCAGGTGTCGTTCGAGGACGAGCACGCCAACCGGGTCGACCTGATCAGCTTTGATGCCGGGGTCGAAACCATCGTCATCACCTGCGAAGGCGAGGTCGAGGTCACCGACAACAACGGTGTCGTGGGCAAGCACACCGGGTTCACCCCGCTGTGGCTGTTCAACCGGACGACCAAGCTGACCAAGCCGGGCACCGGTCTGCGGGCGCTGATGTCGGACTTCAAGAAACCCGAGGGCGACCTGGCCATGTTGCATGCCATGTCCGACCACATCCTGGAAAAGGTGCCCTATTCCAAGGAACAGACCTCGTCGATGCTGACGGTCGAACAGGCTTTGGCCGCGGGGCACGGGGTGTGCCAGGACCACGCCCACATCTTCATTTCGGCCGTGCGCCAGATGGGCTATCCGGCGCGTTATGTCAGCGGCTACCTGATGATGGACGGCACCGTCGAACAGAATGCCAGCCACGCCTGGGCCGAGGCCTATGTCGACGGGCTGGGCTGGGTCGGGTTCGACGTGTCGAACGGCCAAAGCCCGGATGCGCGTTACGTGCGCGTGGCGACCGGCCTTGATTACTCCCAGGCGGCGCCGACATCGGGCATGCGCTTCGGAGACGGGCCCGAATCCATGCGTGTGACGCTGGTGGTCGAACAGCAACAGTGACCCCGGCCTCACAAGGCGCTAGTAACCGATTCGAATGAAGGTTCGGGTATAAGCCGAACCAGCTGAGTCGGATGCGTGGAACGATGACCTATTGCGTTGGAATGCGACTGGATCGCGGGTTGGTCTTCATGTCCGACACGCGCACGAATGCCGGGCTGGATAACATTGCCACGGCCCGCAAGATGCACACGTGGGAAGTGCCCGGCGACCGGGTCATCACGCTGATGACCGCCGGCAACCTGGCCACGACCCAATCCGTGGTGGGCATCCTCGATGAACGGACCAAGGCGCCGGGGGACCGGTCTCCGTCGATCCTGCAATCGCCGTCGATGTTCCAGATCGCGCGCGAGGTCGGCAAGACCCTGAAAGAGGTCATCCAGTCCAATTCCGACAGCGGGGCCGAGGCCGCGGCCTTCGGGGCGACGATGATCCTGGGCGGCCAGATCAAGGGCAGCGCGCCGCGCCTGTTCCTGATCTATCCCGAGGGCAACTTTATCGAGGCGTCCGAGGACAACCCGTTCTTCCAGATCGGCGAAACCAAGTACGGCAAGCCGATCCTGGTGCGGGCCTTCGACCGCGAGGCGAGCTTTGAAAATGCCATCAAGCTGCTGCTGGTCAGCTTCGATTCGACGATCAAGTCCAACCTGTCGGTCGGCCTCCCCATCGACTACGTGACCTATAGCGGCGACAGCCTGCGGTTTGGCGAACAGGGGCGGATCCTCGACAGCGACCCGTATTTCCAAGAAATTTCAAACGGTTGGGGAGAGGCGCTGAAATCCGCCTTCAGCCAGTTGCCGGATTTCGCCTTTCCGGCCTGACACCTGGCGAACCGCGCCAGCGTGCCAAGTCGGCGCAGTTTCCGGGGCGGGTCTTGACCTTCCAGCTACTGGAACCCCTATCTGAGGGGCATGACACAGAACGCCGCCTCCCCGCTTCATCTGCCCATAACCGGGATCACCTGCGCCGGATGTGCGCGCCGTGTTGAAACGGCGCTGGCCGAGGTGCCCGGGGTGCAATCGGCCCATGTCAACGTCGCGACGCACCGCGCAACCGTCAGCCCGGGGGACCTCAGCCTGCCCACCCTGGTCGAGGCCCTCGACCGCGCGGGCTACCCTTTGGCCCAGGCCGAAGTCACGCTCGACCTCGACGGCATGAGCTGCGCGGGATGCGCACGCCGGGCCCAAACCGCCCTGGCAGAGGCGCCCGGCGTCATTGCGGCCGAGGTCAACTTTGCCACCCGCGCCGCCCGCGTGCGCTACCTGGATGGCGAGACCACGCCCGAGGCCCTGGGCGCGGCGTCGGCCAAGGCCGGCTATCCCGGAACCGTTCATGCCGAGGACACCGGCCAGCGCGCCGCCGACGAGGCCGAAACCGCCCGCCGGTCCATGCTGCTGGCCCTGGCCCTGACCCTGCCGGTCTTCCTGCTGGAAATGACCGGCCATGTGATTCCCGCCTTCCATCACTGGATTGCCGCGACCATCGGCACCACCACGTCCTGGACCATCCAGGCGGTGCTGGCCACCTTGGTCCTGGCCGGGCCGGGGCGCGATTTCTTCCGCCAGGGCCTGCCGCGCCTGCTCAAGGGCGAACCGGACATGAACTCGCTGGTGGCCCTTGGCTCTGGCGCGGCGTGGATCTTTTCCATGGTCGCCCTGCTTGCGCCCGCCGTGCTGCCGGACGGCACCCGCGCCGTCTTCTTCGAGGCCGCCGCCGTCATCGTCACGCTCATCCTCACCGGCCGTTGGCTGGAAACCCGGGCCAGGGGGCGCACCGGCGCGGCCATCCGCAAGCTGATCGCCCTGCGGCCGGACACCGCCCTGGTCGACACCCCCGACGGCCCCGAGGATCGCCCGGTGGACCGCCTGCAGGTGGGCGACACGCTGATCGTGCCCCCGGGCCGCAGCCTGGCCGCGGATGGAGAGGTCATTTCCGGCGAAAGCTATATCGACGAATCGATGATCTCGGGCGAGCCAGTGCCGGTTCTGCGCGGCCCCGGCGCTGGGGTCGTGGGCGGCACGGTCAACGGGTCGGGCACCCTGCGCGTGCGGGTCACCCAGGTCGGGGCCGACAGCGTGCTGTCGCGCATCGTCGCCATGGTCGAAGAGGCCCAGGGCGCGCGCCTGCCGATCCAGGCCCTGGCCGATACGGTGGTGCGGTACTTTGTGCCCGCCGTCCTGGCCGTGGCCGTGGTCACGTGCCTCACCTGGCTGTCCTTCGGCCCGTCTCCGGCCCTGTCCCACGCGCTGGTTGCCGCGATTTCCGTCCTGATCATCGCCTGCCCCTGTGCCATGGGCCTGGCCACGCCGACCTCGATCATGGTGGGCACGGGCCGGGCGGCCGAACTTGGCGTGCTGTTCCGCAAGGGCGCCGCGCTGGAAACGCTGGCCGGGGTCCGGGCCGTGGCCTTCGACAAGACCGGTACGCTCACCGAGGGGCGTCCGACCCTGACGGCCCTGTCGGCCATCGACGGCTGGACCGAGGACCGGGCCCTGGGCCTGGCCGCCGCGGTCGAGAGCAGCTCCGACCACCCGCTGGCCCGGGCCATCCTGACCGCCGCCGAAACGCGCGGGCTGACCCTTCCGCAAGCGCAGGACGAACAGGCCCTGCCGGGCTATGGCCTGTCGGCCACAATCGAAGGTCAGCGCATCCTGCTGGGCGCGCCGCGCCTGATGCAGCGCGAGGGCATTGCGTTGCCCTTTGATCCCGACCCGGACGTCACGCCGGTCTGGCTGGCGGTCGATGGGCAGGCGGTGGCGCACCTGGGTGTCACCGACCCGGTCAAGCCGGACGCCGCCGCCGCCATAGCCGCCCTGCGGCAGGCCGGGGTGCAGGTTGCCATGATCACCGGCGATGCCAGCGCGCCCGCTAGGGCGATTGCCGAAAAGCTGGGCATCTCTCATGTCGAGGCCGAGGTCCTGCCCGATGGCAAGCGCGACGCGGTGCGCCGGTTGCAGGCGCAACTGGGGCGCGTGGCCTTTGTCGGCGACGGCATCAATGACGCGCCAGCCCTGGCCGAGGCCGACGTGGGCCTGGCCATGGGCACCGGCACCGACATCGCGGTCGAGGCGGCCGACGTGGTGATGGTCTCGGGGGCCGTGGCCGGGGCGGTCAACGCCCATCACATGGCCCGGCGGACCCTGGCGAACATCCGTCAGAACCTGTTCTGGGCCTTCGCCTACAACACCGCGTTGATCCCGGTGGCCGCCGGCGTGCTGTACCCGCTGACCGGAACGCTGCTGTCGCCGATGCTGGCGGCCGGGGCGATGGCCCTGTCCTCGGTCTTCGTGATCACGAACGCGCTGCGCCTGCGCCGGGTGCGACCGGCCCTGGCCGAGCCCACGCCGCGCGTGCCGGAGGCCCGGACGGCCAAGCGGCCGGTGATGCCATGAACATCGGCGCCGCCGCCCGGCGCACGGGCCTGCCCTCCAAGACGATCCGCTATTACGAAGAGATCGGCCTGATCCGCCCCGCCCGGGATTCCAACGGCTACCGGGACTTTTCCGAAACCGACGTGCACAAGCTGGCGTTCCTCGGCCGGGCCCGGTCCTTTGACTTCTCGATCGAGGATTGCCGCTCGCTGCTGGCGCTCTATGAGGACAGTTCGCGCGCGTCGGGCGACGTCAAGCGCATTGCCCAGGGGCACCTTGACCGCATCGACGCCCGCCTGGCCGAGCTGAACGAGATGCGCCGCACCCTGTCTTCGCTGGTGGACACCTGCGCCGGAGACGGCCGTCCCGACTGCCCGATCCTGCAGGACCTGGCGGCGGAAGAGACTGATTTGTCTTGATTTTTGCCGCAATGCAGCGTTGATGCTGCGGTGCGGAATGGGGCATATCGTCAGGGTGAAAAGATATGCGTCCGGTATATTTATGTATACGATACAACGCATTATACACGGGCTTCCCATGCGGTCAAACTCATAGCAGCTATGCGCAGAACCCGGTTGTTCCAGCAGCCAAAACGCCAATATTCTGCATTGCAGCACAACAGGGCACACCAGCGCCGAACCGGGCGCTTCCGCAACATTCCGGGCCAGACCGCCCGTGACCGACCGATAGGACGATGAAGATGAAAACCCTCGCAACCGCTTTTGCCCTGGCCGCCATCGCTGGCGCCGCCTCCGCAGACCAGATCACCCTGACCCAGCCGATGTCGGGCGCAACCCTGCACGACGGTGGCACCGACATGGCCGTCTACATGACCGAAGTCGATGCCGGCCTGGAAGTCGTGGCCACCTACACGCCCGCCGAAACCTATGCGCCGATGCGCGTGGCCATGGTGCTGGCCGATGGCGATGACGTCAGCTTTGGCCTGCCCGGCGCACCCGGCGCGCATTACACCTTTGCCCGCGCCGGCGAAGACGTGACCGTGACCGCAAGCCCGGTCGGGATCCGCTTCGCAAGCAACTGATATCAAGGTTTGGTCCCGGCTCCTCCTCCTCCCGCCTGGATCAATTTCGACCGCCGCGCCTCCTCCTCCCTGGCGCGGCGGTTTCTTTTTGTCTGAAGGCCGGTTTGGTCAGAGGGCTTTGGTCAGAGGATGAGGGGGCTGACCCGCGCGGTTCCGTCGAACGCCGCATGATGACGCAGCCAGCCCGTCGCGGATCTTTCCAGCACACACTGGCCTTCCCGGAACGGGTTGGTGCACAGATCGGCGATGCCCCTGTCCCCATCCCAATGGCCAAAGGCGTATTCGGTGTCGAAATGCGCAGGCAGACCGGCGGGGATGTCGCCGTTTTCCAGTTCTTCTACCATCGCCCCCGTGGCCTCGGCGTCGAGCCGGCCCAGGCCCATCAGGAACATGTCGTCCGACAGCACCAGCACCCCGGTCAGATCTCCCGAACGCACCCGATGCGCCGTCAGCGGCGGTGGTGCGCCGGCCAGCCAGCGTTCGCGGTACTCGGCATGGACGCCGTCCTCGATCAGCGCGCCATCCTCGGCGAACCACATCTGTCCGGCGTCGATCCCGTCGGGGAGCCCATGCCAGTTGATCTCGCGCGCCCAGGTGCAGATGCTGTCGGCAACGGTGATGGTCCCGGCAAAGCCCTCGGCCTTCATCAGGCCCAGCAGGGCCCCGGCATCCAGCTCGGCCAGGCAGCGCGCGCCATCGGGCAGGGGCCGGTGGACCGGAATGCGCAGATCGGCATAAAGCGCCCCCGCCTGGGCCCAGAACACCCGGGTCGAGGCGTCTTCGAACCCCGGCGCGCGGATCCAGTCCCGCCGCCACAGACCTTGCAGGGCGTCCGGCCCGATCACGTCGCCCGTCACGCCGCGGTCGAGGTCTTGCCCCAGTCGTGCATGGCCGCGCAGATGTCGTCCGACACCATGACCGCGCCTTCCTGAAGGTATTCCATCGCGTTCAAGGACGCCTCGTGCGCCTGCGGAGACGTCCCGCCCACGCAATCGCTGATCACGCGCATGTAGTAATCGTGCTGGTGCCCGTCGGCGAAGGTATAGTGCACGCAGACATCCGTCATCGCGCCGACCAGGATCAGGGTCTGGGCCTTCAGCCCCTTCAGCAGGATTTCCAGTTCGGTGCCGAAAAAGCAGGAATAGCGCCGCTTGTGGATGAAGTAATCGGTGGGCCGCATGTCCATTTCCTCGGCCGCGACCGGGGTGCCGGGGTTGCCCTCCAGGCAGTGCACGTCTTCGGAGCCGTCCAGTTCCCGGCCATAATCGACCATGTCGCGCCGGTGGATTTCCTGGAAGAAGATCACCGGGATGCCGGCATCGTGGGCCGCATCCACGACCTTGCGCGCGCGGGCCTGGTTGTCGCGGAACCCGGGCATGGACGGAATGCCGGCATCGGCCCGGTCCAGGAAGGCGCCTTTCTGGATGTCGACGACGATCAGCACGGGCTGACCGACAAGGGTGGGCTGTCGGGCCATTGGGGTCTCCTTTGGCGGCTTTAGCGGCGCGACTGGTCGGCACCCATCAGGCGCGGCAGGTCCCCCCAGCGGGCGACGGCCGAGAAGACCAGCAGTGAAACGGTGATGAAGGTGATGGCGGCCACGGCCATGGTCGGCGTGTAGCCATTGCGCAGCGAGTTGAAGATCTGCAGCGTCACCGTCGAATAGTTCGAGGCCGAGACGAAGAACATCACGATGAATTCGTTGAACGACAGCACCAGGGCGAAGAAGAAGCCCGAGGCGGTGTAGGGCAGGGTCTGCGGCAGGATGATGGTGCGGAAGGTGACCCGCTCGGTCGCGCCCATGGTGGCGGCGGCATCCAGGTGGGCGCGGTCGATGCTTTGCAGGCCGATGGAAATGGTGACCAGCGGCAGGGCCAGGAACAGGGCGGCATGGCTGATGATCCCGGCCGCCAATGAGCCCAGGCCCCCCAGGAAGGCCCAGAAGAACCCAAGCCCCACGCCAAAGACGATGGGCGGCAGGGCGAAGGGCATGGATCCCAGGGCGGCCACGGTTTTGGACAGTTTCGATCCCGACGCCCACAGCCAGTAGGCAATGGGCCAGGCCAGCAGCACGGCCAGGGCGGCCGACCCGAAGGCCACGATGACCGAATGCCACAGGGCGTTCGTCCAGACGCTTTCGGACACGAAGAATTCCACGAACCGGCCAAAGCTGGGATCGCGCGGAGGAAAGAACATGGTCCGCCCGCCGTTCAGGGCGGCGGCCGACACGACGACGATGGGCAAGGACAGGCCCAGTGCGGCAAGGCCCATGAAGACCGGTCCGATCCACTTCATGCCTTGGCTCCCGCGGCGGATGTCAGCTTTTGGCCGAAGAACAGGAACAGCGCGGCGGTCAGCAGCAGGATCACGGCCTGGGCGGCTCCGAACGGGGCGTTCAGGTTGGCCCCGCGCACGGCCTCGTAGATGGCGATGGCCGTGGTGTGCTTGGCCGGTTCGGCAAAGACGGTGACCGACACGTAGGCCCCCAGCAGGAAGACGAAGAGCAGCAGGGTCGACCCGATCAGGGGCATCCGCACCGAGGGCAGCACCACCGTCCGCGCCACCGTCCAGGGGCCGGCGCCCATGGTCCGGGCGGCCTCGGACAGCGACGGATCAAGGCGCGACAGGGCGGGGTACAGCAGGATCACGGCATAGGGCCAGACCAGGTAGGACATGCACAGCACGGTGGCCAGTTCCGACGTCTTGAACTTGACGTTGCGGGGCGAGGCCAGGCCCCATTCGCGCAGGGTGTCGAACCAGCCCACGGCCTTCAGCCAGTCGGTCAGCCCGGTGACCTTGAACAGCTTCGGCAGGCCCGAGTTGTTGGACAGCAGGATGTCCCAGCCCATGACGATAAAGACCTCGGACAGGGACAGCGAGGCCAGCAGGAACACCAGCCAGCGCGCCTGGGCTGCACGGCTGAGCCGGGTCATCAGGTAGGTGAAGGGCAGGGCGCTGATCACGGCCAGGACAGAGGCGATGATGGCATAGCGCAACGACCAGTACAGCTGTTGCAGGTAGAGATAGGTGATTTCCTCGGGATAAAGCGCACCCACGAAGAACCGCTTGTAGTTCTCGAGGGTGAAGGCCCATTCCCAGCCCGCGCCCTGGATCTTGTGGCCGAAGGAAATGGCCAGCACCAGGATGAAGGGCACCACGCACAGGAACACGATCACCCCGGTCAGCAGCCAGGGCCAGACCGGTTTCTTCGGGGCCGGTTCGGGCAGGGGGGCCGGGGCGTCGATATCCAGCGCCGCGGTCATTCGGCGGCCATGGCCGGGGTGTCCCCGGGAAAGACGTGCAGGTGATCGGGGGGCAGGCGCACGGGCACCGTCTGGCCGACCGAGAAGACCGGGGCCTCTTCGCCCAGGGCGTATTCGACGATCATCCGCCCCAGGGCGGTGTCCAGGTGGATGTCGCGCACAGGCCCCAGGTCGCGGACAAAGGTCACCGTGGCCGGCAGCACGTTTTCCGGCTGTGCATCGTCCAGCGCCGCCATTTCCGGGCGCACGGCCACGCGTACGGGCCGTCCGGGCGTGAAGTTCAGGGGTTTCTTGACCGTCAGCAGGGTCTCTCCGACCCGGATGCCCCCGGCCTCGGCTGTGCCGTCGAAGAAGTTCGCCCGGCCGATGAAATCGGCGACAAAGGCATTGGCGGGCCGGTGGTAGATGTCCTGGGGCGAGCCCGATTGCTCCACCCGCCCGTTTGACATGACCACGATCCGGTCGGCCATGGTCATGGCCTCGCGCTGGTCGTGGGTGACGACGATGGTCGTGATGCCCAGCCGTTGCTGCAGCAGGCGCAGTTCCACCTGCATTTCCTCGCGCAGCTTGGCATCAAGCGCCGACATCGGTTCGTCCAGCAGGAAGACGTCGGGTTCCTGGGCGAGCGCCCGGGCAATGGCCACGCGCTGGCGCTGGCCGCCGGACAATTCCCCGATGCGCCGGTCGCCGAAGGTCTTCAGCTGCACCAGGTCCAGCAGGGTGTCGGCCTTGGCCCAGGCCTCGGACTTGGACACGCCGCCGATGGTCAGCGAATAGGCCACGTTCTCGCGCACCGACAGATGCGGGAACAGGGCGAAGCTTTGGAACACCATGCCGAACTTGCGCTTGTGCGCGGGCAGCAGGGTAATGTCCTGGCCCGACAGGAAGATCTGGCCGAAGGACGGGTCTTCGAGCCCGGCGATCATCCGCAGCAGGGTTGTCTTGCCGCAGCCCGAGGGCCCCAGCAGGGCGGTCAGCTCGCCCTCGGCAAAGGTCAGGTCGACCCGTTCGACAGCGCGCACGCTGCCGAACTCTTTCACGATGTCCTTCAGGACAAGCCCGGCCATGGATCAGGCCCCGGCGAGCATCTTGTCCCAGGATTCCTTCATGAAGGTTTCCTTGTCGAGGTACGCCTCGTAGGCGATCTTGATCGCGGGCGTGCCGGACACGAACGAGAATTCCTCGTCCGTCAGGTCGGTGGCCGATTGCGGCACCAGCGGCGCGGTGCCGATCTTGCGCGACATCAGCGCCTGGGTCGCGGGCATGGAGGCGAAGTTGATGAACTCGGCCGCCTCGGCGGATTTTTCCGACAGCGACGACAGGCACCACGATCCGTAATCCTGCGGGTTGCCTTCCTCGGGGAAGATCGGCTGGATCGGGAAGCCGTCGGCCTTCATCAGGTTGGCCACGTCCAGGTAATACTGGCCGCCGATGACGTCGCCGTTCTTCATCGACTGTTCCATCTGGCTTTCGGCCGACCACCACAGCGCCACGTTGGGCTTCAGCTCGGCCGCCTTTTCGATCAGGGCCAGGATGCCTTCGTCGGTGTCGAAGGTGGATGCGCCGTCAAAGAAGGTGGCCGCGATGATGTCCAGCAGGTTCGAATTGTAGTTCTTCGACAGGCCCAGCGAGGCCTCGTAGGTGTCGGTGTCCCAGAACTCGGCCCAGCTGACGGGCGCGGTCACTTCGTTGGGGTTGATGACCATGGCGGTGAACCAGGCCATGGCGCCCACGCCGATCGGGCCGGTGCCGTCCTCGAAGATGAAATAGCCGTCCATCGACGAGGTTTCGGGCATGGTCGACATGTCCAGCGGCTTGAGCAGGCCGCCGATGCGGCTGGCCTTGATCATGGTCGCCCGGCCATACAGCGACAGGTCGGCGGGCACGGTGCCGGCGGCCTGGGCCTGCTGCATGGTCACCAGCCAGTCGGTCGAGTTGGGCTGGGTGACGCTTTCGACCGCGATACCGGTGGCCTCGGTGAAGGCGGGGTAGACATGTTCCTTGAAGGAGTTCTCGAAGTAGCCGCCGTAAGAGCCGATCTTCAGGCTGCGCTCCTGGGCGATCAGCGGCGTGCCGATGACGCTGGAGGCGGCGGCGAGGCCGGCGGCGCTGGCGCCGGTCTTCAGAAGGGTACGTCGGTTGATATTGGTCATGGTCATCCCCGTCTTTGGTTCGGCTTATGATGCGGTGCCGATGGTTGTCGGGCCAATGGTGGCCGGGCGGCCCCGGTATCCGTCAACGAACGAGGCCCCTTTGCGCATCAAATGTGCGATTGGGCGTCTATTTTTTAGGCAAGTGCAGCGGGCCGCTCCGGCAATTTGACCGAAACGCGGACGCCGCCGACCGGGCCGGGCCATGGTGTGGCCGGAAAGACCAGACCAGAGGAGAGGGTCATGAGAGCCGAGATTTCCGCAGATCAGCGCGCGCTGACCATTGAAGATGCGACCCTGCCGGTGGTCGATCTGTCGGGCCTGTTCACGGGCGACGAGGCCGACAAGCAGGCCGTCGCCTCCGCCCTGGGCGAGGCCGCGCGCACGTCGGGCTTTTTCTACATCACCGGCCATGGCATCAGCCAGGAGCTGATCGACGCCGTCTTCGCGGCCTCGAAGGAATTCCACGAAAAGCCGCGCAGCTTCAAGATGAAGTACTGGTCGGGCTTTTCGACCAACCATCGGGGCTATGTGCCGTTCGAGGAAAACGGGTCGAACTTTCCCAAGTCGATCAATTTCAACGAGGCCTGGGACATGTCCTACGAGGCTCCGGCCGATCACCCCGATTACCTGGCCAAGTGGCGCCTGACCGGGCCCAACATCTGGCCCGACATCCCCGGCTGGAAAGAGACCATTTCGACCTATTACGACGAGGTCTTCAGCCTGGGCCTGCGTCTGCTGGACGCCCTGGCTCTGGAACTGGGGGTCGAAACCGAAGAGCTGACGCGCCACATTACCTATCCCTGCTCGCAGTTGCGGCTGCTGCGGTACATCGAAAACGACATGCCGGCGACCAAGGAACTGGTCGGCATCGGCGAGCATTCCGATTTCGAGTGCTTCACCATCCTGGCCACCGGCGCGCCCGGCCTGCAGGTGATGAACGCCGAGGACCACTGGGTCGAGGCGCCGCCGATCCCGGGCTGTTTCGTGGTCAACATCGGCGACATCTTTGAAACCTGGTCGGGGGGGCTGTTCAAGTCGACCCAGCACCGGGTGATCAACCTGGGCAAGGAGCGCTATTCCTTCCCGCTGTTCTTCGGGCTGGATTACCATGCCGTGGCCGAGGTGCTGGAAAAGTTCCGCACGCCCGAAACGGTCGAGAAATATCCGCCGCTGAAGGCCGGCGAACACGTGATGCGCATGTCGGTGAAGGGCTTCCGCTACATGTGGGAGGAATACAAGGCGGGGAACATGGTGCTGGATTACGAGATCCCCGACGAAAACCCCTTCAAGCGCGAGGCGAAAGAGCCCGGGGCCTGAGCCATGCAGCCCCATCCCGACTTTGCCGACACCCAACTGCCGCGCGAGGCCGAGGTGGGGCCATTCCGGCTGGGCCCGCTCGGGCCCGCCCAGGCCGAAGAGGATTACGCGGTCGTCATGGGCTCAGAGCCGGTGCTGGTCGGCGTCTTTGGGGACACCTGGCCCACAGGGCTGACCCTGGACGAGAACCGGATCGACATGGGCTGGCATGACCGCGAGTTCACGGCCCGGCGGTCCTTTGCCTGGATCGTGCGGGACGGGGCGGGGGACTACCTGGGCTGCGCCTACCTTTATCCCGACATCGGCACCCTGGGGCAGGGCGAGGTGGTGACCTGGATGCGCGACCGGCCCGACCGGCTGGCCCTGCTGGAGGCGTTCAACATCGCGTTCAGTGCCTGGCTGGAGCCCTACCTGCCCAAGGGTTACGAGACGCGCTGGATGTCGAACGGGGGCTGACACGGTTGGGGGGCGCCGGGCAGCGGGCGAACGCTCCCACTCGCCCACCCCGCGTCCGCCCGCTGCCCGGCGCGCGCGTTATGACGGCGTTGGGGCGGTTGTCATGGGCCGGGCAGATCCCATATAAGATCCGTGAAACACCGCCCAGCAAGGGAATTGTTGATGTTGGAGCTTGTCCGGAGCTGATCCGGATCTCGATCGACCGGGATCCGAGGTAACGCCGCCGCCCGCGCCTGATGCGCCGGGGGGATCGGTACGTCTTGCCCAATCCATTCCGGATCAATCCAATGAACATATCGAAGAACGAACAGCGCGTGCTGCACGCGTTGGCGCAGGGTGGCCGCATTCTGTATGAACGCGCGCCCAACGGGCGGGTGACAGAGGTTCAGTGCTACACCCGTGAGGGTTACGTCCTGGAAAACTGCACCATGGATGTCTTTGCCAAGCTGCGCCGCAAGCGGTTCATCGAATCGCTGAACTCCAGCCCCTACCGGATTTCCGCCAAGGGCCGCCGCAACGTGCGCGCCCAGCTGGATAACCGCTAGGCCAGGGTCGGCCCTTCGGGGCCGGCCCGCATGTCGGTTTGCATCAAGCCGGTCTGCCTTAACCCTGTCTGAAGGAACCTGTCCTAGGCTTGGCCGCTGATGCGGCAGGGCCAGGCGTGTCCGGCGCGGCAAGGGGTCTTCGGTGAGCACGACATTCCAGGTCATCTATCTTGGCACGGCAGCCGACCTGGACCCGGTCGAGGGCAACCAGGACAGCGAGGACGCCGCAACGCTGGTCGGCACCACCTTCGGGACGGTGGCCGATCCGCTGGGCCTGCACATTCACACGCTGACGCCCGGGACCACGGGCTATGCGGCGGGCGAGGTGGATTACTACGACACCAATGACGCGGGCGACACGTTTTCCATCGACGGCGGGCCGGACCAGGTCTTTGACAGCACGGTCGGCTACAATGCCACGATAACCTATACCGATGGCACCACGGCGACGCTGACCGCCGTGATCATCCAGGACACGGCTGGCCGGCTTTATCTGACCACCGAACTGTTGGGCGATCCGGACCAGGCCGTGCTGGATGCCAAGCCGATCCGGTCGATCTCGTTCGACAGTGGCAATGGGTTCAGCAACGTCGGGCTGTTCCACATTCGCGAGCCGGGCAATTTCCAGGCCCCGATCTGCTTTGCCGCGGGCACGATGATCCTGACACCCGCGGGCGAGGTGCCTGTCGAAACGCTGCGCCCGGGCGATCGGGTGTGTACGGCCGACAACGGGCCGCAACGCCTGCTGTGGAGCGGCGGCCACGCCTTCGGCAAAAGCCAGCTGGCCGCCTGGCCCAGGGCGCGGCCCGTGCTGATCCCCGCGGGGCGGTACGGGGCCCGGCGCCCCCTGCTGGTGTCTCAGCAGCATGGCATCCTGTGCGGCGATGCCGGGCTGATCCGGGCCCGGCACCTGTGCGACATTCCCGGCAGCGGGGCGCGGATCGCGGCCGGCAAGCGGCGGGTGCGCTATATCCACCTGTTGTTCGAACGCCATCAGATCATCTTTGCCGACGGGGTGGCCTCGGAAAGCTTCTATCCCGGGCCGATGGCCCTGCGGGCGCTGTCTCCGCTGTCACGCCGGCGCCTGTTTTCGCTGTCGGGCGACCTGCCCGCCCTGGCCAGGGCCTCTGCGCGGGCAGAGGACGTCTTTGGCCACCGCGCCCGCCCGCTGCTGTCCCGGCGGGACCTGCCGGCCTGGATACCGGCCCATATCTAGATCTCAGGATCAGTTGATGTAGCGCCGCCAGTCCCCCAGGTGCGAAATGTCCGTCGCGCCCTCGGCCGCGGCGGTTTCACACAGGAAGCCCTGCACCGTGCTGCCGTCGTCCAGCTGGATCGTGCCGATGCCAAGCGGCGCGGGAATGGTCTTCATGAAGGACCCGAAGGCCGTTTCGGGCATCCGCCAGATTTCCAGCGCGATGGAACTGCCCTTGCCCGCGCCAACCCGGATCAACCCGGGCCGGGCCACCCCTTCGCCGGGTAGGGCGAAGAAGGAATAATCGGGCGCGGTCAGGGACTTGGCCAGCAGCGTCGCGCCCCGGTCGGTCAGTGTGTGGTTCAGGGGCAGCCCGTCCATATGCGCCCCGCAGACGGCGATGTCGATCAGGCCCGCCGGCGTGCCGCCCGTGGGCAGGGCGGTCTCGGGCCGGGCCCAGCCGGTGGCGCCCAGGGTGCGGGTCCCGGCGGCCTCGATCACCGTGGCCAGGCCCGCCACCATGGCATCCTGCCCGGCCGGGGCCAGGAAGGTCAGGCTGCCCGGCCGCCCGTCGCCGCGCGCAGGGGCGGGCACGGCGATGCCGCACATGTCCATGAGGTTCACGAAGTTCGTATAAGTGCCAAAGTTGGAATTGGGCGTCACCGGATCGGCCTGCAGATCGGCCACCGTGTAGAAGGTGGGGATCGTCGGCACGCACAGGGCGTCGATGCCCTCCAGCAGCGGTTCCGCCTGCCGGATCAGGTCCTTGAGCCGGTACATCCCCTTGAACGCATCCGCCGCCGAAAGCTTCTCCGCCGCCCCGATGATCTGGCGCGTCACCGGAAAGACCTCGTCGGGCCGGTTGGTCATCATGTCTTCGATGGCCGCATAGCGTTCGGCCACCCAGGCCCCGTAATACAGCATCTCGGCCACGGCATAGAAGGGCGAGAAGTCGATCTCGACGATCTCGCAGCCGAAGGTCTTCATGATCTCCAGCGCCGCGTAAAAGGCCTGTTCCTGCTGCTGGTCCCCGAAGAACTGGATCGACCCGGGCGAGGGGATGCCCAGCCGGACCGGGGCAGGGGCCACAAGGTCGCCCGCGGGGATGTCGCGCGAATAGCTGTCGGCCGCATCGTACCCGGACGCGGCGGCATAGGCGGTGAAGGCGTCCTCGACCGTCAGTGCAAAGACGGAAATGGTGTCGAGCGTCCGGCAGGCCGGCACCAGCCCGCTGGCCGATAGTGTGCCCAACGTCGGTTTGACCCCCACGATGTTGTTCAGAGCGGCCGGAACCCGGCCCGACCCGGCGGTGTCGGTGCCCAGGGCAAAGCTGACGATCCCATGGCCCACGGCCACGCCCGACCCACCCGAGGACCCACCCGGCACGATCTCGGGGTCGATGGAATTCAGCGGCGCGCCATAGGGCGTGCGCACGCCGACCAGCCCGGTGGCGAACTGGTCCAGGTTGGTCTTGCCGATCAGCAACGCCCCGGCCTCGCGGTAGCGCGCGACCACGAAGGCATCGGTTTCGGCGGTGTAGGCAAAGGCCGGGCAGGCCGCCGTGGTGGGCTTTCCAGCCGCGTCGATGTTGTCCTTGATGGCAAAGGGCACGCCCCACAGCGGTTTCGTCGGGTCATAGGGGCCAAGCGCATCGGCGGCGGCCAGGACCTCGGCCTTGTCGAAGAGACACAGGAAGATATGCGGGTCTCCGACGGCCTCGATCCGGGCGTAGACCTGCTCGACCACCTCGCGCGGAGAGGTTCCCGCGGCATAAGCGGTACGAAGCGACGACAGGGTGAGCGGCAGATCGGCCATCGGCACGGTCCTTCTTGGAAAAACAATCGAGTGAACCTTCGGACTTACCCAGCGTTTCCACAAATGCTAAGTTTTCACAAAAGCGGTGCGCAATTTGCACCGCTTCAAGGGGTGCACATGCGACATCTACAGGATTTCGACGTTGTCGAAGCCATCATCCGTGCGGGATCCATCCGCAAGGCGGCCGAGGACATGAACATCACGGCCTCGGCGCTGAACCGGCGCATCAACCGGTTCGAGGAAGAACTGGGCTATGAGATCTTTGAACGGCTGCCGCGCGGGGTCCGGCTGAACCCGGCCGGAGAGCTGGTCCTGCATCATATCCGGGCCCAGCGGTCGGACTTTGCGCGCCTGCAATCGCAGGTGGCTGACCTGTCGGGGGTGCGCCGGGGGCATGTGTCGATCGCCTGTTCCCAGGCCCTGCTGCCCTATTTCCTGCCCGAGCAGATCGCCCGCTACCGGGCCGAGCACAAGGGCGTCACCTTTTCCGTCAAGACCCGCGACCGTGTCGAGGCCGAGCAGGATCTGTCGACCTTCGCCAGCGACATCGCCCTGGTCTTCGAGCCTCAGCACATGGTCGATTTCGAGGTCATCCTGCGCATCCGCCAGCCGATCTTCGTGCTGATGCGGGCCGACAATCCCTTGGCCGCCCTGCCCGAAATCCGTCTGCGCGATTGCCTTGACCAGCCTTGCGTTGCACCGTCGGAACGCTATGGCGTGCGGGTGCTGATGGATGCGGCCGTGCGCAAGACGACCTACCGGCGGGTCGAACCGGTGGTGGAATCGGAAAGCTTCGACTTCATGCGCCACTACGTGCTGCACGAAAATGCGCTGGCCTTCCAGTTTCCCATCGGCCTGGACATGACCGGAGCCCGGGGCTACGTCGCTCGACCCCTGTCGGAACGGGACGTGGCGCCGGGCAACCTGTTCCTGGGCCAGTTGCGCGGGCGTATCCTGCCTGTCGCCTCGAACCGGTTCCTGCACCAGCTGGCCACGGCCTTGCAGGCCCATGCGGCCTGAGCGGTGCGTTTCATGCACCAGTCTTGGCAAAAACTAGCATAGGACAACACCGCAAATCGGCCCTACGCTTCTGGCATCTCTCACTGCGCCCCACACGCCATCCACCACTCACGGGGCACGCCACAGGAGCACGCACGCCTTGCCGACCAAGTCTTCCCTGTCCCGCCGCCATTTCCTGGCCTCCACCGCCGCCTTCGGGGGCGTGGCCGCCGCCGGGTCCCTGACACCGTCCCGCGCCCGGGCCGCCAACCTGACCGTGGGCTTCATCTACGTCGGGCCGAAGGACGACTTCGGCTACAACCAGGCCCATGCCGAGGGCGCGGCCGCCGTCAAGGAAATGGCTGGCGTCACCGTCGTCGAGGAAGAAAACGTCCCCGAGACCAACGATGTCCAGAACACCATGGAATCGATGATCAACTTCGACGGAGCCGGGCTGCTGTTCCCGACCTCGTTCGGCTATTTCGACCCGCACGTCCTGGAAGTCGCGCCGAAATACCCGGACGTGCGCTTTGAACACGCCGCGGGCCTGTGGTCCGAGGGCATGCCCACCAATGTCGGGTCGTATTTCGGCTATATCGGCATGGGCCAGTACCTGAACGGCATCGTTGCCGGCCACATGACCCAGTCGAAGAAGATCGGCTTTGTCGCGGCCAAGCCGATCCCCCAGGTGCTGCTGAACATCAACTCGTTCCTGCTGGGCGCCCGGGCCGTCGATCCCGAGATCACCTGCCAGGTCATCTTCACCGGCGAATGGTCGCTGGCCGTCAAGGAGGCCGAGGCCACCAACGCGCTGTGTGACCAGGGGTGCGACGTGATCACCTGCCACGTCGACGGGCCCAAGGTCGTCATGGAAACCGCGGCCGGCCGGGGCGCCTATATCTGTGGCTACCACGCCGACCAGTCGCCGCTGGCGCCTGAAAAGTACCTGACCGGGGCCGAATGGAACTGGGCCGGGGTCTATACCGGCATGGTCCAGACCATGCTCGACGGCGGCACCATCGACAATTTCGTGCGCGGCGGCCTGGCCGACGGCTTCATCAAGATGTCGCCCCTGGGCCCCGCCGTCACCGACGCCGCCCGCGAACAGTTCGAAGCCACCAAGGCCGAGATCATGAAAGGCGGCTTCTCGGTCATCAAGGGCCCGCTGAACGACAACAAGGGCAATGTCATCGCCGCCGAAGGCGAGGCCTTTGTCGAAACCGACATCGCCCTGGAAAGCATGGACTACCTCGTCGAAGGCGTCATCGGGTCCACAAGCTGATGGCGGACATGACGGCGGCATCGCAGACGCGGTCCCGTGTGGCCCTGGCCAAATGGCTGCCACGGCTCGAGGCCGTCGTCATCCCGCTGGGCGCGCTTGTCGCGGGCCTGGCCGTGTTCTCGGTCTTCCTGCTTCTGCTTGGCAAGTCGCCCGTGGATTTCTATGCGCTGATCTACAAGGCCGGGTTCAGCTCGGCCTTTTCGTGGCAGAATACCCTGTCGCGCGTGTCGCCCCTGCTGTTTGCCGGCCTGTGCGTCGCCCTGCCGGCCCGGCTGGGCCTGGTTGTCATCGGCGGGGAAGGGGCCATCGCGCTGGGCGGCCTGGCCGCCGCCGTCACCGGGTTGGCCTTTGCCTGGGCCCCGTCGGCCCTGGGCTTCATCGCCATGGGCCTTGCGGCCATGGTCATCGGCGGGGCCTGGATCGGGGCCGTCGGCTGGCTGCGCATCCGGCGGGGCGTGAACGAAACCATCGGCTCGCTGCTGATGGCCTACATCGCCATCGCCCTTATGAATCACTGGGTCGAGGGCCTCTTCCGCGATCCCGCCTCGCTCAACAAGCCCTCCACCGCGCCCTTGCCGGACCATCTGCGCATCGGTGACATGCCGGTGGGGATCGACGTGCACTGGGGCTTCTTCTTTGGCCTCCTGGCCTGTGTCCTCGCCTGGATCCTGACCGACCGCACCACCATCGGCTTCGCCGCCCGCATCGCCGGAGACAACATCCGCGCGGCCCAAGTCCAGGGCCTGCCCGTCGGTCCGCTGGTCATCGGCTTCACCGCCCTGGGCGGCGCGGCGGCCGGGCTGGCCGGCCTGTTCGAGGTCGCCGCCATCCACGGGGCGGCCAATGCCTCGCTGGTGGTGGGGTACGGCTATACCGGCATCCTCGTGGCCTTCCTGGCCCGCCACAACCCGCTGGCCATCATCCCCGTTGCCATCCTTCTGGCCGGGTTCGAGGCCTCCTCCGGCCTGGTCCAGCGCCGCATGGACCTGCCCGACGCGACCATCCTGGTGATGGAGGGCATCGTCTTCGTCGCCATCCTGTTGTCGGAAACGCTGTACGGGCGGATCGGCATCTTCAAGGCATCCTTCTGGAGGGCCGACCCATGACCGACATCGGCATCTGGGGCGTGCCCCTGGCCATCCTCGGCGGCGCGATCCGCGTGTCCACGCCCTTTCTCTTCGTGTCGCTGGGCGAATGCCTGACCGAACGCTCGGGGCGCATCAACCTCGGGTTGGAAGGCACGCTGGTCTTCGGGGCCATGTCCGGCTACGCCATCGCCTACCAGACCGGATCGCCCTGGATCGGCGTCCTGGCCGCCGCCCTGGCCGGAGCGCTTTTCGGCCTGTTCCACGGCTGGATCTGCAAGTTCAAGGGCGTGAACGACGTGGCCATCGGCATCGCGCTGATGCTGCTGGGCATGGGCCTCGCCTTCTTCTTCGGCAAGCCCTACATCCAGCCCGTCGCCCCCGACCTGCCCGCCATTCCCCTTGGCTGGTGGTCCGACATCCCCCAGGTCAAGGCCGCGCTGCAGGTCAACGTCCTGTTCCTCGTGGGCGCCGTGCTGGCCGTGGCGATGGCCTGGATGTTCCGCTCGACCCGGATCGGCCTGACCATCCGCGTTGTCGGGGACAGCACCGATGCCGCCCGGGCCATCGGCCTGAACCCCAACACGGTCCGCCTGCTGGCCACCGCTGCCGGCGGCGCGCTGGCCGGGATCGGCGGGGCCTACCTGTCGCTGTACTACCCCGGCAGCTGGAACGAAGGCGTGTCCTCGGGCCAGGGCCTGATGGCCGTCGCGCTGGTCATCTTCGCCCGCTGGAACCCGGTCTACTGCTTCTGGGCAGCGCTGCTGTTCGGCGGCGCAGGCGCCCTTGGCCCGGCCCTGCAATCGGTCGGCGTGACCTCGGGCTATTACCTCTTTTTCGCCGCGCCATATGTCCTGACACTGGCGCTGCTCATCTTCACCTCCTCCCCGGACAAGGCCATGGACGGCGCACCCGGAGAGCTGAGCCTCAACAAGTAGGGAGCCCCCTCATGAACGGCCTCGGCGGTCTGAACAAATCCGAAAATGGCGTGGTCATCGGGCTGGTGCAGCTGAAGCTGCCGGTTGTGATCACAAAAGACGACCTGGCCGCGCAGACCGCGCGCATCGTCGAACTGGTCGGCAAGGCCCGGCGCAACATGGGCACGATGGACCTTGTGGTCTTCCCCGAATACGCGCTGCACGGCCTGTCGATGGACATCAATCCCGACATCATGTGCTCGCTCGACGGGCCCGAGGTCGCGGCGTTCAAGCAGGCCTGTATCGACAACAAGATCTGGGGCTGCTTTTCCATCATGGAGCTCAACCCCGGGGGCATGCCCTACAATTCCGGCCTGATCATCGACGACACGGGCGAGATCCAGCTTTATTACCGCAAGATGCACCCCTGGGTGCCGGTCGAACCTTGGGAGCCGGGCGACCAGGGCATTCCGGTCTGCGACGGGCCGAACGGCAGCAAGCTCGCGCTGATCATCTGCCATGACGGCATGTTCCCCGAAATGGCCCGCGAATGCGCCTACAAGGGCGCCGAGATCATGATCCGCACCGCCGGCTATACCGCGCCGATCCGCGACAGCTGGCGATTCACCAACCAATCCAACGCCTTCTGCAACCTCATGGCCACGGTCAACGTCTGCATGTGCGGATCGGATGGCACCTTCGATTCGATGGGCGAGGGCATGATCTGCAATTTCGACGGCTCGGTCATCGCTCACGGAACCTCCGGCCGGGCGGACGAGATCATCACCGCCGAGCTGCGCCCCGACCTGATCCGCGAGGCGCGCACCGGCTGGGGCGTGGAAAACAACCCCTACCAGTTCGGCCATCGCGGCTACGTGGCGGTGAAAGGCGGGGCGCAGGATTGCCCCTATACCTACATGACCGACCTGGCCGCCGGCCAATACCGCCTGCCCTGGGAGGACGAGGTCAAGGTCACCGACGGAACCGGCTTCGGATTCCCCGAACCGACACGCCTTTACGGCGAAACCCAGAAGGATGCCGCCGAATGACCCATGTCGACGCCAACCCCTATCAATGGCCCTGGAACGGTGACCTGCGCCCGGACAACACCGCCCTGATCATCATCGATATGCAGACCGATTTCTGCGGCAAGGGCGGCTATGTCGATGCCATGGGCTATGACCTGTCGCTGACCCAGGCCCCGATCCAGCCGATCAAGACGGTCCTGACCAAGATGCGCGACCTGGGCTACCACATCATCCACACCCGCGAAGGCCACCGCCCCGACCTGTCGGACCTGCCCGCCAACAAGCGCTGGCGCTCGCAACAGATCGGCGCGGGCATCGGCGATCCCGGCCCCTGCGGCAAGATCCTGATCCGGGGCGAACCGGGTTGGGACATCATCGAAGAACTGTACCCCGCCCCAGGCGAGATCATCATCGACAAGCCCGGCAAGGGATCTTTCTGTGCCACCGACCTGGAACTGATCCTGCGCACGCGCGGCATCGACAACCTGATCATCTGCGGCATCACCACCGATGTCTGCGTGTCGACCACCATGCGCGAAGGCAACGACCGCGGGTTCGAATGCCTGGTCCTGTCCGATTGCTGCGGAGCCACTGACAAGGGCAATCACGACGCGGCCCTGAAGATGGTCACGATGCAGGGCGGTGTCTTCGGCGCGGTGAGCGACAGCGCTAGCCTGATCGAGGCGCTCGGCTGACATGCCCCGCGCCCGCCTGCACCTGATCCACACCTCGGCGCCCGACGATACCTCGGGCCTGACCGACCGCATTGCCGCGGGCGACATCGACCCCAAGCGCCTCGTCGCCATCCTCGGCAAGACCGAGGGCAACGGCTGCGTCAATGACTTCACCCGCGCGTTCTCTGTCCAGGCCCTGACCGCCGCTCTGGGCGAGGACGCGGCCGGCGTGGCCATGGTCATGTCGGGGGGCACCGAAGGCGGGCTGGCGCCGCACATCCTGACCTTCGAGGTGCTGGACGAAGACGGCGACGGCCCGGCGCTGGCCATCGGGTCGGTCATCACCCCGGACCTCAAGCCCGAGGACATCGGCACCGCCACCCAGATCGACATGGTCGCCAGCGGCGTGACCGAGGCAATGGCCCGGGCCGGCATCTCGGATCCGGCCAACGTGCATTTTGTCCAGATCAAGTGCCCCCTGCTGACGGCCGCCCGTGTCGCCGACGCCGCATCGCGCGGGCAGGCGACCGCCACCACCGACACATTGAAATCCATGGGTTTTTCCCGGGGCGCCTCGGCCCTTGGGGTCGCGGTTGCCCTGAACGAGGCCAGCTTTGACGACGCCGTCTCGGCCCTTCTCAGCGATCCGTCGGTCTGGTCGGCGCGCGCCTCCACCTCGGCCGGGATCGAGCTGATGGGCCACGAGATCATCGTCATGGGCATGAGCAACGCCTGGACCGGCTCGCTGGCCATCGACCACGCGGTCATGGCCGACCAGATCGATATTCACCCGGTCCTGGACGCCATGGCCCGGCTGGCAATCGGGTCGGATGCCACGCTCAAGGCGCTGCTGGCCAAGGCCGAACCCGGCTCGACCGGGCTGATCCGGGGCAACCGCCACATCATGCTGGACGACAGCGACATTTCCGCCCCCCGCCATGCCCGGGCCTTTGTCGGCGGGGCGCTGGCCGGGCTGGCCGGGCGCACCGACATCTACGTGTCGGGCGGGGCCGAACACCAGGGGCCGGACGGCGGCGGGCCGGTAGCCATCATCGCGGAAAGGATGTCGTCATGACCCAGGCGATCGACGTGGAAGCCGTTGCCATGACCATGCGGTTCGGGGCCTTCACCGCGCTCGACAACGTCACGATGAAGGTCCGCAAGGGCACGTTTCACGCGTTGTTGGGCGAAAACGGGGCGGGCAAGTCGACCCTGGTGAAATGCATGATGGGCTTTTACCACGCGACCGAAGGCAATGTCCTGGTCGATGGCAAGGACGCCGTCATCCGCGACCCGGTCGACGCGCAAAAGCTGGGCCTGGGCATGGTTTACCAGCATTTCACGCTGGTGCCCTCGCTCACCGGGGCGGAAAACCTGGTGATCTCGCGCGCCGATGCGCCCTCGGTCATCCAGTGGCGGGCGGAACGCGCCCGGCTTGATGCGTTCCTGTCCTCGATGCCCTTCAAGGTGCCGCTGGATCGCCCCGTGTCGCGCCTGTCGGCCGGCGAAAAGCAGAAGCTGGAGATCCTGAAGCAGCTTTATCTCGGGTCGCGGTTCCTGATCCTGGACGAGCCGACATCGGTTCTGACCCCGGCCGAGGCCGACGAGGTTCTGGGCCATGTCCGCGCGCTGTGCGAGGCCGGGCAGATCTCGGTCCTGATGATCACCCACAAGTTCCGCGAAGTGACCACATTTGCGGATGATGTCTCTGTTCTGAGACGCGGGGTGCTGGCCGGGCATGGGGCGGTCAAGGATCTGACCCATGATGACATGGCCCGCATGATGATGGGGGCACAGCCCGAAGCGGCGCAGGTCACCCGCACCGCAACCGCCGGTGCGCCGGTGCTGACGCTGAACCAGGCCCGGGCCTCTGACCGGTCGGGGCTCAAGACCATCGACATCGAGGCGTTGGACGTGAAAGCCGGAGAGATCCTGGGCATCGCCGGGGTGTCGGGGAATGGTCAGACCGAGCTGATGGAGATGCTCACCGGCCAGCGCCGCCTGACGGGCGGCGACATCCGCATTCACGGCGCGCCCTACCACGCCACGCGCAAGGAGCAGAAGGCACTGAAGGTGCGCTACCTGCCCGAAGAGCCGTTGCAGAACGCCTGCGCGCCGCGCATGTCGGTGGCCGAAAACATCGCCTTCCGGATCTTCGACGAGGACAATGGGGAACGACGGCTTTGGAAAAGCGCGCGTCAGATCCTGTCCAATGCAGAGGCCCGGATCGCCGAGTTCAACGTCAAGACGGCCTCGCCCCACGCGCCGATCGCCTCGCTGTCGGGGGGCAATGTCCAGCGCGCGGTGCTGTCCCGGGAACTGACCGGGGACGTCGACCTGTTGATCGTCGCAAACCCCTGTTTCGGCTTGGATTTTGCCGCCGTTGCCGCCATCCGCGAACGCATCGTCGAGGCCCGGAACCGGGGCGTTGCCGTGCTGCTGATTTCCGAGGACCTAGACGAGATCCTGGAACTGTCCGACCGTATCGTGGTGATGAGCGACGGGCAGATCGTATTTGAGACAACCTCTCAAAACGCGGACACAGCTGAGATCGGATCCTACATGGCAGGGCATGGCTGATGAAGATCGACGCGCAGCCCTTCGACTTTCCTTTTGATCCGCAGACCATCGGTCTTGTGGTCATCGACATGCAGCGCGACTTTTGCGAACCGGGCGGGTTCGGGGAAACGTTGGGGAACGACGTCTCACTTCTGAGACAGATCATCCCGACCACCGCCCGCCTGATCGACGCCTTCCGGACCGCCGGCCGGCCCGTCATCCACACCCGCGAATGCCACCGCCCCGACCTGTCCGACCTGCCGTCCGCCAAGCGCGACAGGGGCGCGCCGACGCTGAGGATCGGCGATCCGGGCCCGATGGGCCGCATCCTGATCGCCGGAGAGGACGGGGCCGACATCATCCCTGAACTCTACCCGCTGCCCGGTGAAACCGTCATCGACAAGCCCGGCAAGGGGGCCTTCTATGCCACGCCCTTCGGCGAGGTGCTGCAGCGGATGGGCCTGAAGCAACTGGTTTTTGCCGGTGTCACCACCGAGGTCTGCGTCCAGACCACCATGCGCGAGGCCAATGACCGGGGCTATGATTGCCTGCTGGCCACGGATGCCACGGAAAGCTATTTCCCCGCCTTCAAACAGGCCGCGATCGAGATGATCACCGCCCAGGGCGCCATCGTCGGCTGGGCCACGCCCACCGACAAGATCGTGCAGGCTCTGAATGCTTGATCCGGCGATCACCCGGAACCTGGTGGGCGGCGGCTGGAAGGATCTGCCCTACGAGCCCTTCAAGCCGGGCATCACCGCCCATTGGCTGCTGAAGGGCACGCCGGGCATTGCCATCCTGTGGTACGAACCGGGGGCCTGCGCGCCTTTGCACCTGCACGTCGACGTGGAAACCATCCTGGTGCTTGAGGGCAGCCAGTCGGACGAATTCGGCACCTATGAAAAGGGCGACTACGTCATCAACCCCAAGGGCAGCCAGCACAGCGTGCACAGCGAAGAGGGCTGTGTCGTCCTGCTGACCTACACCAAGCCCGTCCGCTTCCTGTAGCGCGGGGGGCAGGCACCGATCAGACCCGCCCCAAAATACCCGAAATTTTTCTTTGAACCGAAACCCATTGTTAAACGACCTATGGGTACAACCGCATGGAGCAGGGGGCTCCGGGCGGAGTTCCAAAGGAGATTGCCACAGAAGCCATATTTCAGTCGGTTCAACGGCCGGGCCCCGCAATTACGCAGCCTCTCGCGGGCAAGGGGTCCGGTTCGCCCCGGCTACTTTTTCCCTTTTAGTTTCCATGTGTTTGGACACCGGCGGGCGCGATGGCCCGGACATGCAAAAGGCGCCCCGAGGGGCGCCTTGCTTGTATTTGGTCGGAGTAGCAGGATTCGAACCTACGACCCCTGCCTCCCGAAGACAGTGCTCTACCAGGCTGAGCTATACTCCGACCGTGACGGACCCCGTAAAGGGTCCGCAGGGGATTTGCAAGGGCCTCAGGCAGGTCTTTTGCGCGACCGCTTCACAAGGGCCTGCAACATCGAAACGCGCGGCGCCGTGGGCAGGCCCACGCGCGACTTGACGCTGACCACCGGGCGGTTGGCCGAGGTGCCCGCGAAGTTCTCGCGCACGACGATGTAAAGCCCCGAGGCGATGATGATTCCCGCCCCGATCCAGGTCACCGTGTCGGGCACTTCGTCGAAGAACAGCCCGCCGTAGATCGCCGCCCAGATCATCTGGGAATATTGCATCGGCGCGACGATGGCCGCGTCACCGGACTTGTAGGCCTGGATCAGGCACAGCCCGCCCAGAAAGGCGAAACAGGCCATGATACCCTGCAGGCCCAGGCCCTCGATATGGATCGGTTCGTAGACGAAGGGCATCGCCGCGGCCATGACCAGGAAGTTGGCCATCATCGGGTAGAGCAGCAGCACGGCGTTGCGTTCCTCGTGGCCGATCTTGCGCACGATGATCGCGGCCAGCGCCCCGAAGAAGGCCCCCGTCAGGGCGGCCAGGTGGCCCAGCCCCAGTTCGGTCCCGCCGGGGCGCAGCACGACGACCACGCCCAGCAGGCCGACGCCCACGGCGCCCCAGCGGTGCATGCCGACAGATTCGCCCAGGATGGGGATCGACAGCACGGTGATCAGCAGGGGCATGGTGAAGATGATGGCATAGACCTGGGCCATCGGCAGGGTCGAGAAGGCGTAGAAGACGCAGATGCCCGAGATCATCGCGGACACCGTGCGCAGGGCTGTCCACCAGGGGTGGCGGGGCAGCAGATTGCCCTGGGTGGTGTCGCGCATCAGCATCAGCATCACCAGCGGAAAGCTGAAGAGGACGCCGAAGAAGATGATCTGGAAGGTCGAGTAATCGACCCCCAACACCTTCACGATGACATCGTGGGTGGAAAAGATCGCGAAAGCGGCCAGCGCAAAGGCCACGCCGCGAAGATTGTTCTTTGCGGTATCGGTCATGTTCATAATTCCTGGCTGTTGACGGCGACCAAAACGTCAACATCCGGAAACGTCAAGCGATCCCGGGCCATTGGGTGGGTGCCGTGCCCCGGCCCGGGGGCTTTGTGCTGCCCGTCGCGGCAGGAAACCGCCGCGCAGGGCCCTTTGAGCGCCGATCAGGCCTGTGCGGGTACCCGGCCGATGGCGGTGTAGCACAGGGCGCCCAGGGCGCCTCCGGCCAGGGGCGCCAGCCAGAACAGCCACAGCTGCGCGATCCACGGGCCGCCGGCGAACAGCGCTTGCGAGGTGCTGCGGGCCGGGTTCACCGATGTATTGGTGATCGGAATGCTGATCAGGTGGATCAGCACCAGCGCCAGCCCGATCGCAATCGGGGCAAAACCGTCGGGGGCCCGGGTGTCCGTGGCCCCCAGGATGACGATCAGGAAGAAGGCGGTCAGCACGATTTCGGCCACCAGCCCCGCGCCCATGGTGTACCCGCCCGGAGACAGCGCCCCGTAGCCATTTGCGGCAAAGCCGTCGGCGGTGGTAAAGCCCTCGACCCCGCTGGCGATGATGTAAAGGACCAGCGCGGCCAGGATCGCTCCGACAAGCTGGGCGGCCCAGTAGGGCAGCAGTTCAGCCTTGTCATGACGCCCGGCCACCACCAGGCCCAGCGTGACGGCGGGGTTGAAATGCCCGCCCGAGATATGGCCGACCGCGAAGGCCATGGTCAGCACGGTCAACCCGAAGGCGAAGGCCACACCGGCAAATCCGATGCCCAGCCCGGGAAAGGCCGCCGCGAAAATGGCTGCGCCGCAGCCTCCGAAGACAAGCCAGAAGGTGCCGAATGCCTCGGCCGCCAGTTTCTGTTGCATGATGAACGTACCCCTTACCTGCCGGTCCCTGCACCGGCCCACGGGGGGTACCCTACCATGATCGCAACAAAAAAGCGCCCGTGAAGGCGCTTTTTCATGTGTCTTGCGACATGTTGCCCGGGATGGGTCCCGGATCAGCCCGAGATCAGAGCGAGGCGTCCAGCGCCGCAAGGATCGCGTCGCCCATGCCTTCGGTCGTCACGGGTTCAACGCCCTCTTCGCCCAGCAGGTCCGGAGTGCGCTTGCCCTCGGCCAGGACCGTCTCGATCGAGGCCTCCAGCCGGTCGGCTTCCTCGCCCGCGTCGAAGGAATAGCGCAGGGCCATGGCAAAGCTGAGGATGCAGGCGATCGGGTTGGCCTTGCCCTGGCCGGCGATGTCGGGGGCCGAGCCGTGCACCGGTTCATAGAGCGCCTTGGGCCGGCCATTGGCCATCGGCAGGCCAAGCGAGGCCGAGGGCAGCATGCCCAGCGAGCCGGTCAGCATGGCGGCCAGGTCCGACAGCATGTCGCCGAACAGGTTGTCGGTGACGATCACGTCGAACTGCTTGGGCCAGCGGGTCAGCTGCATGGCGCCGGCGTCAGCATACATGTGGCTCAGCGCGACCTCGGGGTAGTCCTTGCCCACCTCGGTCACGACTTCGCGCCATAGCACGCCCGATTCCATGACGTTGGCCTTTTCCATGGAACACAGCTTCTTGTCGCGCCGCATCGCCAGTTCAAAGGCCGAGCGCGCCACCCGGTCGATTTCGGATTCGGTGTAGCGCTGGGTGTTGATGCCCACCCGCTCGTTGCCTTCCTCGATGATGCCGCGCGGCTCGCCGAAGTAGATGCCCGAGGTCAGCTCGCGCACGATCATGATGTCCAGCCCGGCCACCACGTCGCGCTTCAGCGACGAGAAATCGGCCAGCGCGTCGAAGCACTGGGCGGGGCGCAGGTTGGCGAACAGGTCCATTTCCTTGCGCAGGCGCAGCAGGCCGCGTTCCGGTTTGACCGAGAAATCCAGCACGTCGTACTTGGGCCCGCCCACCGCGCCCAGCAGCACGGCGTCGACTTCCTGGGCCTTGGCCATCGTGGCATCCGTCAGGGGCGTGCCATGGGCGTCATAGGCCGCCCCGCCGACCAGGTCTTCGCTTACGTCGAACACCAGGCCGCGCTTGGTCCCGTACCAGTCGATGATGCGCCGGACCTGGGCCATGACCTCGGGGCCGATGCCGTCACCCGGCAGGATCAGAATGGACGGATTGGACATGGGCTCCCCCTTTGCGTCAGATCGGCTCTCAGCTACCGCCAGCGCGCCACAGGGTCAACTGCAGATGGACCCTGTCCAATTGGACAGGGCTCGCTTCTGGATTGTCCCATTTTGTGCTATCATCGGAATAATTGGTGCCAGGTCCAGGAGTGAGCCATGGGTGGTCCGATAGTCAGCCCGATCGGTGGCAGTATATTGCAGCCCGTGACGGACCGTGTGTTCACGAGTTCAATGACCCGCACGATCACCAAAGGCCTGAAGAAGGGCGATCAGGGCGAGGCGGTCCAGAACCTGCAGGAGACAATCAAAAGCCTGGGTGGCCGTATCCAGGTGACCGGCACCTACGACAGGCAGACCGAAGCCGCATTGCGCGACCTCCAGAAGCGCCACAAGCTGAAGGCCAGCGGCAAGCTGGATACCGCGACGATTTACGTGCTCAACGAGGGCAGTCTGCCCAAACTGGAGCCTTACTCCATCGGTTCAATGAAAGAGGCCCTGCGCGCGGTCGAGCAACTGGATGCGCTGCAGGCTGTCCAGCGTCAGCAGATCGAAAGCCTCGCGGCCGACCTGAAACGCGCCTGCCAGGCCCTGAGTTGGGTCGATTTCAGGCGGGACATCGCGGACGCCCGGAAAAAACTGGCGGAGCTGGAAAAGTGGGAGTCCGACTTTCCAGGCCTGCTTGAAAAAAGCCCACAAAAGGCCGAGCGGCTGGTGAAGGACCACAAGAGGCGCGGCAAGGATTGCGACGGGCTCAGGGGCCAGCTGAAAAAGTCGGTGTCCGGCTACCAGACCAAGCTGCCCAAAGAGATGACGCAGATCGAAAAGGCTGCCCGGTCGCTCAAGGACCGGCTGAAGGACGTGACGGACAACGGCTCGGTGGCCAAAAGCGCCCTGAAGGCCCTGGACGACCGCTGAACGACTTCTGATCGGGCCCGTGCGGGCCACCGGCATCCATTGGGAAAATCGAAAGGGTTTTCCGGCAGGCTTTGTCGGCCGGGGCGGTGATCCGTTCATCTGGTCCCCGGGCGCAGGCAGCAACCGGAGATCCACGTGCCCGTCACCTACGGTGTTCTCGACACGACCAATTACACCGACCCCGGGCAGCTGTTCAGCGACACCAATTCCGGGTCGAATGGCACTGTCGGCGACCAGCTGACCATCACCAGCTACAGCTATACCCAGCTGACCTCCGATGCCTATCCCGACGACGCCGGCACGCCCCTGGTGGGCGCGACCACGATCAACGGCATCACTTATGCCGATGGCGCCGACGTGGAAATGAACTACGAGGTCATCGTCTACGATCCCGGCTCGGGCCTCTATCACCGCATTTCCGGCGTCTGGATCAACAATGATCTGGTCGGCATTTCCATATCGCTCGGCTGGGACGCCACGACCGGCCAATATGTCGACAACAGCCTGCCCGCGCCCGGCACCGCCCTGTCGGCCATCGACGGCGACGACCTGGATGGCACGCCCAACGTCACCAGCTTCGTCACCGACAGCAATTACTCGGGCGTCAGCGGCAACGACGCCGTCTTCGTGCCCACTGGCCTGCCGGTCTGCTTCACCGCCGATGTCCGGGTCGACACCGCCCGCGGCCCCACCGCTATCCGGGACCTTCTGACAGGCGACCTGCTGGTCACCCGCGACAACGGCCTGCAACCCGTCCGCCATGTCTGCCGCTCCCGGCTCAGCGCCCAGACCCTGGCGGACAACCCCGCGTTCCGCCCGATCCGCATCGCCGCCGGGGCTATGGGCGGCGGCCTGCCGCGCCGCGACCTGGCCGTGTCGCCCCAGCACCGGCTGCTGGTGCGCTCGCGCATCGCCCACCGTATGTTCGGCTGTGCCGAGGTGCTCGTGGCCGCGCGCCAGCTGCTGGCCCTGCCGGGGATCGAGGTGATCCGCGACCGCGCCCCGGTCGATTACGTGCACCTCATCTGTCCCCGGCATGAACTCATCCTGGCCGAAGGCGTCCTGACCGAAACCCTGTTTCCCGGGCCCCAATGCCAGAAGGCGCTGCCCCCCGCCGCCCTGCGCGAGGCGCGGCTGATCCTGGACCGGCCCGCCCGCCCGCTGGTCGCCGGCCGCCGCGCCCGGCGGCTTGCCGACCGCCACCTGAAGAACCGCGTGCCGCTTCAGGCCGCGCCCTGATCGCGTGACCGGCAGCGCGCCGGCAGGTCCCGCACCAGCAGGTCCCAGACCCGCCGGATGCGCGGTGTCCGCCGCATTTTCTCGTGTGCCGCCAGCCACAGGGGCAGGGGCGGCACGCCCAGGTCCAGCGGGATCTGTTCCAGCACCGGGTCGGCCCGGCCCACCGGCACCTGCGCAAAGCCGATCCCGCAGCCCGCCCGCACCAGGGCCAGGTAGGTCGCCTGGTTGTCGCAGCGCACCGCGAAATCCCCGGGGCCGATGTCGAACCCCAGGGCCCGCACCGTGTCGACGATCAGCGGGTTGCGGTCGAACCCCACCAGGTCATGGCCCAGCAAGGCCTCGATCCGCTCGGGCCGCCCGGCCCGGTCCAGGTAGGACGCCGCCGCAAAGGCCCCGATCTCGATATCCGCCAGGTGCCGCGTCACCAGGTCAAGCTGGCGCGGGCGGTACATCCTCAGGGCGATGTCGGCCTCGCGGAAATGCAGGCTCTCGCTGTCGTCCGAGGCCACCAGCTCGATCCGGATCTCGGGCGCGGCCCGCCGGATGCCCGCCAGCACCGGGGGCAGCAGGTAATGGGCCAGGAACACGCTCGCGGTCAGGCGCACGGTGCCCGCCAGCTCTCCGGCCTGTTCTGACGCCGCCAGCGTCAGCCCGTTCAAAGCCGCCCGCATCGCCCGGGCATGGGGCAGCAACTCGGCCCCAGCCGCGCTGACCGACAGGCCCCGGGCATGACGGTCGAACAGCTGCGTGCCCAAAGCCGTTTCCAGGGCCTGCACCTGGCGGCCCAAGGTCGGCTGGCTGCGCCCCAGGGCCTGCGCCGCCGCCGACAGGGACCCGGTTTCAGCCACCGCCAGGAAGCTTTGCACAAGGGTCCAGTCCTGCAGGGTCTCTCCATAAGCCATTCGCTCATGAATAACCAACATGCGCGAACATGCAATTCTCCATGCGCTTGGGAATAGCTATCTGTGCCTTACCCGAGCAGGAGATCCCCAAATGCCCCGTTCCGTCCTCATCCTTGGCCCCACCGGCCGCCTGGGCCGCAATGCCGCCCAGGCCTTTGCCGCCGCCGGCTGGTCCGTCACCCCCTTCGACCGCAAGACCGGAAACCTCATGGCCGAGGCACGCGGCAAGGATGTCATCGTCAACGGCTGGAACCCGCTGTATTCCGATTGGCAGGCCCAGCTGCCAAGGCTGACCGAACAGGTCCAGGCCGCCGCCCGCGCCTCGGGCGCGACGATCATCCAGCCCGGCAACGTCTATGTCTTCGGCCCGGGCACGCCGCCGCCCTGGTCCGCCCGGTCACCCCATGCCGCGACCAACCCGCTCGGCCGCCTGCGCATCGACATGGAGTCCAGCTACCGCGCCTCCGGCCTTCGCACGATCCTGCTGCGCGCGGGCGATTTCCTGGACACCGAGGCCTCGGGCAACTGGTTCGACCGGGTCATCGCCCCCAAGGTCCACCAGGGCCGCTTCACCTGGCCCGGAGACCCGGATGTCCCCCACGCCTGGGCCTTCCTGCCCGACCTCGCCCGCGCCATGGTCTGCCTGGCCGAACGGGCCGAATCCCTGCCCACCTACGCCGACATCCCCTTCCCCGGCCACACAGTGACGGGCCGCGAGATGGCCGACCACATCGCCCGCATCACCGGCCGCAAGATCCGGATCAAACCCTTCCCCTGGTGGACGCTCCACGCGGCCCAGCCGTTCTGGCCGATGGCCAAACACATGCGCGAAATGCGCTACCTCTGGACCACGCCCCACTGGCTCGACGGCACCGACTTCCGCGCCCTCTGCCCCGATTGCCCGGACACCCCCCTGGACGACGCGCTCCGCCAGGCGATCGAGCCCTTCCGCTAGGGCTTCTTTCTCTTCAAAAATACCCCGGCGACCGGCCGCCCGAAAGCGCGCCGCCCGGGGCAAGGGCGCGTCCCATATCAAGACGCACACTTAAGGCAGGGCCAGGTCCACCCAGACCAACCGATGCCGACTGGCCGCCTCGACCACCTCCAGGAAAGGATCCTCCGGCCCGGGCCAAAGCACCCCGCTGCCCAGCACGTGCCAGTCCGGGGCGGGCAGGACATAATCCACCCGCAACCGCCCGATCCCGTCCCACTCCACCGTATCCGTCCCGGCACCGGCTCCCGTGGGGCCCGTATCCACGAACCGGGGATCGGTCAGCAGGGACCGGATCGCCTCGCGCCGCCCGTCGCTGTCAAGGGCGTCCAGGTTCGCCCCTCCGGCCAGCACGTATCCACCTTGCGGCGCGGGACCAAAGGCCCCGTCCAGGTAATGGCGCCAGAACACCACCTCGTCATGGTTGCGCCGCCCGTTCCGGTCCTCGGGCCCGTCGAACACTGGGGGAGAGGCATGGAACGTCATCAGCGTCAGCCGCCCCCCGCCGGGCAAACCCACCGGCACCGCCCAATGCGCTGTGCTCGACAGCCGCTGCACCGCTTGGGCCGCCTCGGACGGGAAGGGGCTGCCGTCCGAATGCACGGGCAGCAACGCGCCCGGCACGTCCTGCCACAGGACCGCGCTGAAATCCTGCACCTCACCGGCCAGGATCGGATGTACCGACAGCACCGCCAGCCCGCTCTGGCCCGTGAAATCCCCGTACCCCTGAGCGTCCCCGGGCCCGCCGGTCCGCCCGTCGCCGTCCAGGTCTAGCCCGTCCACGCCCCCGATCAGCCCGCTGTTGGGCCGGGCGCTGAACACATGCGGATAAGACAGCCCCTCGGCCTCCAGACGCGCCACAAGGGCCGCCAGGGCCACCCCGTCGTAATCCCAGTCAAAGCTCAGCAAGGCCAGGACGTCCGGCCGGGCCGCCGCGATCACCTGCACCACCGCCTCGACCTGGGCCTCGCCCTTCTGGATGTCGCGCAACAGCAGGCCCGGCCCCGACCGCCGCAGCTCGGCATCAAAGACCGCCACCCGCAGACGCTCTTGCGCCGCACAGGCCCACGGACCCACCCATGTCAGAAAAACGACCGCCGCGAAGACGGCCCGCATCATGCCGCCTGGATCTCCTGCGCGGCATAGGCCCGCCGGCGCTTGTCCTCGATCAACTCGGCCACCCGCAGCATCGCGATGCCCCGGATCGTCATCGAGGCCGGCAGGAAGGCCCAGCCGCTCATGATCCAGATCAGCATGTTGGGCGAGGTCGACAGCACCGGCCCGAAGATCACCGACACCAGCGTCACCAGGCCCGGGATCAGGAAGGGCATCAGCACCCCGGCCACGATGTTGATCCGCCCATCCCGCTGCAGGCGCAGGATCACGTCGCCCCCGGTCGTCGGATCGAACAGCGGCAGGTTGATCCAGACGTTGAACACCCCGGCATTGGTCGGCCACCCGGCCAGCCGCACGGTCAGCACAAACAGCCCGATCGTCAGCAGAGAGATCACGTAGGCCAGCCCCGCCGCCGCCCTGACCATGCCAACCAGCCCCACGGAGGCATCCGGCGGCAGCATCAGGATGGCCAGGTGCACCGGCGAATAGGGGAAATCGAGCGTGTTGCCGATCAGCTCGCCCAGCCGGTCGATGATCGCCGACAGGCTGGTTGGCGCGACGGCATGGTTGAAGATGACCGTCAGGAAGAACACCGTCGAAAACAGCGAGGCAAAGCGCAGCCGGTTGATCGGAGGCGCGTCCCGGAATTCCACCAGGCTGGGGTAATGGGTCGTGTATTCGATGAAGGTCAGCGTGCTGGCCAGGATGGCGATCAGCAACACCACCTCTGTTGTCGTGCTCGCCTGGGGCGGCAACAACAGTGCCGGGGTTGCCACCAGCACGGCGACCAGCAATGCGCGCATCAACGCGCCCGTTACACGTGCGACCACATCTCGATCCCTTCAAACCGGACTGAAACGGTACGATGCCGTTCCATTGTTCCAACTTGATACCGCCGTCAGGCGGACTGCCTCATTCTTGCCTCATTTGTGCAGGCCTTCCCTGCGGCGCTCAAGGCATGATGTCATTAAGGTTAAGATTTGGGGCAATTCCGTGGACAAACTGGTGCTACTTTGCATCAAAGGCACGTCAAATTGCTGAAGGAATTGTGTGGGATCGCAAGATGTTGGGGGTCGGTCTTAATGCTTGCATATCCGCCGTGGATGCGGGGGCCACGCTGACGGCCCTATGCTTGCCCTGCGCTTGGGCCGATCCGGGCAAAGGCCCCGCCGGTGTCCGGCAGGGCGTCGTTTCCCATGTTGGGCTATGACAAGGGTGGCCCGCGAAAGGGCCAGCCGGTCTCAGACCCAGGGGCGCGAGGTGGCGGCCTGGGCCTCGAACGCGTCGATCGAGGCCGACTTTTCCAGCGACAGCCCGATATCGTCCAGGCCTTCCAGCAGGCAATGCTTGCGGAAGGGGTCGACCTCGAACGAGAAGCTTTCGCCATCCGACGTGGTCACGGTCTGGGTTTCCAGGTCGACGGTCATGCGCGCGTTGGCGCCCTTTTCGGCGTCCTTCATCAGCACGTCGACCACCTCTTGCGGCAGGGCGATGGGCAGGATGCCGTTCTTGAAGCAGTTGTTGTAGAAGATGTCGGCGAAGCTGGGGGCGATCACGCAGCGGATGCCGAAATCCTTGATGGCCCAGGGCGCGTGTTCGCGCGACGAGCCGCAGCCGAAATTGTCACCGGCAACGAGGATTTCCGTCTCGCGGTAGGCGGGCTTGTTCAGCACGAAATCGGGGTTCTCGCTGCCGTCGTCGGTAAAGCGCATCTCGTCGAACAGGTTCTTGCCCAGGCCCGACCGTTGGATCGTCTTCAGGAACTGCTTGGGGATGATCATGTCGGTGTCGATGTTGATCAGCGGCAGCGGCGCGGCGATTCCGGTGAGAGTCGTGAACTTGTCCATGGCGGGCCTCCGTAAAGATGCGTCTCTAAACCATACGGGGGGCGTACAGGCAAGGCCAGGATGGGCCGTGATGGGGCCGTGATGGAGGGAGGCGAGGCTGTTGCAAAGGTGTCAGATTAACCGTCTAAGGTCGCCGGCATGCGGCCCGAATGGCGGCCGGATCTGACAGAGGATGACAGCCCTTGGCCAAGTACGGCGCCACGATCATGCACGGCAACCGGGACGCGCAGCGGACCATCGAATTCGACGGGCCTGACGACCTGATAGAGCATTCGCCGATGACGGTGATGCGGGCCTTCATGGATTATGTCGAGGCGCATGCCCACATCGGCCACATCGACTACGAGGCGAACGCGGCGATGAAGAATGCCAAGGCCGATGTTGTGACCGTGCTGGGCGAGCTGAAGTTCGCGAGCGGCGATCACCAGCCCTTCATGTGCATGATCAGCGCGGTCTGACCGGCTGTTCTTGGGGGCGGGCAGCCGGGGTCCGGCCACCCGCGCGCCGTTATTTCAGGTGTTGGCCGATGGTGCGGACAAAGAAGGCCAGGACGACCAGGCCGGCGCCGTTGAAGATCAGCTCGATGCCCAGCAGGATGCCCAGCAGCTGCGGCCCGGCGGTGGCGAAATTGGCCAGGATATAGGCGGCCAGCAGCACCGACAGGGCGCCCGAGATCAGCATCGGCCAGAAGAAGGGCGTGTCCTTCATGCGCTTGGCGAAGATGATGCGGACGATGCCAGAGGCGGCCAGCAGGATCAGGACCAGCAGGGCCAGCGAGATCGTGCCTTCCAGCGGATTGGTGATGAAGCTGAGGCCCAGGATGACCATCAGCGCGCCAAGCGCCATGGTGAAGACCTTGTGGCCGGTGCCCTCGACCGAGAAGCCGGCCGCGACCTGGAAGCCGCCCGAGACAAGGAACAGGATCCCCGTCACCGTTGTCACGGCCAGCGAGGCGGCCACCGTGTTGCCCAGAACGATCACCCCGAACACCACCGAGAGGATGCCGAGGATCAACCATTTAACCCATTCTTTCATCAGGATTTCCCTTCCACCTGCATGTTCCCGGTTAACCTATAACACGGCCAACCGGTCGCGCGACGGCAAAACGCCGGGGCGGTGGAAAGTTGGGGGCGTAAGATGGGTGATATCACCCATCCTACCTCTCGTGAATATTGACAGATCGTTAATCCGCCCGTGCAACCCCTTGAAAAGGCTGCACCCGACCCCTGTCCCACGCGTGGGACAGGGAATGCCGCCGATCACATCAGGTCGCGCACGTCCGTCAGCTTGCCGGTCACCGCGGCCGCGGCAGCCATGGCCGGCGACACCAGGTGGGTGCGGCCTCCGCGGCCCTGCCGGCCCTCGAAGTTCCGGTTCGAGGTCGAGGCGCAGCGCTCGCCCGGTTTCAGCTGGTCCGGGTTCATCGCCAGGCACATGGAACAGCCCGCAAGGCGCCATTCGAAGCCCGCGTCCTTGAAGATGTCGGCCAGGCCCTCTTCCTCGGCCTGGGCGCGCACCAGGCCCGAGCCCGGCACCACCATGGCCCGCATCCCCTCCTTGATCTTCTTGCCCTTCACGATCTCGGCCGCCGCCCGCAGGTCCTCGATCCGGCCGTTGGTGCAGGAGCCGATGAAGACGGTGTCGATGTCGATCTCGTTCAGGGGCGTGCCCGGGGTCAGGCCCATGTAATCCAGCGAGCGCCGGGCCGCGTCGACCTTGCCGCCCTTGAAGTCTTCGGGGGCGGGCACCGTCGCGGTGATCGGCAGCACGTCCTCGGGCGAGGTGCCCCAGGTCACGACCGGGGCGATGTCCTCGCCCTTGATGGTGATCACCTTGTCCCAATGGGCGTCGTCGTCGGAATAGAGCGTCTTCCACCAGGCCAGGGCGGCTTCCCACTGGGCGCCCTTCGGCGCGTGGGGCCTGCCCTTGCAATATTCGAAGGTGGTCTCGTCGGGCGCGATCAGCCCGGCCCGGGCACCGCCCTCGATGGCCATGTTGCAGATCGTCATCCGGCCTTCCATCGACAGNGCGCGGATCGCCTCGCCGCAATANTCGATNACATAGCCGGTGCCCCCGGCGGTGCCGGTNTCGCCGATGATGCGCAGGACGATGTCCTTGGCNGTNACNCCGGGCGCCAGCNTGCCNGTGATCTCGACCTTCATGTTCTTGGATTTCTTCTGGATCAGCGTCTGGGTGGCCAGNACGTGTTCGACCTCGGANGTGCCGATGCCATGGGCCAGNGAGCCGAAGGCNCCGTGNGTCGCCGTGTGGCTGTCACCGCAGACCACGGTCATGCCNGGCAGGGTCCAGCCCTGTTCNGGCCCGACGATNTGCACGATGCCCTGGCGGATNTCGGNCACNGGNTAATAGTGGATCCCGAATTCCTTGGCGTTCTGATCGAGAGCGGCCACCTGGATGGCCGAATCCTCGGTCATGTTCTTGGGATCCTCGCGGCCCTCGGTCGTGGGCACGTTGTGGTCCGGCACGGCGATCGTCCGCTCGGGCGCGTGCACCTTGCGGCCGGCCATGCGCAGGCCTTCGAAGGCCTGCGGGCTGGTCACTTCGTGGACCAGGTGGCGGTCGATATACAGAAGGCAGGTGCCGTCCTCGGCCTCGTGGGCCACGTGGGCATCCCAGATTTTGTCATAGAGTGTCTTGGGGGACATTGGTCCTCTCCCATCATGCTTGAATTGAACTGGCGAAGGGGAAGGGTGCCCCTATAGGCGAGCCTGGACGGAAAGCGTCGCGCCGAAGAACCGCTCGCGCAGGCGAGAGCGGTCGGCCAGATTCCTCGTGCTTTCCGAGACATGATCCATGGCGTGTCAGATACGCCCCCACGGTGTTGCAATCAAGCCGCGAAACGTGGCCAGATGGCCGAACCCCGGGTCGCGCGCTACCTGACGGGGAAGCAGACGGACCCGAGACGCCATGAGCCAGCACACGACTCCTCAGAATGGGGCCCAGAACGGACCCCAGAACGGGACCCAGACCGACCCCGCCGCGACAAACGTCCCGCCCGATGTGCCGGCCGGCGTGGCGGCCGAGATCCCGGTCAATGTCGGCCAGGGCAGCGCGCCCGAGCCGCCGCCCCTGGTGGCCACCGACCTGCCGGTGGATCCGCAGGCGGCCGCGGAATCGCTTGTGGGCTGGCTGCAGGGGCTGTGGGTCATCCTGATCACGCCGGGTTGGCGGCAATACCAGATCATCATCCTGATGGGGCTGGTGGTCGTGTCGGTGGTGCTGCGCCTGGCCACGCGCGGGCGGATCGACGCCTGGATGCGCAGCCGCGAGGGGGTGCCGAAATGGCAGTTGCGGCTGCTGATCCAGTTGCGCGACCGGCTGGTGCTGATCTATTTCGTCATCCTGTCCTGGGGTCTGTACTGGGTGATGCAGCAGCTGACCTGGCCGTCGCGCAGCCGCATCATCGGGATCTTCGCGACCATGGCCTTTGCCTGGCTGGTGATCGGGCTGGGGTCTCGGCTGGTGCGCAACCGGACGCTGCGGCGGATCGTGGAATGGTCCCTGTGGGCCTATGCCACCCTGGTTGCCCTGGGTCTGCTGGACGAGGCGGTGGTGTTCCTGGACAGCATGGCCGTCAGCATCGGGACGTTCCGGCTGACCGCCCTGGTGCTGATCAAGGCCGTCCTGCTGATCGCCGCCCTGCTGACGGGCGCGCGGCTGGTGACCCAGGCGGCGGCGGGCGGGCTGCGGCGCAACGAGGATATCTCTCCGTCGATGCAGGTGCTGGCGATCAAGGTCACGCAGCTGATCCTTTACGGCTTTGTGGTGCTGGTGGGTATCCAGTCGCTTGGGTTCGACCTGTCGGGCCTGGCGATCCTGTCGGGGGCGATCGGGGTCGGTATCGGCTTTGGCCTGCAGAAGGTGGTGTCGAACCTGGTGTCGGGCGTGATCATCCTGCTGGACCGCTCGATCAAGCCCGGAGACGTGATTTCCCTGGGCGAAACCTTCGGCTGGATCGATTCGCTGGGCGCGCGTTACGTGTCGGTCGTCACCCGCGACGGGCGCGAATACCTGATCCCGAACGAGGACCTGATCACCGGGCAGGTGGTCAACTGGACCCATTCCAACGACCGGGTGCGGCTGGATATCTACTTTGGCACGTCCTACCACGACGACCCCCACCTGGTGCGCCGGGTGGCCATCGCGGCGGCCACGGGGGTCACCCGGGTGCTGGCGGTGCCCAATGCGCCTGTCTGCCATATCGTGGGGTTCGGAGACAGTTCAGTCGACTATATCTTGCGATTCTGGATCTCGGATCCGACGTCGGGGCTGACCAATGTGCGGGGCAACGTCTACCTGGCGCTGTGGGATGCCTTCCAGGACAACGGCATTTCGATCCCCTTCCCGCAGCGCGAGGTGCGGCTTCTGGGCGAGGATCTGCCTGCGAAATCGCCGGAATCGGCGCCCTGAGGGGGCGTGGATGACGCCGTCATTGAAACGACATGTTGACATTGTTATTTTAAAGTACCCATGCGCCGCGGGCAGACGGCGTGCATCATAGGAGGACAATGTCCTGTCAACCCACGCTGACGCGGCTCTGGCCGCTGATGACCGGGCCGGCCTGATGGCGGCCCAACTGGATTACACCAGCGAAGATCTGCTGGCGCGTATCCTGTCTTCTCTCTCTGACGACAAGGCCGAAGATATCGTGCAGGTGGACCTGCGCGGCAAATCTTCCATGGGCGATTACATGGTGATCGCATCGGGTCGGTCGACCCGCCAGGTGTCGGCAATGTCGGAAAAGCTGGTCGAAAAGCTGAAGGCCGAGTTCGGTTGCAATGCCCGGGTCGAGGGCAAGGATGCCGGCGACTGGGTGCTGATCGACACGGGCGACGTGATCGTCCACGTGTTCCGCCCCGAAGTGCGCGAGTTCTACCAGCTTGAGAAGATGTGGCTGCCCGCGGGCACCATGCCGCTGCAGAACTGATCCGCGCTGCGTCCCGATAATCGCGGTGATCGCGATGATCCGGTCCCTGTGATCGGATCCATCCGGGGCGGGCCAAATAACCTTATGCGCGTGCAGATTTGCGCGGTCGGCCGCTTGCGGTCCGGACCGGAGAAAACCCTTGTCGATGACTACCTGACGCGGTTCTCGCGGACCGGCCGGGCCCTTGGGCTTGGCCCGGCCGAGGTATCCGAGGTCGAGGACCGGAAGGGAGGGGGCGCGCCGGCCGAGGCGGTGTTGCTGCGCAAGGCGGTGACCTCCGGGGCGGTGCTGTGTTGCCTGGACGAGCGGGGCAAGGTCATGGGGTCTCCGGATTTTGCCGACCGGCTGGCGGGCTGGCGGGACCAGGGGCGCGGAGACGTGGCCTTCGTGATCGGCGGGGCCGATGGCATTGCGCCGGACCTGGTGGCGGAGGCCGATTTCAAGCTGTCCTTCGGCAAGATGGTCTGGCCGCACATGCTGGCCCGGGTGATGCTGGCCGAGCAGTTGTACCGGGCTGCCACGATCCTGGCGGGCTCGCCTTATCACCGGGCGTGATCCCGCGGAGGCGGGCAAGCCCGCCACGTCTTCTACTCGCGCTTGGCCTTCGGCAAATCGCTCGGGCCGCCCTTGGGGGCGTGGGGCTTTCAGTCCAGGTCGACGGGATAGGTGGTGGCGGACCAGCCGTCGGTGATGCAGCGGGCCTGGATCTGGACCTGGGTGATGCCTGCGGGGATCTGCACGCCGGACAGGCTGCGGGTGAAGGGCTGTTCGTTGACATGGGGGTGCACGAGCTCTCGCATCCCCAGTTCGGTGTTATCGGGAGCCAGGACGCGCCAGCCGTCGGCATAGTGATCCCAGCCGGTATCGGGATGGGACAGGGTGACGTCGAAACTCCAGCCCGATGCGGAGGCGCGGGCGGTGACGGATTCGACCAACGGATCGTCGGCCAGGGCCGGGGCGGCGAGAAAGGCGAGGGGGAGAGCAAGGCGGAACATCCAACCAGGTTAGCCGGTCTTTGCGGGGGCGGCGGTCACGTCCTGGTGTGCGGCGATCATCAGCGCATCGCGGGATTGCGAGGCGAATTCGCGGCGGTACAGCATGGCCGTGGTGGCCACGGTCGCGATGATCAGGGGGACCGCCCCGAACAGCCAGGCGGCCGAGGCAAGGCTGAAGTAGGTGGCGCGCATGGCCTTGTTGAAGGCCCGGGCGGCGGTGATCGACACCTCGGCGGCCTGGGCGGCCCGGGGATAGGCGATGGGATCGTCGGCCTTGTTGGGCACCGAGGCCATCAGGATCGCGCAATAGCCGAACAGCCGGTGCGCCCAGACGAATTTCAGGAAGGCGTGCGACAGGCACAGCAGGATCACGATCAGCTTGATCTCCCACACCACGTGCGGCGCATTGATGAGAGAGAGGTCTCCGGCGACATCGACCAGGGGCTTGGGATTGCCGATCAGGGCCAGCCCGCCGCCGATGGCGATCATCGAGGCCGAGGCGAAGAAGGCGGTGCCCTGGCGCATCAGCCCCAGCACCTGGCTGTCGAACATGCGGGGCTGGCGGGTGACCATTTCGCGCATCCAGTCGCGGCGGTAATCGTTCATCAGGACGGACACCGAGGGCCGGCCCCTGGGCGGCTGTTCGATGTAGAAACTGATGATCGTCCAGGTCAGAAGCAGCAGGACAAGGGCCAGGGCGTCGGCGGGCGAGAACAGGGAGAGGCGGTCGATCCAGGTCATGGCGCGACACTAAGCGCAAGCCGGTGTCCTTGTCAGGCGCGGAAATTGGTAATATTAGTTTACCAGCCCGAAGGGCGCGGAGGGGCCGGGTCCGACCGGTCAGCGAGGACAGCCAAACTGCCCGAAGCGGGAGGTCAGCCATGCAGATGCCAGAACCGAATGCCAGTGTCCTGGCGCGCAAGGACCGGGTCGTCGCCCGCCTGCGCGAGGCCTTGTCCGCCGCGGCGGTCATTTCCGATCCGGCCGAAACGCGGGCCTATGAATGCGACGCCCTGACCGCCTACAAATGCGCGCCGATGGCCGCGGTGCTGCCCGCCAGCACCCAGGAGGTCTCGGCCGCCTTGCGGATCTGCCACGAAGAGGGCGTGCCGGTGGTGCCCCGCGGGGCGGGGACCTCGCTGGCGGGGGGCTCGTTGCCCACGGCCGACAGCGTGGTGCTGGGCGTCTCGCGGATGACCGAGGTGCTGGAGACCAACTACCCCGACCGCTACATCCGGGTGCAGACCGGCATGACCAACCTGAGCGTGACAGGCGCGGTCGAAGAGGCGGATTTCTTCTATGCGCCCGACCCGTCCTCGCAGCTGGCCTGCGCGATTTCCGGCAATATCGCGATGAATTCCGGCGGGGCCCATTGCCTGAAATACGGGGTGACGACCAACAACCTGCTGGGCGTGACGCTGGTGCAGATGGACGGCACCGTGGTCGAGATCGGCGGCGCGCACCTGGATGCGGGCGGGCTGGACCTGCTGGGCGTGATCTGCGGATCTGAAGGGCAGCTTGGCGTGGTGACCGAGGCCACCCTGCGGATCCTGCGCAAGCCCGAGGGCGCTCGGCCGGTGCTGATCGGGTTCGATGCCAATGAAACGGCCGGGGCCTGCGTGTCGGACATCATCCGGGCGGGCATCCTGCCGGTGGCGATCGAGTTCATGGACCGGCCCTGCATCGAGGCCTGCGAGGCCTTTGCCAAGGCCGGCTACCCGATGTGCGAGGCGCTGCTGATCGTCGAGGTCGAGGGGTCCGAGGGCGAGATCGCCGACCAGCTGACGCGCATCGTGGCGATTGCCGAGCAGCACAAGCCGGTGGCCCTGCGCGAAGCGGGCGATGCGGATGAAGCCGCGCGGATCTGGCTGGGCCGCAAGTCGGCCTTCGGGGCGATGGGGCAAATCAACGACTACATGTGCCTCGACGGGACCATCCCGGTGTCGGCCCTTCCGGAAGTGCTGCGGCGCATGGGCGATCTGTCGGCAGAATACGGGCTGGGCGTGGCCAACGTTTTTCACGCGGGCGACGGGAACATGCATCCGCTGATCCTGTATAACGCCAACACGCCCGGGCAGCTGGAATTGTGCGAGGCCCTGGGGGCCGAGATCCTGAAGCTCTGTGTCGAGGTGGGCGGCTGCCTGACCGGCGAACATGGGGTCGGCGTGGAAAAGCGCGACCTGATGCTGCACCAATACGCGCCCGAGGATCTGGATGCTCAGATGGCGGTCAAGGACGTGTTCGACCCGGCCTGGCTGCTGAACCCGGCAAAGGTGTTTCCGCTGGCGCAGTCCGAAGCGCGGCGGGTGGCGGCGGAATAGGGGCCTTGCCCGGGGCGCGCGGCCCGCGGTCGTTGCTTCGGGGTAAAGGGGATCAGGACGAATGATGAAACCGGGAAACGAGGCTGAACTGGCCGAACTGGTGGCCGGAGCGGCGGGGCCCTTGCGGATCATGGGCGGTGGCACCCGCGATGTCGGGCGGCCCGTGGACGGGACGGCCCTGTCGACGGCGGGGCTGACGGGCGCGACGCTTTACGAGCCGGGTGCGCTGACCCTGGTGGTGCGGGCGGGGACGCCGTTGGCCGAGGTCGAAACGGTCCTGGCGGGCGAAGGGCAACGGCTGGCGTTCGAGCCGATGGACCACCGCGCCCTGCTGGGCACGACCGGCGCGCCCACCATCGGAGGCGCGGTGGCGGCCAACGTGTCGGGGCCGCGCCGGGTGCAGGCCGGGGCCTGCCGCGATTTCCTGCTTGGCGTGCGGTTTGTCGACGGCCAAGGCCGGGTGATCAAGAACGGCGGCCGGGTGATGAAGAATGTCACCGGCTATGACGTGGTCAAGCTGATGGCCGGCTCCTGGGGGACCCTGGGCGTGTTGACCGAATTGTCGTTCAAGGTGCTGGCGATCCCGGAGACCGAAATGACACTTGTCGCGCGCGGGCTAAGCGATGCCGACGGGGTGGCGCTGTTGTCGACGGCGTTGGGGTCTCCGTTCGACGTGACGGGGGCGGCGCACCTGGGGCAGGGCGTTGTCGAAGGGGGCGCCCGGACGCAGGTGCGGATCGAGGGGCTGGCGGCCTCGGTGGCCTATCGGCGCGACCGGCTGACGGCCCTATTGCCGGGTGTCGAGGCGGTCGAGGGCGCCGACAGCGCGGCCCTGTGGCGCGAGGTGCGGGATGTTGATCCCTTTGCGGGCCAGCCGGGCTCGGTCTGGAAAGTGTCGGTCCGCCCGTCGGACGGGCCGGTGCTCTGCGCCCGGCTGGGCACGCTGGTGACCGGGGCGATCTACGACTGGGGCGGCGGGCTGGTCTGGCTGCGCGGTCCCGAAGCCGGCGATGGCGGGGCGTCCAGGATACGGGCCGAGGTGGCCACCCTGGGCGGCCATGCAACCCTGGTGCGCGGGCCCGAGGCCTTGCGCCGCCAGGTGCCCGTCTTCCCGCCAGAGACAGCGGGCGTGGCGACTTTGACCGCCGGGTTGCAGGCGAAATACGATCCCCGGGGGGTGCTGAACCCCGGCTTGATGGGCTGAGGGCGCGACATGCAAACCACGTTCACCGAAGAGCAGTTGCGCGATGCCGGCACGGCCCGGGCCAACGAGATCCTGCGGGCCTGCGTGCATTGCGGCTTCTGCACGGCGACCTGCCCGACCTACCAGGTGCTGGGCGACGAGCTCGACAGTCCCCGGGGCCGGATCTACCTGATCAAGGACATGCTGGAAAACGAACGCGTGCCCGATGCGACCACGGTCCAGCATATTGACCGGTGCCTGTCGTGCCTGTCCTGCATGACAACCTGTCCGTCGGGAGTGCACTACATGCACCTGGTCGACCATGCCCGGGCCTATATCGAAGAGCACTACGAGCGGCCGTTCATGGACCGGGCGCTGCGCTGGATGCTGGCCCGGATCCTGCCCCATCCGATGCGCTTCCGCGTGGCGCTGCTGGCGGCCAAGGTGGGGCGGCCCTTCAAGGGGCTGATGCCCGACGCGCGGCTGAGGGCGATGCTGGAGATGGCTCCGAAGCGCATTCCCCCGGTCAGTCGCAACGACGATGCCCAGGTGTTTGCCGCACAAGGCCCGCGCTTGAAACGGGTGGCCTTGATGACAGGCTGCGCGCAGAAGGCGCTGAACACGGATATCAACGATGCCACGATCCGGTTGCTGACCCGGCTGGGATGCGAGGTCGTGGTGGCCCGGGGGGCAGGGTGTTGCGGGGCGCTGACCCATCACATGGGCCAGGTGGACCAGTCCCATGCCTCGGCCGAGGCCAACATCCGGGCCTGGACGGCTGAAATCGACGGCGAGGGGCTGGATGCCATCGTGATCAACACCTCGGGCTGCGGGACGACGGTGAAGGATTACGGCCACATGTTCCGCTCTGGCCCACTGGCCATGCGCGCGGCCCAGGTCTCGGCCATCGCAAAGGATGTGACCGAAGTGCTGTGCGATCTGGCCCTGCCGGAGGGGGCGGCGTTGGGCCTGCGCGTGGGCTATCACGCGGCCTGTTCCCTGCAACATGGCCAGAAGATCAAGGCCGCACCGAAGGATCTGCTGAAACGGGCCGGGTTCGAAGTGGTCGAACCGGCGGATCCCCACCTGTGCTGCGGGTCGGCCGGGACCTACAACCTGATGCAACCCGAGATCTCGGGGCAGTTGAAGGCGCGCAAGGTGAAAACGTTGGAGGCGAAAGCCCCGGATGTCATTGCCGCGGGCAACATCGGCTGCATGATGCAGATCGGCTCAGGCACTGACGTGCCGGTCGTGCATACGGTGGAATTGCTGGACTGGGCGACGGGCGGACCCATGCCGTCCGCGCTGGAGGGCGTGGGCCGGGCCTGAGGTACGGGCCGCGGATTTTATGCGGCGCATAAAATCGGACGGCACCGTTGCGCGATACGGTCGGTGGGCCATTTTATGCGCAGCATAAAATAAGGCGCCCGGTCCTGCCGAAGTCCAGATCCCGGCACCGGGGTGTCCAAATTCCGCCGCAAGCCCCGCCTAGTCCTGATGTCCAGTCAGGCAGGAGACGCATCATGCGCATCATCGGTTGGGTTCTCGCAGCGGGGGTAAGCCTCGCAGGGGCGCTGGTCTCGGCGGATGAGCACGATCTGCAACGGCTGGACACGATGGAAGCCGCGCGGGGCTGGGAGGCCGTCGGGCGCCTGGACCTGAACGGCACCGGCTTTTGCACCGGCGCCTTGATTGCCCCCGACCTCGTTCTGACCGCCGCTCACTGCCTGTTCGACAAGTCCACTGGCCAGCGTATCGACCACACGGGCGTCACCTTTCTGGCCGGCTGGCGCAATGGCCGGGCCTCGGCCTATCGCTCGGTGCGCCGGGCCGTGGTGCATCCCGACTACGCTTTCGACGGGGCCTTGTCGGCCGAGCGGGTGCGCAATGACCTGGCCCTTCTCGAACTCGACCAGCCGATCCGCAACACGACCGTCACGCCCTTCCAGACCGCGGCCCGCCCGCACAAGGGCGACGAGGTCGGCGTGGTGTCTTATGCTCGCAACCGCTCCGAGGCGCCTTCGCTCGAAGAGGTCTGCGGGGTCATGGCCCGTCAGCAGGGGGTGTTGATCATGTCCTGCTCGGTCGATTTCGGGTCGTCCGGCGCGCCGATCTTTTCCTTCGCGGGCGGTGCCCCCAGGATCGTGTCCGTCGTGTCGGCCAAGGCCGAGCTGGATGGCCAGAAAGTGGCCTTGGGGACCTCGCTGGACGAACCCCTGGGCGTGTTGAAATCGGAACTGGCCGCCGGGCGGGGCCATGGGCTGGACCCGGCGCCCCTGGCCAACCGGGTTCGCGTGGGCGATGCGCGCAACCGCACCGGGGCAAAGTTCATCCGGCCCTGATCGCCCCCGCCGACCGGGGCGCCAAAACCGGGGCCCAGGCCCTTGAAATCTCCCCTCGTCTTTCCCATCTCACGATCACCATGGTGCCGGATACCGGGCCCTGGATGCAAACGCCCGTCCGCGACAGGAGGGCCAAATCGTGAATTGCTCTGTGATGAGGATGACGACACATGCGTAACAGCTTTGATCTTGCCCCGCTTTATCGTGCCACCGTCGGTTTCGACCGGATCGCCGATATGATGGACCGTGCCCTGGCCAGCGATGTCAGTGCCCAGACCTACCCGCCCTACAACATCGAAAAGACCGCCCAGGATGCCTACCGCATCTCGATTGCCGTCGCCGGCTTTGGCCCGGGCGATCTGTCGGTCGAGGTGAAGGACGGTGCCGTGGTCGTGGCCGGCCGCAAGGCCGAGGACCAGGCCGAACGGACCTTCCTGCATCGGGGTATCGCCACCCGCGCCTTTGAACGCCGCTTCCAGCTGGCAGATCACGTGCGTGTCACCGGCGCCTCTCATGCCGACGGCATGCTGCATATCGAATTGCAGCGCGAAGTGCCCGAGGCCCTGAAACCCCGCCGGATCGAGATCGCGACCCAGGACGTGGGCGCTGTCGAAACCGACGTGGTCGACGCCAAGGCCGTCAACTAAGCCTTACCTCGTAAGACGACTTCGGGCCCGGGTCACTCCCGGGCCCATCTGCATGCGCGGGTTACAGAACGACCGTCATGCTTTTCACCACGCGCGTGGCGCTGAACCCGCTGAGCGCGGCCGGCTTGCCCTCGATCCGCATGTCGGGCGCGTGGCGGGCCAGCGATTTGAGGGCTTCCTCCAGCTCGATCCGGGCCAGAACCTCGCCCAGGCAACGGTGCGGGCCGCCCCCGAAGACCGGGTGGTGGCGCGGATGGTCGCTGCGGGTGATGTCGAAGCGGGCGGGATCGGCATAGACGGCCGGGTCGCGCAGCGCCCCGATCATCGAGGGCGTGACCAGCCGGCCCTTGGGAATCGCATAGCCTTCCAGCTCGATCTCTTCGACCGTGATCCGGGCGAGCGAGCCGATGATCGGGTCGTAGCGCACGCCTTCCGACACCGTGCCCGGGGCATGGGTGTCGGGGTCGGACACCAGCAGGTCCCACTGGTCGCGGTTCTGCATCAGCTGGCTGGTCATCGAGGTCAGGCTGCCCCGCGTCGTATCCGATCCGGCGATCACCAGGCCCACGATCTGGGTGCGGATTTCATCCGCCGACATCGGCCCGTCGGCCACCTTGTCGAGGTAGCTGGCCAGGAAAGCATCCTCGGCCACGGGCCGGCCCATCAGGTCCTGGACATAGGCCGTCAGTTCGACAAGGGCCACGTCGGCCCGGGCGCGTTCCTCGGCCGAGCAGATGCCCATGCCCTTGGACGCGGCATAGGCCCAGTCGGAAAACTGCGCGCTGTCCTCTTCGGGCGCGCCGATGATGGCGGCGATGGTCGCGGCGGGCAGGGGGCCGGCGAGGGCGTCGATGAAATCCACCGTGCCCTTGTCGACCATGGCAGACACCAGCCGGTCGACCCGGGCCGCCACCTGGGGCCGCAGGGCGCGGACCATGGGCTGGGCAAAGGTGCGGGCCAGCGGACCGCGCCGGTCGCGGTGGGTCTGGCCGTTGGAAAACAGCAGCACCTGCTGGACGAATTCATAGGCCGGGCCATCCTTGACCCCGGCCGCGCGCAGACCTTCCAGTTCGACCTGGCGGGTATAGCGGTCATCCAGCAGCAGCTGGAAATTGGCCATCGAAAAGGTCGTGATACAGCCGTACCGGTCGCGCATCACCGGGCTGAGCCCCCGGCAGGTTTCGATGTAATCGTGATCCGACTGCGCACCGAACTTCATCGGGAACTGCGGCATCTCGCGAACCGGCTTCAGCGGCAAATCGGTGTTCTGTGCCAAATCCATTCAAAAATGACTCCCAAAGCAACTGGGGCGAGTATCGCCCGAGTTGAGCGTCTTGGCGAGGCCCTGCGGCAGTGTGACCGCCTCGAAGGCAGTTGCGGGCCTGGCTGCACGAAAATAGGGCGCGCCGGGATGCGGCGCGCCCTTGGGATCGGGGGAAAGCGGGATCAGTTCAGCGGGATTTCAAAGAACATGGTCTCGCCCGAGCTGTCGTCGACCCCGTCGTTGTCGGTCGAGACATAGGCCCGGCCCTCGGGGGTGATCGCCAGGCCCTCGACCTTGTCCAGGACATAGCCGCCGGTGGCCGTCAGGTCGGGCAGCAGGTCGCGCACCAGTTCCTTGGACACGGTCGGCAGCTCTCCGCCCAGCGGGCCGGGGGTCATGTCGGCCAGGGGCACGCGATAGACCTTCTTGGTTACGGCCCGGACATCATGCTGGTTGTCGCGCTCGACGATGTAGACGTAATCGCCATGGGCGGTGATTTCCGACAGCCCCACCCAGCCGGTGTCCGGCTCGGCCTTTTCGTATAGCACCGCGCCCCATTCCTCGGTGTCGAGGTTGTAGGCCACCAGCTTGACGTGGTTCTTCGGATCGTCCTTCCACTCGCGCTGGACGGCCATCCACAGGGTGTCGCCAACCTTGGTCACGCCTTCGAAGCCGAACCGCTTTTCGACGGCCATCAGCTCGGCCGGCAGACCGATTTCGTCCTCGATCTCGCCATCTGCGCCCACATGGTAAAGCGCATGGGGGATGACCCGGTCGGTGCGGCCTTCGGACGCGATCCAGAACCCGCCGTCGCCGTCCAGGGTGATGCCTTCCATGTCCAGCTTTTGCGCGGGCCTGCCCTTGCGGGTGACGCGGATGGCCTCGGTGATCTGGGCCGGAGTCTGCGTCGGGTCGATCTTGAAGATCGTCGGCTGGTAGCCGTAGAAGCTGTCGTTCACGGCGTAGATCATGCCGTCGGCATCCGCCACCATGCCGGAAATCGCGCCCCAGCCGGTCAGCTCGTCCATGCCCGCGCTGGTCAGCATCGGGTAGCTGGCAGGCGCCTCCTGGTATTCATAGACCATGACATGGGCCCGCACGCCGCCGTCTTCCAGCAGGTCGCTTTCGTTGGCTGACACCAGCAGGTTGCGCTCGGGGATGGTCACGTAGCCTTCGGGCCCAACGCCCGAGGGCAACAGCTGCACCAGGTCAGGGTTGGCCGGGTCGGTGGCGTCGTAGACCCCCACGATGGACCCGCGTTCCGAGCCCACGAAGATGTAGGGCGTGCCGCCGAAGGTGCCCACGGTGACCGATTCGGGCTCGACCCCCTTGGCGTCCGACCGCTTGTCCGGGTAGTGGCCGGCGGAGATCACGGCGTGCTCAAACGACGGGCCGCTTTCGTAGACGACCGTGCCGTCCTTGGCGAAAATCGTCCACCCGCGCGAGCCGCCGTCCATGTCGCCTTCGTTGGCGGTGGCAAAGTGGTCGTCGTCCAGCCACTTGACCGCATCGGGTTCGCGTTTCCGGCCCATCTGGCTTTCGGTGAAGATCAGCGCGCCGCGTTCGTCGGTGGCGTCGATGCCCTCCAGGTCGACCGCGCCGGCCGGGAAGTCGGCCAGGATCGCGCCATCGCGGGCCACGACCACCAGGTGGTTGTTTTCCTGCAGCGTGATGACGGTTTCGCCCAGGCCGTTGATGTCGACGAACTCGGGTTCGGGATCCTCGGGAGACACCTCGGCCAGGCCGGTCAGGTCAACGGTCTTCAGCGTGTCGCAGGCCACGGTGTTGTCGGCCAGGTCGACCATGACCAGGAAGCCGGCGGGCATCTGGCCGGTGCGCCCATCGCCCAGGTCCTCGTCGCGCTCGTTCTCGATGGCGACCGAGATGAACGACCCGTCCTTGTCGGCAGCGATGCTGTCGGGCTGGCCGCCCAGGTCACAGCTGGCGACTTCGGTCTTGCTGTCCAGGTCGATCACGGCCAGGCGGCCCGACGGATCGGTGTAGCTGTCCGAGGTGTTCACGCCCACATAGGCCCGGTTGCCCACGACCACGACCGAGGTCGGCTCGCCGTCCAGCGCGATGTTGCCCAGCGGCGCGGGGTTGGCCGGGTCGGTGATGTCGATCATGCCCAGAACGCCCAGCGGGCTGTCGGTGTAGACCAGCGTCATGCCATCGGGCGTGGCGGCGATGATCTCGGGCGAGGTTTCACGCGCGGTGTCTTCGCCCTCGGCCATGTTGCGCACCACCGGGAACGAGGCGATGCGGTTGAAGTTCATGTCCTGGGCCAGACCGGCCCCGGCCGCCAGGGCCAGGACGGATGTCAGCGATGCCAGTTTCAATGTCATGAGGGTCCCCTCTCGGTTCAGTTCGCCGTTGGGGGTAGACGTGATTGTGTAACGTTCGTGTGACGCATTTATTGCGTGTGTGTAATTTTCCGGCGATTGGCCGCGTATCCGACGGATTGTCCCTCTTGCACTTCGGGCTGCTGTCATGGCACCCACGCGTCACTGCGGACAAGGGATGTCATGCGAACGCTCTATCTTCATATCGGCCACTCCAAGACAGGGTCGAGCTTCCTTCAGGCGAGTTTCGCCAATTCCATCGAGGCGATGGCCGAGCACGGGATCGATTATCCCGGCGCACCCAATGCGGCGGCCGAGGGCTGGAAGATTTCTTCGGGCAATGGCCAGGCTCTCATGACCGAGCCTGCGAAAAACATTAAGGTCAGCGGTGAGCGGGTGTTTTTCAGCGCCGAGCGGCTGTTCCTGGCCTTCGCATCCGAGGCGGAGTGGAAGACGCGGCTGAACATCTTCTGCACTGTCCACAAAATCACCTCAGTCGAAGTGCTGATGTTCCTGCGCGATCCGATCCCGCACGCCGAAAGCAGTTATCAGCAGATGGTCAAGCGCGGCGGGTCGACCGAAACGGTCGACGCGATCTTCACGAAATACGTGCAGCCGGAATTGGTGCTGAGCGCGCTGACCCGCGATTTCGGCACGGTGCCGGTGAACTGGCATGTCTACAATTACGACCGCCACAAATCCGAACTGCTGCCGATCACCGAACGGTTCCTGGGTATTCCCGAAGGCACGTTGACGCGCGGTGGTGACCGGGCCGTCAACCGGTCGATGACCGCCGGCGAGATTGCGTTTCTGCGCGGGATGAACGGCCATGACCGCATCGCTGCCTCGAAGCTGGCGGATGCGCTGTGCAACGAGGTGCCCGAAGTGACCTCGGACGCGCTGTATCCAAGCGCGGCGCTGCAACAAGAGATGCTGGACCGGCTGGCGGATGTGATCGCCCAGGTCGATGCGTTGCTGGATCCGGAAGAGTGCTACGGCACGGACATCAAGCCGCCGGCAGAGAATTCCGAGGCGTTCACCTTCTCGCCGCGCCAGATCGAGGTGCTGACCGAAACGCTGGGCCATCGGGTGTCCGAGGTTACGCGGCAAATGCTGATCGAACGGGCCCGCCGCCAGATCAACATGGCGCAAAACCGGTTCGACCGGGGCAAGCTGGACGATGCCGCGACCCTTCTGTCCCGCTCTGAAACCGCGCTGGTCGGTCTCGAGGGCCATGGCGATGTCGATGGTCTGCTGAAGGTCATCGCGAAACTGCGCAAGGGCATCGAGGAGAAATCGCTTCTGGCCGCGGCCGAGAAGCCGAAGCCGCGCCCCAAGCCGGAGGCGGTGCCGGTGCCCGAGGCTGCGCCGAAACCGGTTGCCGCGGATGCCGTGCCCGACGCGGCACCCGCAGAGGCGCCCGGCGAAGGGGCGGATGTCGGACCGGACGACCGGCCCACATCGGACAAGCCGGAGCGGACACAGGGCTGATCTGGCCCGAGGTCATGTCAGGTAACGAAGAGCGGCCGGTCAGGCCGCGCTGGACTTGCGCCCCGGTTGGCGAAGTCCTTCGGTCAGCGCGCGGTTATCCTTGTCGCCTGTTTCCGATGCGCCCGATTTCGAAAGGTCTGACCCGGCAGTGCGCGGAGCTGCTGTTTGTGCCGCCAACGCTGGGCCAGACCGGGTGCCGGCCCGGGGGGCGGCGGATTCGGTCTGTTCGGAGGGCTTGGCGGGGACATTGTAGGTCAGCCTGGGCAAGGTGATCATGCGGGTCCGTTCCTCGGACCGTTCAAGGATCGTGGTGTGCAGCTTTTGCGGCAGGGCCTCGTGGAAGCGGATCGCGGCCCAGTTGTCGGTCAGGGACACCGTGTCAGAGGGCAGCCGGATGCTGCCGATCTGTAGATGCGTTTCACCCGATTCGGCCACCACCGACAGCAGCGCACGCCCATCGTCATCGACAAAGGAAAACCGGCAGCCGTGCAGCCCCAGCACCGTGACACGCCCTTGGATGACGTAAGCGCCGATGTGAAGCTCGGCCTTCACGCGGCAGGACCGGCGGCTGTAGCGCCGGGTGTGGTAGAACTTGAGCAGCATGTGGCTGATCTTGAGGATCACCGCAAGGGACGCAACGACAACCGGCAGCAAGGACAGCCGGGCATAATCGGCAAAGGTCTCGCCATTCGGAGACGTGCCGAAGCCGGCCGGAGACGGCTTGGTTTCGACAAAACCGCCATCCTGTCCAAGGCTCAAGGCCTCGATGGGGACACAGACATTGGCGGTCAGCTTGTCGATCCGGTCCAGGGTGCCGATCAAACGGCTGGGCGTGGTCATGAACCCGGTCGAGGCGTAGTTGCGCAGTTCTTCCACCGATGCGTGCATCAGCCGATCCACATCGGGGCGGTCGATCTGCGCATGCCAGGCCCTGAGGCGTGGCCAGTTGATGTCGCGCAGGGCCGAGGCCACGTCGCGCGGCGCATCTGGGCTGGGCCGCGCCAACCGGCGCGCCGTGCGCCGGGTCAGGTTGGCCATCTTCTGCCAGTCCAGGGGAGGCCCGCAATGCTGAGCCTCTGCATGAACAGGGGACACACCCGGACCCAAAAGGCCCAGTGTCAAGACGACCAGGATCCATCCGCACGCTCTCACCATGTCGTGAGGTTAGTGTGAAACCCCTTAAGAAGTCTTAATGCGACCCCGGGGCCCATGCGGGGCAGGGCGGATGTCCGGCCCGCCCAGGTCTTCGTCGTGGTCGCTGCCGACCAGGACCGCCGGCCGGGCCCGTTGCCCCGGGCGCTGGGGCACGTTGCGGCGCACCGGACGATAACGTGCAAACCGGGGCGGCTGGGTCGATGCGCCCAGCAAAAGGTCAAGGAACGGCTTGGGCAGGTCCATCTGGAACAGGACGGCGACATGGGTCGGCTGGTGCCCAACGACATTTGCCGGGATACGGATGCCTTCGGCGATCACGCTGGTGCTGCCGCTTTCGGCGATGTCGCCCAGCAGGTCGCGGGCCTTCTGGTCGGTGCCGACGAACCGGCATCCCTTGCGCCCCAGAACGGTGATCGTGCCCGGAACCGAATATGTGCCGATGCTCAGGACCGCCGGGATCAGGCAGGACTTGCGCGCGTTGCGCAACGTCCGGCACCAGGCCACCACCTGGTTCAGCAACAACAGCATCCCGGTCACGGCTGCGGCGAGCGCCGGCAGCAGGGCCAGCATGACATAATCGACAAGCTCTGGCGGCCGGTCGCCTTGCCAGACCTCCTGAAACCGGCTGGCCAAGGCCGGGAAGGACGATGGCATCGGGGGCACGTTCTGATCCCGCGTCCCGCAATATTCGGCGACAATATTGTCGATTTCTTCCAGGTCGAGGGCCATCACCCAGGGCGTGGCCAGCTGTCCCGACATCACGAACCGGTCAAGATCGTCCAGCACGGATTCCACCCGCAGGCGCAGCGAGCGGGACTGGATCTGGTCGATTGTCTTGAACAGCGTGTTCAGGTCCAACCGGGCCAGCCGGGTTTCGAGCTCTCGCCGCAGGGTCGGGCGCGGCAGACCCTTGGAATCGGCAGCGATGCCGGCCCGGACGGCCAGGTCCCGCCAGTCTGACGGCAGCCCGCAGGTGGCATCGGAATTGCCCACCGGCCCGCCTGGCCCCGCACTGGCCAGACCAACCGCCAAGGCAACAACCACAATGATCGGGACCCGCCGCATGGCGCGGTCATAGCCCCGATCCGTCAATGTCCGGTTAACGTATGACCGGGATCACACCTGACCGGGTCAGATCGACATGCAGACGTATTTCAGCTCCAGGAATTCCTCGATCCCGTAGTGGCTGCCCTCGCGGCCCAGGCCCGATTGCTTGACCCCGCCGAAGGGCGCCAGCTCGGTCGAGATGATGCCCGTGTTGATGCCCACGATCCCGTATTCCAGGGCCTCGGCGACCTTGTACACGCGGCTGAGATCCTTGGCATAGAAATAGGAGGCCAGGCCGAAGATCGTGTCATTGGCCATGGCGATCACGTCGTCTTCGGTGTCGAACTTGAACAGGGGCGCCAGCGGGCCGAAGGTTTCATCGGTGGCAAAGGCCATGTCCTGGGTCGCGCCGGTCACGATGGTGGGCTTGATGAAATTGCCATCCAGCTCGCCTCCGCCCAGGATGACCTCGGCCCCTTTCGAGGTCGCGTCGCTGATGTGTTCCAGCACCTTCTCGCCCGCTTCAGGGTTGATCAGGGGGCCAAGATCGGTGCCCTCTTCCAGCCCGTCGCCGACCTTCATCTGTTCGACCCGGGCCTTCAGCTTGGCCGCGAAGGCGTCATAGACCCCGGCCTGCACGTAGAGCCGGTTGGCGCAGACGCAGGTCTGGCCATTGTTGCGGAACTTGCACAGGATTGCGCCTTCGACGGCCGCATCCAGGTCGGCATCGTCGAACACGATGAACGGGGCATTGCCGCCCAGTTCCATCGAGCATTTCAGAACCTGGTCGGCGGCCTGTTTCAGAAGGATGCGGCCCACTTCGGTCGACCCGGTGAAGGTCAGCTTGCGGATGCCGGGGTTCTCGCAGAATTCCTTGCCGATCTCGCTGGCCGAGGACGACGTGACCACGTTGAACACGCCGGCCGGGATGCCCGCCCGTTCGGCCAGGACGGCGATGGCGGTGGCCGACAGGGGCGTTTCGGCGGCGGGCCGGGCGACAAAGGCGCAGCCGGCGGCCAGGGCCGGGCCGGCCTTGCGGGTAATCATGGCGTTGGGGAAATTCCAGGGCGTGATCGAGGCCGCGACCCCGATGGGCTGTTTCATCACCGTGATGCGCTTGTCGCGCTGGTGGCCGGGGATGGTGTCGCCGTAGATCCGCTTGGCCTCTTCGCCGAAGAACTCGATGAAGCCCGCGCCGTAGGCGATCTCGCCCTTGGCCTCGGCCAGGGGCTTGCCCTGTTCGGCGGTCAGGATGGTGCCCAGGTCGTCCTGGTTTTCCATCATCAGGTCGAACCATTTGCGCAGGATGGCCGCGCGTTCCTTGCCGGTCATGGCCGCCCAGCCCTTCTGGGCCGCGACGGCCTTGTCGATGGCCGCGGCCACCTGGGCCCGGCTGAGGTCGGCGACCTCGGCGATGGTGTCGCCGCGGGCCGGGTTTGTGACCTCGTAGCTGCCGTTGTCGCCGTCGATCCATTCGCCGCCGACATAGGCCTTGGTCGCCAGAAGGCTGGGATCCTTGAGAAGGGATTGCAGATTGGTGGTGGTGTCGAGCATGGTGAACTCCCCTGCAGCGTGGGTTTGGCGGCCACAGAACGCCCTTGAGCCCAGAATGTCCAGTGCCAGGAACGGAGGCTTTCATGACCCGAGGTGATGCATATGCCAACGGCCCCTACATCCCGGGGGCGGCCGAGTACCCGTTGCGATGGGCTGCGGCGGCGCAGGCGTTTCGGGATGGGCTGGGGGATCGGGCGCTGGTTGGCCTGGCCTATGGTTCAGGCGCGCGGCAGGCGTTTGACCTGTTCCTGCCGGAGGGCGACAGCCTTGGAACGGTGGTGTTCGTCCATGGCGGGTTCTGGCGGGCCTTCGGGCGGGCGGACTGGTCTCATCTGGCGGAAGGGGCCCTGGGCCGGGGCTGGGCCATGGCGATCCCGGAGTACGACCTATGCCCGGCCGTGCGGATCCACGAGATCACGCGGCAGGTGTCCCGGGCGGTGCAGGCCATTGCAGATCGCACGGACGGGCCGCTGGCCCTGGCCGGGCATTCCGCCGGGGGTCACCTGGTGGCCCGGATGCTCGATCCTGATGTGCTGCCGCGCCCGGTGGCCGAGCGGCTGACGGCGGTGATGCCGATCTCTCCCCTGGCCGATCTGCGACCGCTTCTGCAGACGGACATGAATGCGGATTTCCGGCTGGACGCGGCAGAGGCTGCGGCCGAAAGCCCCGTGCTGATGGCCGACTGGTACGCGGTTCCGGTTTCGGTGGTCGTGGGGGCGTCAGAAAGGCCGGCCTTCCTGGACCAGGCTGCCTGGCTGTCCCGGGCCTGGGGGACGGACCTGCAGGTGCTTGCCGGGCGCCACCATTTCGACGTGATCGAGTGCCTTCAGGACCCGGCCTCTGACCAGGTCGCACAGCTGACCACGGGCTGAGAAAATTCGCCGAATTTTCTTGTGGCGCCCCGGGAGACCGGAATGCGCCGTTCAGGCCGGTTCCGCCCTGGCAGCGTCGTAGGCCGCCCGGCTTTCGCGGATCCCAGTCTGGTTTTGCTCGGCCCAGCTGTTCAGGGTGCCGATGGCCAAATGCAGCGACAAGCCCCGGTCGGTCAGCGCATATTCGACTTGCGGCGGCGCCAGGGGCAGCACCCGCCGCGTCACCAGCCCGTCGCGTTCCAGGTGCCTGAGCGTCACCGCCAGCATGCGCTGGGAAATCCCGTCGATCACCCGTTTCAGCGCGTTGAACCGGCACGGTCCCCGGGCCAGTTCGACGATGACCAGCACCGACCAGGCATCCCCGACCCGGTCGAGCACATCGCGGACAGGGCAGGCGTAGTTCTGGGCGCGGCGGGCTGGCATGGGTTCCTCCAAGGTAACTATGAGACCGCAGAATGCGTCTTCCGGGGGCAGGGTGCTCTGGCTATTTGGTTCCTAGTAGTAACCAAACATAGAACAGGATCCAAGTCATGAAACTACTTGTCATCGGAGCATCGGGCATGGTCGGCAGCCGTGTCGCCGCCGAGGCCCTGTCGCGGGGGCACGAGGTCATCGGGGCCGTCCGCACGCCGTCGAACCTGGCCGACGCGCCGGGCCTGACCCCTCTGAAACTGGACGTGACCGACGGGACCGCCGTGGCCGCCGCCGCGCGGGACGCCGATGTCATCGTCGGTGCCGTTAGCCCGCGCAGCACGGATGACGCCGCCAGCGAGATGGCCGCAATCATGACCGGCTACATCGCCGGCGCCGAAGGGGCGGGCAAGCCCCTGGTCGTTGTCGGCGGCGCCGGAACTTTGAACCTGCCCGACGGCACTCCGGTCGCCGACGTGGTCCCCGAGATCTACGCGGCCGAGGCCAAGTCCATGCGCGCGGCCTATGCCCTGCTGGAAGGCTCGACGGCCAGCTACAGCTTCCTGGCACCCCCGGGCGAAATCGCACCCGGAGAGCGCACCGGGCAGTTCCGCACCGGCGGGCGCGAATACCTGACCGATGCCGAGGGCAACAGCCGCATCAGCGCCGAGGATTACGCGGTGGCCCTGCTGGACGAAATCGAAACCCCGGCCCATCGCGGCGAGGTCTTCACCGTCGCCTACTGACCGGCAAAGTTATCCGAAACCCGTCACGTCACCGGGTGAATTCGGTGGCGCGCCATGATCCGTGATCCTGAGCACCCCCGGCATCACGCCGGGGGTGTCCTCCGCGGCCCGAACCACGATGCGCTTGTGGGGCAGGGCGGTCCCGCACCGGATTGCCCGGAAACTGACCGCTGTTGGCAGGCCAACGGGACATGCCACCGGAACGGGTTTGACAGGACGCCGGGCAGGCCACGACACTCTTTGCAGTTGTGCAGGGAGTTTCGCCATGTTTACACCGCTCGACGTCTGGGCCCCGATCTTTCGCGCTCCGTTTTCGGGGGATGTCACCCAGGCCATTTCACCCAGCGTCCTGTCGCCCGAGATCAAGGGCAGCCCCCAGGTCGAACAGAAGGTCCTGACCGAGGTCGCCAGCTACGGCAAGCAGCTGGGCAAGATCCTCGAGGCGCTGAAGACCATTTCCGACAAGACCGGGATCGAGCTGGATGAGATCGACCAGCTGATCAAGGACGTTCAGGAGGTGAAGGACACCTGCAAGGTCGAGGCCCGGGCCGATGCCGAGGCGGCGCTGGACCGGCTTAAGCGGGTCGACGAAGAGGCCTGGACCGAACTGACCACGAAAAGCTGATCCATCCGGCGATCCTTCCGGAGGCGGGGCCTGCAGACGGCTTGCAGTTGAGGCGGCCGGGCCTTTAGGCTGGCCCTGCAGCACAAGGATTTGCCGCCATGATCGCCTTTTTGCGGATGTTGATCCCGCTTCTGATCCTGCTCAGCCTGGCCTATGCGGTGGCGGCCTGGCGGGGGCGGTCGAAAGCACGCGATCGCCTTGAACAGGAATGGGAAAACGAGGGCCGCACGGGTGACCGGGACAGCTTTGTCGACGAGGGGCTGGAGGACTATTCCGGCTCTTTCCGGCGCAAGATGCTGCTGGCGATCTATGTCGTGCCACTTTTCCTGATCGGCCTCATGGTCTATTTGGCAAACTATAGATGAGAGGCACAGATGACATACGTTAAGTGGGTGATATTCGTCATATTCTGGGGCCTTGTCGCCTCGGTCCTGCATTACACGCTGCCGCGCCACGACGTGGTGCGCATCGTCAACACCGAGGTGCGCCGGATCGACTTCGGCGACAATTCGATTTTCTGGGCCAATGCCGGCTCCGGGAATGCGGCGTCGGCCAGCTCGCGCGATATCTTCTTCATCTCGTCGGTGCGCCCGAACGGCCGCCCGCGGGTCTATCGCAACGAGGACACCGGCTGGATCTGGCCGCCCTACTTCAAGCTGGATTCGTCGAACCTGCAGACCAAGGCATCGGACCTGGTGTCGAGTTCGGAAAACCCCAAGTGGGTGTCGGTGCGCCATTACGGCTGGCGGTTCGAGCTGATGTCGATCTATCCCAACGCCGTGTCGGTCAAGCAGGTCGACGGTCCGGATTACTCAGGCGTGAACTGGTTCAACATCATCTTCCTGACGGGCTTTGCGATCCTGGTTTACGCCATCCACCGTCGGCTCAGCCGGTTCCGCGAAAAGCGCATCGACCCGGTGGTCGAGGATTTCACCGACCGGTTCGAGGCAGCCGGAGACGCCATGGAAGGCAAGCGCGGCCGCTTCCGCCGCTGGCTGGCCGACTGGAAACAGACCTGAGGTCATAGCGCCCCGTGCGCCCTATGAGCCCCGGATCCGTCCGGGGCCGCAGCCTGCTGGCATGGCTTCAGTCAGAGAACAGGTGATCCGTCCGGGCGATTTCCAGCGCCGGGTCCAGCCCGATAGACAGGAACTGGCTGATCGGCTCGGCATTGACCTGGTCGGTGTTGCGTTCCGTCATCACGTACAGGCTTGAAAATCCGGCGTCCCGGATATGGTCGGATTCCAGGGCCAGGTCGTTGCGAATCGTTGGCAGTAGACGTTCCAGGGTGGTCTGGCTGGTCAGCTCTCCGGCCAGGCCCACGCGCTTGGCGTGGCCGATCAGGTAGTCATCGGTGAACTGGCACTCGATCTCCAGGATCTTGGTGGTCGAGCGGTCGGCATAGAAATCGTGCAGCAGTTCCAGGTTCGACGGGTCCAGGCAGATGATCAGCCGGTCGGTGTCGAAATAGTCGAATAGCATGCGCATCAGGGCACGCCGGTGGCGGGTGCGCTTTTCCAGCGAGCTTTGGATGCCGCCCAGGTCGGGCAGGGGGGTGTCCTCTTCGTTGAAGAGGTATTCCACCGCCGGCAGGTTGGTTACCTGGCGGACCTTGTCCAGGAAGCGCTTGGCCACGTGCCATTTCTTGCAGACGACGACCATCAACTCGCGCTGACGGCCGACGGTGCCTTCGGTTTCCCAGAATCGCGGGGCGAACCGACGGCCGATCCGGCCGCGCCCGGTCAGGAAGCGGAAGAGGTTGCGCCCTTCGTCCGAGATCTGGAAATCGACGCCGTGGGCGGCATACAGCATGCCCAGCCGCGCCCGCAACTCGGTCGCCTCGGGGCTGATCTTGCGGGCGAACAGGCTGTCCTGGGCCAGCAGCAGATCGTAGTGGTCGTTGTAGAAGACCACCGGCATGCCGTAGTCGGTGAACATCAGGAAGGTCAGGGTCCGGTTGCGGATTTCCTTTTCCGGCACCAGATGGCGGACCAGGGTCTGGAAAAAGGTTTCATCCGGGATCCAGGTGGTGCGGAAGAAGCGCATCACGTCAGGCCGCTGACGGCAGAAATCCAGGATCCACTCGATCGTGCGCCGGCGCAGGCACCACCACTGGCTGCCGATCTGGATTTCCAGGTCGGCCGGCACCTTGCGCGTCAGACCCAGCCGCTTTTGCCATTCGTATGATGTGTAGAACAGCCACTTGTGGGTGCGTTCGTTGAAGAAATGGCGGTAGATCAGCCGCTCTTCCTTGAGGCCGGTCTTGATCCAGTCGCTTGCGAAGAAATCGAAGCTTTCGATATAGTCGGCATCCTGCGCATCGAGGAAATCGTGCACGTAATCCGAGGTCTTGATCGCCATGCAATCGCCCGACAGCATGTAGAAATGCGTGGCCCGGGGGTAGGCCTGTACGGCCGCCTCGACCGCCAGCAGGGTGGCCTGGACCAGGGACCATTCGCCCCAGCCGCACTTGATGCGCTTCTGGGCAAAGGTGACCGAGGCATTGCCGCGCAGCGCCTCGCGGATCTTGTCGTAATGTGCGGGGTTGGCCCGGGCGTCGAAATGAATCGACATATAGTCCCCGGTGGCCGTCAGGCGGTTGGCCTGACGGATGATGGCATCGGGGTCCTTGTGACACAAAAGGATATAGGCGATTTTGGCCATGAAAGGCGTCGGGTCAGGGCTCTGGACTGCTCTTGACCTATCCTGATAAAGATAACGGCCGATTGAATAAACAAGCTTTGTTTGTTTTTTTGTGGTTCAACGGCGCCATGACGGCCCAAAGGCCGCGCACTGCTGAGGACGAGCGCAAATGGGGTTTCCCGGAACCTGGATGACCGAGAGCGAGAGCATGGTGTACCGCGTGGTGCCCAAGTGCGCGTGTTCGACGATCGGTCAGATCATGTATTATTCGGATCACGGTGAATTTTTCGACGGTGATATCCACGACGCCAAGGGCGGCCTGCACAAATGGGCGCACGAGGCCAGCCAGGATCCGATCAGCCACGCGGTGAAGGACCATACCAGCTATGCCTTCACCTTCGTGCGGAATCCTTACGCGCGGATCCTGTCGTCGTTCTTCGACAAGATCTGCGGCATCCAGCGAAACGGCAAGCGCTACCGGGGCAACCTGGTGCCGCTGTTGATCCAGAAATACGGGATCGAAGTGGGGGGCGACGACGGCAAGCAGGAGTTCGACCAGATCAAGTCGTTCCGCCGCTTCCTGCTGTTTGCCCGCGACACCATCCGCTGGCGCCGGCCGATGGACCCGGATATCCACTGGTCGGCCATGTCGGGCCATGTCTCGACCTTCATTGTCAACGGCGGGCGCTACGACGACATCTTCTGGACGGAAACGTTCAACGACGGGATGCAGAAGGTGCTGGACAAGGTCGACACGAAGAAGTCTGTGGACCTGGGCCAGATCCCGCGGTTCAACGAAAGCGAAGGGCACGGGCCAAAACGGGCGCATCCGGTCGAGGATTACTTCGACGACCTGTCGATGCATCTGGTCTATGAAATCTATCACCGCGATTTCAACCTGTTCAAATACGACCGCGACAACCCGGGCAACAAGATGCCCGTGGGCGAGATCGACCTGGACGAAGTGCACGCCAAGCTGTCGGACTGAGCGCGGACCGGGACGCATCCGGAAAATTCGAATTTTCCGGTCCGTTTTCTTCAAAGAAAACGGTCGCCCGACCGTTGCCACCTTGCCTTGAACGCCGCCGCACCCTAGATCCGACCACCATGGCCAAGAAACCCTCAGACCCCAACTACAAGGTCATCGCCGAAAACCGGCGGGCCCGGTTCGACTATGCGATCGACACCGACATCGAATGCGGCATCCTGTTGCAGGGTTCCGAGGTCAAGTCGCTGCGTCAGAACGGGGGCAACATCGCCGAAAGCTATGCGGCGGTGGAAAACGGCGAGCTCTGGCTGGTCAACAGCTACATCGCCCCCTACGAACAGGCCAAGATGTTCCCGCACGACGAGCGCCGCCGGCGCAAGCTTCTGGTGTCGCGCAAGGAACTAGCCGACCTCTGGAACGCCACCCAGCGCAAGGGCATGACCCTTGTCCCCCTGGTGATGTATTTCAACCATCGCGGCATCGCCAAGATCAAGCTGGGCGTCGCCAAGGGCAAGAAGACCCACGACAAGCGCGAAACGGCAGCCAAGCGCGACTGGAACCGCCAGAAGCAGCGCCTGCTGAAAGACCACGCGTAACCGGTCCTGTATCCGGGCCGTCACGACCGCCACACGGTCCGACAGGTCCCGAGATGACTTGCCACCCCGCCCGGCAATATGTACCTCAGGTCAAGGTCCGGAACAGGAGGATACCCATGCAGGATGATCCCAGAACGCTCGTGTCGACAGACTGGCTGGCCGCGCATCTGAAGGATCCCGACCTGCGGATCCTCGATGGCTCGTGGTACCTGCCCGCCGCGGGCCGCGACGGCAAGGCCGAGTACGACGCTGCCCACATCCCGGGCGCGCGCTTCTTCGATATCGACGACATCTCGGATCAGCGCTCGGATCTGCCGCACATGCTGCCCCCGGTCGAAAAGTTCATGTCGCGCCTGCGCGCCCTGGGCGTGGGCGACGGCCACCAGGTCGTGGTCTACGACGGCGTGGGCTGCTTCTCCGCCCCGCGCGTCTGGTGGATGTTCCGCGTCATGGGCCAGATGGACGTGGCCGTGCTGGACGGCGGCTTTGCCAAGTGGCAGGCCGAAGAGCGCGAGATCGAGGACATGCCTCCGGTCATCCGCGACCGCCACATGACCGTGCGCGTGCAAAACCACCTTGTCCGCGATGTGACCCAGGTCTCGGCCGCCTCCAAGCTGGGCGATCACACTATTATCGACGCCCGCGCGGCCGAGCGGTTCCGCGGCGACGCGCCCGAACCCCGCGAGGGCCTGCGTGCCGGCCATATTCCCGGGGCCGTCAACGTGCCCTTCGGCACCCTGCTGAACGCCGACGGCACCATGAAGGATCCCGACGGCCTGCGCGACGCCTTCGCCGCCGGCGGGGCCGACCTGGGCAAGCCCGTGATCACCTCGTGCGGGTCCGGAGTGACCGCCTGCATCCTCGGCCTCGCGATGGAGCGGCTGGGGAAGACCGATTATGCCATCTACGACGGGTCCTGGTCCGAATGGGGCCTGTCGCCGACGCTGCCCATCGCAACCGGAGACGCCTGATGTTCGAAACCCTCACCCCGCAGCCCGCCGACAAGATCTTGTCGCTCATGGCCGCCTATCGCGAGGATCCGCGCGAGGGCAAGATCGACCTCGGGGTCGGCGTCTACAAAAACGCCGAGGGCGTGACCCCGGTGATGCGCGCGATCAAGGCCGCCGAGCAGAAGCTTTGGGAAACCGAAACGACCAAAGCCTACACCGGCCTGGCCGGCGATCCCGCCTTTGCCGACGCCATGATCGCCCTGATCTTCGCCGACGCGGTCGCCCGTGACACCGTCGCCGCCGTGGCCACGCCGGGCGGCACCGGGGCCGTCCACCAGGCCTTCGACCTGATCCGCATGGCCAACCCGCAGGCCCGCGTCTTCGTGTCGAACCCGACCTGGCCCAACCACATCTCGATGCTCAAGCACCTGGGCCTGGAAATGGTGCCCTACCGCTATTTCGATGAAGACACCCGCGGCGTCGATGTCGACGGCATGATGGAAGACCTTCGCCAGGCCCAGAAAGGCGACGTGGTGCTGCTGCACGGCTGCTGCCACAACCCGACGGGGGCCAACCCCAACGCGGTCGACTGGCAGGGCGTCGTGGCCCTTCTGCAGGACACCGGGGCCACCCCGATGATCGACCTGGCCTACCAGGGCTTCGGCGACGGGCTGGAAGAGGACGCCGCGGCCACCCGCCTGATCGCCGCGTCCGTGCCCGAATGCCTGATCGCGGCCAGCTGTTCCAAGAACTTCGGCATCTACCGCGAACGCACGGGCCTGCTGATGGCCGTCAACCACGACACCTCGCGGGTCGGGGTCACCCAGGGAACGCTGTCACACCTGAACCGCCAGAATTTCTCGTTCCCGCCGGATCACGGCGCACGGCTGGTCACGATGATCCTGACCGACGACACCCTGCGCGCCGACTGGAAGGCCGAGCTGGAAGAGATGCGCAACGGCATGCTCAGCCTGCGTGAACAGCTCGCCTCGGATCTGCAGCGCCTGACCGGCTCGGACCGCTTCGCCTTCGTTGGCCAGCACCGGGGCATGTTCTCGCGCCTGGGCCTGCCGCCCGAGATCGTCGAACGCCTGCGGGCCGAGCACGCGATCTACATGGTCGGTGACAGCCGCCTCAACATCGCCGGGCTGAATGCCGCCACCGTGCCGATCCTGGCCCAGGCCATTGCGGACACCGTCGACTGACACCTGACAGGAGCTGACCCATGCTGCGAACGGCCACCGGACTGACCCTCCTGCTGTGGCCGCTCGCGGCCCTGTCCCAGCCCACCTTCGATTGCGCAAGGGCGGAAAGCTCCGCCGAAGAGGCCGTCTGCGCCTCCGACGCGCTCTCGGCCATGGATGTCGAGGTCGCGCGGCTCTACGACCTGGCCCTGCACGGCCCCGACATGACAATGGAACGGGCCAACGAATTGCGCGCATACCAGCGGGGCTGGATCAAGGGCCGCGACGATTGCTGGAAGGCCTCCGATCTGCAGACCTGTATCCGCGACAGCTATGCCCTGCGCATCGACGACATGCGCCGAAGCTACGCCGATGCAAGATCGGAACCCGGCCCGTCTACAGGCCCCTTCGCGTACAGCTGCGACGGCATTGACGCAGGCATCAGTGCAAGCTTCATCCAGGCCGGCGACCCGGTCGTCGTCCTGCGCTGGCTGGACAATGCGCGCGTGCTGCCCCAGGCCATCTCCGGATCAGGGGCCAGATACGAAGCGGACGATACCCAGTTCTGGATCAAGGGCCCTGACGCAACCCTGACACTGGCTGGAACAGACCACGTCTGCCACCAGGACGACATCGGCTGACCGCGCCGCCGCAGCGCTCCCACCCCGGCTCCGTTTCACTAGCTCATCCCGTATCGCGGCCCACCCCGCGCAGCGCCGGCGCGATGTGTCGCCCTGCTGCTTCTTTCTCTTTCCAAATACCCCGGCACACCGACCGCCACCCATGCCCGGCATCTCAGAAGAGAGCGCAAAGAAAAAGCCCGGGCGCGAACGCCCGGGCCAGTCATCAAGGCCAATTGGAAGGAGTATCAGCCCTTGGAGAATTCCGGATAGGCTTCCATGCCCAGTTCGGCCATGTCGAGACCGTTGATCTCTTCTTCCTCGCTGACACGGATACCCATGATCGCATTCAGGATGAACCAGCACACACCCGAAACCACGAAGACGAAGACGCCGACGATGATGATCGGGATGACCTGACCCATGAGCGTCGCATCCGAGTTGGTCAGCAGCACGGCCAGCGTACCCCAGATCCCGGCGAACAGGTGCACCGGGATGGCGCCCACGACGTCGTCGATCTTCAGCTTGTCCAGGAACGGCACTGCAAAGACCACAATGACACCGCCCACGGCACCGATCAGGGTGGCTGCACCCAGCGTCGGGGTCAGCGGCTCGGCGGTGATCGACACCAGGCCTGCCAGGGCGCCGTTCAGCACCATCGTCAGGTCGACCTTGCCGTACAGAACCTGCGTCAGGATCAGGGCGGCAATCGCGCCGCCGGCAGCAGCCGTGTTGGTGTTGGCAAAGATCCGCGACACGTCGGCCACGTCACCCACGGTGCCCATCGCCAGCTGCGAGCCACCGTTGAAGCCGAACCAGCCCAGCCACAGGATGAACGTGCCCAGCGTTGCCAGCGGCAGGTTCGAGCCCAGCATCGGCATCACGCGGCCGTCGGCATACTTGCCGATCCGCGGACCCAGGATCAGGGCACCGGCCAGAGCCGCCCAGCCACCGACCGAGTGCACAACGGTCGAACCGGCGAAGTCGAGGAAGCCGTACTGGCTGTCCAGGAAACCACCGCCCCACTTCCACGACGCCTGGATCGGGTAGATCAGGGCGGTCAGGATGATGACGAAGATCAGGAAGGGCCACAGCTTGATGCGCTCGGCCAGGGTGCCCGAAACGATCGACGCGGTGGTCGCGCAGAACATCAGCTGGAAGAAGAAGTCGGACCCGGTCGAGGCATAGCCGTAATCGTCGGCGCCATCACGGGCCACGCCCACGCCTTCAAGAACCGCAACGCCGAAGGCGCCGAGGTAGCCGCCGGTTTCATCGGTGCCGATCGACCAGCTGCCCAGCGGGTACATCAGGTTGTAGCCGATCAGGTAGTAGAAGATGGCTGCCAGGCCAAAGAGCGCGACGTTCTTGGTCAGCTGCATGGTCACGTTCTTGGACCGCACTAGGCCGGCTTCGAGCATCGCAAAGCCCGCGGCCATCCAGAACACCAGGAAGCCGCCGATCAGGAACAGCAGCGAGTTGAAGATGAAGACGGAGTCCGTCGAGGCCGCGACGCCTGCGGGCAACTCCGCGTCTTGCGCGAAGGCCAGCGCGGGCACGGTGGCGACCGCCAGGGCGACCGGAAGGGTCTTGTGAAGTTTCATGTTCCTCGTTTCCTCTTGTCCGCGATCAGAGCGCGTCGTCGTTGGTTTCGCCGGTCCGCACGCGGATCGCCTGTTCGACGTCCAGCACGAAGATCTTGCCGTCGCCGATCTTGCCGGTCTGTGCCGTCTTCGCGACCGTTTCGACCACCTGGTCGACGGCGGCGTCGGACACCACGATTTCCAGCTTGATCTTCGGCACGAAGTTCACGGCGTATTCCGCACCGCGATAGATCTCCGTGTGGCCGGATTGGGATCCGAAGCCCTTGATTTCCGTCACCATCATGCCGCGCACACCAGCCTCGGTCAGCGCCTCGCGGACCTCCTCCAGCTTGAACGGCTTGATTGTCGCAATGATGAGTTTCACCTTTGTCCCCTTGCTTGGCAGGTCGTCCTGCATATGTGCCACCGCAGAAGAAGCGGGAACGCCGGACGAAGGGAACCGGAGCCACGCCAGAAGGCCGGGTTTACAAAGGCTTTACGATTGGGCGGAGGACGTTTTTTGTGCAAAAAACGGAAACCGCTCAAAAAGAGTGCAGATTGTGAACGCCTTCCAGACCTCCATCGGCGTTACATCGCTGGCACAACACGGTACACTCGGCGGCAAAACACGAAGCCGAGCAGAGTACATCATGAGTGATTCATCCCGGCGCCGCCCGCCCGTTGTGGCCGAACAGCGCTACGGTGCCGCGTCCAAGTCGCGGGCGGCAGCCAAGCCCGCCCGGGCCCCTGACCCCAAGTCCAAACCGACCAAGTCAAGCCGGCGCAAGGCGGGGGCGACATCCGTCCGCAAGGGGCGCACGGGGCGCAAGGGAGGGTCATCCGGGTCCGGCGGCGGCTCCGGTCCGCTGGGCTTCCTGCGCCGGGCCATCGGCTTCGTGCTGGGCCTGATCTGGGGGCTGACCTGGCGTCTGGGCCTGATTGTCGGCCTGATCATCTTTGGCGCGGTGCTCTACTATTTCGTTCAACTGCCCGAATACACGGCGCTTCTGGACGGCCGGGCCCGCGGCTCCGTCACCATGCTGGACCGCGAGGGCGAGGTCTTTGCCTGGCGCGGCGACCAGTTCGGCGGGGCGGTGACGGCGGATACCGTGTCGCCCCATCTCAAGAACGCCATCATCGCCACCGAGGACAAGCGCTTCTATCGCCATTTCGGCATCAGCCCCCGGGGCGTGGCCAGCGCCGTGCGCATCAACATGCGCGAGGGCAGGGGCCCTCTGGAAGGCCACGGCGGGTCAACCATCACCCAGCAGACGGCGAAACTGCTGTGCCTGGGCGTGCCTTACGATCCCGAGGTCTGGAAGAACGAAACCGAATACGAAAGCGACTGCCGGACCACGACCCTGTGGCGCAAGGTCAAGGAAGCCGTCTACGCGATGGGCATGGAAGCGCGGTATTCCAAGGACGAGATCCTGACGATCTACATGAACCGGGCCTACCTGGGCGAGGGCACGCGGGGCTTCGAGGCGGCCAGCCAGCGCTACTTCGGCAAGGGCGCGGCCATGGTCACCCCGGCCGAGTCCGCCATGCTGGCCGGTCTGCTCAAGGCCCCCACGCGCTATGCGCCGACCAACAACCTGGGCCGGGCGCGCGACCGGGCGGCGGTCATTGTCGGCCTGATGGAGGCCCAGGGCTACCTGTCGGACGCCCAGGCCCAGGCCGCGCTGGATTATCCGGCGGCCCTGTCCGAGGCCGCGGCCGAAACCGCCGGAGGCTATTTCGCCGACTGGGTGATGTCCTCGGGGCCGGAATACTTCACCCGCAACACGACCGAGGACGTGATCATCCGCACGACGCTGGACCGGCGGATCCAGAAGGCGGCCGAAGACGCCCTGGATTACGTGTTCGCCGAAAAGGTCAAGGAAGGGTCCAAGGCCCAGGCCGCGATCGTGGTCATGTCGGCCGACGGAGCCGTGCGGGCCATGGTCGGCGGGCGGCGCAAGCAGTTCGCGGGGGCGTTCAACCGGGCCACCCAGGCGCTGCGCCAGACCGGGTCCAGCTTCAAGCCGTTCATCTATGCCACGGCGCTGGAGCTTGGGGATTCGCCCAATGACATTGTGGTGGACGAACCCTTCTGCATGACGGTCCCCGGGTCGGGCCAGTGGTGCCCGAAGAACTACACCAACAAGAATTACGGCCGGGTGACCTATACCCGGGCCTTGATGGATTCACTGAACATCCCGGCGGTCAAGGTGTCCGAGAAATCCGGGCGTGAACTGGTCCGCAAGGTGGCCTCGGATTTCGGCATCGACAGCGACCTGGCGGCCGGGCCGTCCCTGGCGCTGGGGGTGTCGGAAAGCACGCTGATCGAGATGACGGGGGCCTATGCGGGCATCCTGAACGGCGGCTCTGCGGTGACGCCCTACGGGCTGACCCAGCTGCAACTGCTGGACGACGACACGCCCCTGATGGGCAAGGACGGGGGGATCGGTGAACGGGTGATCCGCCAGGAGGCGGCCGAGCAGCTGATCTGGATGATGGAAAAGGTCGTCAGCGAGGGCACCGGCACCCGGGCCAAGCTGCCCGACCGCCAGGCGGCGGGCAAGACGGGCACCACGCAGGCGGCGCGCGATGCCTGGTTCCTGGGCTTCACGGCGGATTACGTGGCCGGCGTCTGGATGGGCTACGACGACAACACGCCCCTGACCGGTGTGACCGGTGGCGGGCTGCCGGCCGAGATCTGGCACGAGGTCATGGTGCGTGTGAACGAGGGCCTGCCGGTGCGCGAGCTGCCGATGCGCCCGCCGGTGGAGGGACCGGCCGTCGTGGACGTGCCGCAGCAGCAACAGGCACCCAAGCGCCAACCTCCGCGCGGGGGCGGGGTTGGCCAGGCCGTCGACAACGTGGGCCAGGCGGTCGACAGTTTCCTAAAGGGGCTGTTCGGGGGATAGGGCGTGTAAACGTAAGATGGGTGAACCCCGGGGGGTTCACCCATCCTACACCTCCGGCAAGGGGCCGGTTATCACGACATCGCTTCGAGAGCGGCGATCATCTTGTCGACATTGCCGCCGTTCTTGTCCAGCAGCGACCCGATCTCGGTCCGCTCGGTCAGCAGCAGGTTCACCCCTTCGATGAACATGTTGTAGAATCGGTCCCGGCCCGACTTGTCGGACACCAGGAAGGTCACGTCGAACGGCGCCTCGCCCCGCAGTTTCACGGTGGACCGCACCTCGTAGCCGGCCTTGATCGGGCGGGCCGAGTTGACCTCGACCTCGCCACCGATGAACTCGCGGAAGCGGCGGCCGTACTTGTTGGAAATATAGCCCGAGAAGGCATTGGTGAACCGGCTCAGCTGCGACGACGACACCGTCCGCGCCTCTGGCCCCAGCGCGTAGCGGGCCATGATCGGCACGTCGGCATAGGTGGTGAACAGCTTCTCGAAATCGCTGATCATCGCGCTTTCGGACTTGCCCGAGGCGATGACACGGTTGATCTCGGCCACGACCTTTTCGACCAGCCCGCGGGCGCTGGCCTCTGTCAGGGCCAGGGCAGGCGAGGTGGTCAGCGCGGCAAAGGCTGTGGCAAGGGTGCCGGTCAGGTAAAAGCGGCGGGTAAACTGGCTATTGGAGCGCATAGGGGTCCTCGTAGGGATCGGAATACGGATCGTAATATGGGTCCGCCGTGGCACCGGCGTAAGGGTCCGCATAGGGGTCGTCGTATGGGTCAGCGTAAGGATCAAACGCGTCCGGGTCACCGCTGGTTCCCAGTTCGAACCGCCGGTTTTGCAGGTAGATCAGCCGGGCCTGGGCGTAACTGTCTGCGCTTTCATACAAAATCGCGTCGATCGTGTCCGAGTACCGGCCCCGGTCCGACAGCAGTTCGCCCACGTTGGAGTAAAGCGTCGCATCGCCCAGCGTATTGTTGCCGATGAACGAGAACGGGTTCAGCCAGATGTCGACCATGATGCCCACGGTGTCGCGTTCCGTCGAAGGCCCGTAGAACGGCAGTTCCAGGTAGGCCCCTTCGCCCACCCCCCAGACATGCAGGGTCTGGCCGAAATCCTTGTCGACCACCGGCACCCCGAATTCCGAGGCCGGGTCCGACAGGCCGAATCCGCCGATTGTCGAGTTCATCAGGAACCGGGCCAGCGACCAGCCGAACCCTTCCAGATCGCCCTGCAGCAGGGCGTTGATCATGATCTTGGGCTGGCTGAGGTTTTCGGCAAAGGCCGAGATGCTGTCCTCGATCGGGTCGGGCACCACCTTGGAATAGCCGATGCCCGCCGGCCGGTAGGCGAACCGGTCGACCGCCAGGTTGAAATCGTGCATCGACCGGTTCTGCTTTTCGAACGGGTCGTGCACCCCCTGCGAGGCGATCACCCCGTCGGGCGTGTGGCTGCAGGCGGCCAGAACGGGCAGCGCCAGGATGGCGACCCAGCGGGCAAGACGTGCGGCGCGGGGCTTATCGGAAGAGGGTGCGGTCAAATGAAACCTCTGACGAACGTGTTTCGAATAGAATAGGACAGAATGCCGGTCAGCCCAGAGGCCGTGTGGTCGAGATACGCAATCTCAGGTACATTTGAAACTCCCGCGACGACATTTCTTCTTTACTGCGCCAAATTCGGCCGTATGCACGATGACGTACTTCTAGTGTCATATTTTTCCTAACGGTCGATTTCATCATGCCCCAGAAACTGCCTCGTCCGGGAATTGAAGAACTGCGCGCCGCGCGACGCGAAAGTCGCGGGCTGTACTGGATGGTGGGCATTTTCAGCTTCTTTGCCAACCTCCTGATGCTGACCGGCCCGCTTTACATGCTTCAGGTCTACGACCGCGTGCTTGGCAGCCGGTCCGAAGCCACCCTGATCGCCCTGTCGCTGCTGGTCGCCTTCCTCTACGGCACCATGGGCATTCTCGACTATTCCCGCGGCCGGATCATGGCCCGCGTCGGCGCCCGGTTCCAGACCCGGCTGGACCGGCGGGTGTTCGACGCCATGGTGCGCCGGTCGACCATCGCCCCCGATGCCAAGGCCCAGACCGGGTTGATGGACCTGGAAGCCGTCCAGCGCCTGATCGGTTCGCCCGTGCTGATGGCCATCTTCGACATTCCCTGGACCCCGGTGTTCCTGGCCGGGATCATGATCTTCCACCCCTGGCTGGGCTTTCTCGCCTTAGGCGGCGGGGCGGTCCTGATCCTGATCACCCTGCTGAACCAGGCGTTTTCGCGCCGCCCCCTGCTCAAGGCCAATGCCGCCGGCCAGAAATCGCAGCTGATGTCCGAGGAAATCCGCAACGAGGCGGAAATCGTGACCTCGCTGGGCATGCGCGAACCGGCCTTCCGGCGCTGGCAGCAGGCCCGCGACGAGGCCCTGACCAGCTCGGTCAGCGCCAATGACGTCACCGGCACCTTCACCTCGATGACCAAGACCCTGCGCCTGTTCCTGCAATCGGCCATGCTGGGCCTGGGCGCCTACCTGGTGCTGCAAGGGGAACTGACGCCCGGAGCCATGATCGCCGGGTCGATCCTGCTGGGCCGGGCCCTGGCCCCGATCGAACTGGCCATCGGCCAGTGGGCCATCGTGCAGCGCGGGTCCAAGGGCTGGCAGAACCTCAAGGAATTGCTGGAAACCACGCCCCCCGAACTGCCGCGCACCAAGTTGCCCACGCCCAAGGCCCGGCTGACCGTGCGCGCCCTGACCGTGCTGCCACCGGGCGAGAAACGGGCCACGCTGAAGAACCTCAATTTCGACGTCGAACCGGGCGAGGCCATCGGGGTCATCGGGCCTTCGGGCGCGGGCAAGACCACCCTGGCCCGGGCGCTGACCGGCGTCTGGATGCCCGCCGGGGGCACGATCCGCCTGGACGGGGCCGGGCTGGACCAATACGGGCCCGACGACCTGGGCCGCCACATCGGCTACCTGCCCCAGCGGGTGCAGCTGTTCGAAGGCACCATCGCCCAGAACATCGCCCGGCTCAGCGACAACCCGGACGCGGAAAAGGTGGTCTCGGCGGCCAAGAAATCGGCGGCCCATGACATGATCGTGCGCCTGCCCGACGGCTATGACACCCGCGTGACCTCTGGCGGAGGGCGGCTGTCCGGCGGCCAGATCCAGCGCATCGGCCTGGCCCGGGCGCTTTACGATGAACCGGTGATCCTGATCCTGGACGAGCCGAACTCGAACCTGGACAACGACGGGTCGATGGCCCTGAACCATGCCATCCGGGTGCTGAAGGAAGACGGGCGCTCGGCCCTGATCATGGCCCACCGGCCGGCGGCGATCCAGGAATGCGACCGCCTGCTGGTGCTGGATCACGGCATGCGCGCGGCCTTCGGGCCCAAGGACGAGGTGCTGCGCTCGATGGTCCAGAACCATGCCGAAATCCAGAAAACCGCGTCGATGGGGGGCGTGCAATGAGCAACAAGAGCTTTTCCGCCCGGTTTCCGTTGGTCCTGGGCCTGCTGGCCCTGGTCGTGCTGGTCGGGGGCTTCGGCACCTGGGCGGTGCGCAGCAACATCGCCGGGGCAATCGTGTCCCCTGGCCGGATCGAGGTCGACCGCAACCGCCAGGTGGTCCAGCACCTCGATGGCGGGGTGGTCGAGGAAATCCTGGTCGACGAGGGCGACACCGTCGAAGCGGGGGACGTGCTGCTGCGGCTGGACGAGCAAGCCCTGCGGTCCGAGCTGCTGATCACCGAGGGCCAGCTTTACGAACTGATGGCCCGGCGTGGGCGGCTTGAGGCCGAACAGGACGGCATCGAAGAGATCGTCTTCGACGATGAACTCTTGCGCGTGGCGGCGGGCCGGTCCGAGGTCCAGACCCTGATGGACGGCCAGATGCGCCAGTTCATGGCCAAGAACGAAACGGTCCTGCGCGAGACCGAGCAGCTTGAAAAGCGGCGGGGGCAGATTTCAAGCCAGATCGAGGGCATCGTGGCCCAGCAAAACGCCCTGACGCTGCAATTGCAGCTGATCCAGACCCGGCTGGAAGACCTGCGCCCGGCGGTGGACGCGGGGCTGGTGCAGGCCGGCGTGTTCCTGGACCTGCAGCGCGAGGCGGCCCGGCTGGAGGGCCAGGTCGGCGAGCTGACGGCCCAGAAGGCCCAGAGCGAAGGGCGCATCACCGAGATCGACATCGAGATCCTGAAACTGGGCAGCCAGCGGCGCGAAGAGGCGACGACCCGGTTGCGCGAATTGCAGTACCAGGAAATCGGGCTGGCCGAAGAGGCCCGGTCCATCCGCGAGAAACTGGCCCGGCTGGAGATCACCGCGCCGGTGTCGGGGATCATCTACGGCATGCAGGTGCACACGCCGCGCTCGGTCATCAAGCCGGCGGACCCGGTGCTGTACCTGGTGCCGCAGGACCGGCCGCTGGTCATCGCCGCGCGGATCGACCCGGTGCATATCGACCAGGTGCACCTGGACCAGGAGGTGATCCTGCGGTTCTCGGCCTTCGACCAGCGCCAGACGCCGGAACTGAACGGGGTGGTGACGCTGGTGTCGGCCGATGCCTTCGAGGACGAGGCCAACCAGGTCAGCTTCTACCGGGCGGAAATCCAGCTGAACGAGGGCGAACAGGACAAGTTGCCCGAGGGCACGGTGCTGATCCCGGGCATGCCCGTGGAAACCTTCATCCGCACCGCCGACCGGTCGCCGCTGGCCTACCTGGTCAAGCCGCTTGCCGATTATTTCACCAAGGCCTTCCGCGAGACCTGATGCGTAAGATGGGTGCTATAGCACCCATCCTACGTCCACGGGCCAGGCGGGACGGGTCGGCATCGTTATTCCGTTACAGGGCCCGAATAAGGGTGCCATGCGCTTGCCGGTTTCCCCCGGCCCAGAGCGCCGCTAGGGTCCGGGACGACCCCTGCGACGAAAGGAACGGATCTCATGAGTTTTGAAACCAAGCTGGCCGACCTGGGCGTGACGCTGCCCGACGCCCCGGCCCCCGCTGCCAATTACGTGCCCTTCGTCGTCACCGGCGACACGGTCTATGTCTCGGGCCAGATCTCGATGGACGCGAACGGCCCGATCCTGGGCAAGCTGGGCGCCGACACGGACGTCCCCGCCGGTGCCGCCGCCGCCAAGACCTGCGCCATCGCCCTGCTGGCCCAGGTCAAGGCCGCCTGCGGAGGCGACCTCGACCGCCTGGTCCGCGTCGTCAAGCTGACCGGCTTCGTCAATTCCACCGGCGACTTCACCGACCAACCCAAGGTGATCAACGGCGCCTCTGACTTCCTGGTCGAGGCCCTGGGCGATGCCGGCCGCCATGCCCGCTCGGCCGTTTCGGCCGCCGGCCTGCCCCTGGGCGTGGCCGTCGAGATCGAAGGGATCTTCCAGATCAAATGACCATCGACCTGCCGGAGGCGTTCCTGCGCCAGCCCATCGCGCACCGCGCCTACCATGACCTCGCCTCCGGCCGGCCCGAGAACAGCCTGTCGGCCATCGACGCCGCCATTTCTGGCGGCTACGGGATCGAGATCGACCTGCAACTGTCGGCCGACGGGCAGGCCCTGGTCTTCCACGATTATGACCTCGACCGCCTGACCGGGGCCACCGGCCCCATCGCCGCCCTGACCGCCGGGCAGGCCACCGCGGTGCCCCTCACCGGCACCGCCCACGGCGACCGGATCCCGACCCTGGCCCAGGTGCTGGCCCGCGTCGCCGGCCGTGTCCCCCTGCTGATCGAGCTCAAGGACCAGGGCCAGGCCTCCGGCATCGGCCCCCTGGAGGCCGCCACCGCCGCCGCCCTGGACGGCTATGCCGGCCCCGTGGCCGTGATGTCCTTCAACCCTGACCAGGTGGCCGAAATGGCCCGGCTGGCCCCGCAGATCCCCCGCGGCCTGACCACCTGCGCCTTCGATCCCGCCGACTGGCCCCTCGATCCGGCCACCTGCGCCCACCTGCGCGCCATCCCCGATGCCGAACGCTTGGGCGCCGCCTTCATCAGCCATCACCACACCGACCTGGACCGCCCGCGCGTCCGCGCCCTGTGCGAGGCCGGGCTGGCTGTGCTCTGCTGGACCATCCGCTCGCCTGCCGAAGAGGCACAGGCGCGCACCATCGCTCACAATATCACGTTCGAAGGCTACGCCGCGCGGCCACCGGGTTGAAGCCGCCCGCCCCGGGGCCACATTCTGGTTAACGAATGGAGGCCCCATGGATCAGGCACAGATCGAAGTCCAGGTGCGTGGATCATTGGCAGAGGTCGCCCCCCGCGACTGGGATGCCTGCGCCTGCCCGGAAACCATCGACGGCGGCCGGCCGCTGGACCCGTTCACCACCCACCGCTTCCTGAAGGCGCTGGAGGACAGCGGGTCGGTCGGCGGACGCAGCGGGTGGCAGCCGCAATACCTGACCGCCTACCTGGACGGCCAGATCATCGCCTGCGCCCCGCTTTACGCCAAAAGCCACAGCCAGGGCGAATACATCTTCGACCACAACTGGGCCCATGCCTATGAAAACGCGGGCGGGCGCTATTACCCCAAGCTGCAGGTGGCCGTGCCCTTCACCCCCGCCACCGGCCGCCGCTTGCTGGTGCGCGACGGCTACGAGGGCATCGGCCAGTCGGCCCTGGTGCAGGGGGCGGTGCAACTGGCCAGCGACAACGGCGTGTCGTCCATCCACATCACCTTCTGCACCGAGGCCGAGGCGGAAATGGGCGACCAGATGGGCCTGATGACCCGGTCCACCCAGCAGTTCCACTGGCTCAACGACGGCTATGCCGATTTCGACGGCTTCCTCGCCTCGCTGTCGTCGCGCAAGCGCAAGAACATCCGCAAGGAACGGCGCCAGGCCAACGATTTCGGGGGCGAGATCGTCATGCTGACCGGCGACGACCTGAAACCCGAACACTGGGACGCCTTCTGGCGCTTTTACCAGGACACCGGCTCGCGCAAGTGGGGCAGCCCCTACCTGACCCGCGCCTTCTTCGACATCGCCCAGGAGACCCTGCGCGACGACATCCTGCTGGCCCTGGCCATGGACGGCGACATCCCCATCGCCGGCGCGCTGAACTTCATCGGGCGCGAAACCCTCTTTGGCCGCTACTGGGGCTGCATCGAACATCACCCCTGCCTGCATTTCGAACTCTGCTACTACCGGGCCATCGACTATGCCATCGCCCACGGCATGGCCCGGGTCGAAGCCGGGGCCCAGGGCGAACACAAGCTGGCGCGCGGATACCTGCCCAGCATGACCCATTCCCTGCACTGGGTGAACGATCCGGGGTTTTCTCAGGCCATCGCGCGCTACCTGGAGGCCGAGAAGGCGGCCGTGGCCGAGGAAATCGAGGTTCTCACCGACTTCGGGCCGTTCCGCAAAACCCATGTGGAGGAACAGGAATGACCGACAAGCTGACCGGCTCTGACCGGGCAAAGGCCCTGGCCACGCTGACCGAACTCGGCTGGACCGAGGTCGACGGGCGCGACGCCATCGCCCGCACCTTCGAATTCGCCAACTTCGTCGAGGCCTTCGGCTGGATGACCCAGGTGGCCATCTGGGCCGAGAAGATGAACCACCATCCCGAGTGGGAAAATGTCTACAAGACCGTGCGCGTGGTGCTGACCAGCCATGACGTGGATGGGCTTAGCCCGCGCGACGTCAAGCTGGCCATGAAGATGGTCAAGCTGGCCGCCTGACGGCCTATCGGTCGCCGCCGATGGTGCGGGCCTGCATGCCCTTCTGGAAGGTCGCCAGGAACTCGGCGCTGGAAATCGACCCGCTGGCCAGCGGCACGCCCGCCGGCGGCGCGGTATCGCGGCGGCCGTTCACCGAAATCGTGCCCTTCGAGGCGGAGTACTTGAAGCACTTGTTGTCATAACAGTTCATGCCGTCCCGGATCTGGATCTCGGTCGTGCCGCCGGGTCCGCCGGTCGTGGCGTTCTGCGGTGTCGAACAGGCCCCCAGGGCAAGCCCGGCGGCCAGCGCGGCCCAGGTCACGCGCATGGGCATCTTATTTAACATTATGAAACCTCACGAAAAACTGTCCCCCCGTGAGTCCGTGCTAACCGAACGGAAAAGGGCGCGGATAGCCGCGCCCCGATCACGTTCACGTGCAACCGCTATTCCGTGTCAAATCGTTTCAAGCAAAGCCTCGCCGGCCGACACTTCGCAGGTGCCGGGGCTTTCCTCGACCTGCAGCACCTTGACCACACCGTCCTCGGCATACATCGCGTAGCGCTTGGACCGGGCGATCAGGCCGGCGGGCGGCGCGTCAAAGTTCATGCCGATGCCCGTGGTGAACGCGCTTTCGGCGTCGGCCAGCATGGTCAGCCCGGCCTCGGTCGCGCCGGTCGATGCGCCCCAGGCGCCCATCACGAAGGGATCGTTGACGGAAATGCAAATGATCTCGTCCACGCCCTTGCCGTCGAACCCGGCCTTGGTGCGGATGAAGCTGGGCACATGGGCCATCGAACAGGTCGGGGTGAAGGCCCCCGGCACGGCAAAGATGACGACCTTGCGGCCCGCGGTCAGGCTTTTCAGCTCCACTGGTTCGGGCCCATTTTCGCCCATACGCGTCAGCGTGACCTCGGGCAGTGTGTCTCCGGGTGCAATGGCCATGGTTCGGCTCCTTTGATGAATTGCGTTTCGGTTAACGTGGACTATAGGGTCTGATCGCAACGAGACCATGGCAAATCGGGAGCATTGGGGATGAGCGGAATTGTGGTGATCGGCGCGGGGCAGGCGGGATCTTCGCTGGTCGCGAAACTGCGGAAGGATGGCTACGACGGGGCGATCACCCTGATCGGGTCCGAGCCGGTGCCCCCCTACCAGCGCCCGCCGCTGTCCAAGGCCTACCTGCTGGGCGACATGGCGCTGGAGCGGTTGTTCCTGCGGCCCGAAAGCTTCTATGCCGACCAGGACATCACCCTGCGCCTTGGCGCGACGGTGACGGCCATCGACCCGGTCGCCAAGACCGTGTCGCTGGGCGACGAGGTGCTGGGCTATGACCAGCTGGCCCTGACGACCGGTTCGGTGCCTCGCCGCCTGCCTGCCGCCATCGGGGGCGATCTGGGCGGCGTCTACGGCGTGCGCACCCTGGCCGATGTCGACGCCATGGCCCACGAGGTCCGCGAGGGTGCCCGCGCGCTGATTGTCGGCGGCGGCTACATCGGGCTGGAGGCCGCCGCCGTGGCGGCCAAGAAGGGCATGCAGGTGACGCTGGTGGAAATGGCCGACCGCATCCTGCAACGGGTCGCCGCGCCCGAAACCAGCGCCTATTTCCGCGCGCTGCACACGGGCCACGGGGTCGACATCCGCGAAGGCGTCGGCCTGACCCGACTGCTGGGCGACGGCCATGTCTCTGGCGCGGAACTGGCCGACGGCACCGTGCTGGACGTCGACCTGGTGGTCGTGGGGGTCGGCATCCTGCCCGACACCGCCCTGGCCGAGGCCGCTGGTCTGACCATCGACAACGGCATCTGGACCGATGAGCAGGGGCGCACCTCGGACCCGTCGATCTGGGCCGCCGGAGATTGCGCGTCGTTTCCATATCAGGGACACCGTCTTAGATTGGAAAGCGTTCCGAACGCCATCGACCAGGCCGAGATCGTGGCTCAGAACATGATGGGCGCGGGCAAGACCTATGTCGCGACGCCTTGGTTCTGGTCCGACCAATACGACGTCAAACTGCAGATCGCCGGGCTGAACCGGGGCTATGACACGGTCGTCGAACGGCGCACCGACGCGGTCTCGGTGTCCTTCTGGTATTACCACGACGGCCAGCTGATCGCGGTGGATGCCATGAACGACCCGCGCGCCTACATGGTCGGCAAACGCTTGATCGACGCGGGAAAAACCGCTGATCCGGCTGTTGTCGGCGATGCTGGGGCCGACCTGAAACCGCTTCTGCGCGCATGAGCCGGGCATGAGGATCGTCGCGGGCCGCTTCCGGGGCCGGCGCCTGGCCGCCCTAGGCAAGGGCGACCCGGGCGCCCACCTGCGCCCGACCACCGACCGCGTCCGCGAAAGCCTGTTTTCCATGCTCACCCACCTGGATGCGATCGACGGCGCCCGCGTGCTCGACCTGTTCGCCGGCACCGGCGCGCTCGGGCTCGAAGCCCTCTCCCGCGGTGCCTCCCACGTCACCTTCGTCGATAGCGGTCGCAAGGCAGTGTCCCTGATAAAGGACAATGTCTCACTTTTAGGATGCACCGACGAGGTCGAGATCATCTCGCGCGATGTCCGAAAACTGGGCCCCGGCACGCCCTGCGACCTGGTCTTCCTCGACCCGCCCTATGGCCAGGATCTCGGCGCAAAGGCCCTCGCCAGCGCCGCCAGCGCCGGCCGCCTGGCCCCCGGCGCGCTGATCGTCTGGGAGGAAACCACCCCCATGCCAGCGCCCGACGGCTTCACCCTCGAAGACCAAAGACGCTACGGCGACACGCATGTCACCTTGCTCAGATGGCGCGATACGGAAGAAAACTCATGACGGACCTGGTGATCTTCGATTGCGACGGCGTGTTGGTGAACAGCGAAACCATCGCCAACGAGGTCCTTGTCGCCGACCTGGCCGGCTACGGCCTGCACGTGACGCTGGAAGAGAGCGAAAAGATGTTCGTCGGAGGCACCATCCACGGAGTCTTCCTGACCGCCCGCCAGATGGGCGCTGACCTGCCCGACGGCTGGGTCGACGGCATGTACCAACAAATCTTCGCGCGCCTGTCGGAAGGCGTCGAGCTGATGCCAGGCGTCATCGACCTGCTTGACCTGCTGGACGAACGGGGCATCCCCTTTTGTGTGGCCTCCAACGGGCCGCCGGACAAGATGCGTATCACGCTCGGCCAGAACGGTCAGTGGGACCGGTTCGAGGCCAACATGGTGTCAGCCCACACGCACGGCGTCGCCAAACCCGACCCCGGCCTCTTCCTCGCCGCCGCCGAACCCTTTGGCGCCTCCCCAGACCGGACCGTGGTCATCGAGGACAGCCGAAACGGGGTCACCGCTGCCACCGGGGCCGGAATGCGCTGCCTGGCGCTGGTCCCGGATGGAGACGGCGCCCACCTGGAACACCTGGGCGCGGAAGTGATCCGTCACATGGACGAGGTGAGGGAAAAACTGCGCCTCTGACCCGGCCGTGTCCCGAAGGCGGGGCTTGCGAACGGGTATTTTCAAAGAGAAAGAAGCAGCACGCCCGCCCGATACAGAGCGCAGCGTCCTGTCTTCATCTTTGCAAAAATACGCCCGCCGGAGGCTCCCTCATGTGCAAGCAGCGCCGGTGTCGGGCTTATGTCCAGGTCGGGTGAAACTTGTCGCCCGGTGACAGGGTGAAGATTTCGACACCGTTGGCCGTTACGCCGACCGAGTGTTCGAACTGGGCGGACAGGGACTTGTCGCGGGTCACGGCTGTCCAGTCGTCGGCGAGCGTCTTGGTTTCGGGGCGGCCGAGGTTCACCATGGGTTCGATGGTGAAGAACATGCCCTCTTCCAGGACGGCTCCGGTGCCGGGGCGGCCGTAGTGCAGCACGTTGGGCGGGGCGTGGAACACCCGGCCCAGGCCGTGGCCGCAGAAATCGCGCACGACGGACATGCGGTGGCCTTCGACGTAGGTCTGGATCGCGTGGCCGATGTCGCCGAAGGTGTTGCCCGGCCGGACCATCTCTATGCCCTTGAACAGCGAATCGTGGGTGACCTGGATCAGCCGTTCCGCCTTGCGGGGCAGTTTGCCGGCCACGTACATGCGGCTGGTGTCTCCGTACCAGCCATCGACGATCACCGTGACGTCGATGTTCAAGATGTCGCCGTCCTTCAGGGTTTTCGGGCCGGGGATCCCGTGGCAGACCACGTGGTTCACCGAGATACAGCTGGCGTGCTGGTAGCCCTTGTAGCCGATCGTGGCCGAGGTCGCGCCGGACTCTTCCACCAGCTCGGTGATCCGCTTGTCGATGGCCTCTGTCGACTGGCCGGGAAAGACCAGCGGGGCGATGTCGTCAAGGATGCGCGCGGCCAGCGCTCCGGCCGCGTGCATGCCCGCGAAATCGGCTGAATCGTAGATCCGGATGCCATCTTTCGTCAGTCTGCCGCGCGTATTGTCCAAAACGCTATCTCCTGTTCTTTCCGGGATATTATGATCTTGTGCGCCGCGATTCCAGAGGCAGCGGCATATAAGTGACTCGCCCCAAGCGGTTGCGCCATCCCCACAGCCCTACCGCAAGGCCTTGCCTGACAACGCCCGGATGAGCGATGCGTGTATTCTTTTTACCATATTCGGATCACTTTCGCATCAGGCCTTGCTGCAGTGCGGCAATTCGGGGCCCAACGCGACCCCCTCGGGCGAGATCGACGTGGCGTGAACCAGGATCTCGACGCCGGCCGCTCTGGCCCGTTCCAGCGCATGGGCATAGGTCGGATCGATGTCGGCCGCCGGGGTGAAACAGGCCGCGTCGGTGCGCTGGACCAGGTACAGCATCACCGCCCGGTGACCCTGGGCCACCATCGCTTCCAGCTCGGCCAGGTGCTTGGTGCCCCGGGCGGTCACGCTGTCGGGGAACTCGGCCCGGCCGGGCTGGCGCGAGAGGGTCACGGATTTGACCTCGACATAGGCATCTTGCAGCCCCTCGCCCTGCAACAGGAAGTCGATGCGGCTGCTTTCGCCGTATTTGACCTCTGGCCTGACCCGGTCGTAGGCTGCCAGGTAGGGCACCGCGCGGGTCTCCAGCGCGGCTTTCAGCGCCCGGTTCGGCACCGAGGTATCGACCCCGGTGAAATGGCCGTTTTCATGGTCGACCAGCCGCCAGCCCCATTTCAGCTTCTTCTTCGGGTCGTCGTTGGGCTCCAGCCAGATCTTCGTGCCGGGCTCCGCCAGGCCCATCATCGAGCCGGGGTTCGCACAATGGGCGGTCACCTCGCGCCCGTCCTCCAGCGTGCAATCGGCCAGGAAGCGTTTGTAGCGCCGGATCAGGTGCGCCGGAACGAGGGGGGATGGAAAGCGCATGACGCTGGGCCTATACCTCGGGCCAAAGCGCTGCAAGGAGCGAAGAAGATGGCGAACCCAACGGCCGCGATGCTGGTGATCGGCGATGAAATCCTGTCCGGGCGCACCCGCGATGCGAACATGTACCACCTGGCCGGAGAGCTGTCCCGCCACGGCATCGACCTGACCGAGGTGCGCATCGTCAGCGACAATGCCGAGGCGATCATCGGGGCGGTCAAGGCGCTGTCGGGGGCCTATACCCACGTCTTCACCTCGGGCGGCATCGGGCCGACCCACGACGACATCACCGCCGATTGCATTGCCGCGGCCTTCGATGCGGCGATCGACGTGCGCGAGGATGCCCGGGCCCTGCTGGCCGCCCACTACGAAAGCCGCGGCGTGGAATTGAACGCGGCCCGCCTGCGCATGGCCCGCATCCCCGAAGGCGCGGCCCTGATCGACAACCCGGTGTCCGTGGCGCCCGGCTTCACCCTGGCCAACGTGCATGTCATGGCCGGCGTGCCCTCGGTCTTCGAGGCCATGGTGGCCAGCGTCCTGCCCAAGCTGACCGGGGGCGCGCCGCTGCTCAGCCAGACGCTCACCGTGCACCGGCCGGAAGGGGAAATCGCTGGGCCGCTGGCCGATCTCGCCCGGGATTTCCCGGACCTGTCGATCGGCTGCTACCCGTTCCAGAAGGACGGCGCCTTCGGGGCCAACATCGTCGTGCGCGGCCAGGACGGGGCACAGATCAACTCGGCCATGACCCGGCTGGCCCGGGATCTCGCCTGATGACGCCGGACCGGGTCATTGCCGCCATCGACGGCACCTGGCCCCCGGCCCGGATGATCGGCTCTGGTCCCTGGACCCTGCGCGAAGGGCAGGGCGGCGGCCAGCGGGTGTCGGCCACGACCCTCAGCCGACCGGCCACGCCCGCCGAGCTGGCCCGCGAAATCCCCCAGGCCGAGGCCGCCATGCTGGCCCTTGGCCAGACCCAGCTGTTCATGATCCGGCCCCAGGACGACATGCTGGACGCCGAACTGGCCACCCGGGGCTATGCCCTGCACGACCCCGTCCGCGCCTGGGCCTGCGCGCCCGACACCTTGTGCGACCTGCCCATCCCCCGGGTCACCGCCTTTGCCATCTGGGAACCGCTGGCCATCATGCGCGAGATCTGGGAGGCCGGGGGCATCGACGCCGGCCGCCAGGCTGTCATGGCCCGGGCCCATGGCCCCAAGACCGGCCTGCTGGGCCGCTGGAAAGACAAGCCCGCCGCCGCCGCCTTTGTCGCCATTCATGAGGGCGTGGCCATGCTGCACGCGCTCGAGGTTCTGCCCCACCAGCGCCGCCAGGGCGTGGCCGGCTGGATGATGCGCGCCGCCGCCGTCTGGGCCCGCGAAAACGGGGCCGACACGCTTGCCGTCCTCTGCACCCGGGCCAATGCCCCGGCCAATGCGCTTTACGCCGCGTTGGCCATGACGCCGGTCACCGACTACCATTACCGGCGCAAGGGTGAGGAGGCCCCAACCACATGACAGACACCACGATTACCGCGCTCGACCTGCCCATAGTCGACCCGCTGCCCGAACCGACGCAGCGCTATTTCGACATCTGCCAGGACAAGCTGGGCATGGTGCCCAACGTGCTGCAGGCCCATGCCTTCGACATCGACAAGCTGAACACCTTCACCGCGCTGTATAACGACCTGATGCTGGCCGACAGCGGCCTGACCAAGCTGGAACGCGAGATGATCGCCGTCGTCGTGTCGTCGATCAACCGCTGCTGGTATTGCCAGGTCGCCCACGGGGCCGCCGTGCGCGCATTGTCGGGCGATCCGAAGCTGGGCGAATACATGGTCATGAACTACCGCATGGCCCCGCTTGATCCGCGCCAGAGGGCGATGCTGGACTTTGCCGCCAAGGTCACCACGGCCAGCGCCACGATCGAGGAAGACGACCGCCAGGCCCTGCGCGACCAAGGCTTTACCGACCGCGACATCTGGGACATCGCCAATGTCGCCGCCTTCTTCAACATGACCAACCGGGTTGCCTCGGCCACGGCCATGCAGCCCAACGACGATTACCACGCACAGGCCCGATGATCCGCACCGGTGCCGCCCTGATCCTCGCGCTTTGCCTGGCAGGCGCGGCACCGGCCCGGGCCTTCGAACCCGACCTGCCCGAGGCCGCCCGTGGCGTGTCCGAACGGGTGTCCGACGTGGTCTACGCGCTGCCCGCCGGGCCCTGGACCGAAAACGGCATGGATACGTTGCGCGTGACCGGCCACGTCACCCGCCGCACCTGGCGGATCGAGGAAAGCCTGACCACCCAGCAGACCATCCAGCCCCTGACCGAACAGGTTCGCGCGGCGGGCTATTCCCCGGTCTTCGCCTGCCAGGACAAGGTCTGCGGGGGCTTCGACTTTCGCTTTGCCATCGACGTCGTGCCCGCGCCCGACATGTTCGTCGATCTCGCCGATTTCCGCTTTGTCTCGGCCCTGAACGGGGACGGGGACGCGCTGGCCCTGCTGGTCAGCCGGGGGCGGAACTCGATCTGGGTGCAGGTCACCGAGGTCAAGCGCGCCGCCCCCACGGCCCCGGCCGAAATGGCCCGGGCCTTGGTCGAAACCGGGCGGCTGGTGATCGAGGACATCGACTTTGGCGCGGGGGCGACGCTGGATCCCGACCCGATCCCCGCGCTTGACGTGCTGGCTGCCCTGATGACCCAGCGCCCCGACCTGCGCCTGGCCATCGTCGCCCATTCCGACCGGCCCGCCGATGGCGACCAGACCCGGGCCGAAGGCCTGGCCGAGGCCCGGTCCGTGCGCGCCCGCCTGATCGCCGATCACGGGCTGGACCCGACCCGGATCGAGGCGCTTTGGGTCGGCCCCTTCGCCCCGCGCGCCACGCCGCTGGATGACACCGGCCGGTCGGTCAACCGGCGGATCGAGGCGGTCCTGCTGCCGCAATAGGGTTTTCGCAAAGGGCGATCACGGGGTAATCCGGGAAGCGATCGGGGAAGCGATCAGTCAAGAATCGACCGCTCTTCCTGTTCCCGCCACCATTTCTTGCGGTCGCGGTCGGGATATTGCAGGCGCTCGTTCATGAACTGGCCCTGGTGGCAGACGGTCCGGTAGCTTTTCGCGATGAACTTGCCATCCGCCAGGGCCGGCAGCATCGCCGTGGGCCCGGTCATCAGGTAGACGTTCTTTTCCGTGCCGGCGGCGATATTGGCCCGGATCTCGGCCTCGATTGCCGTCATGTAGCGGTTGCCCGGCGCGCAGGCCAAAAAGTAGTTGGTGATCTCGCCGTCGCGCATGCGCAGGAACAGTTCATCCTCGTCCGCCCGGATCGACGAGGACGGAGGCCAGACGAAATTGGCATCCGCATCCAGGTAGACCCCGCCGTTCTTCATCAGCATCAGCACGCGCCAGTAATCGGCCTTGGCCGCCCCGATCTTCAGCCGGTTGTAGGTGTCGGCGATCTCGCCCGGGAACTCGGCATTGACCCAGTCGCGCGCGGCGTCGTCGTCCATGTAGTGAAAGTCGTGGTCCCAGGCCATCAGCCGGTTGAACTGCCAGGTCAGGTAGACGGCCAGGCCCACGCGCCGGCCGTAGTTGGTCTGGTAGACCTGGCGCGGCACCCGGCGCGGGCCGGTCCGGCGCACCAGGGCGGGGGCAAAGGCGGGAATGGTGAAGCGGGCCTTGGGGAACAGCCGCAGGTGCACCATGCAGACCAGTTTCACCAGCGCTCCGAGAAGCTTCACCAAGCGGCTGACTAAGAATCTCACCTGCGGGCCTTCCTGCTGTGGCGCGGCCCGTGACAAGGCCCCTCATTCCCCGTGAATTAGGCCCGGACCGGATGCAACGCAAGCCATGGGGCGCGGCGCAGGGCCCGCAAAGGCCGCGATATCCGCCCGAACCCGTTTTGTACAATACGTACAAAACGTCCCCCTGGCCGCCGTTGCGCGATGTACAAAACGGCAAAAAAGCCCCGCCGGCAAGCGGCGGGGCCAGTCAGGTTGCTTGGGGCGCAAGCAACGGGCAAACCTACCAGTCCGTGGGGCCTTTCTCGGCGAAGACATGGACCAGGAAATCGATGAAGGCGCGGACCTTGGGCTGGGTGAACCGGCCCGGCGGATAGACCGCGTAGATGCCCTGCGTCTCGATCGGCAAGGCGGGCAGGGCGTCCTCGACCAGCCCCTGTTTCATCGCATCGGCATAAAGGTAGCTGGGCAGATACGCGATCCCCAGCCCGGAAATTGCCGCATTCAGAAGGGATTGGCCATCATTGACCGACAGCCAGCCGGCGGTGCGCACCTGGCGTTTCTCGCCCGACGGCGCGGTCAGCTTCCACACGTTGCCCGAGGATTGGTTCGAGTAATGCAGCAGCTTGTGTTCGTTCAGCTCGTCGATCTTCATCGGCCGGCCGTGTTTCTGGAAATAGGACGGCGAGGCAATCATGCGTTTCGTCGTCTCGGTCAACTTGCGGGCCCGTAGCGAGCTGTCTTCCAGCTCGCCGATGCGGATCGCCATGTCGAAGCCTTCCGAAATCAGCTCGACGTAGCGGTTATTCAGCACCATGTTGACGGTTATGTCAGGGAAATCATTGAGAAATTCGCTGAGGACAGGCGACAGGTGATTGACCCCGAAATCGGTCGCCACCGAAATCCGCAACAGCCCCGAGGGCGCCGATTGCATCGAGGTGACCAGCGCATCGGCCTCGCCCGCATCATTGAGAACCCGGCGCGCCCGGTCGTAATAGGCCAGGCCGATCTCGGTCGGGCTGACCCTTCGGGTGGTCCTGTTCAGCAGTCTTGCGCCAAGCCGCGCTTCCAGCGACGAGACATGTTTCGACACGGCGGATTTCGAGATCCCCATCTTCTTGGCCGCATCCGTGAATCCGCCCTGGTCCACGACGGTGGCAAAGGCTTCCATTTCGGTCAGTCGGTCCATCCCTCGATCCTCGGTCTTCAGAGCGTCACACCAGAGGGTATGCGCGTGAAAAGGGGCGAGATCCGGGCAGGCTTGGGATAATATCGCGGTATTGCCGGGATCGTCCTGTGGCAGGAAACGTGATGGCGGCCGTCTGGCGGGCCCGACCCTGCCACGGAATTGACACCGATCGGATCAGGTCGCGCCTTGGGGCACGTCCCGGCCAAACAGGGCCTCGAACCGCCGGCGGCCCTCCGGCGACAGGACCAGGGCGCGGCTGTCCGGCACCCTGTGCATCCAGGCCCGGTTCTCGAAATGGCGCAGCATCGCCCGGCCCAGACGGCCGGCCAGGTGTGACTGGCGCATCGACCAGTCCAGGCACTCCCGGCACATTGGCGCGCGGCTCTTGGGCAGCATATTGAGGTCGAGCCTCAGTTCACCCACAAAATCCAGTCCCGCCTGGGACAGGTCCAGCGTGTCCGGGGTGATCACGAAGAACCCCCGCGCCCGCATGGACCGGAACATCTGCACACCCCGCGCCCCGGCCAGGTGGTTGTAACAGACCCGCGCCTCGCGCAGTGCAGGGTCGCGCGGCCCGGTCCGGCTGCGAGTCTCCCCCTGTCCCGCGGCCAGCCCCATCAAGGCTTCCAGGGTCCGGGCCACGTCGTCACTGGCCAGCGTGAAATAGCGGTGACGGCCCTGCGCCCGATGGGCGATCAACCCGCCGGTTTCCAGCTTCTTCAGATGCGACGAGGCGGTCTGGGGCGTCCCCCCCGCCTCGCTCGCCAGTTCCGTCGCTGTCAGGGCCTTGCCGGTCATCAGCGCGCTCAGCATATTGCCCCGCGCCGGATCACCGATCAGCGCGGCCAGCCGGGAGATGTCGGGGCCATCCTTCATGCTTCGACCGTAATCGAAGCGTCCTGTCGCGTCCACGGGCTAGTCATGTCCCCAGGCAAACCGACGAAAGGCCCGACCATGCTGACCTGCATCATCCGCTACCGCATCGACCCGACCAAACACGCCCAGTTCCGCCAATACGCCCGCACCTGGGGCCAATGCATCCCCCGCAACGGCGCCGAGCTGATCGGCTACTACGCCCCGCACGAAGGTTCCTCGACCCTGGCCTACGGCATCTACAACATCGACAGCCTGGCCGCCTACGAGGCCTACCGCGCGCGCCTGGCATCCGATCCCCTGGGCCAGGAAAATTATGCCTTCGCCCAGACGGAACGGTTTATCCTGTCCGAAGACCGGACCTGGGTGACATGCGCCTCGGCCGCAACGGAGGACAGCCAATGATCGCCATCATCTTCGAAGTCATCCCGGCCGAGGGCCGCAAGGAGCAATACCTGGACATCGCCGCCGAAATGCGCCCGCTGGTCCACGAAATCGACGGCTTCCTGTCGGTCGAACGGTTCCAGAGCCTCACCAACCCGGAAAAGCTGCTCTCGCTGTCCTTCTTCCGGGACGAGGCAGCGGTCGACCAATGGCGCCAACTCACCGCGCATCGCCGGGCCCAGTCCAAGGGGCGGGCGGGGCTTTTTGCCGACTACCACCTGCGCGTCGCCCATGTGCTGCGCGATTACGGCATGACCGATCGCACCCAGGCTCCCTCCGACAGCCTGGAAACGCACGGCTCTTGAACCGATGCTGCTTCTTTCTCTTTTTCAAATACCCCGGGGGGAGTCCTCCAACGGAGGACGGGGGCAGCGCCCCCATATGACCGGTTCAAGCCATGGCAGATCGGCGGCCGGGGTATTTGTGAAGAGAAAGAAGCAGCAGGTCAGAGCGTGGCGGCCAGGCGGACACCCTGGTTGATGGCGCGTTTGGCGTCGAGTTCGGCGGCGACGTCGGCGCCTCCGATGATATGTGGCGCAAGGCCTGCGGCTTCCAGATCACGGGAGAGCGTACGGTCGGGGTCCTGGCCGGCGCAGAGCACGATCGTGTCGGCCTCGATCAGGGTCGGGGTGTCGCGGGCTTCGCCGAAGGTCACGTGGAGACCGTTCTCGTCTATGCGTTCGTAGTTCACGCCGCCGACGAATTCTACGTTTTTCATTTTCAGGGTCGCCCGGTGAATCCAGCCGGTGGTCTTGCCCAGGGATTTGCCGTGTTTCTGAGCCTTGCGCTGAAGCAGCGTGACATGGCGGGCGGGGGCCGTGGGTTGCGGGCCTTGCGGGGCGAGGCCTCCGCGGTGGGTTTCGGGGTCGGTGACGCCCCATTCCTCTTGCCACAGGTCCATGTTTTCAGCCGGGCTGTCGCCCGCGTGGACCAGGAATTCCGACAGGTCGAAGCCAATGCCTCCGGCGCCGATCACGGCGACCTTGTCACCCGCGGTCACGCGGCCGGTGAGGATGTCGATGTAGGTGCAGACATTCGGCCCTTCCTGGCCGGGAATGCCCGGGTCGCGGGGGGTGACGCCGGTGGCGATGACGATGTCGTCGTAGCCCTGCAGCATCTCGGCCGTGGCGCGGGTGTTCAGCTGCAGCGTGATGCCCGAGCTGGCGACCATCGTTGCGTACCAGTCCACCAGGCCGTGGAATTCCTCCTTGCCGGGGATCTGGCGGGCGAGGTTGAGCTGGCCGCCGACGCGGTCGGAGGCCTCGTAGAGCGTGACGTCGTGGCCCCTTTGCGCGGCGGTCAGGGCGGTGGAGAGGCCGGCCGGGCCGGCTCCGACGATGGCGATGCGCCTGGGGGTGGCGGCCGGGGTCAGGACCAGCTCGGTTTCGTGGCAGGCTTGGGGATTGACCAGGCAGGAGGTCAGCTTGCCGCCGAAGGTGTGATCCAGGCAGGCCTGGTTGCAGGCGATACAGGGGGCGATCGTGGCGCCCTTGCCGGCGGCTGCCTTGGCCACGAAATGCGGGTCGGCGAGCATCGGGCGGGCGAGCGAGACCATGTCGGCGCAACCCTGGGCCAGGATGTCCTCGGCGACCTCGGGGGTGTTGATGCGGTTCGAGGTGATCACCGGGATGGACACCTTGCCCATCAATTTCCGCGTCACCCAGGCGAAGGCCGCGCGGGGGACCGAGGTGGCGATGGTGGGGATGCGGGCCTCGTGCCAGCCGATGCCGGTGTTGAGGATCGTAGCCCCGGCCTGTTCGACGGCTTGGGCCAGCTGGACGACCTCGGCATGGGTTGAGCCGTCGGGCACTAGGTCGATCATTGACAGGCGGAAGATGAGGATGAAGTCCGTGCCCACGGCCGCGCGGGTGCGGCGGACCACGTCGAGGGCCAGGCGCATGCGGTTCTCGTAGGACCCGCCCCAGCGGTCGGTGCGCTTGTTGGTATGGGTGACCAGGAACTGGTTGATGAAATAGCCCTCGGAGCCCATGATCTCGACCCCGTCATAGCCTGCCTTTTGGGCCAGGGTGGCGGCGGTGACGATATCGGCGATCTGCTTTTCGATGCCGGCCTCGTCCAGTTCGGTGGGCCGGAAGGGTGAGATGGGGGACTTGATCGGCGAGGGGGCGACGCATTTGGGGCCGTAGGCGTAGCGCCCGGCGTGCAGGATCTGCATGGCGATCTTGCCGCCGGCCTCGTGCACGCGGTCGGTGACGATGCGGTGGTTGGCGACGTCCGTTTCGCTGGTCATCATGGCCGCTCCGGGCAGGACCGAGCCTTCGAGGTTGGGGCCGATGCCGCCGGTGACCATCAGGCCGACCCCGCCGCGAGCGCGTTCGGCGTAGAACTCGGCCACGCGGTTCCAGTCTTTCGTTTCCTCCAGCCCGGTATGCATCGAGCCCATGAGCACGCGGTTCTTCAGCGTGGTGAAGCCCAGGTCGAGCGGTTGCAAAAGATGTGGATACGGCGTGGTCATCGTCCCCTCCCGGTACAGATCGGGGCGACAATTGCGGCTGCAGCGCCACCTGTCACCCGGAACGCGGCGTCAATGGGTTGCCGTGCGGCGTGGGCGGGGTAAAGGAGGGGGGACCATCCAGGAGAGGCTGCCATGACCCCCGAAGAGATCGCGAAACTGCCCTATCGGCCCTGCGTGGGCGTGATGCTGATGAATGGACAGGGCGAGGTGTTCGTCGGCCAGCGGATCGACAACGAGGCGCCGGCCTGGCAGATGCCGCAGGGCGGTGTCGACAAGGGCGAGGCGGCGCGTGATGCGGCCCTGCGCGAGCTGTGGGAAGAGACCGGGGTGACGGCGGACCTGGTGGAGTTCGTGGCGGCGACCGAAGAGCCGGTGGCCTATGACCTGCCGCACGACCTGGTGCCGAAGATCTGGAAGGGGCGGTATCGCGGGCAGGAGCAGACCTGGTTTCTGTTCCGCTTCCTCGGGCAGGACGGGCAGGTGAACATCGCGACCGAGCACCCGGAGTTTTCCGAGTGGCGCTGGCTGCCGGCAGGGGAATTGGTCGACAATATCGTGCCATTCAAGCGGGCGGTTTACGCGCAGGTCGTGGAAGCGTTCGGCCCTTACCTGGGCTGAGCGTGGAAGGCCGGGGGACGGCCGGGTATTTTCGAAGAGAAAGAAGCAGGACGGCCGGGGATCGGGATCCTCGGGCGGACCCAGTGAAGGCGCGGTGCGGCGCGGTGAGCCAGGAGAGATATGCGGATGAGCGAGATGGATGAGGCGGACCTGGAGAAGGGCCGGCAGCGGGGATCTCATGGGCGGCAGCAGGCCGAGGGTGTGCTGGTCATCCGGACCATCGCGATGCCGGCGGACACCAACCCGGCGGGGGATATTTTCGGCGGCTGGCTGATGTCCCAGATGGACCTGGCGGCGGGCAACATGGCCGGGCGGGTCTGCCAGGGCCGGGCGGCGACGATTTCGGTCGAGGGGATGCAGTTCCTGCGGCCGGTGAAGGTGGGCGACGAGGTGACGCTTTATGCCAACCTGGTGAAGGTGGGGCGGACGTCCATGCGGATCCACGTGGATGCGTGGCGGCGGCCGCGGTATTCCGACCGGTCGGAACCGGTGACGCAGGCGGATTTCGTCTTCGTGGCGCTGGATGCCGAGGGCAATCCGCGGCCGGTTTTCGTTGACGGGTGACCGGTGACGGTAGAGGGGGCCTAACCGTCGGTGTCCAGGATCGGCACCTGGGGGGCGTGGGTCCTGTCGAGCGTGCCGGTCAGGCGGGGGTCGTCGGCGATTTCGATCCGGCGCTGGATCGGGGTGAAGCCCGAGCGGATGTAGAAGGTCAGGGCTTGCGGTGAGTCCAGTGTGCAGGTGTGGACGTGGAAGCGCGAGATCGGCTGCGCCCAGGCCATGGTGATGGCCTGATCCATCAGCCAGGCTCCGGTGCCGGTGCCCACGAGGGCGGGGCCGAGGCCGAAATAGGCCAGCTCGCATTCCCCCGGCGCGCGGAAGTCCAGTTCGAGGATGCCCTGGGCCGTGCCGTTCTTTTCGACGGCGTGGACCTGGACCTGTGGGTCGGCCAGGATCGCGCTCAGCTCGGCATCCGACAGGGTGAGGCGCGAAAACCACAGCCAGTCGCCACCGACATGAGTGAAGAGCTGCCGGTACCAGCCAAGGTCCGGGCCGGGCACATGACGCAGCGAGACGCCGTCGGGGGCGGGGCGGCCGCGCAGGGCAGGGCGCGCGTGCATGTCAAGCACGGTGACGACGGCCGCCACCTTGCCTGCGGGCACGTCGTGGTAGCCGTCGGTCAGCATGGTCAGTCGATCAACCCCTTGGACAGCAGCTCGGCGCGCATGTCGATCTGCGGGCGCGGGCCGATGTGGGTGATGACCTCGTGGGCGCAGGCATTGCCGATCTGGACGCAGCGCTCCATGGCGTAGCCCCTGGACAGGCCGAAGAGGAAGCCGGCGGCGAACTGGTCTCCGGCGCCTGTGGCGTCGACGGGGGTGATCTTTTCCACGCCCACGTCCAGGCGGCCTTCAGGCGACATGACGGTGACCCCGTCGCCCGAGCGGGTGCAGACAACCAGCGGGCAGATGGCGGCGACGGCGGCCAGGTCGGCGTCGAGGTCGTCGTTCTGGAACAGCGAGCGGATCTCGGCCTCGTTGCCGATGACGAAGTCCATGTCGTGTTCGATCAGCGACAGGAAGTCGGCCCGGTGGCGTTCGACGCAGAACGGGTCGGAAATGGCGATGCCGGTCTTGCCGCCTCCGGCGCGGCAGGTGCGTGCGGCTTCGAGGAAGGCGGTCTTGCCCTTGTCCTTGTCGAAGAGGTAGCCCTCGAGGAACATCAGCTTGGCGGTGCCGGCGACATCCTGGGGCACGTCGTCCGAGCTGAGTTCGGAGGAGATGCCGAGGTAGGTGTTCATCGAGCGCTCGCCGTCGGGCGAGACGAAGATCATCGAGCGGGAGGTGGGCAGTTCGCCGCCCGCGACAGGCGGGTTCACGAAGCGCACGCCACCGTCTTCCATGCCGTCGGCGTAGAAATGGCCAAGCGCGTCGTCGCGGACCCGGCCGATGAAGGCGGCGTTCAGGCCGAGGGCGCCGGCGCCGGCGATGGAATTGGCCACGGCGCCTCCGGGGGCCTGGACGCGGTCGGTCATGGCGCCGTAGAGCACTTCGGCCCGGTCGCGCTCGACCAGTTGCATGATGCCCTTTTCGATGCCCATGTTATCGAGGAACAGATCGTCGGTTTGGCTGATCACGTCGACGACGGCGTTGCCGATGCCGACCAGGTCATAGGTGGTCACGAGATTTCCTCTTCGGTGGTTGCGTCAGGAGGGGAAGGGGGGGTGCCCGGCCGGGTTGCCTGTTGGTGTGGGCGGGCCAGGCGAGCGGGGGACATGGGTGCACGGGCCGGGATCACGGGGTCTTGTCCTCGAACGGGCAGAGATCGGCGATGATGCAGGTCGGGCACATGGGCTTGCGGGCCTTGCAGTGGTAGCGGCCGTGCAGGATCAGCCAATGGTGGGCGTGCAGCTGGAATTCGGCGGGGATGTTGTCTTCGATCGCGCGTTCGACGAGGTCGACGTTCTTGCCGGGGGCGATGCCGGTGCGGTTGCCAACGCGGAAGATATGGGTGTCGACGGCCTGGGCCGGGTAGTGCCACCACATGTTCAGGACGACATTGGCGGTCTTGCGTCCGACGCCGGGCAGGGATTGCAGGGCGGCCCTGGACGAGGGGACCTGGCCGCCGTACTCGTCGACCAGGATGCGCGAGAGCTTCATCACGTTCTTGGCCTTGTTGCGGTAAAGGCCGATGGTCTTGATGTGGTCGATCAGGGCGTCTTCGCCGAGGTCGAGCATCTTTTGCGGGGTGTCGGCGACCTGGAACAGCCGGGCCGTGGCCTTGTTGACGCCGGCATCCGTGGCCTGGGCCGACAGGGCGACGGCCACGACGAGGGTGTAGGCGTTGACGTGGTTCAGCTCCCCCTTGGGTTCGGGGTCGGCGGCCTGGAACCGCGTGAAGATCTCGTGGATCGTGTGGTAGTCGAGCTGTTTGGCCATCCGCGCCTTGATGCCTCAGCTGGGGGCATGCTGCAACTGCAAAGGCGGTTTGTCGGTCAGGGGCGGGCTCCCGCGCGGCGGACCGCCCCGGCTGCGCCGGACCGGTCCGCCCCTTGGGCCCGGCAGCGCGCCTGCGGCGCGCTGCGGTTGCGCGGGGTGTCAGGGCGGGGTGCCTTTCGGCCGGGCCTGGTGCGACGGCCCTGCGCCGGAACGGCGCAGGGCCACCCCCAACGGTCCGGGTCCGATCTGTGATCGGGCCCGGGCGGGCGGGAGCACCATGGTGGGGCCCAGTTGAAGGATGCGCAGGCTTCGGGTCGCGCGATGGCGCGGGTCGAGGTAGGGTCATGGCAGAGAAACGGAGCGAGTCCGATGAACATGCCTGCACCCGACTGTGCCCCCCAAACAGGCCCCAACCAGGGAGCCGACCACGATACTGACCTCGACACCGGCTATCATTTCAACGTCATGCGCCGGGCCATCGACCTGATCGACGCGGGCGGCCCGGGCCTGACCCTCGACGCGCTGGCCGCGCAGATGAACATGAGCCCGGCCCATTTCCAGCGCATCTTTTCCCGCTGGGCGGGCGTATCTCCCAAGCGGTTCCAGCAATACCTGGCCCTGGGCCATGCCAAGGCGCTGCTGGCCGACCGCTTCACCACGCTGGAGACCAGCCACGCCGTCGGGTTGTCCGGGGGCGGACGCCTTTACGACCTGTTCCTGCGCTGGGAGGCCATGAGCCCCGGCGACTTCGCCAAGGGGGGCGCCGGCCTGACCATCTACTGGGGCTGGTTTGACAGCCCCTTCGGCCCGGCCCTGGTCATGGGCACCGACAAGGGCATCTGCGGCATCGGCTTTGCCGGCGAAAGCAGCGCCGAGCACGCCATGACCGACCTGACCGGCCGCTGGCCTCGGGCCAGCTATGTCGAGGACCCGATGCGCTTGCGCCCCTGGGCCCTGGCCGCCTTCGGAGCCAGCGGGGAATTGTCCGAGGCGCCGCTTTACCTGATCGGCGCACCGTTCCAGATCAAGGTCTGGGAGGCCCTGCTGTCGATCCCCTCGGGCCAGGTCACGACCTATTCCGAAATCGCCCGATCGATCGGCAAGCCCAGGGCCGTGCGCGCCGTGGGCACTGCCGTGGGGCGGAACCCGATCAGCTGGCTGATCCCCTGCCACCGGGCCCTGCGCAAGTCCGGCGGGCTGGGGGGCTACCATTGGGGGCTGCCCGTCAAACGGGCGATGCTGGCCTTCGAAACGGCCAGGGCAGACGCCAGCCCATCCGCCTCGGCCTGACCGGTCCACGCCGGCGGGCCGGTCGCACGTGGCGCGCGCCCGGGGGCTGGTCTCCGGTCTCGGCCCAGCGGCCCAGGCGCAGGGTCATCATCACATGGTGTTCGTAATAGGTCATCGGACGCTCCGTTGCGGCATGGTCCGAGCAAAGCAGATGGCTCCTGACACCCCGTTGTCAGTGGGGCGTGCTAAGGTGTCAGCAGACGACGGAGACCTGACATGCGCAAATCCACCCGGCTGTTCGAGTTGATCCAGATCCTGCGCGCCGCCCGGCAGCCGGTCACGGCCGAGGACCTGGCCGACCGCCTGGGTGTGTCCGCCCGCACGGTCTATCGCGACATTGCCGCCCTGCAGGCCATGCGCACTCCGATCGACGGCGAGGCGGGCATCGGATACGTCATGCGCCGGGGCTACGATCTGCCGCCGCTCAATTTCGACCAGGAAGAGGTCGAGGCCCTGCGCGTCGGCCTGGCCCTGCTGGCCCGCACCGGAGACAGTGCCCTGGTCGAGGCCGCCGGGCGGATCGGCAAGAAGATCGACGCGCTGCAGGACCCGGTCGACTGGCTGCGGGTGGCAAGCCCCGGCGCGCCGCTGGACGATCCGGGCAAGGGCTGCGTGTCCAAATCCCTTCTGCGCACGGCGATCCGCGAGGAACGGCGGATCGAGATCACCTACCGCGACGAGACCGGTGCCGAGACCTGCCGCATCCTGCGTCCGGTCGCCCTACTGTATTACCACGATTGCACCGTTCTGGCCGCCTGGTGCGAGCTGCGGGCCGGGTTTCGCTGTTTCCGGACCGACCGCATGTGGTCCTGCACCCTGTGCGAGGACGGCTTTGCAGGCCAGGGCCCGGCCCTGCGCCGGCTTTGGGAGGACAGCGATACCTCGTTCGTGCCCCTGGTGTCGTCGCTCTGACAGGGCCTGCGGCGGGCGGGACCCTGGCCAGATTGAACCCTTCGTCGGGAAACACCGGCCGGTCGGGGCGGCAAATCGCCGAAATCGAGTGTATTGATGCTTGAGATAGCGGCGGGCTGCGCCGATATTCCGGCAAAAGCCCGGACGACGCGGGCCGATCCTCGAGCAGAAGGTAGACATCCCATGACACATTGCCCGGCGACCGCCCGGATAGCGAACGACGCCCCGATCCATGTCACACCCCGCGCGACGGGGGGCCGGTGGGGTCGGGCCGCATTGGCGCTGCCCCTGGCCGGCGTGCTGGCCCTGGGGGCCTGCACCGACCCGGCGTCGCTGGATCCCAACACCGATCCCAACCAGAATGCCCGGTCCGGGGCCATTGCCGGGGCCATCGTGGGCGCCGGGGTGGGGGCCATCACCGGGGGCGGCAACATCGTCAAGAACGCGGCCATCGGGGCTGCGGGCGGGGCCATCGTGGGGGCCGGCGTGGGCAGCATCCTGGACCAGCAGGCCGCCGATCTGCGCCAGTCGCTGGCCAATGACGGCATCACCGTGGTCAACACCGGCGACAAGCTGGTCGTGACCCTGCCGCAGGACATCACCTTCGATACGGCCAGCTACGACATCAAGCCCGCGCTGCAATCCGAGCTGGCCAAGGTGGCGGCGAATTTCGTGGAGTACAAGAACTCGAACCTGCAGGTCATCGGCCATACCGACAACGTGGGCGATGCGGATTACAACCAGACCCTGTCCGAACAGCGGGCCGGCGCGGTGTCGGCGGCCCTGATCAACGGCGGGGTGCAGCCCAACCGGATCTCGGTGTCGGGGGCAGGGGAAAACCAGCCGATCGCGTCGAACCTGACGCCGGAAGGCCGGGCCCAGAACCGGCGGGTGGAAATCTACGTTCTGCCGAAGAACTGACGGCAGGGTGATGTGGCTGGGCGGTCGGGCACGTCGACAGGGACGTTGACGTGTTGGCCGACTGGCCGGGCCGCGTGGCCAACTGACGGATAATCAAGGGAGGAAAACGGGGCATGAGTGATGGCCTGCTACTGGGACTATCGGGATCGCTGAGGACCGAGTCGGTGAACCGCAAGTTGGTGCGCGAGGCGGCGCGGCTTTACGGGCCGGCTCGGTTCATCGAGGCCGACCTGGCCCTGCCGCTTTACGACGGTGACGTGGAAAGCGCCGAGGGCATCCCTCCGGCCGTGCAGGTCCTTGTCGACCAGATCGAGGCGGCAGAGGCGATCGTGATCTCGACCCCGGAATACAACAAGGGGCCGTCGGGCGTTCTGAAGAACGCGCTCGACTGGGTCAGCCGGGTCAAACCGGTGCGGTGGGCCGACAAGCCGGTGGCGGTGATGTCGGCGGCGGCGGGCCGGGCCGGGGGCGAGCGGGCGCAGCTGATCCTGCGGACCTTCATGGTGCCCTTCCGCGCCCGGGTGATGGCCGGGCCCGAGATGCACCTGGCCAATGCGGCGAACCAGTTCGGCGAGGACGGTCAGCTGACCTCGGACCAGTACCTGCGGACCTTGCAGGAGTTGATGGACGGGCTGAAAGCCGAGGTCGCGCGCTGATCCTGCCTTGGTGAGGGGTGGGGGCGTCGGGGTCGTCGGGGGCGCGCTCCCACCCTGTCGACGGCAGGGATGGCGGTGACGGGGCCAAGAGCCCACCCCGCGCGCCCCCGACGCCCTATCCGAAGTCTTGCGCGGACCCGGTGGCGGGTTGCATGTTGGGCGCATGTCCGACTTGCTTTCCACACCGCACGTGATCACCGACCTGATGGACCCGGCCCGGGCGGCGGCGCTGGGAGCGTCGCTGGACCTGCCCGGCCCGATCGGGTCCGGATCTCCCTTGCCGCCGTTCTTCCACCAGGCCTATTTCTGGGATCCGCGCCCGCCGTCCGACCTGGGCCGGGACGGGCACCCCAAGGTCGGCGGCCTGATCCCCGAGACCGGCCTGCCCCGGCGCATGTGGGCCGGCGGGCGGCTGGTCTTCGAGGCGCCCCTGTTGACCGGCCAGCCGGCCGAAAAGCGGTCAGTCGCCGAACGGGTGACGCGCAAGACCGGCCGGTCCGGAGACCTGGCCTTCGTGACCCTGCGCCACGAGATCCACCAGGCGGGGCGGCTGTGCGTGACGGAATGGCAGGACCTGGTCTACCGCGCGGACGTCGGCCAGGGATCCGCAGCCCAGCCGCCCCGCGCGCCCACCGACGAAACCGAGCGGCGCGAGGTGGTGTTTTCGCCGACCTTGCTGTTTCGCTATTCGGCCCTGACCTTCAACGGCCACCGCATCCATTACGACGAACCCTATGCGCGCGAGGTCGAGGGCTATGACGGGCTGGTCGTCCATGGCCCTCTGCTGGCGCAGATGCTGATGCTGATGGCCGAGGCCGCCCTTGGCCCGCTGGCCGGGTTCGGGTTCCGGGGGGCCTCGCCCATGGTGCACACCGAACTGGCCGAGCTGTGCCGGACCGGGACGTCGCTGTGGGTGCGCGGCTATGACGGCCGGCTGATCATGAGCGCCGAGGCGGTGGTCGACGGGTAATGCGCCGGCCCTTGCAAGGTCAGAGACAGCGCTCCAGCCGGAAATCGTCGGGGATGTCGTCGATGTCGCGCAGGACCAGGTTGGCCATGATCTCGGCGATCTTGGGGGCCATGCCGAAGCCGATCTTGAAGCCCCCGTTGGCCAGGTAATGCCCCGGCCGCCCGGGCCAGGGGCCCAGCACCGGCGCGCGCGACCGTGCACGGGGGCGCAGCCCGGCCCAGCGGGCCAGCACCGGGGCGGCGGCCAGGGCCGGGACCGCCAGCCGGGCCTGGGCGATGACCGCGTCCAGCTGGTCATCGGTGGCCCGGGGATCCTTGAACGTCCGTTCGGTCGTCGAGCCCACGGCCACGGTGCCATCGGCATGGGGCACGATATGGACGCCGTCGGAAAACAGTTGCGGCGCGCCGGGGGCCAGGCGCGTGTCCAGCACCGCGGCCTGCCCCTTGATCGCCGTGCCCACGGGCCGGTCCATGGCCTCGGACAGGTCCTGCAGGCCGGCCGCCCCGGTGGCCCAGACCACGACCCCGCTGTCGGGCGCATCGGTGACGACCCGGCACCGGCTGGCCCGCAGCGCCGCGACCAGCGCGGCCACGGCCCGGGCGGGATGCAGCCGGGCGCTGAGCGTGTCGCGGATCAGCCAGCCCGTGGGCGACACCGGCGCCCAGCCAAGCGCCTCGCTGGCCGAGATCACCTCCCACCGGGCCAGCCCCTGCCACAGCGTTTCCGCCGAGACAGACCGGGCGCGGGCCAGCTCCAGGGCCTCGGCGTCGGCCACCGGTTGCAGGCGCCCGTTGCGGCGATAGCCCGGCGAGACCCCGCCCGTCATGGCCACGTCGGTCCAGAAGTCTTCGGCCATGATCAGGCTGTCGAACTGGAAGGCCTTCTTGGCGTTCCAGCGTTCCGGCACATGCGGGGCCAGGGCGCCCACGACCCCGCCGCTGGCCCCCGCGCCGGGGCCATGCGGGTCGACGACGACCACCCGTGCTCCGCGCCGGGCGCAGGCCCAGGCGATCGACAGGCCAAAGATCCCGGCCCCCCTGACGGTCACGTCTGCCATTGCCATTTCCGCTCCGCTTCTCCAGTGTCGGCCCGGCTGGGCCTCTCGCCGAGAGACCATAAGAGAGCGGACCATGCAGCACCAGCAGGCGCAGATTTCCTGGCGTGACGGCCAGGTCCCGGTCTCGGACCGGTTCGACGACCCGTATTACTCGCTTCAGGACGGCCTGGAGGAAACGCGACACACCTTCCTGGCGGGCAATGGCCTGCCGGAGCGGTTTCGCGATGGCTTTCACGTGGCGGAACTGGGCTTTGGCACCGGGCTGAATTTCCTGGCCACCGTGCAGGCCTGGCAGGAAGTGGGATGCCCGGGCCGGTTGACCTTCACTAGTTTCGAGGCCTTCCCGATGGCCGCAGACGACATGGCCCGGGCGCTGGACGGCTTCCCCGGCCTGCCCGGCCGCGACGAGCTGCTGGCCGCCTGGGCCGCGGGGCAGTTCCCCGCAACGGTGGCCGGCGTGACGCTGGATCTGCGCCTGGGCGACGCGCGCGAAACCCTGCCGGCCTGGCCGGGCCGGGCGGATGCCTGGTTCCTTGACGGCTTTGCTCCGGCCCGAAATCCCGAGCTGTGGGAGCCCGCCCTGATGGCCGAGGTCGCCCGCCACACCGCGCCGGGGGGCACGCTGGCCACCTATACCGCTGCCGGGCATGTCCGCCGGACCCTGGCCGAGGCGGGCTTTGACATCCACCGCCGCCCCGGCTTTGGCCGCAAGCGACACATGACCGTCGGAACACTGACATGACCACCCAGACCGCCATCGCCCCCCAGCGCAATTCGATCGCCCTGGGCATCGCGCTGATGATCGGGTCGACCATCGTCTTCGCCCTGCAGGACGGCATGTCCCGCCACCTGGCCGAGGAATACAACACCCTGATGGTCGTGATGATCCGCTACTGGTTCTTCGCCGCCTTCGTCATCGCCCTGGCCGCTCGCCAGAAGGGTGGGCTGCGCAAGGCCATCGGGACCTCGCAGCCCATCGTCCAGCTGATCCGGGGCCTGCTGCTGGCGGCCGAGATCTGCGTGGCGGTCTACGGCTTCACCCTGCTGGGCCTGGTCGAAAGCCAGGCCGTCTTCATCTGCTACCCGCTGCTGGTCGCCGCCCTGTCCGGCCCGGTGCTGGGCGAAAGCGTCGGCTGGCGGCGCTGGACGGCCATCGGCGTGGGCTTCGTGGGCGTGCTGTTCATCCTGAAGCCCTCGGGCGGGGTGTTCGACCCGGCCGCCGTCATCCCGCTGCTTGCCGCCTTGCTCTTCGCGCTTTACGGCCTGCTGACCCGCTACGCTGCCCGGCGCGACACCACGGCCACCAGTTTCTTCTGGACGGGCACCGTCGGCGCCGTGGTCCTGACCATCGTCGGCATCACCCAATGGGAGGTAATGACCCCCACCGATTACATCTGGATGGCCTGCCTGTGTGTGACCGGCGTGCTGGGCCACTGGCTGCTGATCAAGTGCTACGAGGTCGCCGAGGCCAGCGCCGTGCAGCCCTTCGCCTATTTCCACTTCGTCTGGGCCTCGATCCTGGGGATCACCATCTTTTCCGAGGTCATCCGCCCCAACGTGGCGATGGGGGCTGCGCTGATCGTGGCGGCTGGGCTCTTCACCCTATGGCGCGAACGCGCGAAGGGTTGACCCGCGCAGTTCCTCGGAAAACGGGATCGGCAGCGGATCCTGGCCCAGCCGGGCCCGGTAGACTGGCAGGCTTTCGGTGACGCGCATGACGTAGTTGCGGGTCTCGTTGAAGGGAATCATCTCGATCCAGTCGATGATGTCGATCTCGGGCCGGCGCCCACGCGGATCGCCGTAAAGCTCGACCCAGCCGAGCGGCCGGCCCGGCCCGGCGTTGTAGCCCGCCGCCATCATCGACACGTTGCCGTCCATCTGCTCGGCCAGGGTGGCCAGGTAGTTGGCCCCCAGCTTGGCATTGTAGCGCCAATCCTTCAGCATCCGGTCCGAGGTATGGGCCGCGGCGATGCCCAGGTCCGCGGCCACCAGGCGGCCGGTCGCGGGCATCACCTGCATGAAGCCAAGTGCGCCGGCATGGCTGACCACCGAGGCGTCGAATTCGCTTTCGCGCCGGGCGATGGCCAGGACCATCTCGGTCGCCATGGGCAGGGTTTCGTCGGCCACCGGGTGCAGGGGGTAGTAATAGCCCGGCAGGATCATCCCGCCCTGCGCCGCCCGCTTGGAGATCATCACCGCCAGGTGCGGATCGCCCAGGTCCAGCGCCATCTGGCCCAGCCGGGCAGCGTCCTCGGGGCCAAGGCTTTCGGTCAGGTGGGTGAAGAAGCGTTCGGCCAGCACGGGCTCGTCGGCCTCCCACAGCTCCATGGCGGCCTTGAACACCGAGCTTTGGGTGAACTCGGCCGCCTGCCAGGGGGGCAGTTCGGGGGGCGAGGCCATGTCCGGGTCAAAGGGCATCCCGGCCTTTTCGGCGGCCAGCAGCCCGTAGAACGAACTTTGGTAGGTCGCGCCCTCGCGATAGGCCACCTGGGCGACGGCGGTATCGCCAAGCGCGTCCAGGGCGCGCCCGGTCCAGTATTTCGCCCGGCCCTTGGAAATCGGCGATTCCACGGCATCGTCCAGCCGCAAGAAATGCAGCAGGGCGGTTTCGGGCTGGTCCAGGAAGGTCAGGGCCAGGTAGCCCGACAGCCATTCCAGGTCGGCAAAATCGCTGCCCTCGGACAGGCCGTGACGCATGGCGACCGCATAGGCCTTTTCCGCATCGCCCGCGCGCATCAGCTGGCGGGCATAGCCGCGCCGCCGGCCGGACCATTTCTCGGGCTGTCCCAGCGCCTCGGCCGAGGTCGATCGTTCCAGCATCAGCTCCAGCGCGTCATCGTCCCGTCCCTTTCGGGCGCGCCATTCGAAGCGGTCGTAGGCCAGCCCCGGATCGTCGGCCAGGGCCTCGGGCACCTTGGCGATCAGGGTGTCCACGCCCGCGGCCTGTTCCTGAAGCGCCAGCCGGGCCAGGGCCAGGGCGCGGGTGTCGTCATCGACCGAGGTCAGCATTCTCCGGGCGCTCAGCCGGTGGCCGTCCCACAGCAGGCGGTCCAGCCGCGCGGCGTTGTGCGGGGTCAGCAGGTCGCCCCCGGCGTCGCGAAAGGCGCTTTGGCTGTTGCTGCCCATGGGCATCGTCCGCCAGCCCAGCACCAGTGTGGCGTCGGCCTCGCCGTTGCGCCCGGCCGCGCGCAGGGCGTTGACATAGGCCAGGATGCCGTCCGGGGTCTGGGGTTCGACCGCGTCGAACATCTCCAGCACGTCCGAGAAACTGGCGGTGACAAAGGCGCCCTCGCTTTTCTCGCGCAGCCAGGGCAGGCCGGGCCAGTCGCCGTTACGGCGCAGGAAATCCAGCGTGGCGGCCGCATCGCCGCGCCCGGCGCGCAGCCAGTACCATTCGACGATGTCATGGGACGCGCTGCCCGGGCCGTCGGCCTCGGCAAAGGCCTGGGTGAAATCCTGACCCCGGACGGCGTCCATGGCCCCGGCCAGGCCGGCCATGGCCGGACGAGCCAGCGACAGCGCCAGCATGGGGATGAGCAGGATCGAAAGGGGAGGGATCTTGGCAGTCATTTTCGGTCCATGCGGGGCTTGAGCATCCAAGGGTATTACGTGTATCGGCACGTACAACTCACAAACGCGGTAGTGCCGTCCTGGCCTATTGCCTAACCCAGGAGCGCGATCATGTTCAAAGGTTCCTTGCCGGCCCTTGTCACCCCGTTTTCGAACGGCGCAGTGGACTTTGACGCGCTCAAGAAACTCGTGAACTGGCATGTGGACCAGGGATCGCACGGGTTGGTGCCGGTGGGCACGACCGGCGAAAGCCCGACCCTGACCCATGTGGAACATGAACAGGTGGTGACCGAGGTCGTCAAGGCCGCAGCCGGCCGCATCCCGGTGATTGCCGGGGCCGGGTCGAACAACACCATCGAAACCGAACGCTTCATGCAGCATGCGGTGTCCGTCGGGGCCGATGCGGCGCTGGTGGTGACGCCCTATTACAACAAGCCGACCCAGCGCGGCCTGATCGCGCATTTCAAGGCGGCGCATGATTGCTGCGAACTGCCGATCATCATCTACAACATCCCCGGCCGGTCCGTCGTCGACATGACCCCGGCCACCATGGGCGAGCTGGCCAAGCTGCCGCGCATCATCGGGGTGAAGGATGCCACCGGCGACATCGCCCGGGTCAGCAAGCAGCGCGCGTCCTGCGGGGCGGATTTCGTGCAGCTGTCGGGTGAAGACGCCACCGCGCTGGGGTTCAATGCCCATGGCGGCGTGGGCTGCATTTCGGTGACGGCAAACGTGGCGCCGAAGCTGTGCGCCGAGTTCCAGGAGGCCACACTGGCCGGCGACTACGCCAAGGCGCTGGACTACCAGGATCGCCTGATGCCCCTGCACGAGGCCATCTTCATCGAACCGGGTCTTGTCGGGGCCAAGTACGCGCTGTCGCGGCTGGGCCTGTGCTCGGACGAGGTGCGGTTGCCGCTGACCGGGCTTCTGGACGAAACCAAGGCAAAGATCGACGCGGCCATGGTCCATGCGGGGATCCTGTAAGGGGTCACGTTGACAGGACGGCCGGGCCTTTTCATGGTCTTGCGGGGGCGCTCGATGCGGGCGCCCCTTTTTGATTTTTGCAGGCCATGAAAGGAACCCCATGTCCGTCCTCGCCCCGATCGCCGCTGCCGCGCCCCAACTGGAAGCGATCTTCAAGGATCTGCACGCCCATCCCGAACTGGGCTTTCAAGAGGTGCGCACGAGCGCCGTGGTGGCCGAGACCCTCAAGCAGTTTGGAGTGGACGAGATCCATACCGGACTGGGCAAGACGGGCGTCGTGGCGCTGATCCACGGGCGCGAGAAGGGCAACCGGCGGGTCGGGCTGCGGGCCGACATGGATGCCCTGCCGATCGACGAGATCACCGGGCTGGAGTATGCCTCGACCACGCCGGGCGTGATGCATGCCTGCGGCCACGACGGCCACACGACGATGCTGCTCGGGGCGGCCAAGTACCTGGCCGAAACGCGGGATTTTGCCGGCACGGCGGTGCTGATCTTCCAGCCGGCCGAAGAGGGGCTGGGCGGGGCGCGGCAGATGCTGGCCGATGGCCTGTTCGAGCAGTTCCCCTGCGACGAGATCTACGGTATGCACAATTCGCCCGGGACGGCTCCGGGCAAGGTAGGCATCTGCAAGGGCGCGGCCATGGCGGGTGCGGCGTTTTTCGACATCAAGATCAATGGTCGGGGCAGCCATGCGGCCGCGCCTCACATGTCGAAGGATGCCCTGATGATCGCCGCGACGCTGGCGACACAGATCCAGACGATCCTCAGCCGCAACATCCCGCCGCAGGATACCTGTGTCCTGTCGATCACCCAGTTGCATGCGGGGGCGGCTTACAACGTGGTGCCCGAGACGGCGGTGCTGGCCGGGACGATCCGTTATTTCAAGGACGACATCTACACGCTGGCCGGTGAGCGGATGAAGGCGATTTGCGACGGCTTCGCGACGGCTCATGATGTCGACATTGCGCTGGATCTGAGGAACGTCTTCGACGTGCTGCAGAACGATCCGGAGCTGTCGGATGCCTATATCGAGGCGGCTGCCGATATTGTCGGGGGCGAGAACGTGAGCGACAGCGAAGCCCCGGTGACCGGATCCGAGGATTTCGCGGACATGCTGAAGGCGGTTCCGGGGGCTTATGTGCGGGTGGGCCATGCGGGAACGGTGCCGTTGCATAACCCGGCTTACGTTCTGGACACGGGGATCCTGCCGGTCGGCGCGTCGGTCATGGCGCGGATCGTGGAAAAACGCTTGCCGGTCTGACGGCTGGCGGGGGAGAATTTTCTGCGAAAATTCTTGATCGAGATTTTTCGGCAAAAATCTCCCCCTTGGCGTCCGGTCCGCTTCAGACCTTTTGGGGGCGCATATCCGCCGGATCGATCCCCGCCACCGCCACCGGTTTCTTCATGGCATCCCGGCGGAAAGGCTCACCCAGTTCCTGGTTGATCAAGGCTTCGATCAACGTGGTGCGCCCATGCTCCATCTGGTCCTTGACTGCCGCCGTCAGCGCTTCGGTCAGACCATCCATCGTCCGGGCCACGATGCCCTGCAACCCGCAGGCGCGGGCAATCCCGGCGTAGGTCACGTTGTCATCCAATTCGGTGCCGACGAAGTTGTCATCGTACCACAGGGTCGAATTGCGCTTCTCGGCGCCCCATTGGTAATTGCGGAAGACGACCATGGTGATCGCGGGCCATTCCGACCGCCCGATCGCCGTCAACTCGGTTACCGCGATGCCGAAGGCCCCGTCACCGGCAAAGCCCACGACGGGCACGTCCGGACAGCCGATCTTGGCCCCTATGATTGACGGCAGGCCATAGCCGCAGGGACCGAAGAGTCCCGGGGCCAGGTATTTGCGCCCTTCGTCGAAAGACGGGTAGGCGTTGCCGATCGCACAATTGTTGCCGATGTCGGAAGAGATGATGGCCTCGCGGGGCAGGGCGCTCTGGATGGCGCGCCAGGCCATGCGGGGGGACATCCAGTCCGGCTTGTCGGCCCGTGCCCGTTCGTTCCAGGTGGTGCCCGGGTCGTCGTCCTCGTGGTCCATCGAGGACAATTGCTGGGCCCAGCGGGACTTGGTTTCGGCAATCAGGGTGCGGCGCTCTGTGCGGCCCGTGTCACCGGCCGTGTCCGACAGCCGGTCCAGCAGCGAGGAGGCGACCTTGCCCGCGTCGCCCACGATGCCCACCGAAATCGGCTTGGTCAGCCCGATGCGGTCGGGGTTCAGGTCGACCTGTATGATCCTGGCCGACTTCGGCCAATAGTCGATGCCATATCCCGGCAGGGTCGAGAACGGGTTCAGCCGGGTGCCCAGGGCCAGCACGACATCGGCCCGCTCTATCAGTTCCATGCCCGCCTTGGACCCGTTGTAGCCCAGGGGGCCGGCGAAGAGCGGATGGCCTCCGGGAAAGGCATCGTTGTGCTGGTAGCCGACACAGACCGGCGCATCCAGCCGTTCGGCCAGGGCCATCGACGCCGGGATCGCGCCGGACAGGACCACGCCCGCGCCGTTCAGAATGACCGGGAACTTTGCCTCGGACAGCAGGTCAGCGGCTTGTTGCAAGGCAGCTTCACCACCGCCGGGACGCTCGAACTCGACCACGTCGGGGATGTCGATGTCGATGACCTGGGTCCAGAAATCCCGGGGCATGTTGATCTGGGCCGGGGCCGAGGCCCGCTTGGCCTGGACGATCACCCGGTTCAGCACCTCGGCCACGCGCGAGGGGGCTCGGACTTCTTCCTGGTAGGCCACCATGTCCTTGAACAGGGCCATCTGTTCGACTTCCTGGAATCCGCCCTGGCCGAGGGTCTTGTTCGCCGCCTGGGGCGTGACCAGCAGAAGCGGTGTGTGGTTCCAGTAGGCGGTCTTCACGGCGGTGACGAAATTGGTGATGCCCGGGCCGTTCTGGGCGATCATCATCGACATCTTGCCGGTCGCCCGGGTGTAGCCGTCGGCCATCATGCCGCCTGACCCTTCGTGCGCGCAATCCCAGAAGGTGATGCCGGCCCGGGGGAACAGGTCCGAGATCGGCATGAAGGCCGACCCGATGATCCCGAAGGCATGTTCTATTCCGTGCCGCTGCAGGGTTTTGACGAATGCCTCTTCGGTGGTCATCTTCATGGGACATGCCTTTGTGGGGTTGGAGGGCGCAGGTGGTCAGGCCCGCTTGTCGCAGGTCGGGCGCGCGAACGCTATGGGCACTTGGCGGTTGCGAATAGGGCCAGTTCGCAGGTCGTCTTAAGGCCAGATGTGCCGGGCCGGTTATCTTTCCCCGTGCCTGGACGTCTTCAGGTCAGCCGGGGCTCCGGGCCAGATCAAAGACGGCGGGCGATCCGGGCCATACCTTCGGGGATCCGGCTGGCCGGGATCGACGAATAGGCCAGCCGGTAGAAGTTGCGCGACCGGTGAGCGGCGTGGAAGAAGGGCGCTCCGGGTTCGATCAGCACCCCGTCGGCGCGCAGGTCTTCGGCCAGGCGGGTGGTGTCGAGGTGGTCGGGCGCCCGCATCCACAGCGAGGATCCCCCGAATGCCCCGCGCCCGGCGACGGTCAGGCCGTGGCGGGCGATGGCCTCTTCGACAACCGTGCGGCGGTCCTGCAATACACCGGCCATGCGCCGGATCTGGGCATCGTAATGGCCGAGGGACAGGAAGTAGGCGGCTGTGCGCTGGATATGGCCGGGCGGATGGCGCAGCACGCTGGCCCGCAGGGCGCGGGCCTCGCGGATGAACGGGCGCGAGCCGACCATGTATCCCAGCCGCAACCCCGGAAAGAGCGACTTGGAGAAGCTGCCGACATAGATCACCCGGCCCTCGGTATCGAGCGACTTGAGCGCGGGCGACGGCGCTTTCAGGAAGGCCATTTCGAATTCGTAATCATCCTCGACGATCAGGGCACCGATGTCCCGGGCGCGGTCGAGCAGGGCACGCCGGCGGTCCATGGGCATGGTGGCCGTGGTGGGCGACTGGTGGCTGGGGGTCGTGAAGATGACATCGGTGCCGTCGGGGATGGCATCGGGGGGCAGGCCATCGGCGTCGACGCGCAGGGGCGACAGGGCGCAGCCGGTCTGGACGAGGATGTCCCGCTGGGCATGGTAGCAGGGGTCTTCGATCGCGGCGCGGCGGGAGCGGGTCAGCAGCAGCTGGGCGGCCAGCCACAGGGCGTTCTGGGCGCCGAGGGTGATCAGGATCTCGTCGGGCCGGGCGGTGATGCCCCGGCGGGGCAGGGTATGGCGGGCGATGAACTCGATCAGCAGGGGGTCGTCGGCGTCGTAGTAATCGGTGGTGAGGGCGGTGAAATCCTTTTGACCCAGGGCCTGGATGGCGCAAAGCCGCCAGTTGGCATGGTCGAACAGGGTGGGATCGGCCTGGCCGTAGATGAACGGATAGCGATAGGTCTGCCAATCGCGGGGTTTCTCGGGGGTGTCGCCTCCGGTGAAGCGGCGGGCCAGGGCTGCGGGCCAGTCGATGGCGTCGACCGCGCGGGGCGTGGGATTGAAGCTCGGCGGGACGGGGGCGTTGTCGGAGACGTAATAACCTGACCGGCCGCGTGAGGTCAGGTAATCGTTGGCCAGAAGCTCGGTATAGGCCAGCGTAACGGTGATGCGCGAGACGCCGAGGTGGCGGGCAAGGGCGCGCGAGGAGGGCAGTTTTTCGCCCTTGTGGAAGCGGCCTGAAAGGATGCCTTCGGCGACCATCTGCTGGATGCGGGCCTGAAGGGTGCCCTGGGCGTCGGGGGCAAGGAAGAAGGTGTCGACGGAAATGGCCATCTGGGGTGCGCGCGGTCGGGCAGGGAAGATGGGTTCGAAGAACCCATCCTACGCCAACGTGTAGGATGGGTCATTTGACCCATCGCTTGGCGGGCACCATAAGCTGGACATAAGGGGCGCGCAATCTGGACCTATCGTACCTCGGCCGCCAGCCGGTCCAGCAGGGTCGCCGCGCTGGTCTTGAAGTCGAACTTCGGCCTCCAATCCCATTCGGCGCGCGCAGGCGTGCTGTCCATCTCGTCCGGTCCGCCGCCCACGAAGCCCACGACCACGGGATCCGGCTGAAAGTCGCAGGTGAACCCCTGGACCCGGGCGCTCAGCTCGGCGGCGATCTCGCCCGCGGTCAGGCTGTAGCCGTGCAGGTTGTACCCCGGTGTGACCAGCCGCGACCCGTCGGCCCGCACCAGTTGCACGATGCTGTCGACCACGTCGTCCAGGAACAGGTTCGACATGCCGGTCTCCGGGTGCACGGGGAAGGTAAAGGGCCGGCCCTCGATCGCCGCGCGGAAGGCATGGCTGGGGTAGGCTGTCAGTGCGGTCGGCGGGGCGAAGGGCGACAGCACCATCGGAAAGCGCAGGCAGCGGAAGTCGAACCCGTGCACCCGGCGCAGGTAATGGCCCATCCGCTCGACCGCCACCTTGGTCGCCCCGTAGATCGTTTCGGGCCATTGCGGCGCATCCACGGCCAGGGGCGAGGGCAGGCCGGGCCCGTAGGTCGCCACGCTGGAGGAGAACACGAAGGGCCCCGGGGCCAGCTCTCGGGCCAACTGCATCAGGGCGACCGAGGCGCTGGCGTTGATCTCCCAGGCGGCGGTGGGATCGGCCTCGGAACTGCCCGACAGCAGCGAGGCCAGGTGGATGATGGCATCGGGCCGGTGCGTGGCCAGGGTATCGCGCAGCAGGGCGGTGTCGCGGACATCGCCCAGGACCACCGTGTCGCGCGGGGCGCTGTGCGGCCCGTCGCTGCCCGGCAGGTCGAAGCTGACAATGCGGCTGCCCTGCGCCTCCAGCCGTTCGGCCACCAGCCGGCCCAGGTTGCCGTTGCCCCCGGTGATCAGGATCGTGTCGTTCATGTGCATGTCCTCCCGCCCGCCACTATGGCCGGGCCGGACCGGCGGGGGAAGCGTCAGAGCGGCAGGGCCGTGGTCTTGAACACCGTGCGCAGGGCAAACGAGCTTTGCATCTGGGCCACGCCGGGCAGGCGGGCCAGGTATTGGCGGTGAATGCGGGCAAAATCCTCGGTGTCTTCGGCGACGACCTTCAGGATGTAATCCGCCGTGCCGGCCATCAGGTGGCATTCCAGCACGTCGGGGATCCGGGCCACGGCCTTTTCGAAGGCGTCGAGCACCTCGTCGGTCTGGCCCTGCAGGGTGATCTCCACGAAGACCGTCGTGGCCATGCCCAGCTTGCGCGCGTCCAGCAGGGCGACGTAGCCGCGGATATAACCCTCGGCCTCCAGCCGTTGCACCCGCCTGTGGCAGGCCGAGGCCGACAGGTTGACCTGGGCCGACAGGTCCGCGTTGGAAATGCGGCCCTTGCGTTGCAACGCGGCAAGGATGTTCCGGTCAATCGTGTCGAGGCTCATTTGCGCGGAAATCTCCCGTGAACGCAGAAATCCGCCGAAGAATATTCGAAAAAGGGTGCGGGCTGCGAGGGGGAAATCACGCGTCTCGGGTCACCTGGGGTCACCTCGGGGGCCTCATGGGGCATTTGGCCTCGGGATGGGATGACGGGGCGATTGGAGGTCCGGACGAGATCAAGCCGCGGGACTTCCGGGGCGGTGATCGAGGGGGTGGGGCGGGGCCGCCGTTGCCCGGCCGATGGCCGGCGGGTGAGGGCTGTCCCACGCGTGGGACATTTTCGGAGTGAGGGATTTCAATGGGTTACAGAGGCGAATTTACGGTTTCTTAGGAATTGGGGGGCTTGGCGGAGACGAGTGGGAGGTTAACCGAGGCTCGGTCTTTACCTGGATCATCGGCGTGTCGGGAGAGGACTTGAGGTCTGGTAACCGGACTTTTCAGCCATTCGGAAGTGATTGGATTTGCTCGGTTTTCCACCTAGATTTGCGCGCAAAAAATGGACAAAACGTGAAGGTTTAGACGCTTCTCAACCGCTTCAACGCATGCCCCCAGACCTCAAATGAAGCACGGGGCCGATCATGGCGGCCCCGTGCTTCAAAATTTGCTCGCGTTGTAAGTCGCGAGTACCTTCAGCCAGGTGACTTAATCTCAACAGTTCGATCTTTGTCGCGGTTATCACGCCACTCTCTGGCACGTTCGAAGTCTGCTTGCGACGCTTCGGATGTTTGCTCGTAGTCCTTGAGGGTCTGCGCAAATGAGCTTGAGAAATCGAACTGCGGGGCCTGTTCTCGATTCTGCATGGTCTCTCCAGTCAAGATATTGTGGACAGTGTTGCACACACACACTAGCCTGTCACGCGGTCGTTGAGAGTGAGTATATGGAAAAAGTAGTGGACGCGGAACTGGTAGTCGGTCTTGTGGGACGTCTGGGCGCAGACATGCCGATGGTCATAAAACGCATTCAAGATACGCTGCACAGTCTTCACTACGAGCACCACCACATCAAGTTGACGGACTTTGTGAAGGACCCCAAGTTTCGCTTCGACTTGGTCGAATCACCGGTCGAAAAACGATACGAAACATACATCAGCGCCTGCAATGAAGTGCGACGTCTTGCCGGCCGGGATGATTTTTTCGTGTCGTATGCAGTCGAAAGAATTCGAGCCGTCAGACGCGAGAAAAACACGGATGACAACGCTGCGCTACCCTTGAGGCGGACTGCTTATATTATTGACCAGATCAAACGTCCTGAGGAAGTCGCGGCGCTTCGCTCCATCTACGGCCAGCAGTTCATTCTAATTTCGTGCCACTCTCCAAATGATTTTATTAAGCAGGCATTGGCTCAGAGGATTGCAGATGGGCATTCTGACAGCCCTAAGTCGGAAAAATGGCAGGCAGCAGCTATGGAGCTCATAGCTAGAGATGGTGACGAATCTTCAGTGCCCCACGGCCAACGTGTCAGTGATGTATTCCCGCTAGCCGATGTAGTGGTCGACACATCGGATGGCGACCAACTTGAAAAGCTTTTGAAACGCTTTTTCTTTGCGCTGTTTGGAAACTTTGTGATTTCGCCAACGAAAGGCGAGTTTTTCCTAAACTTAGCCTACCAGACTTCGCTGACTTCTTGCGATACGGCTCGGCAAGTTGGGGCTGCAATTTCAAAAGGTAGTGATATAGTTTCGACCGGTTACAACGAAGCTCCGAAATCTCAGGGTGGAACTTATTGGCCTGAGGATGGGGAGGATGGTCGCGACGTAGTGTTGGGCAAAGACCCAAACACTATTCGTAAGCGTCAAATGTTGATCGAAGTCGTCCAGAGACTAGCGAAGTCCGGTGAACTGAAGAGAAATTTTGATGATGACATGGCTATCGCCGAAGCCTTCATTGACACAAAGGACTCGGCACTCGAAAAGGCTCAAATTTTGGATACTCTCGAATATGGGCGGGCAGTTCATGCGGAGATGGCGGCGATTTCCACCGCCGCACGATTGGGGCTAAGCTTGGCGGGTTCAAGTTTGTATTGCACGACCTTCCCCTGTCACAATTGTTCAAAACACATTGTAGCGACCGGCGTCAGTGAGGTGTTCTATTTAGAGCCTTATGCGAAGAGCTTTGCGGATGACCTTTATCCCGACTCAATATCGATCGACCAAAAGAAACCTGATATGGACAAGGTGGTGTTTAAGCAGTTTGTCGGCATTACCCCGCAGCGTTATAAAAGCCTATTTTCAAAGTCGAAGCTGAAAGACAGGTTAGGGCACGTGAAGGCTTGGGACGCGGCCTCTGCGCAACCAATTATCGAAAAGCTCGACCAAGGTCATACCTCACGCGAAGCGCTGTTCCAAAAGACCATCGCAAATTCGGTAGCTGAAAACGGAAGATATCTTTTGAACGGTGAATAACAAAGTAAATAGTTTAGTCAGTCTGCTTGGGCGGAGAAAACTGCGTGTTACGCAAGTACCATCTAGCGCATTCAAAGAATGATGGAGGCAAGTGCCGGAAGCGAACCGATGTTCAGGAATTGTGCGAATGTCGCCGACCGCACTTTGCTGATCTTGACGCATAGTGCAGTATCGACGCATTGATCAAAAGGGGCGGTGAATCGCCGCTTGTAACTCTCTGGCGCGGGTCTCTCGCGGTTGCGGCGAAAGGCCGAAACCCGCTCCTGTTGCTTAAGGCTGCGCTCTGTAGTGATGCCTGCAGGGTGGCAAGCGGGGGTTCGCGGTTGGCTTTTCGAAGAACTCGCTTCTTGGCCCTCGGGGCGCCGGGCACCACGGCCCAATTCCCGCCCGGGCCTCCGGTTGTCCGGGGCGCGGGCGGGGGTCTTTCAGGCGGGTTTGACGATTTCGACCGCGTGGGGGTAGGGGATCGAGATGCCGTTGGCGTCGAAGGCCTCCTTGACGGCCTTGGTCATGTGGAACTTGAGATCCCAGTAGTCGGCGGCCTTGCACCAGAGGCGGGTGCTGATGTCGACCGAGCTGTCTCCGAGGTTGGTCACGCGCACCCAGGGGGCCGGGTCGGGGAAGACTCGGGTGTCGGCCTTGGCGATGTCGAGGATGATCTGCATGGCCGTGTCGGCGTTGTCGTCGTAGTCGATGCCGAAGGTCAGGTCGCAGCGGCGGGTGTCGTGGTGCGAGTAGTTGGTGATGATGGCGCCCCAGCACTGGCCGTTGGGCATGATGATCTGGACGTTGTCGGGGGTGACGAGCTCGGTCATGAAGAGGTCAAGGTCCTTGACGGTGCCCGAGGTGCCTCCGATGTCGACGAATTGGCCGAGCTTGTAGGGGCGGAAGAGGATCAGCATGACCCCGGCGGCGAGGTCGCTGAGCGTGCCCTGCAGGGCCAGGCCGATGGCCAGCGAGGCGGCACCAAGCACGGCGACGAGGCTGGTGGCCTGGATGCCGAAGAGGCCGAGGACGGCGATGAAGACGACGAGCAGGATGCCCCAACGCAGCAGGCTGGAAAAGAACCCGGCGAGGGTGGCGTCGATCTGGGGGGTCTTGGCGAGGCGCTTGCGGACGGACCGGCTGAGCACGTTGGCGATGATCCAGCCGATGATCAGGACGATGATGGCCTTGGCGGCGTTCAGGATGAGCGGCCCGTAGGTTTCGAATATGTCGACGGGGTCCATGGGGGTACCTCCGGTTGAGGGTCGGTGACGGTTGACACGTGTTCAGCACGAAAGACGGCTGCGCGCAACGACTGTCCGGGAATGCACAATGGGGCGGGTGGCGCGGGGCGGGGGGCGTCCTTACGTTTGGCGGGTTGTCATGCAGGAGCTTGTCCCGATGCCCGATCTGTCCGATTTCCCGATCACCCGCCGCTGGCCGGCCAGCGATCCCGAGGTGATCCAGCTGTATTCCTTTCCGACGCCCAACGGGGTGAAGGTGTCCATCGCGCTGGAGGAGCTGGGCCTGCCCTACGAGGCGCACCGGGTCACGCTGGCCGATGCGGATGTCAAAAGCCCCGAATTCCTGTCGCTGAACCCGAACAACAAGATCCCGGCGATTGTTGATCCGCACGGGCCGGAGGGGGCTCCGGTCGGGCTGTTCGAAAGCGGGGCGATCCTGGTCTACCTGGCCGAGAAGACCGGCAAGCTGATCGGGGAAACGGCCAGCGACAAGGCCCGGGTGATCCAGTGGCTGATGTTCCAGATGGGCGGGGTGGGGCCGATGTTCGGCCAGCTTGGCTTTTTCTACAAGTTCGCGGGCAGCGAGATCGAGGATCCCCGCCCGCGTGAGCGCTACATCAACGAGGTCAAGCGCCTGCTGGGCGTGGTCGAGGGCCAGCTGGAGGGGCAGGAGTGGATCGCGGGGGCGTTCTCGATCGCCGATATCGCCCTGGCGCCCTGGCTGAACGCGCTGGATTTCTACGGGGCGAAAGAGGTCGTCGGCTGGGCGGATCATCCCCGCACAATGGCCTACGTGGACCGGTTCATGGACCGGCCGGCGGCAAAGGCCGGGATGGCCGTTCCGCCGGCAAGCTGATCAGCCGGGCAGGGCGCTGGTCAGGACATAGCGCAGGATGTCGACGACCTGGGCGGGCTCTTGGGCCACGGCCAGGGCGGAGGCGTCGACCTCTTTGAGGGCGTGGGCATGCTGCGGCCCGTGCAGAATGATCAGCGACTTGCCCAGGGCGGCGGCATAGCCCGCGTCGAAGGCGGCGTTCCACTGCTTGTACTGGTCGCCGAAGCGCACGACGACGATGTCGGCATCGGCGATGCCCTTGCGGGTGCGGATGGCGTTGACCTGCGCGCCCTTTCGGTCATGCCAGAACTTGTCGGGTTCCTCGCCCAGGATCGCCACGCCGCAATCGTCGCTGGCCGCGTGGTCGGTGACGGGGCCGGAAAAGGTCACGTCGAGCGACTTGGCCCCGGCGACGATCTGGTCGCGCCAGTCGGTGTGGATCTCGCCGGACAGGTAGACGGTCAGGCTCATGATGTGGTTCTCCCCTTGGTGACCCGTTGTGTCAGCTGTGTCAGCTTTGTCTTGGGGGCTTACCCGGTTTCGGGCGACGGGGAAATCCGCGCGTGCCGGTTTTCGCCCAGTGTCGGGCCAGGGAGCGGGGCTGAAGCGTGGGCGCGCTGGCCGGACCGGCGGCCGAGCGTGTCCTGGGCCGTCGGGCCCGTGGGCTGTCCGTCAGGCGGGCCGTCCGTCAGGCGGGCTGTCGGGCCAGGTGGCGTTCGACAGAGGCGCTCAGGCGGACCGCATCCGGCGCGTGGCCGGTGATCAGGTGGAAATCGCGCACCAACCCGAAGACCGCCATGGTCTTGGCGTCGAAGGTGGTGCAGCCCCGGGCGCGCGCGGCGCGCATCAGGTCCGTTTCAAGCGGGTCATAGCGGGTTTCGGCGATCCAGTGGTGCGGGCGCAAAAGCGCCGGGCCAATGGGCCAGCCGGGCCGGCGGCGACTGCCCAGCGGGGTGGCATTGACGATGCCGTCGACCTCGGGGGCGATCTCGGCCAGGTTGCCGGCCACGGTCCCGCCAAGATCCAGGGCAACCACCTCGGCCCGCCCGCTGCGCGGATCGGCGACCAGGATGTCGGATGCGCCCAGGTCCTTGAGGGCCAGGCCGATGGCCGCGCCCGAGGGACCGGCCCCCAGCAGCAGGACCCGGCCCGGGGGGCGGTCTCCCAGCTGGCGGCGCAGCGCTTCGCGAAAGGCCCAGGCGGTGGTGTTGTACCCGTGGCGGTGCCGGCCGTTGAACACGATGGTGGTGACGGCGCCCGCGGCCTGGGCCAATGGCGACAGGGTGTCCACGTGGGCCACGGCCGCGCGTTTGTAGGGCGCCGCGATACAGGCCCCGGCAAAACCGGCCATTTCCAGCATGTCGAGCATTTCGGCCAGGCTGGGCCGGGCGCGGACCATGGCATGCGGGTCCAGGCGGTCGACGTTCAGGTCCAGGCCAAGGGCCCGGGCCTCGGTTTCATGCAGCGTGGCCAGGGTCCGGTCGTCCAGTTCCCGGCCGATCATCGCGACGCAGAGTGGCTCCTCTGCGCGGGTCTGGCCGTAAGGGTTGCGAGCGGGCTGGCGGTGGCTGGCCCGAAAAACTCGGTCGCTCCTCATGCAACCTCCTTGCAGGTAAGTAATTGTGACGTAACGTAACGAGTGGTGGTATCCGATTGATGCTTACCCGCGACGGCGGTGTCAAATGGTTTACACTTATGTAAACTATCTTTACTATTTAGGTGCGGAACGATGCTGCGCCGCCGCATGTGAAGAGGGGCGTTCAAAGGTCTGGAATCCATGACTTTGACCCCCCGGTCGGCGGGCGAGTCTTGCAGCTGCAGCTAACATTCCAATGCCGGAATATTTTTCTGCCTGTTGCGGCTGTGCATCGGAACCTCTGGTCAATAGTTCTGCGCCCGGCGCAGGCGGGTCTGGCTTTCGCTGGCCGAGATCGCCTGTTGCAGGGTCCGGATCCCCGCCTGGTCCAGCAGCCCGATGAGATGGGCGAAGACATCCGCCGTGGCGAGCGCGTCGCCTAGGGCCGTGTGGCGGGCCTCGTGCGGGATCTCGATGCCCAGCCGGGCGGTCAGCCCGTCCAGGCTGTGGTCGGCCGAGGGGTCGAACAGCACCGCCGACAGCAGCACGGTGCACAGGACGGGATGGTCGAAGGCGCGGCCGATGCGCGGTTCCTGGGCCTTGAGGAAGGCCATGTCGAAGGGCGCGTTATGGGCGACCAGGACGGCGCCTTCGCAGAAATCGTGAAACCTTTGGCCGGCGGTGGTGATCGTGTCGGCGCCGGTGACCATGTCCTCGGTGATGCCATGCACCAGGGTCGAGGCGGCCGGGATCGGGCGTTCGGGATCGACCAGCGTGTCAAAGACCTCGGCCCCGCGGACCTTGCCGTTGACGATGCGGATGCCGGCGATCTGCACGATGCGGTCGCCGTCGCGGGGCGACAGGCCGGTGGTTTCGGTGTCGAAGACCACGAAGGTCAGCTTGTCGAGCGGCACGTCGGCGAGGTCACCGGCGCGGGCCTCGGTCGGGAGGTCGAAATCGTAGAAATCCGACCAGGGCGCGGGGGGTTGGTGGGTGGCGGCGATGGTGGCGGGCAGGGGCAGGGCGAGGCCGGGCACGTCGGCGGTGCCGCTGGCCCAGATGTCGGTCCGGTGGGCGGCAAGGGCGTCGCGGCAGGTGTAGCGGCCATAGCCATCGGACAGGGGCTGTGCCAGCCAGTCCTGCAGGGCGCCGTCCAGCACCTGGGGGCCGGTCCAGGTCAGGGTCAGAAGGATTTCCTGGCCTTGCAGGTGGGCGTCCAGGGTCATGTCGCGGCGGGTGCCCTCGGCCGCCAGGTGGTCGATGACCCGGCCGAGGATGGCGGCGATGGCGAAGGGATCGCAGCGCAGCCAGTCGGTGCAGGGCTGGATGGTCACGGTGTCGCCGGCCCGGGCGCGCACCGCGTCCAGCAGGTCGGTGGCGGCCAGTTCGACCATCGGCCAGGCGCGGGTGGCCATGGCTTCGTAGCGGGCCTCGGTGTCGCGCAGGCTGGTATAGAGGCGGGACAGTTCCTCGGATTGGGCATGGGTGAAGCCGGCGCGGGTGTCGCTGTCGAGGTCGGGCACGCTTTGCAGCACTTCCAGCGAGGCCCCGATGGCCGAGGCCGGTCGGCGGACCTCTTCCATCAGCGATGTGAACAGGGCGTCGCGGTCGGCATGGGCCTTCAGGTCGGCGGTGGCGTCGCGCAGGATGATGACATGGCCGTCGGGCATGCCGGCGCCATGGATCGGAGAGATCTGGCCCAGCAGGAAGCGGTCGCCACAGGCGCTGGCGGCGAGGAAGGTTTCGGGGCCGGTTTCGCCCCGGCTGCGGCGCAGGTCCAGGCGGTGCAGGGCCTGGTGCAGGGGTTCGGGGCGGAACAGCGAGGACAGCTTGCGGTCAAGGCCCAGGCCGGACAGCAGGTCCTGGGCTGCGCGGTTGAACAGCATCACCCGGTCGTCCGAGGTGCACAGGATGACGCCTTCGGCGAGGTCTCGGATCAGCGTTTCGAACAGGCGCTTTTCGCGCTGCAGGCGGTCGGTTTCGGCGGCAATGGCCCGGGTCTGGGCGGTGCGGGCCTCGGCCAGGGCCGAGTTGATGGCATTGGCGGCGGGGGCCAGCGCGCCCAGGTAGCGGGCGGGCTGTTCGTCGATCTGGCGGCCGCCGATGTCGGCGGCGGCACGGGTCGACAGGTCGGCGGCCAGGGCCAGGATCGGGCGGGCCACGTTTTCGTCGAACAAGAGGCCGATCCAGGCGGCCAGTCCGATGATGCCCAGCCCGCCGATGATGGCGGCGATGACGTAGCCGTCGGTGCTGGCCCCGAAGCGGCTGGCCCCGAACCAGATCCCGAGGCTCAGGACCGCGGCGCCGCCCAGCCCCATGGCCGCGAAGAACAGGGCGAACCGGGTGCGCAGGCCGAACCGTTCATGCATGGGCGTCCTGTCCCTGCATGTCCGCGCCCAGCAAGCCCTTGATCTTGGCGTTCAGCTCGGAGTTGGCGAAGGGCTTGATCAGGAAATCGTCGGCCCCCAGGGCCAGGCCCTTGCGCCGTTCGACCTCGCCGCCCCGGGCGGTCATCATCAGGATCTTGACGGCGCCCAGGTCCGGGCGCGAGCGGATCACCTGGCAGACCTCGTAGCCCGACTTGTGGGGCAGCATGACGTCGAGCACGACCATGTCGACCGGCCCGGCGTCGAGCGCCTGCAGGGCGGCCTCTCCGTCGGCCACCCGCGTGGTGCGGTGCCCCAGGCGTCCGATCAGGAACTCCAGGGCGACGGCGATGTTGTCCTCGTCCTCCACGAGCAGAATGTGCTTCTTGTCCATCGCGTCCTCCTCCTCAAAAGGCGCCTGGGTGCGCCAGCCCTATGTACAGACGGCGGTAATCAGCGGGTCGGCTTCTCCGAGCTCTTGCCAGGTGGCAGCGGCCGGGTCGGCCAGGGTGTCTTCGGTGACGTCGGCGCGGGCAGCGGTGCCGCAGTCGATCAGTTGCGCAATGGTGGCCGTCGCGCGCCAGCGGGCGAAGAGGTAGAGGTCCACCAGCTTGACGCCGGGGGCTTCGTCCTTGGTCTGCACGTTCGACGTGTCGACGGCCAGGACCCGGGTGACCTGCGGGAAGGCATAGGTCCAGGGCTTCCAGGGATAGGTGTCGGACCGGGTTTCGACGGTCTGCACGCCCTCTGGCAGGCCCTCGATCGTGCGGTCGCCCCATGAATATTCCGACCAGACGGTAAAGCAGATCATCGCCAGCCCGCCCATCGCCGGGATCAGCCAGCGGGGCATGGCTTTCCAGGCGAGGCCTATGGCCATCATCAGTCCGGCGGCGCCGATTCCGGCGCAGAAGGTGGCGATCAGTTCCATGAACATCAGCCGAGCATTCCCGTATTGTGACCTGCGGCCGATTGCATCGTCTTGACCACCATGAAGGCGTCGCGCAGGTGATTTCGTTCCAGGTCCGACAGGTCTCCGGGCGCCATGAAGTTGTCCGGTTTCTCGCCCCGGCGGATCTGGGCGGCCTGATGCCGCAACCGAGTGTCGGCGATCAGGTCGTAGGCGTCCAGCAGTTCCGCCAGCCCAGAGGGCGACAGGACGCCCGACGCGCCGGCGGCCTCGATGCGGTCGCGGGTGTTGACCTCTTCCAGGGCGCCCTTCAGGGCATAGACCCGGCCCAGGTCGACGACCGGAACGACGCCGGAATGCTTCAGGTCCACCTGGTTCTTGTGCTCGCCCGAGCGGATCAGGGCAAAGCCCCTGAACAGCGAGATCGGCGGCGTGTGTTTCAGCGAGTTCGACACCATGTGCGCCACGAAGATCGAGTTCGACCGGGCGGCGGCCAGGGTTTCGGCGTGCAGGTTTTCGAACAGGTCGCGCTCGCCCCCGATGGGGCGCAGGTCGAACATGACCGAGGCCAGCATCTGCGCCTCGGTGTCCGGCTTGGCGATCCAGCCCTGGAAATAGTCGCGCCAGACCCGGCGGGGCTGCCGCCAGCGCGGGTTCGTGGCCATCATGTCGCCGGGGCAGTAGATGTAGCCACAGACCGCCAGCCCGTCGGACACGAACTTGGCCAGGGCGGCGAAATAGGCATCGTGTTCGGGCAGGACACCGTCGTCGAGGATCAGGCAATTGTCCTGGTCGGACACGCCGGTCTGTTCGCGCCGGCCCTGGCTGCCGCAGGCGGCCCATAGATAGGGCACCGGTGGGGGCCCGAGTTTCTGTTCGGCCAGGATCAGCAGGCGGCGGGTGACGGCATCGGTCACATCGGAAATCCGCCGGCAGATCGCCTGGGGGCTGACCCCGGCCGAGACCAGCTGGCCCAGCAGTTCCGGCGTGCGGGCGACCACGGCGGCCATGGAGGCGGCGTCGCAGGCCTCGACGATTTCGGAAATCATGTGCGAGGCGGTGGCGGCCTGGTGGCGGAACAGGTCGGTCTTGCCGATCATGCCGATGATCGCGCCGTCCTCGGCCACGGGCAGGTGGCTGATGCCGTGATCGGCCAGCATGATCAGCGCGTCCAGCCCCAGCGCCGAGGGCGGGATGGTCACGGGATGCGGGGTCATGATCCGGCTGACGGGAATGTCGCCGGAAAGGCCCTCGGCCAGGACCTTGCCGGTCAGGTCGCGCGAGGTGACGATGCCATCGAGGTCGGTGCCATCGGTGACCAGGACCGAGTTGATCCGGCGGTCGCGCATCAGCCGGGCGGCCTCGGTCACGGTGGCGATGGGCAGGCAGGTGACGGGCGTGGCCGACATCAGGTCGGCGACCTTCAGGGCGGTCAGGCCGGTGGCATAGGCCCCGCCGTCGTTGGTGTTGCCCCGTTCGAACCAGGCGCCGAAGGTCGGGTGATGGCGGACGAGGTTGCGGAAGAGATCGGGCGGGATGATGAAGACGCCGGTGTCCTCGGTCGCCCGCGTGGTGACCCGGGCCAGGCCGTCCGACAGGGTGCCCTTCTGGCCCAGCATGTCTCCGGGTCCGCGCCGGGAGACGATCGCCCCGCCCGCACCCTCGGACTGGGTCGCGCCGGTTTCGATGACATAGACCCCGGCCAGCGGCTGGCCCTTTTCGAACAACAGCCCCCCGGCGGGCACGATGCTGCGGGTGATCTTGGCGTCAAGCTCGGGGCCAAGGTCCTGCGGCAGCATGTCGAAGGGCGGATGGCGCAGCAGCGCGTCGATGCTTTGGGTGGCGTGCACGGGGGTCGGGCTCCGCTCGGGGTGGGGTGGGCTGGTAAAGGTCCAAAAAGGCCCCCTGTGGGATGCCGGCGAAAATGTCCGGCAGGGGGAGGATAGTCAGGGAGGATGGGAGGGGACAAGGATGCCCCCTCCCGGTGAGTGTCAGTGCGCGTGGGCGGTGCCTGCGCCGCGCGGCACGCGGACGCTTTCGACCAGTTCCACGATCTCGGGCGGGGTCTCTTTCGTCATGCCCGACACGGTGTAGGCGACCACGAAGTTGATCATCGCACCGATCGCGCCGAACGAGGTCGACTTGACCGTGAAGAGCAGCGGATCCGCATCGGTGAAGCTGTTGGTGCCGGGGATGAAGAACCAGCCCTTGTGCAGGAAGATGTAGACCAGCGTCACGACCAGGCCTGCGACCATGCCCGTCACGGCGCCCCAGTTGTTGATGCGGGTCGAGAAGATCCCCATCATCAGCGCCGGGAAGATCGAGGCAGCGGCGAGGCCGAAGGCCAGGGCGACCGTCTGGGCGGCAAAGCCCGGAGGGTTGAGGCCCAGGTAGGTGGCCACTGCGATGGCGACAGCCATGGCGATCCGTGCCGACAGAAGCTCGCCCTTTTCCGAGATGCTCGGATTGATCGAGCCCTTGATCAGGTCGTGCGACACGGCCGAGGAGATGGCCAGCAGCAGGCCTGCAGCGGTCGACAGGGCGGCGGCAAGACCACCGGCGGCGACCAGGCCGATCACCCATGCGGGCAGGTTGGCGATTTCCGGGTTGGCCAGCACCAGGATGTCACGGTTGAAGTTGGTCAGCTCGTTGCCGGTCCAGCCGTTTTCAGTGGCCTTGGCCTGCATGTCGGCCGAGTTCTCGTTGTAGTACTGGATCTTGCCGTCGCCGTTCTTGTCTTCCCAGCCCAGCAGGCCGGTTTTCTGCCACGTCAGCATCCAGTTGTAGTCGGGGTCGGTTTCGATGGTCGACACCGCGACAGCTTCACCGTCGGTGCCATTGGGCCAGAACATTTCGGTGATGTTCAGGCGGGCCATGGCGCCCACGGCCGGGGCCGTCAGGTAGAGCAGGGCGATGAAGACCAGCGCCCAACCGGCGGACCAGCGTGCGTCGGACACCTTGGGCACGGTGAAGAAGCGCATGATCACGTGCGGCAGGCCGGCGGTGCCGATCATCAGCGACAGGGTGAACAGCACCATGTTGAAGGTGTCGCCGTGGTGGGCGGTGT
>PAQV01000006.1 GCA_002709405.1 Paracoccaceae bacterium
TTGCGGAACAGTTCGAACCACGGATCGGCCGAGCCCATGCAGGTCTTGAACCCCACCGGCTTGCCCGTCACCTCGCGCACATGGGCGATCAGGTCCAGCAGCCCGTCGTAATCGTCGACCTCCTTGTGGCGGTTGGGCGAGATCGCATCCTTGCCCAGGGGCACCCCCCGGATGGCCGCCACCTCGTCGTCGATCTTCGCCGCCGGCAGGATCCCCCCCTTGCCCGGCTTGGCCCCCTGGCTCAGCTTGATCTCGAACATCTTGATCTGCGGATTGGCCGCCACCGCGCGCAGCTTCTCGTCGCTCAGGTTGCCATGCTCATCCCGCACCCCGAACTTGGCCGTGCCGATCTGGAAGACGATGTCGCAGCCGCCCTCCAGGTGATAGGGCGACACCCCGCCCTCGCCCGTGTTCATCCAGATTCCCGCCTTCTTCGCGCCCCTGGCCAGGGCCCGGATCGCCGGCTTGGAAATCGCCCCGTAGGACATGCCCGAGATGTGGAAGAAGGATTGCGCCTGGTAGGGCTCACGGCAATAGGGCCCGATCAGCATCGGCTCGGTCGAGGCATATTGATCGTCCAGCGGCGGAAACACCGCGTTCATGAAGATCGGCGTGCCCGGCACGTTCAGGTTCCGCGTCGACCCGAAGGCCACCGTGTTCCCCTTGTTCTTGGCCGCATTGTAGACCCAGTTCCGCTGCGCCCGGTTAAAGGGCATCTCTTCCCGGTCCATCGCAAAGAAATACTGACGGAAGAACTCGCCCAGCTCGGTGAAGAGGTCCCGGAACCGGCCAATCACCGGGTAATTGCGCCGGATCGCGTCCTCGGTCTGGTTGCGGTCGATGATGAACAGGGCCACCACCGTCAGCGCCGCCAGCCCGAACAGCAGCACGAAGATCAGCACCATGATCTGAAGGGCTTGGATCCAGAACAACATGACGTCTCTCCCCGGCTGCTTTGCTGATCTCATCATGGCCAGCATGACGGTGGCCGCAAGACCTACCTGCCAGCCTGCCGCGAAAACGCCATGACAGAGGCCCAGCCCCCCGCTTTTGCCGACCGTATCACGCCCGCAGCGGTCACGCCGCGTCACGACCGATCACGGAAATGTACGTTGCCCGCCCGCGCGGGTGCGGCTTAGCCGGGTTGCCCCGCCAGTCAAGGTCCCTAGGGGCCGTTTTTGCGCTGATCCGGTCCCGCAGGACCCCCGTACTCCCCATCAGATGCCACGAGGCATTGGTGACAATTCAAAAGGAGTATCCACATGCTTGTTCGCGCCACAGCTCTCGCCCTGACCACCGCCCTGGCCACCGTTCCCGCCGTCACCGCCGTGACCCCCGCCTTCGCCGGCAGCCACATGGCCAAGGACGTCGTCGACACCGCTGCCGCGTCCGAGGACTTTGAAACGCTGGTTGCCGCCGTCCAGGCCGCCGGTCTCGTGGAGACCCTGAAGGGCGACGGCCCCTTCACCATCTTCGCCCCCACCGACGCCGCCTTCGAGGCCCTGCCCGCCGGCACCGTCGAAGAGCTGCTGAAGCCGGAAAACAAGGACAAGCTGGTCGAGATCCTGACCTACCACGTCGTGCCCGGCAAGGTGATGTCGACCGACCTGTCCGATGACATGGCCGCCGCTACCGTCGAAGGCGAAGAAATCATGATCGACCTCGACAACGGCGTGATGGTCAACGACGCCACCGTCGTTCAGGCCGACATCGAAGCCGACAACGGGGTGATTCACGTCATCGACAAGGTGCTGATGCCCTCGATGTGATCCCGACACGGATCAAACGGACAGGGGCGCCCCGACAGGCGCCCCTTTTCACATTCAGGCGGCCGACACCCGCCAGATCACGTCGCCCACGTCATCGGCCATCAACAGCGACTTTCCGTCCGGCCCGATCGCCACGCCAACCGGCCGGCCATAGGATTCCGTTTCGTCCTCGGACAGGAACCCGCTCAGGATATCGCGCGGAGCCCCCGACGGCTTGCCCCCGGAGAAGGGCACGAAGATCATCTTGTAGCCGCTCAGCGTCGACCGGTTCCACGACCCGTGCTGGCCGATCACCATGCCCTCGCCGAACCCCGGCAAGGTGCCCTCGGGCATCCAGCAAAGGCCCAGCGACGCCGTATGCCCGCCCAGGGCGTAATCCGGCCGGATCGCCCGGGCCACCAGCTCGGCGTCCTGCGGCACCCGGTCATCCACGATCCGGTCCCAGTAGCAATAGGGCCAGCCGTAGAACCCCCCGTCGACCACCGAGGTCAGGTAATCGGGCGGCGTTTCATCGCCCAGCCCGTCGCGCTCGTTGACCACCGTCCACAGCGCCCCGGTCGTGGGCTCCCAGGCCATGCCCACCGCATTGCGCAGGCCCGCCCCGAAGATCCGCGCCGCGCCCGAGCCCAGGTCCACTTCCCAGATGCAGGCCCGGCCCTCTTCGGCCTCCATGCCCTCGTCGCCGATGTTCGACAGCGACCCGACCCCGCAATAAAGCTTTGTCTTGTCCGGTGACAGCAGCAGGCTGCGCGTCCAGTGACCATGAGGCTTGAACGACACCAGCGGCGTGCCCGGCCCGGTCAGGGCCGTCGCGCCCTCTTCATAGGTGAAACTCACGATCCCGTCGGTGTTGCCCACGTAGAACGTGTCGCCCTTCAGGGCCATGCCGAAAGGCTGGTTCTGGCCCTCGACGAAGACATGGCGTTCCTCGGCCACCCCATCGCCATCCCCATCCCGCCACAGCGTGATCCGGTTGGCCGAATGCCCGATCGCCTTGGCCCGCTTCATCGTCGCCTGGCGCGCCCGGTCCAGGAAGGTTTCGGGTTCCGTCGTGCGCCCCGTGGCCTCGGCCACCAGCACATCGCCGTTGGGCAGCACCTCGATCCAACGCGGATGTTCCAGGTCCGAGGCAAAGGCATTGACCTGCAGCCCCGCCGCCACCGTCGGCTTGTGCCCGCCGACCCAGCCCTTGGCCGTCGGCATCTTCAGCGTCATGATCCCCTGCTTGCGCGCCTTGGGGATCTCGGGCGTCGTCCCGAAGACGGCCTCTTTCGGTTCCGACATCCGCCGCAGGCGCACCATGGCGCCCCCCGCGATCTCGGCCACGCGCGCGTAGAAATCCATTTTCTTCCCCCAAAGACAGCAAAGTCCCGCATCCAGGTGCGGTTTGTCCTCGGGCTATCAGAAACGGGTCCGCTCCGCCAATGCATCAACCATCAAAACCGAGCCACAAACCGCCGGCGCGCCCCCATCATGGGCACGCCGGCGGCCCGCGCCGGGGCGAAGCGGGGGAGGGTCAGCCCGCCGCCAGCGCCTGGTAGACCGCGCTTTCGAAATCCAGGAAGCCCGGGAAGGATATCCCGTCGCCAAAGGGCAGGATCTGCGTCGCCCAATAGCCCCCGATCCCGTTCTGCCGGTCGATCCAGTAATAGCTGTTGGCCAGCCCGGCCCAGCCGATCGACCCCGCCGGCCGCCCGGTGGGCGCCTCGTCCACGTTCACCATGAAGGTGTAGGACCAATCCTTGGCCAGCCCGGGGAAGAATTCGGCATCATTCGACAGCGACGGGATCACCCCGGGCAGCATCGTCACCTTCTGCGGCGGCACCAGCGCGCCCTTCACCGCCCAATCGACGGTTTCCGGCTTCAGCACCCGGCCGTTCGGGCCGTCCCCGTCGTTCAGCCACATGCGGATGAACTTCATGTATTCCGGCACCGTGCCATACAGCCCATGCCCGCCCATATCGACCTCGGGGTTGTCGGGCAGGGCGAAATCGTCCATCGGGCTCAGCCCGCCATCCTCTCCCCGGGCGTGGATCGTCGCCGTGCGCGCCTTCATGGCGTCGGTCCGGGTAAAGGCGATCTCGTCCATGCCCAGCGGGTCAAAGACCCTCTCGCGCATGACCGCGCCCAGCCGCTTGCCCCGGATGCCCTCGACCACCTGGCCCACCCAGTCGATATTGGTGCCGTATTCCCACTTCTCGCCCGGATCGAACAGCAGGGGCGTTTCGATGTAGGCCCGCGTGCCGCTGACCACCGAGGGCTGGCCATGCTCCTCAGCCAGCTGCTTGTAGACCTCGTTGAAGAAGTCATAGCCGAACCCGCCGGTGTGCAGCATCAGCTGCCGGGTGGTCACATCGCTTTTCGGAGCCCGCAGCCGGGGCGCGCCATCGGCGTCAAAGCCCTCGATCACCTGCAACTTGCCGATGGCCGGGGCATAGTCCTTGGCCGGGGCATCCAGGTCCAGCAGGCCCTCTTCCACGCATTGCAGCGCCGTCGTGCCCGCAATCGCCTTGGTCGTGGAAAAGATGGCAAAGACGGTGTCCTCGGTCATCGGCGTGCCGTCCAGCCGCCGTTCGCCGGCCGCGCCGGAATAGATGTCGCCGTCGCGGTCCGTCACCATGGCCACGACGCCGGGCACGCGCGACGGGCCGGTGCTCAATGCCTCCAGCACGCCATCGCAGCGCGTCTTCATGTCGGATGTGGTGATGTCTTTCATCGAGTCCTCCCTTGATGATCGTCAAGAGAGGCTAGCGGCCAGTTCCCGACCCCGCTGTTCGCCACCGGCACGGCCTGTCCCGCTTCGGAAGCGAAATCGGGGGCGGGCCAAGGGTCAGGCCCCGGTCAGGGCCGTATCAATGAGGGGTCTTGATCAATGAGGGGCCTTGCCGCCCCGCAACCCCCGCGCCCGCGTCTGCGAGGGCAATTCCCCGAACCGCGCGCGGTAGCGCCCGGCCAATGCGCCGAAATTCACGAACCCCCAACCCGAGGCGATGTCCGACACCGTTCGGCCCTCGGCTTCGGTTTCCAGCTCGGCCTTCAGACCGTCCAGCCGCCGCGCCGCCAGGAACTCTCGTGGAGACACCCCCCGGAACCGCCGGAACCCGCCCGACAGGGTCCGGGCCGACACGCCCACGCGTGCGGCCACCTCGCCGATGGTCGGGGCCTCGCGCGCCTCGGCCTCCAGTATCTGCTCGGCCCGGCGCACATAGCCCGGAGCCGCCGCCCGCGCCCCGTCCTCCAGCCGCATTCCCGCCGCCGCCGCCCATTGGCGCAGCAGCTCGACACACAGCACTTCTTCTATATGGCGGGCCAGGGCCGCATCCGCCGGCACCGGGCCGCCCCCGCTCAGGGCCCGCGCGGCGTAATCCAGCAGCGACGGCCAGGCCGATTGCGCCCCGCCGATCTTGACCCGCCTTGTCCACAGCCCGTCCCCCGGCACGAAGCCGAACCAGCGCTTGGCCGTTTCGGCCATCACCTGGTGCGGGATCGTCAGGTTCAGCTGCATGTGGTCGGGATCGCCCTCCAGCCAATACTCGGTCCTGGAACAATCCACGACAAAGCTCTCCCCCGCCCCGGTCGCCACCGACCCGCCATCCGACTGGTGATCCAGCGCCCCGCGCAAGGTGTTCAGCACCAGGATATTGCCCGCCTCCGGATCGAACCGGTCCAGGTGAATGCCCGTCCCGTAGGAAAACCGCGTCATCGTCACCCGCCCGGCCGCCGCCGAGATCATCGTCGCATCCGGCCGCGACAACCGCTGCAACGGCCGCACCCGGTACGGCATGTAGACCGACCGGCAGAACGCCTGCACCTCGTCCCAGTCCTGGGACCGCGTCCGCCCGTCATGGCGCACCCGCCGCCCGACCGAATCCCTGATCAACGCATCTTCCAACATGGCTCCCGCCTCCTCCTCGCGACGCCGGCACATCCGCCAAGGATAGCACGCTTTCGCCCCGCCACCGACGCCCGGCCTGCGACCTTGGTCGCATTGCCCCGCCCGGCCCGCTCCCCCCGGCCCCGCCCCATAAGCCAATCCCGGCCGAAACCGCCCGCGTCCCCCACATTAGCCGATTACAAGACGCCCGATTATTGCTACCCTGTGCACAGTTTCGGGTCCTGGTGGAGCACGTTTTGCCCAATCCAATCGGCACACACTCGTCCGCTCCCCCGCCATCGCTCCGGCATGGCGGGCCAGGCCAATCCCTGCACGCCCACGGGCACACGGCCTCTCACCACGGCCGATCAGGGGCCGCCCCCGGAACCCATCACTCCGGGACCACCGCATTACCCTGAAAATCCCTTTGTGCTCGACCAGAGCCTGCTCACGGACCAAGGCCCGCCCCTCAAAAGGCGGGCCTTGCCCGTCCACACCCCCATTTTCCGCCCCCACCGTACGCGCAACACCCCCCCGCCATGCCCCATGATGCGCCCCTCTCAACCCGAAAGGCCCATCATGACCACCGATCCCCTGCTGCACATCGCCCTCACCGACATCCACCCCGACGCCCTCCCCCGCGACCGCCTCACCCACGACCCGGCCGCCCATGACGAACTCCGCTCCTCCATCCTCATCGAAGGCCTCCGCCAGCCCATCGACCTGTTCGAGCTTGAAACCACCCCCGACCAGCCCCTCCCCTACGGCCTGATCTCCGGCCACCGCCGGCTCTCGGTCTTCCGCGAGCTCGAACGCGACACCATCCCCGCCTTCATCCGCACGCCCGACAGCATGACCGGCCTGCTCTCCGCCATGGTCTCGGAAAACGAGATCCGCGCCCAGATCTCGCCCTGGGAAAAGGCCATGCTCGTGCTCACCTGCCTGCGCGCAGACCACTTCCCCACCCCCGACGCCGCCATCGACGGGCTGTTCCCCGCCCTCTCGCGCCAGAAACGCTCGCGCCTGCGCGGCCACGTGCTGGCCGCCGAGGAATTCGAATACCGCTTCGCCACGCCCGAGCGCCTGTCGGTCGCCCGCCTCGACCGCCTCGCCGCCGCCCTCCGCGCGGGATGGGAGGACATCCTGCACGACGCCATCCCCGACCGCCGCAGCCATACGCTTGAAACGCAATGGCAATCGCTCGTGCCCGTCCTGGCCGAGGCCACCTCGCCCGAGCCCCTCTCCGGCCCGGCCCCCGGCACCCCCGGCGCCCCCCGCCGCCTGCGCACCCTGCGCAAAGGCCTGACCGTCCGCCGAGAGCTCACCCGCACCGGCTGGATCCTCCGCTTCACCGGCCCCGACGCCAAATCGCCGGGGATAATTGATGATGTCCTGGACGAGGTCGAACGGATGTTCTCCCCCGACTAACCCCGCCACCCGCGTAGGATGGGTGCTGCAGCACCCATCTTACATCCACGCTCGAAACGCACGGCAGTCAGAGAGAAGTGCAGCCACCGACCGCGGGTGGGAGTATGGATCCACCGACAAAGACGCTAAGCGGCTTCTTGTTCCAAAATGTGATCCCCAATTTGCACCGGGGTATTAAATTGCCGCATTCTCAACTCCAACCTATCAGCCTGCTCCAACAAGCCCTCATATTCCCCGGATAAATTTTTGTACTTTCTCTCGGTCATATGAGGCTCGTCTGGCCTTGGCACTTGGAGAAGCAATTCGTGCAATCTACCTTCACCTTCATGAAAGTCATTTTCGCGATCTATCTTTAAATCCCAGAGCTTTTGCTTTATCAAGCCAACTTGGGCAGACAGCCTTCCAGGCCGGAGTTGAGCGATATTTGCAACCAGCCTCTTCCCCTTGAAGTCTATGTCAAGCTTATGAGCTGCACGGCTACGGCGAGGCTGACCAGACAATATCTTTTCACTGAAGAAGCGCGACGCATCTATGCGGTTCGAAGTTACATAGCGCAATACGAGTTGGGGAAGCTGTTCCTCAAATTGGGGGGGAGATGAAGCTGCGGCCATCAGATGCCCTTTGGTAGACACTTCTTGATCCGACTGCGCATCGTAGAGTGACGATAAAACGCCCATCCAATCCTTCGCAATCTGCTCCAAGCTGCTTCCCTCCGCTTTCCTAACTGGGCCGAAGCGGACACCGCTGAGCGGCATAGGAACATCCATAAGGTCAAGAGCACTTTGATTTGCCAGCCACTCTCTGATTGCGTCACATGCTAATTCCGCAGAAAAGGCTACGCTCTGACCTCTCTCCCCGTAAAAACAGTGCAGTCGGTGCAGCGCATTCGCCGACTCCAAATGAAATCCAGACTTACTAAAAGCTGCGCAACCAATAACCAAGACCTCATAAGAACGGCTCTGTTGCACAAAACGGCTGAGGGATTCATGTCGCGAATCCAGTGTGGTAGCTGGGGTGCATGAGTAGACCCACACCTCCGAGCTACAAGACCAGGAACTGGCCGGCCTACAATGAAGCGCTCAAGCGCCGGGGCTCGCTGACGATCTGGTTCGATCCCGAGATGAACTGGTATGCGCAGCCGTCAGGCAGGCGTGGCCGTCAGCAGACCTACAGCGATACTGCCATTCAGACTTGCCTGACTATGAAGGTGCTGTTTGGCATGGCGCTGCGGCAGACGACGGGTTTCGTCGAGAGCCTGCTGTGCCTTGTCGGCCTCGACTGGGCAGTGCCCGACTTCAGCACGCTGAGCCGCCGCCAGAAGACGCTGGCTGTGAGCATTCCCTATCGCGGCTCCAAGGGGCCGCGGCACCTGCTGATTGACAGCACCGGCATCAAGGTCGAGGGCGAAGGCGAGTGGCACGCCCGCAAGCATGGGGGACCCAAGCGGCGCGTCTGGCGCAAGATCCATCTCGGGATCGACGAAGAAACTCTGGAGGTTCGGGCCGTGGAGATCACAGGGAGCCACATCGGTGATGCACCGGTGTTACCTGACCTGCTCAACCAGATCCCGGCGCACGAGCCGATCGACAGCGTCACCGCCGATGGCGCTTACGACACACGCAAATGCCACGACGCCATTGCTGACCGCGGTGCCCACGCTGTCATCCCGCCACGCAAGAACGCCAAACCGTGGAAGACCGAGACTGCCGGAGCCAAGGCCCGAAACGAAGCCCTGCGCGCCGCCAAATATCTCGGGCGCGCGCTCTGGCGACGATGGAGCGGATACCACCGTCGAAGCCGCGTCGAGACAAAGATGCACTGCGTGAAATTGCTGGGCCAGCGCCTCATGGCGCGGGATTTTGACCGTCAGGTCGCCGAGATCCAGGTCCGCATCGCAGTCCTGAACGGCTACACCGCTCTCGGCATTCCCGTCACAGAAGTGGTGGGATAAGTCCGTATGGGGAAAGGGGAGCCTCGGTCATCATCCGATTTGTGCAACAGAGCCCATAAGAACCAGAAATTGGCTCCAACAGTATCGGCACCCAAGAGGCCCGAACACAAGATTCCCACTCTGGAATCTGCCCTGTATCAATTGATATCGAAGTCATTCTGTCAAAATTGGAACGCCAAGCGCTTCCTTAGAGCAACGAGACACATGCTGTACTCGTGAGATCAAGAAGGCTCTAAGCGCATCGGCATACTCCTCGGAAAGCAACTTGTCAGTTCTGCCCTGAGACAACGCGGCAGGTACGTCGACACATTCGATTTTACCACAAAACCCATCAGATTCGCGCGCCTTTTTGCTCTTCTGGCTGGCACTGAGAGCGCCCGTCAACCATTCGGACAGCTTGTGGCGGTATGCAACAGTCGGGTCAAGGTCTTGCGGAGCCCACGCAGGGCCGGTGAAAGCGTGCCCATGGTCAATCAGCCAGAACATGTCGGGACCGTCAATGAGCAGGTTACCCATGTGGCGATCAGTATTTGCTATCCAACTATCGAATGCATATAGCCCCCCAAGCCCTACCCATTCCTTAAGTTGCTCCAGAATTTTCCCTGCCATAAAGTGGTCATTCGTAATTTTTTGTGCAAAATTTGGTGTGCCAGTATCCGCGCTCACGAATACTACGTGGCCGCTTCCATCCGAAAGCTTCAACTTCGACACTTGCAGCGCTCCTAAGGGTACTACGCCCAGATATGCGTCCGGAACAGGAAGCCCCAATTCCTTACCCAATACCGCTGCTAGAAGCTCATTCGTCAACTGGCACAAACTGAGGTCCTTGATGACCCCGTGCCGTCTTTCGCCACCTTCAAGCAGCACCATCCCACGAAATGTATCGTTTACATTTCCATCCTTAAAAGGAACGGCCCCCTCCAAAACACGCACACATGGTATTTCAGTCATTTATAGAATTTTACCCTTCAATATCCACCTACCACGCTAACTACTATTCATAGACCTCGCAACATTAAGGATTTGGCGCGCAAGAAGATCAGAACACCTCGTCAATTGACACACTCTTGTATATGCCTCCTCGAGACTGATCAAACCGAAGAGATGGGGCCGGGTGGACACCCGAAGGTCATGCCCCCTCCAAACCCTAACAAACCGTAAATTCACCTCTGCAACCCATTGAAATCATTGATACCGAAAATGTCCCACGCGTGGGACACCCTGGGACGACAGGGGGAGTTTTCACCTGCGGGACCTACGAAAAAGGGGCGAAGGTGTCCCCCCGCCCCGATCAATCAGGCCCTTTCGGACCCTTATTGAAGTACCGCATCCTGCGGCGGCATCCGCGTCGATGAAGACACCCGGTCCCCGATCAGCAGCCCCTCTGCCCCGGCCGTCACCGGAATGACCGCGCCATCCTTCACGTCGCCCGCCAGCAGCATCTCCGCCAGCGGATCCTGAAGCGCCCGCTGGATGACCCGCTTCAAGGGCCTTGCCCCGAACACCGGGTCGTATCCCTCGTCCGCCAGCCATTGCCGGGCATCTTCGTCCAGCTCCAGCCGGATCTTCCGGTCCGCCAGCCGCTTGGAAAGCCGGGCCATCTGGATGTCCACGATGCCGTCCATGTCCGCCCGGCCCAGCCGGTCGAAGATGACAAGCTCGTCCAGCCGGTTCAGGAATTCCGGCCGGAAATGCGCCCGCACCGCGTCCATCACCTGGGCCTTCGCCGCGCCCGCATCCGCCCCGTCCGGCAACTGGCTGAGCGCCTGGGCCCCAAGGTTCGACGTCAGGATGATCAGCGTCTGCTTGAAGTCCACGGTCCGCCCCTGCCCGTCGGTCAGGACACCATCGTCCAGCACCTGCAGCAGCACGTTGAACACGTCCGGATGCGCCTTCTCGACCTCGTCGAACAGCACGACCTGGTAGGGACGCCGCCGGACAGCCTCGGTCAGCACGCCGCCCTCATCGTAGCCCACGTAACCCGGAGGCGCCCCGATCAGCCGGGCCACCGAGTGTTTCTCCATGAACTCCGACATGTCGATGCGCACCATCGCGCTGTCGTCGTCGAACAGGAACTCGGCCACCGCCTTGGTCAGCTCGGTCTTGCCGACGCCTGTCGGCCCGAGGAACAGGAACGAGCCCAGCGGCCGGTTCTCGTCGTTCAGCCCGGCCCGCGCCCGGCGGACAGCATTTGCCACCGCCCGAACGGCTGTCTCCTGCCCGATCACCCGCTTGTGCAGGCCATCTTCCATGCGCAGCAGCTTCTCGCGCTCGCCCTCCAGCATCTTCGACATCGGAATGCCGGTCCAGCGTTCGACCACGGCCGCGATCTGTTCGGGCCGCACGGCCTCTTCGACCGCCATCTCGCCGTCTTCGCGTTCCTCGGCCTCGCCCAGCTGTTTTTCCAGGTCCGGGATCACGCCGTAGGACAGCTCGCCGGCCTTCGCCAGGTTGCCTTCCCGCTTGGCGATCTCAAGATCCGCCCGCGCCCGATCCAGCTTTTCCTTCAGCTCGCGTGCGCCGGCCAGCTTGTCGCGGCCCGCCTGCCAGGCAGCGGTCAGGGCATCGGATTTCTCCTGCAGCTCGGCCAGGTCCTTTTCCAGCGTCTCCAGCCGGTCCTTCGACGCCACATCGTCTTCCTTGCGCAGGGCCTCGGCCTCGATCTGCTTCTGCAGGATTTCGCGGTCCAGGGCGTCCAGTTCCTCGGGCTTCGAATCCACTTCCATCCGCAGACGGCTCGCCGCCTCGTCCACCAGGTCGATCGCCTTGTCGGGCAGGAACCGGTCGGTGATATAGCGGTGCGACAGGGTCGCCGCCGACACCAGCGCCGTGTCCGAGACCCGCACGCCATGGTGCAGCTCGTACTTCTCCTTGATGCCCCGCAGGATCGAAATGGTGTCCTCGACCGTGGGCTCCTGCACCATCACCGGCTGGAACCGGCGGGCCAGGGCCGCGTCCTTCTCGACGTACTTGCGGTATTCATCAAGCGTCGTGGCGCCCACACAATGTAGCTCACCCCGGGCAAGCGCCGGCTTGATCAGGTTGGCCGCGTCCATGGCGCCATCCGACTTGCCCGCGCCGACCAGCGTGTGCATCTCGTCGATGAACAGGATGATCTCGCCCGCGGCCTCGGTGACCTCGGTCAGGACGGATTTCAGGCGTTCCTCGAACTCGCCCCGGTATTTCGCGCCGGCGATCAGAGCGCCCATGTCCAGCGCCAGCAACTGCTTGTTGCGCAGGGATTCCGGCACGTCGCCGTTGACGATGCGCAGGGCCAGGCCCTCGGCGATGGCCGTCTTGCCGACGCCCGGTTCACCGATCAGCACCGGGTTGTTCTTGGTCCGGCGCGACAGCACCTGCATCGTGCGGCGGATCTCGTCGTCGCGCCCGATGATCGGGTCGATCTTGCCCTCCCGGGCCGTTTCGGTCAGGTCGCGGGCATATTTCTTCAGCGCCTCGTAGCCTTCCTCGGCCGAGGCACTGTCCGCGGTCCGCCCCTTGCGGATGTCATTGATGGCAGAGTTCAGGGCCTGGGCGGTGACCGAGCCGGCCTCCAGCGCCTTCTGGGCTTCGGATTTCACCATGCACAGCGCCATCAGCACCCGTTCGACGGGCACGAAACTGTCGCCGGCCGCCTTGGCCAGCTTTTCCGCCTCGGCCAGCACCTTGGCGGTGTTCTGGTCCAGGTAGGTCTGGCCGGCATCGCCGGACACCTGGGGGATCTTGCCAAGCGCCGTGTCAACGGCCGCCAGCACGCGATCGGGCGCGCCACCGGATCTTTGGATCAGGTTCGAGGCAAGGCCCTGGTCGTCATCCATCAGGGCTTTCAGGATATGTTCGGGGGCCAGTCGCTGATGCCCCTCGCGGACCGCAATGGTCTGAGCAGCCTGCACGAATCCCCGCGACCGCTCGGTGAACTTGGTCAAGTCCATGATCGTCTCCTTTTCAAGCACCCGGTCTTCAAGGCGCCCGAAAGCGGCGCGCCCCTGGTCGGGCCTTGATCTTCAGATGGGGTGCGCGCGGGGCCTGCGCAAGAGCCGCCTGTGACGAATTTGTCACGGTTTTCACGCATCCCCACCGGCCCGCCCCCGAAGCCCGCGCGCCACGCCCGGCACAAGGCGCCGCCCCCGGCCGCGCGGGGTGGGTGGGCGGGAGCGTGGCCGGGGGCGGCGCCGACACTTGACAAGCGGCCCTGCCCTCGCACAAACGACCGAAACCGCCCAAGTGGAGATCCCCCATGTCCGACGACCGTCTCATCGTCGCGCTCGACGTGCCCAACATCCTTCTGGGGCAACGCCTGGCCCAGGAGCTTGGCAACAGCGTGTCCTTCTACAAGATCGGGCTGGGCATGCTGACGACCGGCGGGCTGGCCCTGGCCAACGAGCTCAAGCAGGAACAGGGCAAGCGCATCTTCCTGGACATGAAGCTGTTCGACATTCCCAACACGATCGAAAACGCGGTGCGCGGCTTCACCCAGTTCGACCTGGATTTCCTGACCGTGCACGGCGACCCCCACGTGGTCGCCGCCGCCAAGCAGGGGGCCGCCGGGTCAGGGATGAAGATCCTCGCGGTCACCATCCTGACCGCGCTCGACCGGCAGGATCTCGACAATTGCCTGATCCAACCCGGTGACGTGTCCGACCTTGTCGTGGAACGTGCCGCCCGCGCCTTCGAGGCCGGGGCCGACGGGGTGATCTCCTCTCCGCACGAGGCCGCCGCGATCCGGGCCCTGCCCGAGGCCGAGGGCCGGCTGATCGTCACCCCGGGTGTCCGCCCCGCAGGTGCCGAGCTGGGCGATCAGAAGCGCGTCATGACCCCGGCCCAGGCCATCGCCAACGGTGCCGACCACGTCGTCGTCGGCCGGCCGATCTGCAAGGCCCCCGACCCGATGGAGGCCGCGACCCGCATCCTGGCCGAAATGCGCAGCCCGCAGGCGCTACAGCCCAATCACTAGGCAGCCAAAGCGCCCCTCATAAGCTGAAATCCGCCGAGATCGCACTATCGCGGCCCGATTTGTGATCGGGACGTCACACAAACCTGTCTGGGCCGCCGGGGTCGGGCATTCCCGACTTTGACGGGGCCGGCAGTTCGGACATTGTTAAAGGCAAGACACTCCCCAAACGGACCTTACCTCTTCCTGTGGTTCGTTACCTCCCCCCGTACACCGTGCGGGGGGCCTTTACGTGGAGAGGTCACTTTTTCCGCTGCACCACCGCGCCATCAAGAGGCCAGCCGCTCGGCCGCCTTGGGCTGTTCGAGGTAGATCCGCAGCTGGTCGGCGAAATGGGGAATGTTCAGCGGATGCTCCAGGTAGGCGCCCGGGGCCATCAGGGTCCAGCCCTGCCCTTCGTCGCCAAACCGGATGTCATCGCGCGTGTCGGCGGGCAGATGCGCCACGAAGAACCAGACCGTGCCGCGCGGCCGCTGGTAGCTGCGCGCCCAGACCAGGTCAGAGGGCGACAGGTGCAGCCCGACCTCTTCGCGGGTTTCGCGCAGGGCGCAGGTTTCGGGCGTTTCGTCGCCCTCGCGCCCGCCCCCGGGCAGATCCCAGCGCCCGGGCCAGGGGATCGTCCCGATATCGTCGCGCTGGACCACCAGCAGGTCGGGGCCCAGGAAGATCGCCGTCTTCGCTCCGGAAAATTCCATGGACCAGCCCTCCCTCGGCGTTGCACTTTTCATGATACACTTCCAGATGTATGCAACACTTTCTTCCGTCCAAGCCCGGAAACAAGAGGCGAAATCCAGGTTCATGCCCGCATTCTGCCGCTCTTGCCTGACCCGCGTCCCGAAACAGCGGCGCTGCCCGTCCTGCGGCAGCCCCCGGATCCTGGACCATCCCGAACTGTTCGACCTGTCCATCGCCCACATGGATTGCGACGCCTTCTATGCCTCGGTCGAAAAGCGCGACAACCCCGAGCTGGCCGACAAGCCGGTCATCATCGGCGGCGGCCGAAGGGGCGTGGTGTCGACCGCCTGCTACGTGGCCCGTATCCGGGGCGTGCGCTCGGCCATGCCGATGTTCCAGGCCCTGAAACTGTGCCCCGACGCGGTGGTGATCAAGCCGCGCATGTCGGTCTATGTCGAAGTTTCAAGAGCCATCCGCGCGATGATGGAGGACCTGACCCCGGCCATCCAGCCGCTGTCGCTGGACGAGGCTTTCCTGGATCTGACCGGCACCGAAAAGCTGCACGGCGCGCCGCCGGCCATCGTGCTGGCCGGGCTGGTCAACCGGATGCACCGCGAGCTGGGCGTGACCGGGTCGATCGGGTTGTCGCACAACAAGTTCCTGGCCAAGGTTGCCTCTGACCTGGACAAGCCACGCGGGTTCTCCGTGATCGGCCAGGCCGAGACGATGGACTTCCTGGCCGACAAGCCAGTCGGGCTGATCTGGGGGGTGGGCCAGGCGTCCGGCGCGGCACTGGAAACGGCGGGCATCCGCACCTTCACCGATCTGCGCCGCTGGGAGCACCGCGACCTGGTCGCCCGTTTCGGCTCGATGGGCGACCGGCTGTATCACCTGGCCCGGGGCGAGGACCGCCGCAAGGTCAACGCCCATGAACCGATCAAGTCGATCAGCCACGAGACCACCTTTTTCGAGGACACTGCCGACCGCGAGATCCTCGACGGGCACATCTGGCGGCTGGCCGAAAAGGTATCGGCCCGGGCCAAGGCGCGCGAGCTGGCCGGGCGGGTTGTCACGCTGAAACTGAAACGGGCCGATCACCGCGCCCTGTCCCGCCGGGTGGCCCTGCGCGATGCCACGCAACTGGCCGACAGGCTGTACCGGACCGCGCGCGGGTTGCTGGACCAGGTCAGCGACGAAGGCCCCTTCCGCCTGATCGGCTGCGGCCTGTCCGAGCTGTGCCCGGCCGCGCAGGCCGACCTGTCCGGAGACCTGCTGGATCCGCAGGCCGGGCAACGGGCCGGGGCGGAACGGGCGGCGGACAAGATCCGTGCCCGGTTCGGCACCGATGCCATCGTGAAGGGGCGCGCCCTGCGCTGATTACTCGGCCGCCAGGGGCATCTGGTCGCGGTCATAGCCGATCGCCGCGATGTCCGAGATCACCCGGCGCAGGCAGGCCTTGAACTCGGCATACTGGGCATTCGGCCGGATCCGCTTTTCATCCATGTAGAGCGCCCGGTCGATTTCCACCTGGATCGCATGCTGGTTGCGCGAGGGCCGGCCGTAGGCCTGGGTCACGTAGGCCCCGGCAAAGGGCGCGTTGCGCGTCACCATGAACCCGGCATCGCTGAAGGCGGTTTCGATACGGTCGACGATGCCGCTGCTGGCCGCCGCGCCGAACCGGTCGCCCAGCACGATTTCCGGCCGGCGCTGCCCCTTGCGGGCGATGCCGTCCATCGCCTCGTGGGGCATCGAGTGGCAATCGACCAGGATTGCCTCGCCGAACATCTGGTGGGCTTCCGACAACAGCCCCTGGAGCGCCAGGTGATAGGGCCGCCAGTAGCGGTCGATTCGCGTGCAGGCCTCTTCCATCGAGATCTTGCCCCGGTAGATCGCCCGGCCGTTGGCCACCACGCGGGGAATCACGCCCAGCCCCGAGGCCACGCGCGGGTTGTGCCCCTGCTTGCGCGCGCCCTGCACCAGCGCCGGGTCCAGTTCATCGGCCGACCGGTTCAGGTCCACGTAGGCCCGCGGCACCCGGGCGGTCAGCAGCGGGGCACCGAATTCCGCAGCCGGCGCAAAGAGCTGATCCACAAAGGCATCTTCGGATGTCCGGATGGTATGTTCGTCCAGAACCGACCGGTTGACGAAGTGGCGCGGGTAATACCGGGCCGAATGGGGCGAGGCGAAAACAACGCAGGACAGCCGCTCGGGCGGCATCGATACATCAAAGGCAGGGTTCGACATCGGCGCTCCTTATAAAAACATCATAGACCGGAATCTTTGCTTGCCAAAAGACCCTTGCGCCCCCCTGCGACTCCTTTTATACGCCCCTCCACCGGCGCGGTTATCCGCGCCCCGTTTGTTTGATGGGGCTGGATGAGGCGCTGGTATTCATGGGCGGTTAGCTCAGCGGTAGAGCACTTCGTTGACATCGAAGGGGTCACAAGTTCGATCCTTGTACCGCCCACCATGAATTCACCGCCCCGGTCCGGCAACGCCAGACCGGGGCACCCGCAACCCTGGCGCCCTTAGCTGGCCGCGCCGAACGAAGGAGAGAGGCCATGAAGGTCAAGAACTCGCTCCGCTCGCTCAAGAACCGGCACCGCGACTGCCGGGTCGTGCGGCGCAAGGGGCGCGTCTACGTCATCAACAAGACGCAGCGCAAGTTCAAAGCCCGCCAGGGCTAAGACGTTCACCCGAACGTTTGCCGATCAGATCGGACTGATGCCAAGCCGCGCCCATCGGGCGCGGTTTTTCTTTTGCACATTTCCTTTCCGCCCTTCCCGTGGCATGTCCCTGCGTCAAGCAGCGCAGGGTGCGGTTTCTTGCCGAATCCTTTCGGGCCCCGCTATGCTTGTTGCACATGTTCACAATGGCCGGCCCAAGCCGTCCGCCGTCCTGTTCGCCGTGGGGGTTCGAATGCCGGTTGCCTGTGTCCTGATGGCCGACATTTCCGGCAGCACCAAGCTATACGATACGTCCGGCAACGCGTCCGCGCTGGAAAAGATCAGCGAGATGCTCGACCGTATGCGCCGCATGGTCGAATTGTCCGGCGGGCATTGCGTGAAATCCCAGGGCGACGATGTGCTCAGCTATTTCGACCAGCCCGAACAGGCGTTTTCAGCTGCCTGGTCGATGATCAACGCCCCCTGGGCCGATGGCCTGTCCGTCCATGCCGGCATGTACATGGGCCCGTTCCTGAACCACGAAAACGACATCTACGGAGACGTGGTCAACACCGCCGCCCGCCTGGCCTCGCTGGCCAAGCCGGGCGAGGTCCTGCTGGGCGACAGCTCTTTCGACCTGCTCGAACCGCACACCCGGGCCCGGCTGCTGCCGATCGGCGAATTGCAGCTGAAGGGCAAGGCCGATCCCACCCGGGTCTATTCGGGCTCTGTCATGGATTTCAACCAGCAGACCCAGGTGACGATCCGCCCGGCCGGCGACGACCGGCCCCGGGCCGGGGGGGCCGAGTTTTCCTTTGGCGGGCGGTCCTGGCAGATTGCCGAGGGCCAGACGCTCAGCATCGGCCGGTCCTCGGAAAACGACATCGTCATCGGCGAGGCCTGGGTGTCGCGCAAGCACGCCCAGATCGCCATTCGCCACCACCAGCTGGAATATTCCGACCATTCCTCGTCGGGCAGCGTCGTGCAATTGTCGGACGGCAAGCAGATCACCGTGCACCGGCGGGCGACGCTTTTGTCGGGCAGCGGGATCATTTTCGCCGGCAGCCGGGCCGAACCGGACAGCCCCAGTGCGATCGCCTTCATAACTCACAACCTTTCCGGGCAATGAGCGCTTGATTCACGTGCGATATCCGAACATTCTGCCCGACATGGGAGATCTTTCCGACACCGTCAAACCCGACCGGCTGACGTCTCGCCTGGCGCAGTGTTTTCGTGATCTGCGCCACAAGGCCGGCTGGTCCCTGGACGAGCTGACCGACCGCTGCGGCGTGTCGCGGGCCACCCTGTCGCGGCTGGAACATGCCGAGGTCAGCCCCACGGCCAATGCCCTGTCCCGCATTGCCCGGGCCTATGATATCCCGCCCTCGCGCTTGCTGCGCATGGCCGAGGCCGCCGCCCCGGACCTGGTGGCTCGCGACGACCAGCCACTGGTCATGGACCCGGCAACGGGGGCCGAACAACGCCAGGTCTCGGCCCCGGACGAAGGCTATGCCTCGCGCCTGAGCGAAGGCAGCCTGCCCCAGGATGCCGAGCGGGCCCTGTCGGGGGCCGAAGGCGGCGAGGCGCACCTGGTCCTGCTCGACGGGCGGATGTCAGTGACCCTGCACGAGGCCAGGTTCGAGCTGCGCAAGGGTGACCGCCTGCGCTTCCTGCTGGACGGCCGGGCCGTGCTGCGCGGGCTTGGCAAACGCGGAGCACGCTATTTCCTGGTGATCACCTGATCCCCGCGACGGGACCCTGCCGCGGGTCTCGTGCCTTGGTCGCATGTCCGGGTCTTTCCGCTTGGCCGCCCGCCCGCTTTGCGCCACCCTGCTGCGACGTTCAGATCAAGGCCCACGCCATGCCCAACACCCGACCGACCGCCCCCACCACATCCCGGAGCCTCCGGCCATGATCGGCCTGCCGCTGACCATCGTGTCGGGGTATCTCGGGGCCGGCAAGACGACGCTGATCAACCGGCTCCTGGCCGAAGATCACGGTCTGAACCTGCTGATCCTGGTCAACGACTTCGGGGCCATCAACATCGACGACGCGCTGATTTCGGCCAAGGGCGACCAGACCATGGCCCTGACCAACGGCTGCGTCTGCTGCACCATGGATGCCGATCTGTTCAGCGCCCTGGAACAGGTCCTGACGCGCGAGCCCCGGCCGGATCATATCATCATCGAGGCCTCGGGCATCGCCGACCCGGCCGCCATCGCCGCTGCCGCCCGCGCGGTGCCGGACCTCAGCTATGGCGGCGTGATCACGCTGGTCGATGCGCTCAACATCGACGACCTGCTGAATGATCCGCAAGTCGGCGCCCAGGTCGCGCAACAGGTCCTCGCCGCCGACATGGTGCTGGTCACCAAGTCCGACACCATCCCCGAGCCCCTCTCGGCGCGCCTGAAATCCATCGGAGCCCGCCCTCCTGTCCTGCCCGGAAACAGCCCGCTGGCCGACCTCCTGCTGGACATCGTGCCCCTGCCCCATGGCCGCGCCCCGTCAGCGCACCCGGCCTATGCCGCATGGCAACACGACAGCGATCGCATCCTTGACCGGCGGGCCCTGGGCGACAAGCTCGACAGCCGCCCCGAGGGTCTCTACCGCCTCAAGGGTTTCGTGCTGACAACCGATGGCGCCTACGAGATCCACGCCGTCGGGCGCGCCGTTCAGGCCCGTCGCACCAGGGCCGACCGCACAACCCTGGTCGGCCTGGGCCCGGCGGACAGGATCAGCCCTGCGGATATCGAGAACTGGTGGGCAGCCTGACGTCCATGTCGTAGGTCACGCCAAGAGGACAGGTCAGGCCGGGGTATTTGGAAAGAGAAAGAAGCAGCATCGGTCGCCTTTCACGCGCCGGTCGCAAAACTGAACAGCTTGCCGAACGCAATCCGTGCCTGGATCAGCGCTCCATGTACTGCTTCTTTCTCTTTTAAAATACCCCGGGGGAGTCCTCTGAAAGAGGACGGGGGCAGCGCCCCCTTAACTCCGTCTGCGTCCGACTTGCCGGCAGATCAGGATGACCGGCAAAAGCCCCACCGCCAGGATCACCAAGGACGGCACGGCTGCCCCTTCCAGTCGCTCGTCCGAGGCCAGCCTGTGTGCCTGAACGGCGAGGGTGTCGAAATTGAAGGGCCGGAGGATCAGGGTGGCCGGCAGTTCCTTCATCACGTCTACGAAGACTATCAGAAGCGCCGTCAACAGGCTTGGCGTCAGGATCGGCAGGTGCACGCGGCGCAGCGTTCCCCAGGGCGTCTGGCCAAGGGATCGGGCCGCCGCGTCCATGTTGGCGTGCACCGTGCTTTGCCCGCCCTCATAGGCTCCCAGCGCAGCCGCCAGGAACCGGACCATGAAGGCCGCGACCATCAGCCAGATCGACCCCGTCACCAGCAGCCCTGTCGAGATGTCGAACCGGGCCCGCATGAACGCATCAAGCACATTGTCGAAGGCCGCGAAGGGCACCAGGAGGCCCACGGCGATGACTCCTCCGGGCACCGCATAGCCCAGCCGGGCCGCGTAGGCCGTTGCAAAGGAGCGTTTACCCGGACGAAGCCGGAGATTGAAGCCGATGCAGATTGCCGCCGCCAGAGTCACCACGGCGGAAACCGATGCCAGGATCAGGGAGTTGCGGATAAACCCGGTGTAGCGGCGGCTGAGCAGGTCCTGGTCCGATCCGATCCCCATGGCCAGCAGGATGATCACCGGCAGGACAAACCCCAGCAGCACCGGCAGGGCGCAGATTATCGAGGCCGCCCAGGCGCGCCAGCCCTTCAACTGTTCGGGCGGCAGGCTGACGTGACGCTTGCCCGCCCCGTGATAGCGGGCCGCCCCGCGTGTCTGGCGCTCGAGAACGGCCAGCAGCAGGGCAAAGCTGAGAAGGCACAGCGCCAGTTGCGCCGCCCCCGCCCGGTCGGCCAGCGAGAACCAGCTGGTGTAGATCCCGGTCGCGAAAGTCGGCACGCCGAAATGGGCCACCGTGCCGTAATCGGCGATGGTCTCCATCACGGCCAGCAGCACGCCTCCGGCAATCGCCGGGCGGGCCATCGGCAGGGACACGGACCAAAAGGCCCCAAGATGTGACCGACCCAGGGTGCGGGCGGCGACAAAGGCCGCGCCGGATTGTTGCAGGAACGCGGCCCGGGCCAGCAGGTAGACGTAGGGATAAAGCACCAGGATCAGCATCAGGGCAGCGCCGCCCTCGGACCGGATCTCGGGGAACCAGTAGTCGCGCGGGCCCCAGCCCATCACTTGCCGCAGCGTGGCCTGCACGATGCCCGGGTGGTCCAGAACGAAGGTATAGGCATAGGCCAGCACGTAGGCCGGGAAGGCCAGGGGCAGCACCAGGGCGACCTCGAGCCAGCGCTTGCCGGGAAACCGGGTCATCGTCACCAGCCAGGCCGTGCCCACGCCGATCACGAAGGTGCCCAGCGACACCGACACGACCAGCTTCAGCGTCGCCCCCGCATAGCCCGGCAGGACCGTGCCCAGCAGGTGGACCACCGTGTCCGTTCCGCCCGTGACGGCGGCCAGGACCACGGCCAGCATCGGCAGCAGGCAGACGGCGGCCACCAGCGTGGCCAGGGACCCGACGACCCGGCCCTCGCGCCTGGCGCGGGCCTGTGCAGAGCCGGTCGGGGTCGATGCGGTCGGGGTCGATGCGGACAAGATGAGCGGCCTGTCTTGGGAAAACGTCGTATCCCGCGTTATTCCGGGGATCGGGCCGCTGATCCAGCCTCTTTTTCCCGGCTTGGCCCACCGCCGCCGACCGGGCCAGCGCCGAAACGTCGCGGCGCGCACAATCCGGGCGCCCCACGACGGGGATCAGGCGGTATTCAGTCGTAGCTGCGCTGATCCTCGATCACCAGGCCGTCCTTGGGCAGCGTCCCCGGGGCGACGACCTCGACCGTGCCTTTCAGCTTCAGCACTTCGCTCACCGAGGCGGCATAGGTCTCGGCATCGCCGCCCGCTGCCTCGATCCGCACGGTCATGGCGTCCATCTCGCCCTGGCGGCTGGCCACCACGCGGGCCTTGATGATTTCGCTGTGCTTGTCGACCAGGGCGGCCACCTGTTCGGGGCGCACGAACATGCCCTTGATCTTGGTGGTCTGGTCGGCCCGGCCCATCCAGCCCTTGATGCGCAGGTTGGTCCGCCCGCAGGGGCTTTCGCCGGGCAGGATGGCCGACAGGTCGCCGGTGGCAAAGCGGATCAGCGGGTAGTCGGGGTTCAGCGTGGTCACGATGACCTCGCCGACCTCGCCGGGGGGCACGGGGATGCCGGTGCCCGGGGTGACGATTTCGACGATCACGCCCTCGTCGACGATCATGCCCTCCATTGCGGCGCTTTCGTAGGCGATGTTCCCCAGGTCGGCGGTGGCATAGCTTTGCAGGCAGGCGATGCCCCGGTCGGCATACTCCTGGCGCAGCGAGGGGAACAGCGCGCCCCCGCCCACCACCGCCTTGGAGATCTTTAGCGCGACGCCCATGGCATCGGCCTTGTCGAGGATCACCTTCAGGTAATCCGGGGTGCCCGCGTAGGCCGTGGTGCCGATGTCGCGGGCGGCCGTCACCTGCAACTCGGTCTGGCCGGTGCCCGCGGGCAGCACGGCCGCGCCCACCGCCCGGGCCCCGTTTTCAAAGATCATGCCCGCCGGGGTCAGGTGGTAGCCAAAGCAATTCTGCACGATATCGCCCTTGCCGACACCTGCCGCATGCAGGAAGCGGCCCATGCGCCACCAGTCGTGATCGATGCCCCCCGGTTCATAGATCGGGCCCGGAGACTGGAACACGTGGGCAAAGCCCGAGGCGGCCATCGTCGTGAATCCGCCCAGGGGCGCGTCCGCGCTCTGGGCCTTGCCCAGGTCGGATTTGCGCAGCACCGGCAGATCGGCCAGGGCGGCGGTGTCAGTCACGCCGGCCGGATCGACACCGGCCAGCGACCCGGCATATCCGGGCAGGGCCCGGGCCCGGGCCACCTGTTCGGGCAGGGCGCGCGCCAGGTCGGCCGCCCGCTGATCGGCGCTGCGGGTTTCAAGCGCATCGAAATGGGTCATCAGCCGGGTCTCCTTCCAGCATCGGCAAGTCGTGTGTGGCGGGGCGCGAAGGCCCGGGCGGCGCGCACGGGCATCAGCTCAGCCATCTTTTCCGCCGCCGGTACGACCGCACATCGCGGAAGGATTTGCGGCCTTCCTCGGACATGCCCAGGTAGAACTCCTTCACATCCGGGTTTTCGCGCAGGTCGGCCGCCGGCCCGTCCATCACCACGCGCCCGGATTCCAATATATAGCCGTAATGGGCATAGCGCAGGGCCACGTTGGTGTTCTGCTCGGCCAGCAGGAAGGTAACGCCCTCGTTTTCATTGACCGATTTGACGATCTCGAAGATCTGTTCCACCAGCTGCGGCGCCAGCCCCATGGACGGTTCGTCCAGCAGGATCGTTTCGGGTTTCGACATCAGGGCCCGGCCGATCGCCACCATCTGCTGTTCGCCGCCCGAGGTATAGCCCGCCTGGCTTTTCCGCCGTTCCTTCAGGCGTGGGAAATAACTGTAGACCAGCTCCAGGTCGGCCTGGATGTCGGCCTTGGACACGCCGCGCGTGTAGGACCCGGTCAGCAGGTTTTCCTCGACCGTCAGGTGTTCAAAGCAATGGCGGCCCTCCATCACCTGGATTACGCCCTTGCGCACCAGGGCAGACGGGTCGCTGTCATGCACGTTCTCGCCGCGATAGCTGATCCGGCCCTTGGTCACCTCGCCGCGTTCCGATTTCAGCAGGTTCGACACCGCCTTCAGCGTTGTCGTCTTGCCTGCCCCGTTGCCCCCCAGCAGGGCGGTGATGCCGCCCTTGGGCACCTTCAGGCTGACGCCTTTCAGCACCAGGATCACGTGGTCGTAGATCACCTCGATATTGCTGAGCTCCAGCAGGGTCTCGGCCTGCACCTCGGGCGGGGTCGATGCGTCCAGCATGGGGTCCTCCTGGCGTTGGGCATGCCCCGGCCACACCATGCGGCCGGGGCGGAGTCACATCACTCGCAGCGCGGGGTGATGCCGTTTTCGTCGGCATAGGCCATCGAGTCCTCGATGATCAGCGGATCGACGATCTCGAAGTCGGGCTCCATGTAGTCGGTCAGCAGGGTCCAGGTCTCGTCGCCCGCGCTCCACTGCTGGACGGCCGCCAGGCGGGGCGAGGAATGCTGTTCGCAGCTCAGCCGGATCGCCGGGGCAAAGCCGCCGAGGCCCAGGGCGTCGAACTCTTCCTCGGTCACTTCCAGCGATTCCATCGCGTCGCGGAACTGCTTGGGATTGATCGCGGCCGTGCCCGACATTTCCTGCGCGTGGCGGATCGCCTCGGTCACGACGGCGGCGGTGTAGACGCCCTTGTTATAGCCGACCTCACCCCACTTGGTGCCGTCGCCCGCGCCCTTGCCGGCGTCGATGACCTGTTCCTTGATCTGCTGCAGGGCCGGGAAATCGGTGCCCGCGCCGTGGAAGGTCAGCGACTTGTAGCCATCGGCCCCCTCGCCCACCGGGACCACGTCGGCCTCGGATCCGGACCACCAGACGCCGATGAACTTGTCCATCGGGTAGCGGATGTTGGCCGCTTCCTGGATCGCCACCTGGTTCATCACGCCCCAGCCCCACATGAAGGTGTAATCGGGACGTTCCCGGCGGATCTGCAGCCATTGCGACTTCTGCTCCTGGCCCGGATGGTCGACCGGCAGCAGAACCAGTTCGAACCCGTGCTTCTCGGACAGCTTCTCAAGCGTGCGGATCGGTTCCTTGCCATAGGCCGAGTTATGGTACAGCAGCGCGATCTTCTTGCCTTCGAGGCTGCCGCCTTCCTGCTCCATCGCGTATTTCACCGCGACCGAGGCGCCGTCCCAATAGGTCACCGGCAGGTTGAACACCCATTCGAACACCTTGCCGTTCACGGCCGAGGTCCGGCCATAGGCCACCGACCAGATCGGGATTTCGTCCGCGCTGGCCTTGGGGATCAGCTGGTAGGTGATGCCCGTCGACTGGGGGATATAGACCAGAGCGCCCTCGCCCTTGGTCTGCTCGTAGCATTCCACGCCCTTTTCGGTGTTATAGGCGGTTTCGCATTCCAGCACGTTGATCATCTCGCCGCCGACACCGCCGTCGCGCTCGTTGATCAGGGTCATGTAGTCGGAAAACCCGTCGGCATAGGGAATGCCCGAGGGCGCATAGGGCCCGGTCCGGTAGTTCAGGGCCGGGATGGTCAGGTCGGCCAGGGCCGGAGCGGCGACGGTCATGACGGCACCGGCGACAAGCGAAGCTAGGTTCAGTTTCATCTAAGGTAGTTCCTCCCGTGATGTGATCACAAATTGGCGGGCGGGTTGGCCCCGCCTCTGGTTCGGTCCGGCCCGCCCTAGTGCGGGAAGGGCCAAAGTCTCAGTTTCTCGCGCGTGACGTTCCACAGCTGGGCGATGCCGTGCGGTTCGAGGATCAGGAAGACCACGATCAGCGAGCCCACGATGATCAGCTGCAGATGCGCCACGATATCGGTCGGAAAGCCTAGCACGTTCACGCCAACCAGTTTCAGGACGACCGGCAGCAGCACCAGGAAGGCCGCGCCGGCGAAGGATCCGAACATGGACCCCAGCCCGCCGATGATGATCATGAACAGCACCAGGAACGATTTCTGGATGCCAAAGACCTCGCCCACTTCGACCGCGCCCAGGTAGACGGCAAAGAACAGCGCCCCCGAGATCCCCACGAAGAAGGACGACACGGCAAAGGCGGTCAGCTTGGCCCGCAGCGGGTTCACCCCGATGATCTCGGCCGCGATGTCCATGTCGCGGATGGCCATCCAGGTGCGGCCCAGCGTGCCCCGCGTCAGGTTGCGCGCGACAAGGCCGGTGCCCAGGCAGAAGATCAGGCAGAAGAGGTAGGTCGCCCAGGCCTCGGTGTTGGGCCCGGTCACGGCGATGCCGAAAACGGTCCGTTCCGGAGCCGAGATCTGGCCCGAGGCCGAGTAGTTGTAAAACCACGGCACCCGGTTGAACAGCCACACCAGGAAGAACTGCGCCGCCAGCGTGGCCACGGCCAGGTAGAAGCCCTTGATGCGCAGGCTCGGCAGGCCGAACAACACGCCCACCAGGGCGGTCACCCCCCCGGCCAGGATCACGTGGATGAACATGCTCACTTCGGGGAAGGCCGTCATCAGCTTGTAGCAGGCATAAGCCCCAACAGCCATGAACCCGCCCGTCCCCAGGCTCACCTGCCCGCAATATCCCGTCAGGATGTTCAACCCGATCGCCGCGATCGCGTAGATCAGGAAGGGCAGCAGGATGGCATTGGCCAGGTAATCGCCCACGATGAAGGGCACCACCACGAAGGCCACGGCCAGCACGGCGTAATAGCGATACCGGTCGAACCGGATCGGAAAGGTCTGGCCGTCATCGACATAGGACGTCTTGAAATCGCCCGCCTCACGATAGAACATCGCTCAGTTCCCCCATTTTTCCTGCGCCGCGGCGCGCGCCTGGCTGTCCAGCACGCCAGAGCGCCTGGCATAGCCCGACCCTTCCGTGTGACGAACCAGCCGCATGTAGGCCCAGATCCCCGTGGCCAGCCCCCCGGCCGCCAGCAGCATCGCGACCACGATCTGCCCCTGTCTCAGCCCCTCGGCCGTGATCGCGAGATATCCGAAGGCCCAGAACCCCGCCCAGGCGATCACGTTGACGATGGCGACAAGCTTGCTCATGCGCCCAGGCCTCCTGCTTCTTTCTCTTCAAAAATACCCCGGCCCGACCTGTCCACGCTCACACCCTCTCGATGATGCGCTCGCCGAACAGCCCCTGCGGCCGGAACACCAGGAACACCAGCGCCAGCACGTAAGCGAACCAGTTCTGCGTGGCCCCGCCGAAATAGGGCGCGCCGATGGCGAACTCGAACAGCTGCTCGCCCACGCCGATGATCAGCCCGCCGACAATCGCCCCGGGGATCGAGGTGAACCCGCCCAGCATCAACACCGGCAAGGCCTTCAGGGCGATCAGCGACAGCGAAAACTGCACCCCCGATTTCGTACCCCACATGATCCCCGCGACCAGCGCCACGAAGCCCGCCAGCGACCAGACCAGCACCCAGATGAAGTTCAGCGAGATGCCCACCGACAGGGCCGCCTGGTGATCGTCGGCCACGGCCCGCATCGCCCGGCCTTCCTTGGTGTATTGCGAAAAGGCCATCAGGCTGACCACCAGCAGGGCCGCGATGACCGTCGCCACGATGTCCAGGTTGTCGATGAAGAACCCGTAGCCGAAGATGTTGAAGGTCGCCTCGTCGATCCAGATGTTGATCCCCTGGGGCAGACCCACGTCGAGGTTCTTGATCTCCGACCCCCACATCAGGTCCGACAGGCCCTCGAGGAAATAGGCCAAGCCGATCGTGGCCATGAACAGGATGATCGGCGCCTGGTTGACCAGGTGGCGCATGACGAATTGCTGCACGCACCAGGCCAGCCCGACCATGACCCCCGTGGTCAGGATGATCGCCAGCAGGGCGGGCACATGCCAGCCGAAATGGTGGATGTCGGTGCCGAAGGTCGCGTTGATCAGGTGCGAAAACGGCACCTGGCCGTCCATGATCCCCACCAGGGTCATCGCCGCGAAAAGCGCCATGACGCCCTGGGCGAAATTGAAGATGCCGCTCGCCTTGAAGATCAGCACGAACCCAAGGGCCACAAGCGCATAAAGCACCCCGGCCATCAGGCCGTTCAGCGTGACCTCCATCGCAAATACTAGCTGTTCGGGCATCATTTTCCTCCCCTGGATGCCGGGACGACGCTCGCCTGCGGCATCGCCCCGCCCGCCATCCCGCACATGCGGCTGTCCAAGCGATCAGTCATGCGCCACCCCCAGGTAGGCATCGATCACGTCCTGGTTCGTGCGCACCTCGTCGGGCGTGCCGTCACCGATCTTCTTACCGTAATCCATCACCACGACCCGGTCGCTCAGGTCCATCACCACGCCCATGTCGTGCTCGATCAGCGCGATGGTCGTGCCGAATTCATCGTTCACGTCGAGGATGAACCGGCTCATGTCCTCCTTCTCCTCGACGTTCATTCCCGCCATCGGCTCGTCCAGCAACAGCAGCTTGGGTTCCGCCGCCAGGGCCCGGGCCAGTTCGACCCGTTTCTTCAGGCCATAGGGCAGCCGGGACACCGGCGTCTTGCGGATGCTCTGGATCTCCAGGAAGTCGATGATCTTCTCGGCGATCTCGCGGTTGGCCACCTCTTCCGCCTCGGCCTTCCCCTTCCAGATCGCCTGGGTCAGGATGTTCTGGTTCATCTGCGTCAGCCGGCCGGTCATAACGTTGTCCAGCACCGTCATCCCCTCGAACAGGGCAATGTTCTGGAACGTCCGCGCAATCCCCTGGCGCGCCACCTCGTAGGGCTTGACCGGAGGCCGCGGCGCCCCACGGAACCAGACCTCGCCCTCCTGCGGCACGTAGAACCCGGAAATCACGTTCAGCATCGAGGACTTGCCCGCCCCATTGGGCCCGATGATCGCCCGGATCTCGCCCTCGCGGATGTCGAACGAGATATCCTTGATCGCCACAACGCCCCCGAACCGCAGGGTGATGTTCTTCATCTCCATCACCACGCCGCCAATCTTGCGCCCGTCCGCGGTCACGTAGCCTTCGGTATCCTTCATCTCTTGTCCTCGCCCCCAACCTTGTCTGCCTTGCCGCATTCCACCCCGGGGCGTTCCTTGATCTCGATCGAGACCGCCGGCATGTCGAAAGTGGCGATGTAGAGGCTCGTCATGTGGCATCCGCGCACATTGGGCTCGGTGGATTTCAAGGCGACGACCCGGCCGTCCGCCACCTTTCTCCGTGTTTTGCCATCCTCGAACCGGCCACTGTCCCTGACCTGCTGCATCCACGCCTCGGCGTTGTCGTCGATCAACCTGACCTGCGTGTCCGACAACCGATGCGACACCCCGACCGAACAGACCCGGATCGGCTCACCAGCGCCAGTCGAGAGCCGTTTCATGAAGACGTTGATGTCTCCGCTGGTCAGCATTCCGGTGACCAGCCCACCCGTCTCCGGGTCGACTGACCCGTGCCCCAGGACAAACCCTTCCGCGTCAAACCGTTCACCCGTCTCGATGGCCGCCAGACACCGCTGTGCCGCTTCGCCCCAGACGGACACATCCAATACCCCGGCGCTCGCCGCTCCGCCCAAAAGCCAGCACATCAGTGCGACGCCCAAGGGATGGTGGGTGGGGTGTCGCCGAAGGCGCACGTCACCCATCACTCCGCTGCCATCTGTTGCGCCACCGGAACCACTGCCGCGTCCCGGATCTGAAGCGTGGCCGAAATCGCCCCCTTGCGCCCGTCCTCGTAGGTCACTTCCGTCCGGGTGCTGATCTTGTCGGACCCGTCGTACAGGGCCCCGATGATGTCGGCGAATTTCTCCTCGATGATCCGCCGGCGCACCTTGCGGGTCCGGGTCAGCTCGCCATCATCCGCGTCCAGTTCCTTGTGCAGCACGACAAAACGGTGCACCTGGCAGCCCGACAGCATGGTGTCCTCGGCGACCGAGCGGTTCACCTCCTCCACGTGCTCCTGGATCGTGGCCAGGACCTGCGGATGCCCGGCCAGCTCCTGGTAGGACGAGTAGCCGATGTTGTTGCGCTCGGCCCAGTTGCCCACCGCCGCCAGGTCGATGTTGATGAAGGCCACGCATTCCGTCCGCCCGTTCCCGAAGACCACGGCCTCCAGGATGTTGGGATAGAACTTCAGCTTGTTCTCGACATACTTCGGCGCGAACAGCGACCCGTCGGCCATCTTGCCCACGTCCTTGGCCCGGTCGATGATCCGCAGATGGCCCGTCTCGGGTTCGATGAACCCGGCATCGCCCGTGGCCACCCAGCCCTCGGCATCCTTGGTGCCCGCCGTGCTTTCGGGGTTCTTGTAATACTCCACGAACACACCCGGAGAGCGGTAGAACACCTCGCCATTGTCGGCAATCTTCAGCTCGACCTCCGGGCAAGGCACCCCCACTGTGTCCGAGCGCACCTGCCCGTCGGGCTGGGCCGTGATGAAGACCGTGGCCTCGGTCTGGCCGTACAACTGTTTCAGGTTGATCCCCATGGACCGGTAGAAATCGAAGATCTCGGGCCCGATCGCCTCGCCCGCCGTATAGCCCACGCGCACCCGCGTCAGGCCCAGCGTGTTCTTCAGCGGACCGTAGATGAAGGCATTGCCGATGGCATATTTCACCCGGTCCGCCAGGCTGACCGGTTGGCCGTCCAGGATCTTTGTCCCCACCTTGCGCGCATGGGCCATCGACCGCTCGAACAGCCGCCGCTTGAAGGGCCCGGCGTCCTCCATCCGGATCATCACCGTGGTCAGCTGGGTTTCGAACACCCGCGGCGGAGCGAAGAAATAGGTCGGCCCGATCTCGCGCAGGTCGGTCATCATCGTCTCGGCGCTTTCCGGGCAGTTCACGCAGAACCCGTTCCAGTAGGCCTGGCCGATGGAAAAGATGAAATCGCCCACCCAGGCCATGGGCAGGTAGGACAGGATGTCCTCGCCGCTGGTCAGGTGATCGAATTCCGACGAATTCCGCGCGCTTTCGATCACGTTGCGGTTCGACAGGACCACCCCCTTGGGCTTGCCCGTCGTGCCCGAGGTATAAAGCATCACGCAGGTGTCATCGAACTCGGGCTTGGCGATCCGCCGCTCCAGCTCGCCGATCAGCTCGTCACGGGCCGCCCGGCCCTGGGCCTGGATGTGGGAATATTCGTGCAGGGTGGTGTGGTCGTATTTCCGCAGCCCCCGCGGATCGAGGTAGATCAGGTGCTCGAACTGGTGCAGCTGGTCCTGGACCTCGATCACCTTGTCGACCTGTTCCTGGTCGCCCGCGATTACGAAACGCGCGCCGCAATGACCCAGCACGTAGGCCATCTCCTCGGCGCCCGCGTCCTGGTACAGGGGCACCGGGATCGCGCCGACCATCTGCGCCGCCACCATGGACCAGTACAGGTACGGCCGGTTGCGCCCGATGATGGCGATGAAATCGCCCTCGTTGACGCCCAGGTTGACGAACCCAAGCGCAAGGGCCTCGATCTCGTCGGCCGTCTCTTTCCAGGTCCAGCTTTGCCAGATCCCGAATTCCTTTTCACGATAGGCCGGCTTGTCGCCCAACTGGGCCACGTTCCGCGCCAGAAGCGCCGGAATCGTATGCATGCCGGATACGGACCCTGACTGCGCCATGGTCGCTTTCCTCCTCCCCTGTTCCGGTCCGAAGACCGGCCTCCCGCCGCGAAACATCATTTCGTTTTCTGTCGGCTGGACAATGTATCCGTATCAACTCTTTCCTGATGTTTACCCAATCCTAACGAATTGTAACAACGTCCCGACGCGGCGACACGTCCGGGCAGAGCGCCGTGACAACAACCCTCCCCCGCGCCATGATGCGCGCTCAGGAGGACACCCGCGTGCGCCAGACCGTGCCCCAGATGGACCGCAACGAGCAGAAGACAAAGGCCCTGACAACGGCGGGGCTGAACCTGATCGCCCAGGCCCTGTCGATCTATGACAGCGACCTGCGGCTGGCCGTCAGCAACCGGCGGTTCCAGACCATGTTCGACCTGCCCGACGCCCTGGTCGCCCCTGGCGCCCGGTTCGACGACACCATCCGCCACCTGGCCACCACCGGCGAATACGGCCCGGTGGACAACCTTGAAACCTTCGTGGCGCTGCGCGTCGACCAGGCCCGCAACTTCGCCCCCCACTACATGGAGCGCACCCGGGCCAACGGCCGGACGATCTCTGTCGAGGGCGCGCCGCTGCCGCAGGGCGGCTGGGTGACGGTCTACACCGACATCACCCTGGTGCGCGAAACCGAAGCGCTGCTGCGCGCCCGGTCCGAAGAACTGTCGGAACGGCTGGTCGCCTATACCGAGGAACTGACCCAGACCAACCGCCGGGTCGCCGCCGCCAACGCCGCCCTGGAAGAGGCCCAACGCGAGCTGACCGACATCGAGGCGCGCACCCGCCTGACCACCGAGATGATGCCCGCCCACATCGCCCACGTGGATTGCACCGGCCACTACACCTATTCCAACCAGCGGCTGACCCGTGTACTGCCCGGCCGGCCGACGACGATCCTGGGGATGCATATCTCGGACGCGCTTGGGGCCTCGGCCTTCGGCGCGATCGAGCCGCACCTGAAGGACGCCTTCGCCGGCACGGAATCGGTCTTTGAATTCACCGACACGCTCAGCGAACGGCGGATCCGGACGGCCTTCACGCCAGACGACATGGGCGGGGTCTACATCCTGTCGATGGACGTGACCGAGGAAACCCAGGCCCGGTCGGCCCTGCAACAAGAACGGCGGCGGGCCACGGCGGCCCAGCTGACCTCGGGGCTGGCGCATGACTTTTCCAACCTGCTGACGATCATCCTGGCCATGCAGGGCAAGCTGGAACGGATGGACCTGGACCCCGAGGCCGCGCGCATGGTCGCCGCCACCAAGTCCGCTGCCCTGCGCGGGGGCCGGCTGCTGAACCGGATCGCCGACATGACCGGCCGGTCGGCCCTGCGCCCGGAACCGACCGACCTGCACGCCCTGCTGCAGGATCTCAAGATCCTGGCCGATCCCGCCCTGCCCCAGGGTGTCGGCCTGTCCATCGTCGACATGGCCCCGGACGCCAACGTGCTGATCGACGCCGGCCGCCTGCAGGACGCCCTGCTGAACCTCGTGCTGAATGCCCGGGACGCCTGCGGGCTGAACGGCCAGATCGCCGTGTCGGCCCACCTGGCCGGCGACGCCTGGATCGAGCTCTCCGTCACCGACACCGGCCCCGGTTTTTCCGGCGAAGCGCTGGAAAAGGCCCTGAACCCGTTCTTCACCACCAAGGGCGGAGAAGGCTCCGGCCTGGGCCTGCCGATGGTCTACGACATGGTGAAAAGCGCGGGCGGCCGGCTGGACCTGTCCAACACGCCCACCGGGGCCAAGGTCACCCTGCGCCTGCCATACCGCCCCGCGCCCGACACGCCCGAAGGCCTGGTCCTGCTGGTCGAGGACAATCCCGACCTGCGCGTTTCAGTCCGCGAGATGCTGACGACCATGGGCCTGACCGTCATCGAGGCCGGGGCCGTGTCCGAGGCCCTGGCCCTGATCGAAAGCCTGCCCGACATCACCTTCATCCTGTCTGACCTGCGCCTGGCCGGGTCCGAAACCGGGCTGGCCCTGGCCCCTGCGGCACAGGCCACCTGCGCCCGGCTGATCTTCATGACCTCGCTGCCGCAGGACGACCCGCTGCATCGCGACGCCGCCGCGCTGGCCCCGGTGCTGGCCAAGCCCTTCACCCCGACGGTGCTCGCCGCCGCCCTGATCGACGAGGCCGCCGCATGACCGCCCCCCTGGTGATGATCCTCGATGACGAACCGGCCATCCGCGAGGTGCTGGCCGAAGCACTGGAAGAGGCCGGCTTCCGCACCCAGACCTATTCCCGGGCCGCCCCCTTCGAGGCCGCGCTGAAACGCACACCCCCCGCCGTCTGCCTCGTGGACCTGTCGCTGCCCGACACCGACGGGCTGGCCCTGGTGCACCGGCTGGCGCTGGAACAAGGGGCCGTGGTCATCATCATCTCGGGCCGGGCGCAGGTTCATGACCGGGTCACCGGGCTGGAGCTGGGGGCCGACGACTATATCACCAAGCCCTTCGAGCCGCCCGAGGTCGTGGCCCGCATCCGCGCCCGCCTGCGCTCGGGCCGGGCACCGCAAACCGGCGGAGACACCGCCCGTTTCAATGGCTGGATCGCCCATTTCGACCGCTACCTGCTGGAAGACGACACCGGCAGCGAGACGCCGATATCGCACGCCGAAGGAGAGGTCCTGCGGCTGTTCCTGGAAAGCCCCAAGCGGCTGATCTCGCGCACGCAGATGCAGGAAAGCCTGGGCGGTGCGGCGGGCGAAAGCTTTGACCGGGCGATGGACGTGCGGATCTCGCGCCTGCGCCAGAAGCTGAAGGAAGACCCGAAGAACCCGCGCCTGATCAAGACGATCTACGGGGCGGGCTACATCTTTCTGGGCGACGTGGACTGGGCCTGAGGCGGGGGCCTGAGGCGGGATCCGGTCCTAGGCCACGAATTCACCCCGCCGCGCCCTAAGCGCCGGCACCAGCATGTCGCGAAAGGCCTTCACCTTGGCCGAGGGCCAGACGTCCTCGTGCGCCAGCACCCAGATGTCCGCATAGGGCTGCGGCGGCAGGAGCGGCACCTGCACCAGACCCGGCGACGACCGGCCCAGGAACAGCGGCAGCCGGGCGACGCCCAGCCCCGCCTGCGCCGCACCGATGATCGCCACCATGTCGTCGAACACGTAGCGCACCCGGGACGACGGGGCGCGCTCCAGCGCCTTCCTTGGGACGTGGGGATGGCCTTCGTAGACGATCCAGTCCACCGTCAACTGGGGATCCAGCCGTTCGGCATAGGCCAGACTGGCGAAACTGGCCGTCTCCTGGGCGCAGACCTTGCGGCCCTTGATCCGGGGGCTGTCGCCGGGCGAGCCGCTGATCCGCAAGGCCAGGTCCGCCTCGCGCCGGGACAGGTCCAGCAGGTCGTTGGTGGCGCGCAGGATCAGGTCCACGTCGGGATGTGTTTCGGCATAGTGCCGGAGAACCGGCGCGATGTAGGGACCGATGAGCAGTTGTGGCGCGGTGATGACCAGCGGGCCGGTAAGCCGCTGATCCTCGCCCTGCAGACGGCGCATCAGGGCGTGCTGTTCGGTTTCCATCCGGGCGGCATGTTCGGCCATGGCCATCGCCGCAGCGGTCGGCCGGTAGCCGTCGGCGAGACGCTCGAAGAGTTGCAGGCCCATGGTCTCTTCGATCGTTTGGATCCGCCGGGCCACGGTCGTATAGCTGACGCCCAGCGACTGACCCGCCGCCGCCAGCGTCTTGCCCCGAACCAGCGCAAGCACCGTCCTGATATCGTCCCAACCTGCATCCATACATGCATATGCGCATGTCCCTCATGCAAACACACGCGTTTTCGCGTGCATGGGCTGCGACCTATCGTGCACCTGTTCACATGAGGCCGCCCCTGACGGCTGGCCAGCAAACGGAGCCCCCGATGACCTACGCGATCTTCACGGCAACCTTCACCGACCCGGCATCTTTCGCCGCCTATGGAAAAACCGGCGGCGAAGCCCTTGCCAAACACGGCGGCACCTTGGCGGGCAAGGCGCGCCCGCCCGAGCTGCTGGACGGGGCCGGCCCCGCCCCCGACATTGCCGTCCTGCTGTCCTTCCCCGACCGCGCCGCGGCCGAGGCCTGGATCAACGATCCGGATTACGCCGAGGTCCATGCCCTGCGGCGGGCCTCCGGAACGACGTCGGTCATCCTGCTGGAGTAAGCCGCGACACCGCGTCGGCCAGCACTTTCAGGCCGGTCACCAGGTCGGCCTCGGCCGTGTCCTCGGCGAAATCGTGACTGATGCCGTTGATCGAGGGCACGAACAGCATCGCCACCGGCAGATGCTGGGCCACGTTGGTCGCATCGTGCGAAGCACCCGAGGGCATCTCGCGCCACTTGCCCGGGGCCTGGGTTTCCGCCGCGGCGGCCAGCGCGCCTTTCAGGGTCGGGTCCATGGCAACGGGATCCAGCCACAGCATGTCGCCGAACGTCAGCCCAAGCCCGCGGTCGGCGGCCACCTCCTCGGCGGTGTCGCGGATGATCTGTTCCATCCGGGCCAGGCGGTCGGTGTCGGCATCCCGCCATTGCATCGAGAAGGTGGCCCGGCCGGGCACGACCGACGTGGCATTGGGATGCAGGCTGACATGGCCATTGGTCCAGACCGTGCGCGGTGTGACCACGTTCCGGAACCGGTCGTTGATCTGCGAGGTGAAGGCCACGACGCCCTGGAAGGCATCCTTGCGCAGGTGCATCGGCGTCGTGCCGGCGTGGTTCTGCTGACCGTCGAAGGTGATCATCATCGTGCGGATGCCGACGATGTCCGAGACCACGCCGATGGTATCGCCCTCGGCATCGAGCGACGGACCCTGTTCGATGTGCATTTCCATGAAGCCGGTGAAGCGCGTCATGTCCACCGGCCCGGTTACCCGCGGGCCCAACAGGGCACGGGCATCGGCCAGGGGAACGCCCGTCGTATCGGTCAACTTGTCCGCCGCATCCTGCGAGATATGGCCAGACCAGACGGCGCTGCCAGTGGTCACGCCGAACCGGCCTTCCTCGTCCTCGAAGGACACCATGGACACGGGCGGGCCGCCGGCCTCCTTCGCTGCGCGGGCCACTTCCAGGGCGGCAATGACGCCCAGGGCCCCATCCAGCCAGCCGCCTTCCGGTTGGGTATCGGAATGCGAGCCGATCAGCAACGACGGACCATCGGCCAGCCCGAAGAGATTGCCCATCGGATCGAAATGCGGGGTCAGACCGGCGGCCGAGATCTGCTCGGCAAGCCAGTCCCGCGAGGCCAGGTCCGCGTCGCTGTAGGCGCGGCGGACAACGCCCTTGCCCACGCCGGATGCGCCAAAACTGCGGAGCTTGTGAAGGTCGGCCAGAAACCGATCGGGTTGGATGTGCAAGATGGACCTCCTGTCCCGAGAAAATTCGACGAATTTTCTCGACGCGAGAATTTTCCCGGAAAATTCTTGGCTAGCCCGGACCTTGCGTGACGTCAACGCTCCCGCCAGCGATCTCGGCCCTCCGGGTCACCGAAGACCACAGACTGGTCAAACCTGCGCCCCGGCGTCACCTCCCCCGGTTTTCCACCCCGATCCCCCAGCCGCGCACTGGCATCCCGGCCCGCGCTGACCTAAACCCGCCGGGACACGATCCCGAAAGTCCTCCCATGTCCCACATCACCCTTATTCGCCATGGCCAAGCCAATTCCGGCGCTCGAGACGAGGAGAGCTACGACAAGCTCAGCCCCCTCGGCCATCAGCAGGCCCGCTGGCTGGGCGCATACCTTCGGGACGCCTCGGCCCACCATCCGCGCATCTATTGCGGCACCCTCATCCGCCATGTCGAAACGGCAGCCAGCGCGGGGCTGGTCGACGTGGTGCAGGATGAACGGCTGAATGAACTTCCCTACTTCACGCTGGCCACCCTGCTTCGGGACCAGCGTGGTCTGGACATTCCGACAGACCGGGAAGGCTTCATCCATCACCTGCCCCGGGTGTTCACCGCCTGGTCGAACAACGACATCGCCAATCCGCCGATCGCGTTCGACGCCTACATCGAAGGTGTGAACACGGCCCTGGCCGAGATTGCAGAGGGGCCCGGCCCGGCTCTTGTTGTCACGTCAGGAGGGCTGATCTCGATGGTGATGCGCGATGCGCTCGGGCTCGACATGCAAGCCACCGCGCGCATGGCCCTGGCGATCATGAATACCTCCATGCACCGGATTTTCCCGATCGGCGACACCATGACTCCGGTGCTGTTCAACGCCGTTCCGCACCTGGACACGCCGGATCGTCACTACGCCCAGACACACCTGTGAGGAGGACCCCCAGATGATGAAGATCTATTACGCCCCCGGAACCATCGCCAGCGCCGCGATCATGGCCCTGGAAGAGGCCGCCCTGCCCTACGAAGCCGTCCGCGTCGATTTCAAGACCGACGAACAGCGCAAGGAACCCTACCTGTCGCTCAACCCCAAGGGCCGCGTGCCGGTGCTGGTGTCGACCGATGGCACCCTGACCGAAACCGGAGCGATCCTGGAATACATCGCCGACCGCGCCCCCGACGCCGGGCTGGCGCCCAAGGACTTGGCCGGGCTCGCGAAGATGCGCGCGGCCATGTATTACTTCGCCTCGACCATGCACCCCAACCACGCCCACAAGCTGCGCGGCGCGCGCTGGTCCGACGACCCCGACGCCTGGAAAAGCATGACGGCCAAGGTGCCCGAGACCATGACCGCCAGCTGCGCCTTCGTCGAAGAACATGTGTTGCAAGGCCCCTTCATCCTGGGGGACGACATCTCGGTCGCCGATTGCTACCTGCGTACGATCTGCTCCTGGCTGGAGGGCGACGGCGTCGATGTCTCGGCCTTCCCCAAGCTGACCGCCTTTATCGCCACGATGACGGAGCGCTCCTCGGTTCAGAAGGCCCTGAACATGGGGGCCCTGCTGGCATGACGCATGTCTGGGTCCGGGCCGAACAACGGCCCAACGAAGACCGCGTGGGCCTGACACCCGACGGTGCAAAGGCCCTGATCGCGGCCGGCTACAAGGTCACTGTCGAGGAAAGCCGAACGCGCATCCTGCCGATGCAGGGCTATGTCGATGCCGGGTGCGCCATGGCTCCCGAAGGCAGCTGGCCCCAGGCGCCGGACGATGCGGTGATCTTCGGCCTCAAGGAATTGCCCGAAGATGGCACCCCGCTGCGCCACCGCCACATCATGTTCGGCCATGCCTACAAGGGCCAACCGTCCGGGCAGATCCTGCTGCGCCGTTTCGCCGAAGGCGGCGGCACGCTCTATGACCTGGAATACCTGCTGGACGATTCCGGCCGCCGGGTCGCGGCGTTCGGCTACTGGGCGGGCTACGCCGGAGCCGCCGTGTCCCTGATGTGTTGGGCCGCCCAGCAAACCGGAGGGCTCTGCGGCCCCGTCTCGGCCTACCCCGACGCGCAGGCCATGCGCGCGGACCTCGCCGCCCGGCTCGACGCCTGCGGCACGGCCCGCCCCACTGCCCTGGTCATCGGCGCCCTGGGGCGCGTGGGCACCGGCGCGGCCGACCTCTGTGACGCCATGGGCGTGTCCGTGACCAAGTGGGACATGGCCGAAACCGCCTCTGGCGGCCCGTTCCCAGAGGTGCTGGACCACGGGATCTTCCTGAATTGCATCCTGGCCCGGCCCGGAACCCCCGTCTTCGTGCCGGCCTCGGCCAAGACCGCGCCACGAACCCTGCGGGTGATCGGCGACATCTCCTGCGATCCCGACAGCGACTTTTCCCCGATCAAGGTCTACGACCGGACGACCAGCTGGGCCGAGCCCGCGCTCAGGGTCAACACCGACCCGCCGCTGGACGTCACGGCCATCGACAACCTGCCCTCCATGCTGCCCCGCGAAAGTTCCGAGGACTACGCGGGCCAGCTGCTGCCCTCGCTTCTGACCCTGTCGGCCATCGACGCCGGCGTCTGGGGCCGGGCACATGCCATTTTCGACGAACACATGGAAAGGATCCGCGCGACATGACTATTCACTGGTGCGGCACCGGCCTGTCGGCCATCCCCGGCCTGCGCAAACTGATCGAGGACGGGCACCCCGTGGTGGTCTGGAACCGGACAGTGGCCAAGGCCCGGGACGCCCTGGGCGACCTGGCAGCCGACATCCGGGCCTTCGACATCGACACCCTGACCGCCGAGCTGGCCAAGGACGACATCGTCGTGTCGATGCTGCCCGGCGACTGGCACGTGCCCCTGGCCAAAGCGGCCATCGCCGCGGGCGCCAGCTTCGTGTCGTCGTCCTACATCTCGCCTGAAATGGCCGCCCTTGACGACACCGCCCGGGTCGCGGGCGTCGTGCTGGTCAACGAGGTCGGGCTGGACCCGGGCATCGATCACCTGATGGCCCATGCGCTGGTCGCCAACTACCGGGCCTCGGCCGCCTTCGATCCCGCCAACCACCTGAGTTTCCTGAGCTATTGCGGCGGGATACCCAAGAACCCCAACCCGTTCCGCTACAAGTTCAGCTGGTCTCCGCTGGGCGTTCTGAAGGCCCTGCGCTCGCCATCGCGGTCGATGAAACACTACAGCGAACTGCGGGTCGACCGGCCCTGGGACGCCATCGGCACCTACACCGCGCCGCTGCCCACCCCGGAGGACTTCGAGGTCTACCCCAACCGGGACAGCCTGCCCTTCATCGCCCAGTACGATTTCGACCCGGCCTGGCATGTGAAGGACTTCGTCCGCGGCACCCTGCGCCTGAACGGCTGGACCGAGGCCTGGAAAGACGTCTTCGCCGAGGTCGAAACGCTGGAAGGCCCCGAGGGCGACGCCCGGCTGAAAGCCATGTCGGACCAGTTCTGGGAAGACCATGCCTACGACGCCGGCGAACCCGACCGGGTGGTGCTCTGCGTCGACCTGATGGCCGAGAAGGATGGCACGGCAGTCTTCCACCAGACCTACGTCATGGATGCCTGGGGCGACGAACGCGGCACCGCCATGGCCCGGCTGGTGTCGATCCCGGTGTCCCTCGCGGTCGAAGCCGTCCTGAACCGGGCGATCCCGGTGGGCGTGCACGCGGCCCCGTCGGACCCGAAACTGGTCTCGGCCTGGCTGGCCGAAGTCGACCGTCTGGCGCAGCATCTTGGGCTGATCGACCGCCTCGCCTGAGGCAAAACCCGATCCAGCAGCGCGCCTTCGGCGCATTCCATGCTCCGGGCACCCCACGGGTGCCCGGTTGCCGCCTCGCCCAACGGATGCGCCTTAGAGAACCCCGTCTTCCTCATCGGCAACCGAATACCCCAGGGCCTCCAGGCCGGTCTCCAGGTTTTCACCCAGATGGGGCGTACCGATCAGGTAATCGGCGCAGGGCGTCGTGGCCTCGGCACGCGCCGTCTCGACGGCTTCGGCAAAATCACCGGCCTCGAAACTGCCGCGACCGATCCACATGACGGCAACCAGTTCGGATTGTTCATCCTCCGTCATCGCCTCTATGAAATCACGGAATTCACCTTCGGCCCGGTCGAGCTCGCGGCTCATGACAATGACCTGGGCAACCTTGCGCGGGGACAGTTCTTGCATCTCGGACCTCCGAATAGACGCATCCTTCTGCCATCCCGAGCCGACCCCCACCTTGATCTGGCGCAAACCCGGATGATCCCGCGCCCGGTCCTGCTTCTTTCTCTTCAAAAATACCCAATCGACACCTGCCACAGGCATCACGGCCGGGCGAATATCCGCACATAGACGCTTTCGGGCAAAAGGCGCGACAGCCGAAAGATCCAGCCGAACAAAGTGGGAAAACTCCGTGCGAACCGCCGTGTCCCCATGTGACGCAGGATGATCTCTGCCGCCTCCTCCGGGTCCATCAGGAACGGCATGGAAAAGTCGTTCTTCTCGGTCAGCCGGGTCCGGATGAACCCGGGGTTGGCCAGCTGCACCTGTACACCGCTGCGATGCAGGTCCGCATGCAGGCTTTCCGCCAGGGCCATCACCCCCGCCTTCGACGCCACGTACCCGATCGTGCCCGGCAATCCCCGGAACCCGGACAGGGACCCGGTGACCACGATGTGGCCGTCGTCCCGCGCCACCATGTCCGGGACCACCTGGCCCAGGACCCGCACAAGCCCGGTGAAATTGGCGTCCGCCATGGCCGTAGCCTGCTCCGCCACCCAGTCCTGCGCCCGCATCGGCCAGTAGACACCGGCCAGGTAGACCAGCCCGTCGACCGGCCCGACGATCCCCGCCGCCTCTGCCACCGAGCCATCGTCCGTCACGTCCATCACCCTCACCTCGGAGGGACCGGGCAGATCGGCGGCCAGCGCCGCCAGCTTGTCCTCGGACCGGGCCGATAGCACCAGCACCGCGCCCCGGGCGCTCAGCTTGTGGGCCAGGGCCGCGCCGAGGCCGTCGCTGGCCCCCACGATCCAGTACCGTTTGCCTGCAAAGTCCCTCATGCCGCCACGTCACCCGGTTCACTGCCCGCCGGGACCAAGTGATCGCGCACCGCACGCGGGCGCATCGTGGCCACCAGTTCCGCCACGGTCACGCCGAACTTGCGGAATTGCGACCGGTTCACGATGGTTCCGTCCGGGGTCAGGTACATCCAGTCGACCGCGTTCAGCACATGCCCGCCCGAGCTTTCGGGCAGCCGAAGCCGATAGCGCAGCCCCAGAGCCGGTCCGCTGAACGTGCCATGGCCCAGGCCCACCACGTCATCGGCCCGCGCCTCGATCCGGCCATCGGGCCGCAGATCCAGCGTCCAGGACCGGTCGCGCCGGGATCCGTCGTCGTACCGGAACACCTCGCGCATCACGCCCCGGGTGCCCGACCAGGCAATGTCGAAATCGGCTGTGAACCGGGACACCACCCGCCCGGTCGGCCCGTAGACCACGCCATCGCAGACCATCTCTCCGTCCAGGTGGCGCCTTGGGTCGAAATCCGGGCCATCGCCCGCGTAATCCTGCCCCGACTGGGCAGAAAATGAGCCGTAGCGCGTCCTCAGCCCCATCAGGACCAGGGCCAGGACCGCCCCGAGAGCAAGCAACATAAGATCATGCATTGTCATTCCTCCGGTTTGTCTGGTTGCAAGATTGTCAGCCGAGGGCTTCGCCCGCCCGTCGCCCGGACCACGCCGGGCGGTATCGTATCTGCGCACATCATCCGCGGGTCACCTCCGGCTCGGGCGGCGCCGGCCGCACCCGGTAGCGCGCGCCTTTCACCTTCAGCTTCAGCGCCTGCCAGAAGATCAGCGCCATCACCCGGCGCGCGCCCATCGGGCGGAGTAGCATGGCCCTCAGGATCGACCGGTTGGTCAAGGCCCGGCGGTGGCCGGTGAGCGTGGCGATCAGCCCGCCCTCGCCCTGGCTGTAGTCGATCCAGATCCCCAACCGGTCCGGCCGGATGTCGAACCGAAAGACATAGCCCCCCTCGATCGGCTGGAACGGGCTGACATAGAAGATCTTGGTCGCCTGCAACCGGTCGGACGGCCCGATCGGACCGCAATCGGGCTTGTGGCACAGGTAGCTGTGACGCTCGCCGAAGGTGTTGGTCACCTCGGCAATCACCGCCACCAGGGCCTCGTCGGCATCATGGCACAGCCAGAAGCTCACCGGGTTGAACACGTAGCCCAAGACGCGCGGCTGGGTCAGCAGGCTGATCCGCGCCGGCTGGAGCAGTTGATGGGCGCCCAATACCTCGCGGACCCAGGCTGCCCCCCGGCCCTGCCCCGGAGCCCCGCCATGGTCACGGTCCTGCACCGAAAACACGTTGCCCCGGTTGCGCGAGAACGCCGCCGGCCCGGTCACCTCCCGTTCCGCATCGAGCAGCAGGTAATCCACGCCATAGCGGAAGGCATTGCGGATCGCGCCCTTGCGGCCATGGAAGGTCTGGCCCTCGATATGATCGACGGTCGCGGTCATTCGGCCGCCACCGGCAGGATCGCCCGCGCGGCCATCGCCTCGGCCACGTCTGCCGCACTGGCCAGGCCATCCTCGTGAAAGCCGTTCTTCATCCAGGCCCCGCAGAACCATGTGTTGGCCTCACCGTTCCAGGACCGGATGTCCTCTTGCGCGGCCAAGGCCCCGGCGTCGTAGACCGGGTGGCGCATGGTCTGCTGGTCGTGGATCAGGTCCTCGCGGATCGGCCGGCGGGAATTGAGCGTCACGAACAGCGGGTCGTCCTGGGGGATCGGCTGCAGGGAGTTCATCCAGTAGGTCAGGTCGATCACGTCCGAGGGCGCGGTGCCGTCCTCGGTATAGACCCAGCTGGACCACACCTTGCGGCGCCTGGGCATCAGCGACGGATCGGCATGCAGCACGACCTCGTTGGGCTGGTAGCGGATCTGCGACAGGGCCTGGCGTTCATGGGGCCGCGCGTCGGACAACAGCCGCAGGCTGTCGTCGGAATGGGTGGCAAAGACCACCTCGTCGAACTGCTCGCCCAGCCCGCCGACCGGCGTCACCCGAGCCCCCAGCCCGTCGCGCCGCACCGCCTTGATCGGGCAGCCGGTCCGGATCTCGACCCCGCGCCGACGCAACGATCCTTCCAGCCGGCGCACGTATTCCACCGACCCGCCCCGCACGGTGTACCATTGATGCTGGCCAGAATGGCTCAACAGGTTGTGGTTGCGGAAGAAATTGACCATCGCATAGGCCGGGAAATCAAGGATCCGGTGCTTGGGCGTCGACCAGATCGCGCCCGAGAATGGCAGCAGGTAATACTCTCGGAACCACGGCCCCATCCCCAGCGCATCCAGCAACTCCCCCACCGTCATGTCCGGCCCGGTGACGGCCGCCTCGGCCTGTGCGTTGAACCGGAAGATGTCGCGCACCATGCGCAGGAATGCCGGAGACACCGCATGCCGGCGCTGCGCGAACAAGGCATCCAGCCCCGACAGCGCATATTCCATGGCCCCGCCGCCGATCGAGACACCAAAGCTCATGTCGCTTTTCGCCACCGGCACGTCCAACCGGTCGAACAGGTCCGTCAGGCGCGGGTAATTGACCTTGTTGAAGACGATGAACCCCATGTCCACCGGCTGATCGCCCCGCTTGCCCGCAACCACGGTCCGCGCATGCCCGCCTAGCTGCGGAGCGGCTTCGAACAGGGTGACCAGGTGGGTGTCGGACAACATGTGCGCGGCCCCCAGACCGGATATTCCACCGCCGATCACCGCTATCTTGCGGGGAAGGGCGCTGCGTTGTTCGAATGGCATGATGGTCTCCGGTCCAGGTCTTTCCATCAGATACGCGCGGGGCCTAAATTCGGATGAAAAAGAAAAAACTTTTGCCACAAGGTGATCCGCCTGCATCTGCCCCGCGTAGACAACAATATGGAAATGCAGGTTGATCCGTCCCGTTCCGAACGCGTAAGCCATGAGGCATTGGTGCAAACCGGCCTCGTGACACGACCCGATCGACATAAGATGACTGACCTACCCCCCGACAGGCTGCCCTGGACCGGACATGTCTCCCGGATCCGCGAGGCCCGGGACCAGGACGCCTTTGCCGAGCTGTTCCAGCATTTCGCCCCTCGTGTGAAGGCGTTCCTAATGAAATCCGGGGCCGATGCCACCCTGGCCGAGGAATGCACCCAGGACGTCATGGCCACGATCTGGCACAAGGCGCACCTGTTCGACCCGACCCGGGCCTCGGTCGCGACCTGGATTTTCACGGTCGCCCGCAACCGGCGCATCGACATGCTGCGCCGCCAGCGCCGGCCCGAACCCGAAGACCTGCCCTGGGGCCCCGAAGCCGAACCCGACCAGGAAGACGCCCTGGGCCTGCAACAAGACTGCGATCACTTGCGCCGCGCCATGGGAGACCTCCCCCAGGCCCAACGCGACCTCATCGAACGGGCCTATTTCCGCGACATGAGCCACCGAGAGATCGCCACAGCAACCGGTCTGCCCCTTGGCACGATCAAATCGAGGATACGCCTGGCGCTGGATCGTTTGCGCCACGCGATGAACACGGTGTGAAGTGATAGCGATGAGCAACGAGATCAGACATCATCTGACGGACGAGATCCTTATGGCCTACTCGGCCGGATCGCTGAACGAAGCCTTCAGCCTGATGGTCGCCAGCCATGTCTCGCTGTGCGACGAATGCCGCGCGCGGCTGGCCAGTTTCGACGCCATCGGCGGCGCATTGCTTGACGAGGCGCCGACCGACACGGCGGCCCTGGCCCCCGACAGCCTGCAGGCGACCATGGCCCGCATCGCCGCCGGCCCCGCCCAGCCCGCCCGTCCCCGCCGCCGTCCCGGCGTGCTGCCCGCGCCCCTGCAGGATTACGTCAACGGCGACGTGGACAAGATCCGCTGGCGCGCCGTCGGCATGGGCGTCAAGCAGGCGATCCTGAAAACCGCCCCCGGCGCCACCGCCCGGCTGCTCTACATCCCCGCCGGCGCGGCCATGCCTGACCACGGGCACCGGGGCATGGAGATGACCATGGTCCTGCAAGGCGCCTTCTCGGACGACGACGACCGCTTCGCCCGCGGTGACGTGGAAATCGCCGACGAAGAGCTGCACCATACACCCGTGGCCGACATCTCCGAGGATTGCATCTGCCTGGCCGTCACCGACGCCCCGCTCCGCTTCAACTCGCTGCTGCCCCGCCTTGCCCAACCCTTCCTGCGGATCTGACAGGTCCCCCACCGGGCCTGCCTCCCCTGCTTCTTTCTCTTCAAAAATACCCCGGGGGAGTCCTTCGCAGAAGGACGGGGGCAGAGCCCCCACCACGCCTTCCAAATGACGCGACACCGACCACCGCGCGACTCACCCCTCCACGTCTACCGCCATGACGTCCACCTCCTCGTCGCGCCCCCGGATCTGCATCCGCCCCAGCAACCGCCACAATCCCGGAGCGCCGGGCCCCGCCCGGTCCAGCAGGTCCCGAGACACCGCCACGGGAACCCCCAACTCCTTGGTCATGGCCTCCAGCCGGGCCGCCACGTTCACCGTGTCGCCGAAGACCGAATATTCCAGCCGGTCATCGTCGCCCACGACGCCGCTGAACACCTCGCCCCAATGCCCCCCGACACCCACGCGCAAGCATTGCCCCCGGGCCGAGGACCAGCCCGCCATGTCATCCCGGATCTGCCCGGCGCAGCGCAGCGCGCAACAGGCCGCGTGACCCCCGTCCGGGCCGGCTGGAAAGACGATCATCGCCGCGTCGCCCATGAACTTGTCGATCATTCTTCCGCAGGCTTGCACCGTCCGGCTCAGCCGGGCGCGGAAATCGGACACGAATTCCGACACCTCTTCCGGGGTCATGCCTTCGGACATCGCCGTGAAATCGCGGATATCGACGAACAGGATTGCCATCTGCTCGCGCCGGCCCCGGCGCAGGTCGGTCACCCGGCCCTCGGCCAGCTCGGCCGAGATCTGCGCCGGCAGGTAGCGGGTCAGGTTCGCCCGCCGGCGCGCCTCGCCGATCGAGGTCCGCAGCAAGGCCCGGGTGCGAAAGGCGGCCACCGCCAGCACGGCCCCGGCCAGCGCGATCATGATCAGCCGCATCATGTTGGGCGGCGTGGACAGGAAGAACGCGACCCCGCCCGCCCCGCCCGTGAACGCCGGGCCGGGCGGCTGGCCCAGGTCCAGCATCGCGCCCAGCCCGACGACCAGAACCACCGCGATATAGACCTGCACCGCCGGATCCACCCGCAACATGCCGAAGGCCAGCGCCATGGGCACCAACCAGACCGGAGGCAGCACGAAGACATCCTGCCCAGAGAGCCCCGTGTTCGCCAGCGACAGCCAGATGTTCAGCAGCAGAAACACGCAATCCGTGGTCACCGTCACCCAGATCATCCAGCGCCGCACCAGCCCGAATTGCCCCAGCACCCAAACCACCAGCCCGACGACGAAATAGGCACCCATCGTCGCCTCGGCAAAGACCCACTGTCGGCGCTGCATCGGGTCGGCCAGGTCGGAAAACGGCCCCACGGTCAGGGCGAAGAACAGCAAGAGCCCCAGGGCCACCGCCATGCGCAGGATCGACACCAGCCGTTCCGAGGCGATCTCGGCCTCGATCAGCAGGCGCCGCGTTTCGGATTGTGCCTCACTGGCCGCCATGTCGGTCCGCCCCGGTTTCACCCTGCCTGGTCCACCCCGCGCCCGAGGCCCGACCAGCCCCCGGCACGCGCCGGGCCCGCCTGTCATAGGCCGATAACCGGCCCCGAGGGAAGCATCTCTCAGCTCTTTGCGCCGGGCATCCTTTCGACCGCCGGCCGGTTTTCGGCCGAGCCATCGAAATCGAACCGGTCCAGCCGTTCCGCCCGCCGGCCGGCCTTTTCGGCCGAGACCCGGATTTCGGCCACGTCCTTGGCCGCCTGGGTGAAATGACGGTCCAGGTTGGCCACGCGCTCGCCCAGACGGACCACGTCGCGGTGCAGGTGGCCAAGCTCGGCCCGGATTGCGCCTGCCTGTTCGCGCATCCGCGCGTCCTTCAGGATCGCCCGCATGGTGTTCAGCGTGGCCATGCAGGTGGTGGGCGACACGATCCAGACCCGGGCCTCGAAACTTTCGCGCACGATGTCGGGGAAATTGCCATGCAGCTCGGCATAGACCGCCTCGGAGGGCAGGAACATCAGCGCCCCGTCGGCGGTCCGGCCGTCCAGGATGTAGCGCTCGGCGATGGCCTTGATGTGCACGCGCAGGGCCTGGCGCATCGCCTGCGCCGCGCGGGCCTGGTCGGCCTGGGTCTCGGCCCGGCGCAGGGCCTCGTAGGCCTCCAGCGGGAACTTGCTGTCGATGACGATGGGCCCGGGCGGGTTGGGCAGGCGGATCAGGCAATCGGCCCGCCGGCCGTTGGGCAAGGTCGCCTGCATCACGTAGCTGTCGCGCGGCAGGGCGCTGGCCACGATGTCGTGCAGCTGGATCTCTCCGAAGGCGCCCCGGGTCTGCTTGTTCGACAGGATGTCCTGCAGCGACAACACGTCACCCGACAGGCGCGTGATATTGTCCTGCGCCTTGTCGATCACCTTCAGCCGTTCCTGCAACTGGGTCAGCGAGGTCGCCGTGGCCTTGGACTGGCCATGCAGCGTGTCGGTCATGCGCTCTTGCATCTCGGCCAGGGCCACCTGCGATTTCAGCACGTTTTCCGCCAGCCGGTCGGCCATCTGCTGCTGGACGGTGGCCAGCCGGGCCTCGACCGTCTGGATGACCTGCAGCTGGGCCGTCGCCTGGGTGTCCGATACCTGCTGCAGCCCGCCGCGCAGCTGGTCCTGGCCCTGGGCCATCTGCTGCACGGCCTGGCCCATCCAGGCCATCTGGGCGGCCATGGGTTCCGCCGCCCGTGCCGCCCGCGCCGAGGCCCGGATGGCCAGGGCCATCATCAGCACCAGCAGCAGGACCAGCGCGGCCAGGCCGGCGCTCACCCACAGGCGCGGGTCGTCCAGGGCCAGTGTCTGGCCGGCAATGTCGATCATGTGCGCCCGAACAGCCGTTCGATATCGGCCAGTTTCAGTTCCACGTAGGTGGGCCGCCCGTGGTTGCACTGGCCGGAATGCGGCGTGGCCTCCATCTCGCGCAGCAGGGCGTTCATCTCGTCGGCCTGCATCCGCCGGCCCGACCGGACCGAGCCATGGCAGGCCATGCGGCTGAGGATGGCGTCGATGCGGTCCTTGACGGCATGGGTCTCGCCCAGGTCGGCCAGCTCGTCCAGCACGTCGCGCAGAAGGCTGTCGGCATTGACCGTGCCCAGGATGGCCGGCGTTTCGCGCACCGCCACGGCCCCGCCCCCGAAGGGTTCCACCGACAGGCCCAGGTCGTGCAGCGCCTCGGCATGATCCAGCAGGCGGGCGCAATCGGCGTCCGACAGCTCGACGATCTCTGGGATCAGCAAGGCCTGGGCAGCGATGCCCTTTTCGGCGGTCTGGCGCTTGAGCCGTTCATAGACCAGCCGTTCGTGCGCCGCGTGCTGGTCGACGATGACCATGCCGTCGGCAGTCTGGGCGATGATGTAGTTTTCGTGCACCTGCCCCCGCGCGGTCCCCAGTGGCCGGGCATCATGGCGCGGCTCGGGCGTGTCCTGGGCGGGCGCGTCCTCGGGGTCGACCGTCAGGGGGGCCGGGAATGGGGCATCCACCCGCGCGCTGAACGCGGCGGCGGTTTCCTCGAACACCGGCTGAGGCGCCTGCGCGGCATAGGCCGACCGCAAGGCGCCCTGCGACGGCCGGTCCATCTGGTAGACCCGGGGCGCGCCGGATGCCGTGGGCTGTTCCGGGCGCATCGCCCCCAGCGTCGCCCCGGCCACCGTGGTCGAGGCCCGGTGCCCCGCCTCGGCCAGCCCATGGCGCAGGGCCGACACGATCAGCCCCCGGGCCAGGCCGGGATCGCGAAAGCGGACCTCGGATTTCGCGGGGTGCACGTTCACGTCCACCAGGTGCGGATCGCAGTCGATGAACAGGGCCGCCGCCGGATGACGGTCTCGGCTGAGGAAGTCGCTGTAGGCCCCGCGCAGCGCCCCGGTCAGCAGCTTGTCGCGCACCGGCCGGCCGTTGACGAACAGGAACTGGGCGACCGCCGCGCCGCGCGAATAGGTCGGCAGGGCCGCGTAGCCGAACAGCCGCAGCCCCTCGCGCGTGGCGTCGATGCGCAGGGCGTTTTCGGCAAACTCACGGCCCAGCACCTGTGCCAGCCGCCCGTGCAGGGCATCGAACAGATCGCCGCTTTCCGGGTCGGCCCGGAAGGTCACCCGCCCCGATCCGTCGCCCGACACATCGCGCAGGGTAAAGCCCACCGACGGCTCGGCCATGGCCAGGCGCTTGATGCAATCGGACACCGCCTGCATTTCCGACCGGTCCGAGCGCAGGAACTTCAGCCGCGCGGGCGTGGCGTAGAACAGGTCGCGCAGCTCGACCACGGTGCCCAGCCGCAGGGCCGCCGGCTTCACCGCGCCCATCTTGCCGCCCGACACCCTGATCTCGGCCGCCTCGTCACCGGCCCGCGAGGTGATCGTCAGCCGACCAACCGCACCCAACGAGGGCAGCGCCTCGCCCCGGAAACCGAAGGTGTGGATGTTCAGCAGGTCCGACCCGTCGATCTTCGAGGTCGCATGGCGGGACAGGGCCAGCGGCAGATCCTCGGCGGCGATGCCGCAGCCGTCATCGGTCACGCGGATCAGGGTCTTGCCCCCGTCCGCGATCTCGACCATGACGCGGGTGGCCCCGGCATCGATGGCGTTTTCCACCAGCTCCTTGACGGCCGAGGCGGGCCGTTCCACGACCTCTCCGGCCGCGATCCGGTTGATCGCTGCATCATCAAGCTGCCGGATGACCGGCCGCATATCGCCCATGTTGCGGTCATATTGTCCCATTCCACAACCACTAGCACGCCCACGCCCGATTCTGAAAGGCGGATGGCGCGGGTCGATTGACATCCCCACGCCCCCTTGGTCTGTCCTTTGTGCAATTGCAGCAAAGGGGCGGGACATGAGCGGAGACTGGGAATTCTGGATCGACCGGGGTGGCACCTTTACCGATATCGTCGCCCGCCGCCCGGACGGGACCCTGCAGACCCACAAGCTGCTGTCGGAAAACCCCGAACGCTACCGCGATGCCGCCGTGCAGGGCATCCGCGAGATCATGGACGTCGAGGGTCCCTTCCCCGACAAGGCCATCGCGGCCGTCAAGATGGGCACGACCGTGGCCACCAACGCCCTGCTGGAACGCAAGGGCGCGCGGGTGCTGCTGATGATCACCAGGGGGTTTTCGGACCTGCTGCGCATCGGCTACCAGACCCGGCCCGACCTGTTTGCCCTGCACATCCGCCGGCCCGACCTGCTCTATGAAGACGTGGCCGAGCTGGACGAACGGCTGGATGCGGACGGCACCGTGCTGGAGCCCCTGAACGAGGACTCCGCCCGCGCCGCCCTGCAAACGGCCTATGACGCCGGCATCCGCGCCGTGGCCATTGCCGGCCTGCATGCCTATCTCAACCCCGCCCACGAGGCCCGCGTGGCCGAGATCGCCCGCGAGATCGGCTTTACCCAGGTCTCGGCCAGCCACGAGGTGTCGAAACTGGCCAAGCTGGTGGGCCGGGGCGATACCACGGTCGTCGATGCCTACCTCTCGCCGATCCTGCGCCGCTACGTCGACCAGGTGGCCGATGCGCTGGACCTGGGCCGGGCCTGTGACCGGCTGCTGTTCATGCAGTCTTCGGGCGGGCTGACCGATGCGCGGTTGTTCCAGGGCAAGGACGCGATCCTGTCCGGCCCGGCCGGGGGCATCGTCGGCATGGTCCGCACGGCCGGGGCCACCGGGCACCACAAGCTGATCGGCTTCGACATGGGCGGGACCTCGACCGACGTCAGCCACTATGCCGGATCCTACGAACGGTCGTTCGAAACCGAGGTCGCCGGGGTGCGGATGCGCGCGCCGATGATGGACATCCACACCGTGGCCGCCGGGGGCGGATCCATCTGCCGCTTTGCCGAAGGCCGCTTCCAGGTCGGCCCCGAAAGCGCGGGCGCCGATCCCGGCCCGGCCTGCTACCGGCGCGGCGGCCCCCTGACGGTGACCGATTGCAACGTCATGCTGGGCAAGCTGAACCCCGACCACTTCCCCGCCGTCTTCGGCCCGAACGGCGATGAACCGCTGGATGTCGAGGCCGTCCGGGCCGGGTTCCAGGCCCTCGCCGACGCCGTCTCGGCCGAAACCGGAGAGGCCCCCCGCTCGCCCGAGGACATGGCCGAGGGCTTCCTGCGCATTGCCGTCGACAACATGGCCAACGCCATCAAGAAGATCAGCGTGCAGCGCGGCCACGATGTGACGGGCTACACCCTGCAATGCTTCGGCGGAGCCGGCGGGCAGCACGCCTGCCTTGTGGCCGACGCGCTTGGCATGACCAAGGTCTTCATCCATCCCCACGCCGGGGTTCTGTCGGCCTATGGCATGGGCCTGGCCGACATCCGCGCCCTGCGCGAGATGCAGCACGACGCGCCCCTGTCCGACATCGCCTCCGCCGAAACGGCCCTGGCCGCCATCCGCGCCGACGCCCTGGCCGAGGTCGAAACCCAGGGCGCCGCCCGCGTGCGCGCCGAAACACGGGCGCACCTGCGCTACGACGGGTCTCACCAGGCGCTGGAAGTGCCCTTTACCGACCCCGACCAGATGCGCGCCGATTTCGAAACCGCCCACAAGCAGCGCTTCGGCTTCGTTTCGCCCGACCGGGCTATCCTGTTCGAAATGCTCAGCGCCGAGGCCATCGGCGACACCGGAGAGGCCCCCTCGGCCGCCGCCTTCGGCACGTCGGACACAGCCGTTGCCTCGGTCCCGGTCCATACGCCCGACGGCTGGACCGACGCGCCTTTGTACGACCGCACCACCCTGACCGCAAAGGCCCGCATTCCCGGCCCCGCGATCATCACCGAACCGACGGGCACCAACATGGTCGAGCCCGGCTGGACCGCGATGCTGGACGACATGGGCAACCTGATCCTGGACCGGACCGAGGCCAAGCCCCGCGACCTGGCCGCCGGAACCCGGGCCGACCCGGTGCTGCTGGAGGTCATGGGCAACCTCTTCATGTCCGTGGCCGACCAGATGGGCGCGACGCTGGCCAATACGTCCTGGTCGGTCAACATCAAGGAACGGCTGGATTTCTCCTGCGCGATCTTCGACGAAAACGGGGACCTGGTGGCCAATGCGCCGCACGTGCCGGTGCACCTCGGGTCGATGTCGGATTCGATCAAGACGGTGATGCGCGAAAACGCGGGCGCGATCCACGAGGGCGACGCCTTCATGCTGAATTCGCCCTTCAACGGCGGCACCCACCTGCCCGATGTCACCGTGGTGACGCCCGTCTTCGCCGATGGCAAACCGGTGTTCTGGCTGGGCTCGAGGGGGCACCATGCCGATATCGGAGGCCGCACCCCCGGTTCGGGCCCGCCGGACAGCACCCATATCGACGAGGAAGGCGTGCTGATCGACAACGTGCGGCTGGTGTCCCGGGGCGATTTCCTGACCGACCAGGCCCTCGAAACCCTGTCGTCCGGGCGCTACCCCGCGCGCAATCCCACCCATAACCTGGCCGACCTGCAAGCCCAGGTCGCGGCCAACGAAACCGGCCGCCAGGCGCTGCTGGACGTGGTGGAGCAATACGGGCTGGACACCGTGCGCGCCTACATGGGCCACGTGCAGGACAATGCCGAGGAAAGCGTGCGCCGGGTGCTGAAGGACCTGCCCTCGGGGCGGTTCAGCTATCCCATGGACATCGGCCAGACGATCGAGGTCTCGGTCACCGTCGACCGGGACGCGCGCGAGGCGGTCATCGACTTTACCGGCACCTCTGCCCAGCACGCAGGCAATTACAACGCCCCCTTCGCCGTCTGCCGGGCGGTCGTGCTTTATGTCTTCCGCACGCTGGTCGGCCAGTCGATCCCGCTGAACGAAGGCTGCCTGAAGCCCCTGAAGATCATAGCCCCGGAAGGCACTTTCCTGAACCCCGCCTACCCGGCAGCGGTGATTGCCGGCAACACCGAGGTGTCACAGGCCGCCTGCAACGCGCTTTACGGGGCCCTGGGAGTGATCGCCTGCAGCCAGGCCACGATGAACAACTTCATCTGGGGCAACGACGCGTTCCAGAACTACGAAACCATCGCCGGAGGCACCGGCGCGGGTCCGGGATTTCCGGGATGCGACGCGGTCCAAAGCCACATGACCAACACAAGAATGACCGACCCCGAGATCCTGGAACGCCGTTTCCCGGTCCGCCTGGAAGAGTTCCGCATTGCCGCCGGCACGGGCGGCACAGGTCAATGGACGGGCGGCAACGGATCCCTCCGCCGCCTGCGGTTCCTCGAACCGGTCACGGTCACCACATTATGTTCCCACCGGATCGTCCCGCCCTATGGCGGCGACGGAGGAGCGCCCGGACAGGTGGGCCGGAACTGGGCCGAATTGCCCGACGGCACGCGGCAGGACTTGCAGGGCAATGACGAAATCGACCTGCCGGCCGGGGCGGTCTTTGGAATGACGACACCGGGCGGTGGCGGCTGGGGAGCATCCTAACCCTGGCGGCGCGCCCTCTGGCCAACTCCGGAAATTGGGTATTTTCAAAGAGAAAGAAGCAGCAGGGCGCACGTGCTGCTTCTTTCTCTTTCCAAATACCCACGGCCCGACATTGGCCAAAAGACCGAAACGATGAGCAATTGAGCGCGACCTTGCCAAGGGCGCGCCCTCGTGCGACCGTCCACGCGCATTCGCCTGACCGGAGGAGCCATGACCGTTCAAGCCCCCCACGCCACCGCGCAATTGCCCCAGGTGACCGAAGCCTCCCATGAACCCCGCAATCCGGGCATGGCGCTTGATCTGGACTGGGTGCGGAGTGCACAGGCCAATACCTCGGCCATCGAACGGCGCGCGGCGAGTCTTTCGGGCCGGCGGTCGGTCAAGAAAGAGTTTCAGGCGGCGTGGGCTTTGCGCGCGATCACGTGCATCGACCTGACCACCCTGGCCGGTGACGACACTCCGGGCCGCGTGCGCCGGTTGTGCGCCAAGGCGCGACAACCGGTACGGGCCGACCTGCTATCCGCCATGGGCATGGACCCGATCACGGTCGGCGCTGTCTGCGTTTACCATGACATGATCGCCCCGGCCGTCGAGGCCCTGGAGGGCTCTGGCATCCCCGTGGCCGCGGTCAGCACCGGCTTTCCTGCCGGCCTGTCGCCCTTCCGGCTGCGGGTCGAGGAGATCACCGAAAGCGTCGCCGCCGGGGCCGCCGAAATCGATATCGTGATCTCCCGCCGCCATGTGCTGACCGGCAATTGGCAGGCGCTTTACGACGAGATGCGGATCTTCCGCGAGGCCTGCGGACCGGCCCATGTCAAAGCGATCCTGGCCACCGGCGAACTGGGCACCCTGCGCAACGTGGCAAAAGCGTCGCTGGTCTGCATGATGGCGGGGGCCGATTTCATCAAGACCTCGACCGGGAAGGAAGGCGTCAACGCGACGCTGCCGGTCTCACTGGTCATGCTGCGGGCGATCCGAGCCTATCACGCCCGGACGGGATACCGGGTGGGCTACAAGCCCGCGGGCGGGATATCCAAGGCCAAGGACGCCCTGGTCTACCAGTCTTTGATGAAAGAGGAACTGGGCGACCGCTGGCTGAGGAACGATCTGTTCCGCTTTGGTGCCTCGTCCCTTCTGGGCGACATCGAGCGGCAGCTGGAACACCACGTGACCGGCGCGTACTCGGCCGGGTGGCGCCATGCGCTGGCATAAGACCAAGGCGGCCGGGATGGCCCAGAAGACCGAATGCGAGGCGGTCACATGAACGTCAAGGACATCTTCGAAACCATGGATTACGGCCCCGCCCCTGAAAGTGCCGCCGACGCCTTGGCCTGGATCGTCGACCAGGGCAGCCGGTTCGGTTGTTTCATCGACGGGGAATTTACCACCCCCGGCGCAGTTTTCGAGACCAGGAACCCCGCCACCGGAGAGGTCCTGGCCGAGATCACCCAGGCCTCTGATACAGATGTGGCCGCAGCCGTGGCCGCCGCGCGGGCGGCCCAGCCGGGGTGGGAAGGGCTTGGCGGTCCCGGGCGGGCGCGCGTGCTTTATGCCCTGGCCCGGCTGATGCAGAAACACGCCCGGCTGTTCGCCGTCCTGGAAACGCTCGACAATGGCAAGCCGATCCGGGAGAGCCGGGACATCGACCTGCCCCTGGTGCAGCGGCATTTCTATTACCATGCCGGACAGGCCCAGCTGATGGGTGACGTCCTGCCTGGCCGCCGGGCCCTTGGCGTCTGCGGGCAGATCGTGCCCTGGAACTTCCCCCTGCTGATGCTGTCGTGGAAGGTCGCCCCGGCCCTGGCCATGGGCAATACGGTGGTGCTGAAACCGGCCGAGTGGACCTCGCTGACGGCCCTGCTCTTTGCCGACATCTGCCGCCAGGCCGGGGTGCCGAAGGGCGTGGTGAACATCGTCACCGGCGATGGGGCGGTGGGCGAGATGATCGTGGGGGCCGAGGTCGACAAGATCGCCTTTACCGGGTCGACCGCCGTCGGCCGGCAGATCCGCGAGGCGACGGCCGGGACCGGCAAGGCCCTGACCCTCGAGCTGGGGGGCAAGTCGCCCTACATCATCTTCGACGATGCCGATATCGACAGTGCCATCGAAGGGCTGGTCGATGCGATCTGGTTCAACCAGGGACAGGTCTGTTGCGCGGGCTCGCGGCTGCTGATCCAGGAGGGCATCGCCGAGGACGTGCTTGGGCGGCTGAAACACCGGATGGGCACGTTGCGCATCGGCAACCCGCTGGACAAGGTCATCGACATCGGGGCCATGGTGGACCCCGTCCAGGTGGGCCGCGTGACCGAGATGATCGAGGGCACGGCAGGCGAGGTGTTCCAGGGCGGGCCGGTGCCGGAGGGCGGGTGTTTCCTTCCGCCCACGCTGGTTACGGGGCTCGAACCGGCCGATCCGCTGATGCAGGAGGAGATCTTCGGGCCAGTCCTGGTGTCCACCACCTTCCGCACCCCGGCCGAGGCCGTGGCCCTGGCCAACAACACGCGCTATGGGCTGGCTGCGTCGGTCTGGACCGAGAACGTGAACCTGGCCCTGGACGTGGCGCCAAAGCTGGCGGCGGGTGTGGTCTGGGTCAATGCGACGAACCTATTTGACGCCGCAGCCCCCTTCGGTGGTCTGCGGGAAAGCGGGTTCGGGCGCGAAGGCGGGCCCGAGGGGCTGATGGCCTACACCCGGCCCGTGGACCCCGCGCCCGAGAAGGCAGCGCCCGGTCTTGGGGTGGAGCCGGGTCTTGGAGCGGAACCGGGCGATCCGGTGGGGCCGATCGACCGGACGGCAAAGCTTTATGTCGGGGGCAAGCAGGCGCGGCCCGATGGCGGGTATTCGCGCCCGGTGCACGGGGCCGATGGCGGATTGATGGGGCACGTGGGCCTGGCCAACCGCAAGGATCTGCGCAACGCGGTCGAGGCGGCGCAGGCGGCCTCGGGCTGGGCCGGGGCCAGCGCGCATCTGCGGGCCCAGGTGTTGTATTTCGTGGCCGAGAACCTGTCGGCCCGGGCGGCGGAATTTGCCGGGCGGCTGGATGCGATGACCGGCGGGACCGGGGGCGCGGCCGAGGTCGATGCGGCGGTGGACCGGCTGTTCACCTTCGCGGCCTGGTCCGACAAGTACGACGGGGCCGCGCGGGCGGTGCCGATCCGGGGGACGGCCCTGGCAATGCGCCGTCCCGTGGGGCTGATCGGCGCGCTCTGCCCGGATGAGGCGCCCCTGCTGGGGCTGGTGTCGGTCATGGCTCCGGCCATTGCCATGGGCAACCGGGTGGTGCTGGTGGCATCGGAACGGGCGCCTCTGGCGGCCACCGATTTCTACCAGGTGCTGGACACGTCGGACGTGCCGGGAGGCGTGGTCAACATCCTGACGGGCCGCCATGAAGAGCTGGCCCCAGAGATGGCCCGGCACCTGAACATGGACGCGGTCTGGAGCTTTTCCAGCGCGGCGGTCTCTGGGGACATCGAACGTCTGTCCGCGGGTAATCTCAAGCGCACCTGGGTCAATCACGGGGCGGGCCGGGACTGGGGGCTCGCCGATGCCGGGACCTTCCTGGAAGCCGCCACCGAAACCCAGACGATCTGGGTGCCCTGGGGCGAATAGCGCCCGGCCCCTCACCAGACATGTCCCTTGCCGAAGGCACCGCGCCCTTCGGGCGCGGTTGCGCCGCCGAAGGCGGCGCCCCGGGCCGAGGGCAGGCGGGCGCGCTTCGCGCGCCCGCCTGCCCTCGGCCACCCCCTCCTCAAGGGGGATGACAGCTCAGTTGGTATCCGGGTCCAGCCCGTCCGGCATGCCGACCACGACGAAGTGCAGGTTCTCCGGCTGGAACAGGTCAGCGGCAACCCGGTTCACGTCTTCCAGCGTCACGGCATCGACCTTGTCGTTGCGGGTGGCGATGTAATCGATGGGCAGGTCTTCCATCTGCATGCCCACCAGGATCCCCGCAATCCGGCCGTTCCCCTTGAACCGCAGGGGATAGGCCCCCGTCAGGTAGGTCTTGGCGGCCTCCAGTTCCTCGGCCGTGATGCCGTCAGCCGCAATCAGCGCCCATTCGTCGCCGATCACGTCGATCGCCTCGGCGATCCGGTCGTTGGCCGAGGCCACGCGCCCCACCAGGATCGACGCCAGGTCCTTGGGCCCGAGGTACGCATAGACCCCGTAGGTCAGGCCGCGCTTGACCCGGACCTCCCGCATCAGGCGGCTTTCACCGGTGCCCCCAAGGATATGGGTCGCGATCATGGCCGCAAAGAAATCGGGATCGTCGCGGGCCATGCCCGGCTGGCCGAACAGGGCCACCGATTGCGGCGTCTCGAAGGGCACAACCGTGGTGCCCCCCTCGACCTGCAGCTCGGCCGGGGGCGGCATGTCGGCCCCGGTCTCCGGCAGGTCGGCCAGCAATTCGTCGACGATCGCGCCCAGCTCTTCGGGCGTGATGTCGCCAACGGCCCCCACATAGACCCGGTCGCGGGCAAAGACCGCCGCGTGCGCGGCCACGATGTCATCGCGGGTCAGCGCCTCGACACTGGCCAGGGTCCCCTTGCCGGGCGTCCCGTAGGGATGTTCCCCGAAGATCTGCGCGGCAAAGGTCTTGCCCGCGATATCGTCGGGATCCTTCTCGTCCGAGGCCAGCCCCGACAGCACCTGACCCCGCACGCGGTCCACGGCATCCTGATCGAAGCGCGGCTCGACCAGCGAGCTGCGCAGCAGCGCCACGGCCTCATCCCGGTTTTCGGTCAGGAACTTGGCCGATATCGACACGTCGTCATCACTGGAATCGTATCCGAACGAGGCCGCCAGTTCCTCGCGCGCAGTGGCAAAACCCCGGGCGTCCAGATCGCCCGCCCCTTCTTCCAGCAGCCCGGTCATCAGGTAGATCGCCCCGCGCTTGCCCGGCGCATCCAGCGAGGTGCCCCCGCGGAACCGGATTTCCAGCGCCGTGAACGGGATCGTGTGATCCTCGACCAGCCAGGCCGTAATGCCCGATGGGCTTGTCACCTCCTGGATGTCGACCTCGGCCCGGGCGGGAACCGCCGTCACCAGGCCCAGGACAAACGCGACAGCGGGTGCGAAACGCATCATCATTGGGTGACCTCCTCTGCTTCGTCGCCTGCTTCGTCACCACCGGGCCGGACCAACCAGCCGGTCACCGATTGGTCCGCACTGAACACCAGCTCGGCGGCAGCCATGACCTCTTCGGGCGTGATCTCTTGCAACAGCGCGGGCCAGGCCTGGATGTCCTCGACCGTCAGCCCCGAGGTCAGTGCCCGCCCGTAGCGGTTGCCGATGCTGTCGACGGAATCGCGTTCATAGATCTGGGCCGCGCGCAGCTGCGACTTGATCCGGTCCAAGTGGTCGGGATCGACGCCTTCGGCCATGAAATCGGCCATCGCCGCATCCAGCGAGGCCTCGGCCTCTTCCAGCGACACCCCGGGCACCGGCATGACGATCACGTTGAAGGTCGTCGGGTCCAGCGAGGTGCCGGAATAATAGGTGCCCGCGTAGACCACCTTCTTTTCCTCGAATTGCAGGCGCTCGTTCAGGTAGGACGTCTGTCCCCCGCCCAGCACCTCGGACAGCAGTTCCAGGGCCGCCGCGGTACGCTGGTCGCCGGGGTTGCGCTCGGGCGCCAGGTAGGACCGGCGCAGGGTCGGCCGGGCTACGCGCGGGTCTTCGTAGACCATCCGCCGGGCCGCCCGTTGCGGAGGCTCTTGCGGGCGGGCGCGCTCGGTCAGGTTCGGGTTGGCCGGGATCTTGCCATAGGTCTCTTCGGCCAGGGCGCGGACCTCGTCGGGATCCACGTCGCCGCTGACCACAAGGATGGCGTTGTTGGGCGAATAATACAGCTCGTAGAAGGCCATCACGGCCTCCATGTCCAGCTGTTCCATCTCGTGCTTCCAGCCGATCACCGGGATGCCGTAGTGGTGGTTGAGGTACTGCGCCGCCGACAGGTCCTCGGAGAACAGGGCGCCCGGGTTGTTCTCGATGCGCATGTTGCGCTCTTCCAGGATCACGTTGCGCTCGTTCAGGATGTCGGTGTCGGTCAGCCGGATGTTCTTCATCCGGTCGGCTTCCATTTCCATCATCAGGCCCAGCCGGTCGGCCGCCACCTGCTGATAATAGGCCGTGTAATCATAGCTGGTGAAGGCGTTGTCGGTGCCCCCGTTGGCCGCCACCGTGGCCGACAGCTCTCCGGCCTCCAGGGTGTCGGTCGCCTTGAAAAGAAGGTGTTCGAGGAAATGCGCAACCCCCGAGACCCCCGCCGTTTCGTCGGCCGAGCCGGCCCGGTACCAGACCATGTGCTGCACCACCGGAGCGCGGTGATCCTCGACGACGACGGCCTCCATGCCGTTTTCAAGCGTGAAGGTCGTGACCTGGTCGGATATGTCCTGCGCCGTCAGGGCGGCTGGCAGCGCTACCAGGCCAATCGTTATGAAGGAAAGAAAACGGGTCATGCAGGCTCCTGTGCTGGCGGAACATGCGCCAAGGTACGCCTTTGCAGGGCCGCTTCAAGCACTCTGTCGCGAATGTGACACATTGGATGTGTCGGGGCGCTTGACCGGCCCCTGCCCGCATCCGGCCAGGGACCGCGCGCGGCTGGCCTTATTCGCCCGATCTCGGGGGCGAGGACGGGGTCGGGAAGCCTGCCTTGCGGAACCGCTCGGCCTCGGCATAGGGGTCCAGGGCGTAGCGTTCGTAGATGTCCTTGTAGGTGTCCGTCGGCACGATGCGGAACCCGGTGAACCGGCCGCGGCCCTTGCGGAAATCGGCATCCGACTGGGCCAGCACCGACCGGATGTCGGCGGTCACGCCGTAGCGGCTGGAATAGGTCACGATGGCCCCATCGCGCGAGGGCACGCCATCGGCGGCGGCCAGGGCTGCCGGGCTGCCACCCAGGGCGGCCACGGCGTCGGCATTGGGATTCTGGTCGGTCCGGTTGGTCCCGCCCGGCGTGGGCACCGGCAGGAAGGTATAGCTGTCGGGTTCGGACAGGGGCTTGGCCGGCAGGATCTTGAATTCGTCCGGCCCGTTGCGCGGCGTGTTCAGCAGCCGCAGGTCGCCTTCGCCCGAACAGGCGGCCAGCGTCACACCCAGGCCAAGCGCCAGGATGGCCCGGCCAGTCCGACCAAGACATATCCCGGCGGGTCCGGCAACGTGATCGGTCCCGGCACCTGTGGCGCCAACCCTGCGAAGACTGCGCTGCGAATTCATCCAGTACTCCCGTGCTTTGGCCTGTCTAGCCGATCGGAAAGACGACGTCACGCGCCCTTTTTGCCCGCTTTCTTCCCCTGCTTCTTCCCGCCGGAACGGGGCTCGAACAGGGCCAGGCCGATGGCCCCGGCAAAGATGAAAACGTCGGCAATGTTGAAGACATAAGGGTTCACGAAGCCGCAACACGACATGTTGAGAAAGTCCAGGACATAGCCATAAAGCAGCCGGTCCAGCCCGTTGCCCATGGCCCCGCCCACCAGAAACCCGGCCGAGATCTGCATCCAGAAGGCGCCCGCATGGCGCTTCATCACCCAGATCCACACCGCCGCCGAGATCACCACCGACAGCCCGATCAGGATCCACGGCATCCATTCGGAATAGCCGTCGAACAGGCCAAAGTTGATGCCCCGGTTCTCGCCGTAGCGGAAGGTGACCAGGGGCGGCCAGACCGGGATTTCCCCGGCGATGTCCACCCGCATCCGGTGCACCACGATCCACTTGGTCAGCTGGTCGCACAGGAAGGCCGCGATCGCCGCCAGCAGGATGGGCCGCCGCCAGGCAGGCCCCAAGGTCGGTCGAGCCATCCCCCTGCCCCGATCAGTGGCGGAAATGCCGGATGCCGGTGAAGACCATGGCCAGGCCGGCTTCGTCGGCGGCGGCAATGACCTTGTCGTCGCGCATCGACCCGCCCGGCTGGATGACCGCCGTCGCCCCGGCCTCGGCCGCCGTCAGCAGGCCGTCGGGGAACGGGAAGAACGCATCCGACGCCACGACCGACCCTTCGGTCAGCGGTTTGTCGAGCCCCAGCGCTTCGGCCATGTCCTGGCTTTTGCGCGCGGCGATGCGGGCGCTGTCGACCCGGCTCATCTGGCCGGCGCCGATGCCCACGGTCGCGCCGTTCTGGACATAGACGATGGCATTGGATTTCACGTGCTTGCCGACCTTCCAGGCAAACAGCATGTCGGCGATTTCCTGCTCGGTCGGCTGGCGCTTGGTCACCACCTTCAGGTTCTCGGCCTCGATATGGCCGCTGTCGCGATCCTGCAGCAGGAAGCCGCCCGACACCTGCTTGATCATCCGCGCGGCGACCTTCGGATCGGCCAGCCCGCCGGTGGTCAGCAGCCGCAGGTTGGGCTTGGCCGCGAAGACCGCGCGCGCCGCCTCGTCCGCGTCGGGCGCGATGACGACCTCGGTGAAGATGCCCGAGATCTCTGTCGCCGTGGCCCCGTCCAGCGGCTTGTTCAGCGCGATGATCCCCCCGAAGGCCGAGGTCCGGTCGCAATCGAAGGCCCGCACATAGGCGTCCTTCAGGGTCTCGCCGGTGGCCACGCCGCAGGGGTTGGCGTGCTTGATGATGGCGCAGGCCGGGGCGTCTCCGCCGAATTCCGACACCAGTTCAAAGGCCGCGTCGGTGTCGTTGATGTTGTTGTAGGACAGTTCCTTGCCCTGGTGCTGGACGGCCGTGGCCACGCCGGGCCGGGTCGAGCCATCCCGGTAGAAGGCCGCCGTCTGGTGCGGGTTCTCGCCGTAGCGCAGGGTCTGGGCCAGGGTCCCGGCCACCACCCGGCGGCGCGGCGCGGGCTGGTCGAGCGCCTCGGCCATCCAGGTCGACACGGCCGCGTCATAGGCCCCGGTGCGGGCATAGGCCGTCTGGGCCAGGCGCTGGCGGAAGGCATAGCTGGTCTGGCCCTCCATCGCGTCCATCTCGGCCAGCAGGGCGGCGTAGTCCTCGGTATCGACGACCACGTTGACGAAGGCGTGGTTCTTGGCCGCCGCGCGGATCATCGCCGGGCCACCGATGTCGATGTTCTCGATGCAGGTCTCGTAATCGGCGGCTGCCGCGACGGTCGCCTCGAACGGGTAGAGGTTGACCACCAGCAGGTCGATCGGCGCGATGGCATGTTCTTCCATGGCCGCCACGTGTTCATCGTTGTCGCGCAGGGCCAGCAGGCCGCCATGCACGGCCGGATGCAGGGTCTTGACCCGCCCGTCCATCATTTCCGGGAAACCGGTGACCTCGGAGACGTCCTTCACGGTCAGCCCGACCTCGCGCAGGGTTTTCGCCGTGCCCCCGGTCGACAGCAGTTCCACCCCCTTGGCAGCCAGGGCCTGGCCCAGGTCGACCAGTCCGGTCTTGTCGGATACGGAAAGCAGCGCGCGGCGCACGGGGGCGAGATCGTTCATTGTGAACTCCCTTCGGGGATCAGTCGGCAGCGAACAGGTCGTCCATGGCCAGATCCCGCACCGCGATGGCGGTGTCCTGGGCCTTGGCAAGCGACCAGCGGATTCGCGTGGCATATCCCATGGCCCGGCCGGAAATTACAATCTGTTTCGTGGCCCGAGGTTTCAACCGCCCGGTTTCAAGGTAAACGGACGGTTCCAGCTTCAGTTCGTGCTTGCCGTCGTGGCGGAAAATCCAGATCTCGCCGCTTTTCAGGGCCATCGACACCGCCGCCCCGCCCATGTCGATTTCGGCGTCGACGTCGGGATGCAGGTGGAACCGCAGGTCATAGCCGATGCCGGCCAGCCGCACCGCGTCCATCACCTTGTCGAACCGGCGTTTTTCGGGATCCTCAAGCGCCAGCAGCATGTCCTCGCCCGCCAGCCCGCGCCCGTCGACGGACAGTTCCAACGTGCGGGCATGAGTCAGCCCGTGGCTGGCCTTGTAGCCGTCGTGGCCGCCCTGGAACTGCAGCCCGTCGGCGGTTTCGTGGATTTCGACCGGAACCTCGGTGGGCCCCTCGATCAGTGATTCGCGTCCGGTGCGCCGGGCCGGAGGCGTCAGCCGGGCACTGGAATAGCCATCGAGGCATAGCACCGAATGGGACGGGGTCGCCCGCCCGGCCCGCCGCCAGTCCGCGCCAAAGGCCTTGCCCGACCCGCAATTGACGATCAGCGGCCGCCGGCCCGAGGTCAGCTCGAACGCCAGGGTCGAGGCATGGGCGTTGAACGAGGCCGCGCCCTCGGGCGGGGGGGCCGCGTCGATGATGACCGAGGTCCGCCGCGAGGACAGCCGTGCATAGCCCATGGCCAGCCCGTCGGCATGGCGCTTGCGCAGGGCGCAGGTGGACAGGGCAAGGTCAAGCCGCCCTTCCGGCCCGCGCCCGCCGCCGTGAAACCGGGCCAGCCCGCCGTCGGAATGGCGCAGTGTGCGCAAGGTGGGGGCGATCCGCTCGATGGCGTCCAGGTGGGCATCGGGCGGCGTGCGCTCGGCCTCGCCAAGTGCGCCCGCGGCCCAGGTCAGAAGGGTGAAGACCTCCAGCAATTCCTCGGGGTTGCGCGTGGGCAGGCCACCTTCGCTGTCGATCTGCAGGTTGCATTCGCGGGCCAGGGCGGTGATCGCCGGGTCGGCCATGTGCTCCTTGCCCTCCAGCGAGAAGCCCGCGTAGATCAGCCCGGTCAGCGCCTCGAACCGGGGCAGCCCCGGAACAGCGGCATTCCAGCGCCGGGCCAAATACCACGTCTGGGCGGACATCAGCCGGTAAAAGGCCATGCTTTGCGCCGTGTCGCGCCCGCGCAGCAGGAAGATGGCGTGGCAGATCCAGCGGATCAGCCGGCGGCCGGTCAGATCCGGCGTCCAGCCCGGCCCCTGCCCCTGGCCATAACGCGCGATCCAGCCCCACAGCCAGTCCTGGGCCCGGGCCCGGGCGGTGACATCGCCCACCGCCGCCAGGTCGTCGAGCCAGCCGAACCCGTGGCGCGCAGCATCGAAAGCCGGATCCGGGGCCTCGATCTCCCACAGGTCCTCGCCCGGGGCTTCGACGAAATGACCGGCCAGGATGATATTGCCGGCCAGCAATTGCCGGCCGCGCGCAAAGGATCCGATGGTCTTGGGTTCGGGCTGGGATACAAAGCCGGTGGCCGCCTTCTGGCGCGCACTGCGCCGCGCCGCGTGCCGGTTCAGCACGCGCGTCCGCCACCGGTCGAGGGGATCACGATTGGCCATCTGCTCTGCCTTCTGACGCTCTTTGCAGCGCTTTTTTGCCATCCTACCGCGTGTCCCCCGGCAAGTCACCGCTTATTGCATCCTGACATGTCCGGTTGGCTGTCCGGTCATGGTTTGCGCAGGCAGGCCATGTAGAACCCGTCCATGCCGCCGGTCTCCGCCCAGAAATCAGGCCGCAGCCGCAGCCCGCCTTCGGACGAGCGCCAGGAGGGCTCGATGCCCGGCCGGTCAAGCGCCTCCCGGTCGACCTCGGCCCCCGGCAGACGGGTCAGGGCATTGGCGATCTGGGTCTCGCCTTCCTCGGGCAGCAGGGAACAGGTGCAGAAGACCAGCCGCCCGCCCGGGGCCAGCAGGGTCCAGGCATGGTCCAGCATCTCGGCCTGAAGCGGCACCAGGGCCTCAAGCTCGGACACCGGCTTGATATGCGGCAGGTCGGGGTGGCGGCGGATGGTGCCGGTGGCCGAACAGGGCGCATCCAGCAGGATGGCGTCGTAGCGGCCCTGGTGGGCCCGGGCGTCGCCGATCTCGATTTCGGCCGCCAGGCCGGTGCGGGACAGGTTCTCGCGCAGGCGGGTCATCCGGGTGTCGGACAGGTCCAGGGCGGTGACCTGGGCCTTGGCGGCGGCCAGGTGAAGCGTCTTGCCCCCGGGCGCGGCACACATGTCGAGAACCTTTTCCCCCGGCGTCACGGCCAGGATCCGCGCCGGCAGGGCGGCCGCGGCATCCTGCACCCACCATTGCCCGGCCTCGTAGCCCGGCAAACCCGTCACCCGGCCCGGGTCGGCCAGCCGCAGCGATCCGGTGGGCAGGCGCGTCGCCCCCAGCTCGGCCGCCAGGGCCTCGGCCTGGGTGTCGTCGCGCGGTGTCAGGTCCAGCGGCGGACGAGAAGCCTGGACGGCTTCCATCGCGGTGACGGCCGGGCTGCCCCAGGCCCGGGAGATCCGCGCGCGCAGGGCTTTCGGCAGGCGGGGCGCGCGCAGGCCGGCCCACTCCGAGGGGCCTTCAGCTGCGACCTTGCGCAGCACCGCGTTCACAAGGCCCTTCATCTTGCCATGCTTGCGATGCGCGCCGGTGATCGACACCAGGTCGCTGACCACCCCGTGGGCGTCTCCGCCCGTGCATAGTTCAACGGTGCCAAGCCGCAGAAGGTTCAGCACGAAGACCGGCGGGCGGCGATCGAGATACCGGTTGAGGATACGGTCGGCCCGGTCCAGCGCCCGCAGGGTCTCGGTGGCCAGTCGTTGGGCACGCGCGCGATCGGGCGGGTCGAGCTTGTCAAGCAGGCCAAGACTGTCGGACAGCATCCGCCTGTCGGTCAGCACCGCGCCCAGAAGGGTGGCAGCGCCACGTCGTGCTCCGGTTCCGGTCCCCGCCATGTGCCTGCCCCGCCTCGTGCCATCTTGCCCCGATCAGGACGGCGCGTATATCAGGGGAGAGGATGCGAAGGAACCCATGATGAGCGATCGCAACGACAGCACCGATGCACGCGACGACCTGCCCCCGGCGGCCCAACGCGCCCTGGCCGAAGCCGAAGCGCGCCGCAAGGCAGCGGCCGAAGCCGCGCCCATGCCCAAGGAACTGGGCGGACGCGACGGGCCAGAACCGGTGCGCTACGGCGATTGGGAGAAGAAGGGCATCGCGGTCGATTTCTGATCCGGGCCCACATCCCGAACTACGGCGCCGTTGGCCGAGAAAATTCTGCGAATTTTCTGGACCACACGAAAATTCGGAGAATTTTCTGCCCCGAGGTTGCTCAGTTCAATCCCAACACGTCGATCATGTCATAAAGGCCGGGCCCCTTATCCTGCCCCCACAAAGCCGCCTTCAACGCACCACGCGCAAAGATCGCCCGGTCGGTCGCCATGTGACGTAACACCAGCCGTTCGCCGGCCCCCGCAAATATGACGTCGTGTTCGCCTACGATGTCCCCACCTCGGACGACGGCAAACCCGATATGCCCGGCTTCGCGCGCGCCGGTGATGCCGTCGCGGGCCCGGTCGGCCACGTCGCCCAGGGACACGCCCCGACCCTCTGCCGCGGCCTCACCCAGCATCAGCGCGGTGCCAGAGGGCGCATCGACCTTCTGCCCATGATGCGCCTCGACCACTTCGATGTCGAAATCCTCGTCCAGCGCCGCGGCAACCTTGCGCGTCAGCTGGGTCAGCAGGTTCACCCCAAGGCTCATGTTTCCGGCCTTCACGATCACCGCATGCCGCGCCGCCGGCTCCAGCAGGGCCACCTGTTCGTCGGTCATGCCCGTGGTGCCGATCACGTGCACCGCCCGGGCCTGCGCTGCCAGGGCGGCGAATTCCACCGTGGCCGCGGGAGCGGTAAAGTCGATCACCGCCTGGGCCTTGGCAAATGCCTCCAGCGGGTCGTCCGACACCGCCACCCCCAGGGCCGCCCCGCCCATCGCCGTTCCGATATCCTGACCGATCCACGCATGACCCGGCCGTTCCACCGCGCCAACCAACCGGGCCTTGTCGCTGTCGGCCACAACCTGCACCAGCATCCGACCCATCCGGCCCGACACCCCGGTGATCACGATTCCCGGCAATTCCTGCATGTCTCTACTCTCCTGACGCGGCATCCCCCTCCCTAGCCCCTCGCCCGCCGCTTGGCAAAGCCCCAACAACCGCCTAAATGTGCCTCATGGCCAAGAACAAGTTTCATGATGGTCCCGGACCCTCGCAGCGCCAGCTGCGCGTCGGGGAATTGATCCGCCGCACCCTCTCCGAGGTGCTGGCCCGCGGAGACGTGCACGACCCCGACCTGAACCGCCTGTCGATCACCGTGGGCGAGGTCCGCACATCGCCCGACCTCAAGATCGCCACCGCCTACGTGCTGCCCCTGGGCGGGCGTGGCCAGGAAGACGTCATCGCTCTGCTGGCCCGCAACAAAAGCGAACTGCGCCGGGCCGTGGGCAAGAAATGCGGGCTGAAATACACCCCCGACCTGCGGTTCCAGATCGACGAAACCTTCGACCGCATGGATGAAACCCGCCGCATGTTCAACCAGGACGCGGTGCGCCGCGATCTCGACGATTGAAACGCCTCGCCGCCCTCTTGCTGGCGCTGGGGTTCGGCGCCGGCCCGGTCTCCGCGGGCGCCTGCCGCGATCTCATGCATGACGGCAACCGCTACACGATCTGCGAGATCGACGCCGCGACCGAGGACCTGCGCCTGTTTCTCTACCGGCCCGACGGTACCCCCTTCGGCCAGTTCAGCTCCATCGAGGCCGCCCTGCGCCCCGATCACCGGCTGAGCTTTGCGATGAACGCCGGCATGTACCACGACGACCGTGCGCCCGTGGGCCACTACGTCGAGGACGGCCAGGAGGTCATGCGCGTCATCCCCAATGCCGGGCCCGGCAATTTCGGCCTGCTGCCCAACGGCGTCTTCTGCATCCGCGACGGCCGGGCCGACGTGATCGAGACCCTGGCCTTCATCGACCAGAACCCGACCTGCCGCTTTGCCACCCAGTCCGGCCCGATGCTGGTCATCGACGGCAAGCTGCACCCCCGCTTCCTGGCCGACAGCACCTCGCGCTACGTGCGCAACGGGGTCGGCACCTCGGCCGATGGCACCCGCGCCATCTTTGCCATTTCGCGCAACGCCGTGACCTTCCACGAATTCGGCCGGCTGTTCCGGGACGAGCTGAGCCTGCCCAACGCCCTGTATTTCGACGGCAATGTCTCGCGGCTCTATGCCCCCGACATCGGCCGCAACGATCCCGGCTTCAACATGGGCCCCATCGTCGGCGTGGTCGAACACTCCGGTTCCTGACGCCCGCCCGTCAACCAAGCCGCATGGTCAGGCCCGCCCCCGCTTGACCCGGACCGGGCCTTGGCGCTATAGCGCGGCCTCTCAGCAGACATCGGGACATTTCATGGCACGCAAGGGACGCGACATTTCCGGCTGGCTCGTGGTGGACAAGCCCGCGGGCCCGACCTCGACCGCGGTTGTAAACAAGGTCCGCTGGGCCTTCGGCGCCAAGAAGGCGGGCCATGCCGGCACGCTGGACCCCGAGGCCACCGGCGTCCTGGCCGTGGCCCTCGGCGAGGCCACCAAGACCGTGCCCTTCATCACCGATGCGCTCAAGGCCTACACCTTCACCATCCGCCTGGGCCAGGCCACCAACACCGACGATGCCGAGGGCGAGATCATCGCCGAAAGCGCCGCGCGCCCGTCGGACGACGACATCAAGGCCGCGCTCGGTCCCTTCATCGGCGAGATCATGCAGGTGCCGCCCAAGTTCTCGGCCGTCAAGATCGACGGCGAACGGGCCTACAAGCTGGCCCGCGACGGCGAGGACATCGAACTGGCCGCCCGCCCCCTCTGGGTCGAGGAACTGCTGCTGGTCGACCGGCCCGACCCGGACCACGTGATGCTGGAAATGACCTGCGGCAAGGGCGGCTACGTGCGCGCCATCGCCCGCGACCTGGGCGAGGCCCTGGGCTGCCACGGCCATGTCACCACCCTGCGCCGGATCTGGTCGGGGCCCTTCGACGCGGCCGACGGAATCTCGATGGAGACCATCGAAGAGCTCGCCAAGTCCCCGGAACTGGACACCTATCTGCGCCCGATCGAGGAAGGCCTGGCCGATCTGCCGGAACTGAAATGCACCGCCGAAGGCGCGGCCCGCCTGCGCAACGGCAACCCGGGCATGGTGCTGGCCTCTGACGTGGAATACGGCGACGAGGCCTGGGCCAGCTTCGAGGGCCGGGCCGTGGCCGTGGGCACCTACAAGGCCGGGCAATTGCACCCCTCGCGCGTGTTCAACCTGGGCTGACGGGCGCGGCGTGGTCAGGGATAGGGACACGGACGCGAGCAAGGGTGGGGACGCGAGCAAGGGTGGGGACACGGAACCGGGCCGGCCCGATCTCGTCACCCGGTCCCATGTCAAGGACGGCGCCCCGTCGACGGCCGTCTATTCACCTTGCGACGGCTACCGCTACAGCCTGACCCGGACCTGGGACACCGGCGCGGGTCGACTGCTTTACATCATGCTGAACCCCTCGAAGGCCACCGAGGTCCAGAACGACCCCACGGTCGAGCGCTGCGAACGCCGGGCCCGCGCCCTGGGGTTCGGCGCGTTCCGGGTCACCAACATCTTCGCCTGGCGCGAAACCGACCCCAAGGCCCTGCGCAAGGCCCCCTTCCCCACCGGCCCGGACAATGACGCGGCCATCGCCGAGGGGCTGGCCTGGGCCGACACGGTCATCGCCGGATGGGGCGCCCATGGCGCGCACCTGGACAGGGGCGCCCAGGTGGCCGCCCTGCTGCGCGCCAGCGGCCACGAGATCCACCACCTGGGCCTGACCAAGGACGGCCACCCCCGCCACCCGCTCTACATCGCCTATGCCCAAGCCCCTGTAATCTGGGATTTTTCCGGCAACTGACACGCCGCTCCCCGGCCCCTTGGCGTTAACCATTGAACGCGTTCGCTTTTGACCGGACGCGGCGATTGTGGCCCTATGGCCAGCGGTGGGGACCATCATGTGAGTGGAGTGGCGGGATGCTTATGCTAGCCGGCCTGTTCGGAATCATGGCCGTCGGGGCTTTTGCCCTGGGCGGAGATTTGATGACCGAAGAGAACTTAGACGACGACGCAGCGCTGTCCGAAGGCTCGGGCACGGATGCGGACACCGACGTCAACGTCGTGGCGGCCACGTCCGATGACGATTTCGACGACATCGATGACGACCTCGATGACGACGATGACGACTCGTTCGACGATGAAGACGACGACGATTATGACATCGACGACGATCTCTATGACTACAGCTATGACAGCCAGGCGTCGATCCTGGCAGGCGACGACGAGGACGAGGTCATCACCGGCACCGACGAGGACGACCAGATCAACGGCTATGGCGGAGACGACATCATCGTCGGCGGCATGGGCGGCGACTGGATCGACGGCGGCGAGGGCGATGACACGCTGCAAGGCGACGCGGGCGACGACATCCTGCACGGGGATGACGGCGACGACGTGCTGTCGGGCGATGCGGGTGACGACACGCTTTATGGCCACAACGGCGATGACAGCCTGGACGGGGGCGACGGCGATGACACGCTTGAAGGCTCTGCCGGCAATGACACGCTGACGGGTGGCGCGGGTGACGACAGCGTCAGCGGCGGGCTTGGCAATGACGTGGTCATGGGCGGGGCCGGCTCGGACACGCTGATGGGCGGTGCGGGCGACGACGTGGTCTCGGGCCTGTCGGACGCGGGCAGCGACGCATTCGATTTCGTCAATGGCGGCGACGGCGACGACGTGCTGCTGGGCGATGCGGGCGACGTGATGACCGGCGGCGAAGGGGCCGACAGCTTCTACGTGGTGGCCTTGGACGACGCGGACGATTCGGGCGATTCCGGGGACAGCTCTGGGGTTGATTCCGGGGATTCATCCATTGAAATCATGGACTTCTCGCAAGGCGAAGACAGCGTGATCGTGGTCCTGGACGACATGGCGAACCCCGATCCCACGGTCACCCTGGAAGCCGATGACACCGACCCCGAGCTGACCCACGTGATGATCGACGGCGTCGAGGTGGCCCAGGTTCATGGCGCGACAGATCTGACCGCGGACGACATCGTCCTGATGAGCGCGGCCGAGCTGGAAGCCCTGGGGCTGGCGGCCTGATCCGACCGATCCAACCGGGGGCGGGATACGCGAACGCCGCGTGACTCGCCCCCAAAACCCCCTGTTTTCCCCAGTTTTTCTTTGCATGGACCCGCTTTTGCGTGTACCAGCCCGCATCCGGTCCGGAATCAGCGATGATTTCGGGCGGATACCTCCATGGGCCTGAGCTGGACGACATCCCGGCCTGAGCCATAACCCTTTGTTTTCGAAAGGAGACCCCGATGTCGATCACGCCCGAAGTCAAGGCCCAGCTGATGAAGGACTATGCCACCAAGGAAGGCGACACCGGTTCGCCCGAGGTGCAGGTTGCCATCCTCAGCTCGCGTATCTCGACCCTGACCGAGCACTTCAAGACGCACAAGAAAGACAACCACGGCCGCCGCGGCCTGCTGAAGATGGTTGCTCAGCGCCGTAAGCTGCTGGACTACCTCAAGGCCAAGGACGAAGCGCGCTACGCCTCGCTGATCCAGCGCCTCGGCCTGCGCCGCTAAGCACTTTTGGCCGTTTTGTACAAAGTGCAGAACGGCTGAAACGGTCTTTTGTCCGTTTTGTACGCCCGCCGATCCGGCGGGCGTTTCGCATTTTCAACAGCCCCAAAGCCCGGACAGCCCCCCTCCGCCGCATCAGACTGACGCAGATCAATGACAGGCCGTGGTACACGCGCAATCACTGCGTGACGTTGCCCGAGCGGAGGACTTCGATGCATCGCCCCCTGATCCTGATTTCGGCACTCGCCGCCCTTGGCCCTCTGGGCGCCTCGGCGCAGGAGTGGTCCTTTTCCGTCGCCCCCTACCTGTGGGCCGCCGGCCAGTCGGGCACCGTCGGCGTGTTGCCCGGCGTGCCGCCGGCCGACATCGACCTGTCCTTCGGCGACATCCTGGAAGACCTGGAGGCCTCGGTCATGGTGGTGGGCCAGGCCCGGCTGGGCCGCTTCGCGATCTCGGCCGATCTGCAATACATCCGCACCACGACCGAGGGCGAAACGCCGGGGCCCTTGTATGGCGCGACCGAGGTGCGGACCGAAACCTTCATGGCCACCCTGACCGCCGATTACCAGGTCAGCGCCGCTCCGGAAGGCGAGCTGTGGGCCAGCGCCGGGCTGCGCTACTGGGACGTGGACAACCGGCTGACCCTGGCACCGGGCACCCTGCCGGGACGGGTGACGGACGGTACGGGCCGTTGGGTCGACCCGATGATCGGGCTGCGCGGGCGCTATGCCCTGACCGACGCGGTCGAGCTGACCGGCTGGGCCTACCTGGGCGGCTTCGGCGTGGGGTCGGACCTGACGACGGATGTCTTCGCGGGCCTGGCCTATGGCTTTTCCGACCGGATCACCGGCACGCTGGGCTGGCGCCACCTGACCGTCGACCGGACAGATGGCGATTTCGTCTACGATGTCAGCCAGTCGGGCCCGGTGCTGGGCGTGGCGTTCCACTTCTGAAACCGCCACGCCCGCAGGCGATCACGGCATTGGCTGGGCCGTGGGGAAGGTCCAGTTGCCGTCGAGGATCTCGGGCGACGGGCGGTACATGCGCACGGCGTAATTCCAGCCCTCCATGATCGGCAGGCAATTGGCGCGCCCGTCGTCGCAGCCGCCCAGGTGCACNTTGGTCGACCCGTCATCGGCCCGCGTGCCGGTCACCGAATTGACCGAATAGGCGTTCAGCGGGTTGGGTTCGAAAAAGCCCCGGGCGTTATACAGGCTGATCGACCAGAAGGCCTGTACCGGGACGTCGGCGGGCACGTCGATGACGTATTCGCCCAGCGGCAGGCCGGGATCGACGTTGAGGTAATAGGCCTCGGCCTCGGGCAGGCCGCCCCAGCCATAGGCGGTGCCGATGAAATGGCGGATCGGGTCGACCTCGTCCCTGGACCCGAAGGTATGGGCGCTGTCGGGGATCGAGCGGGCCAGTTCCAGGGTCGTGTTCAGGATGTGCTGAAAATCGTCTTCGTCGTATTGGGGCATGTCAAAGGGCCGGGACGCGCCGGCCTGAAGCGTGATCCGGTCCTGGATCGCGTTGACGGCGGCCACGTCATCGGGGTCCTCGCCGTCGACCAGGATGCGGAACAGGGCCATGACGAAGGGCGTGCCGAAGGTGTCCATGTCCAGCGTGTGGGTGCCGCCGCCGTGGAAGACCTTGTTGATGTAGTGGTCCTGGTTAACGACCATCATCGACAGGTAGCGGTCGCCCACGTCGGGCACGGTGATGGTCGCGCCTTCGGAAATGTCGATGACGGCCATGGAATAGAGCGTGTCGCGGTTCATGCGGATCGTCGGCTGGTGCGCGACCGGCGTGGGCTGGCGCGCATGCATCAGCGTGTTCACGCCTCCGCTAATTTCGACGTATTTTTCCATTTCGATATCGGTCGCGGCGCGGACGAAATTGTCGACCGTGACGGGCACGATCTGCGGCTGGAAGAACCGGGCGAAATTGTCAATCTTTGGCTGGGCCGACAGGGCCGTGGCGGACAGGGTTATGGTTGCAAGGACCGTGGCGGGCAGGATGTGGGACAGGACTGGGGACAGCGGGCGCATTGGAACTCCTCCGGGAAAATGCGCGGCCACTAAAGCAGGGAATTCGTCCCTGTCATTGATATGCGTCATTTACCATGCGGCCCGGGATCGGGATGTGCAGGGGCCAGAACGGGCCTGTGATCGGCGCGGCAATGGTTGAATCAAAACCCTTCAAAACCGCAACAATTTGTTTGGGGTCTTTGAGGCAAAGCAAGGATATGTTGCCTCGAATCGACCAGACTGGGTAGTGCGCGCTGGGGGATCTTCCCTTTGCAAGGCTGCCACGTTATTGAAATCGCCGTGGAAATAGTGGAAAGGAGGCCGCGCATGACATTTGGGATCTTGCCCGCGCCCTTGGCAGAGACGACCGCTCGCAAAGGCGGCGCCCCTGCTCTTTCGCTGGTCCACGCATGTCTTTTCGCGGGTGCATTGGTCCTTGCCGCGCTGATCTCTGCCCCGGCCATGGCCCAGGATTGGTCGTTCGAGCTGGGCGACGGGGTCTGGGCCTCGGGCCAGACCGAAGAGGACGGCCCCCTGCCCGGGCTGGAAGAACCCGAACTGGACCTGTCCATCGGCTTTGCCCTGAACGACGTGACCGCCCTGACCTTTGACTGGCGCGAGCTGGACGTCGACCTGGAAAACGGCGCCTCTCTGATCGGCGACATCAGCCGGCGCGTGCCCATCATCGGGCTGAACATCAAGTTCTGAGCCCCTTCCGACCCCCTTCTGGCCCGCGCGACACCACCCCGATCGGGGCCGGAAAGCTGCGACTACCGGACGGCCCTTGTGGGGCCTGATCCGGTTTATCCCTGTTTCCAAACGGCCTGATATACTGTATGGGCGGCGCATCTGAGACGTGACGCCACGGCCCCGGCGTCGTGAATGAAGGATGGAAGGGGCCGGCGGCAATGGGGCCGCCATATCAAACGGGAGACCCGGGAACGCCCGGGAGTGCTCCCTCGAGGATACGATACATGTTCAACGTAACGACGAAATCCATGCAGTGGGGCGAAGAGACGCTCACGCTGGAAACCGGCAAGGTTGCCCGTCAGGCCGACGGCACCGTGATTGCCACGCTGGGCGAAACCAGCGTCATGGCCAACGTGACCTTTGCCCGCGCGCAAAAGCCCGGTCAGGATTTCTTTCCGCTGACCGTTCATTACCAGGAAAAGTACTATGCCGCCGGCAAGATCCCGGGCGGCTTCTTCAAGCGTGAAGCCCGGCCGACCGAAAAGGAAACGCTGACCGCGCGCCTGATCGACCGTCCGATCCGCCCGCTGTTCGTCCCCGGCTTCAAGAACGAAGTGCTGGTGATGTGCACCGTNCTGNNCCANGACCTNGTCAANGANCCCGACNTCGTGGCGATGATCGCCGCNTCGGCNGCNCTGACNNTNTCGGGCGCNCCGTTCATGGGNCCGATCGCCGGCTGCCGCGTNGGCTACGAGGNNGGCGAATACNTNCTGAACCCCGACNNTCGANGACATGCANNANCTGCGCNNNAACCCNGANCAGCGCCTNGACCTNGTGGTNGCNGGNACNNAGGACGCCGTGATGATGGTNGANTCNGANGCCTANGAGCTGACCGANNNCGANATGCTNGGCGCCGTGACCTTNGCGCANGAGCAGATCCAGCCGGTNATCGACCTGATCATCNNNCTGGCCGAAGAGACCGCNAANGAGCCNTTCNACTTCACCCCGCCGGANTANTCNGANCTGTTCGNGGCCGTNAAAGCCGCCGGNGAAGANNAGATGCGCGCCGCCTTCGCGATCANNGACAAGCAGGANCGCNNNGCCGCCGTCGGCGAACGCCCGCGANNNGATCAAGGCTGCANCTNNCNGAAGANCAGCTGGAAGACGCCAACCTCGGCTCGGCCATGAAGAAGCTGGAAGCGGGCATCCTGCGCGGTGACGTCGTCAAGGGCGGCACCCGGATCGACGGCCGCTCGACCACCGACGTGCGCCCGATCGCCGTGGAAACCGGCCTGCTGCCGCGGACCCATGGTTCGGCCCTGTTCACCCGTGGCGAAACGCAAGGTTTGGTCGTGACCACGCTGGGCACCGGCGATGACGAACAGTTCATCGACGCGCTGCACGGCAACTTCAAATCGAACTTCCTGCTGCACTACAACTTCCCGCCGTACTCGGTTGGTGAAGTCGGCCGTGTGGGCAGCCCCGGGCGCCGCGAAATCGGCCACGGCAAGCTGGCCTGGCGCGCCCTGCAGGCGGTTCTGCCGGCCCCGACCGACTTCCCCTACACCGTCCGCGTGGTGTCGGAGATCACCGAATCGAACGGCTCGTCCTCGATGGCGTCGGTCTGCGGCGGCTCGCTGTCGATGATGGACGCAGGTGTGCCCCTGAAAGCGCCGGTCGCCGGTGTGGCCATGGGCCTGATCCTGGAAGACGATGGGTCCTACGCGATCCTGACCGACATCCTGGGTGACGAAGACCACCTGGGCGACATGGACTTCAAGGTGGCAGGGACCGAAAACGGCATCACCTCGCTGCAGATGGACATCAAGGTCGCCGGCATCACGCCCGAGATCATGGAAAAGGCCCTCGCCCAGGCGAAAGACGGCCGGATGCATATCCTTGGCGAGATGGGCAAGTCGCTGACCGAGGCCAAGGGCTTCTCGGCCCATGCGCCGCGCATCGAGACGATGACCATCCCCACCGACAAGATCCGCGAAGTGATCGGGTCCGGCGGCAAGGTCATCCGCGAGATCGTGGAAGTGTCGGGTGCCAAGGTCGACATCAACGACGACGGCGTGATCAAGATTGCCTCGGCCGATGGTGCGGCGATCCAGAAGGCCTATGACATGATCTACGCGATCGTGGCAGAGCCGGAAGAGGGCAAGGTCTACACCGGCAAGGTCGTCAAGATCGTCGATTTCGGCGCCTTCGTGAACTTCTTCGGCAAGCGCGACGGCCTGGTGCACGTCAGCCAGATCGAGAACCGCCGCCTGAACCATCCGTCGGATGTGCTGAAGGAAGGCCAGGAAGTGAAGGTCAAGCTGCTGGGCTTTGATGACCGCGGCAAGGTGCGCCTGTCGATGAAGATGGTCGACCAGGAGACCGGCGAGGAAATCGTCGCCGAGAAGAAAGCCAAGGAAGACGCAACGGAGTAATCCGGTCTTTCTGACAGATCAGGGGCCCCGGTGGACACACCGGGGCCTTTTGCGTTTGGGGGCTGGCAGGTTCGGGGCTGGCTATTCGGCTAGACGGTCGCCGTGGCCTCGATTTCGAACATCAGCCCCGGCAGGGCCAGCCGGGTCACGCCCAGAAGGGTCATCGGCGGCGTGTTCCGGTGCGGGCCAAAGCGCATGCCCAGCAGGTCGAAATTCTGCAAGGCCGCGTCGACGTCGGTGGCATAGACCCCCAGTTTCGTGACATCCCCCAGGGTCATCCCGGCGTCGGCCAGCACCGCTTCGAGGTTGTCCAGCGCCAGGGCGATCTGGGCGCGCATGTCGCCCGCATGCTGCGGCGCGCCCGTGGCATCGACGGAGGTCTGGCCCGCGCAGGTCAGGTGCCGGGTCGCGCCCTCGATCACTTCGGCCTGGTTGTAGCCCAGCTTCAGCGACCAGTCCCAGGGGTTCACGGCGGTCCGGGTCATGGTGTTCTGATCCGAGTTCTGGGTGGGGCGGCTCATGGTGGTGTTGGTCATGGGTGTCTTCCTTTCCGATGTTTGCTGAAAACAGGCTTAGACCGAAATGGTGCCAAAAATTGGCACCTTTCATGCTAGGCTGCGCACATGACCACGAGAACCCGACAAGACAGCCTGCTGCGCTGCCTGCGCCGCCATGGCACCACCACCATCGCCGAGCTTGCATCCGAGGTCGGCGCCTCGCGCCGGACCGTGTTGCGCGACCTGTCGGCCCTGCGCGACGAGGGCTTTGTCATCCATTCCGACGTGGGGCGCGGGGGCGGGCTGCAGCTGGATCCGCGCTCGGTCCAGACCAGCGCGCGGCTGTCGGTGGCCGAGGTCTTTGCCCTGCTGATCTCTGTCACCTCGATGCGCGCAGCCGGGCAGCTGCCGTTCGGAGAGCTGGCGGATTCCGGGCTGGCGAAGGTGGAAAAGTCCCTGCCCGGCGACAAGGTGAAGGACCTGCGCGATCTGCTGGCCTGCCTGCACGTGGGGCAGATTTCGCCCCTGCAGGACCTGTCCGACATGGGGGGAATGCATCCGGATCTGCTGACGACCTTCGAAACCGCCTTCCTGAACCGGCAGCGCATGGCGTTCGACTATCGCGACGCAAAGGGGCGGCACACCACGCGCGAGGTCGAGCCCCAGGCGATGCTGATCCTGCCGCCCCTGTGGTACCTGGTGGCCTGGGACCACGCGCGCTCCGATTTCCGGCATTTCCGCATGGACCGGATCGACGCGCCCCGGGCGCTGGACGGCACCGTTTTCCGGCGCCGTCCCGTGCCGTTCGAAGACGACGTCTGCCCCTATGCGGCGCTCAGCTGACGAATTGCCGGGCCGAGGTGGCCGACAGGGCCGACATGCGTTTCGCCTCGATCGGGGCGGCGAGCCAGTCGGCATAGGCGGCGAAGACGGCCTTGGTGTAGTCTTCGGCGTAATGCGCGGTCAGCGCGGCCTCGTCGTCGAAGCATTCGACCAGGTGCAGGGTGTTGTCCTCGTCCCTTGAGGCGAAGGCCGCGAAGACATGGCAGCCCGGCTCCCCAAGCGTCGGGATCATCAGATCGTCGAGGGCCGCGCGGGCGGCGTCCAGATGCTGGGGCTTCACCCGGATCGTGGCGAAAAGGTACAGCCGGTCGGTCATGCGGGCTCTCCCCGGTAGACCGGTTTCAGCATGTCGACCAGGGCCGCCTGGATCGGGGCGGTGGCGTCGTTGACGGCCGTCACGCCCATGTCCTCGCCCACCTGGGTGCGGATCGGGCGCGGGGCGTTCATGGCGATCAGGTCGGCGATGACCTTGGCCACGTTGCCGGCATCCGTCACCGCCTCGCCCTGGTCGAACATGCCGCTGAACATGCCCAGCAGGCGGTCGCGGCCCTGGGCCATGTCGCCATAGCCGGTCACCGCCGCGCTGTCGGCCGGGGCCGGCGACGAGGACACCAGGTCGGTGCCATGGCCCGAGGGCTCGATCAGCAGGCTTTCGATGCCGAAGGGCTCCAGCTCGTAGTGCAGGGCCTCGCACCAGGCCTCCATCGCCCATTTCGACGCGCAGTAAAGCCCGAAATAGGGCATCCCAAAGCGCCCCGCGGCCGAGGACAGGCTGATCACCAGCCCCGACTTGCGCGCGCGCATGCCCGGCAGAACGGCCCGGGTGGTGCGCATCAGCCCATAAAGGTTCACGTCGAAGGCGGCCTGGGCCTGGGCGATGGTGAAGCCTTCGGTCACGCCCACGGGCATCACGCCCGCATTGTTGACCAGCACGTCGATGGGCCCGGCCGCTTCGGCCAGGGTGACGGCCACGGCGATCTGCTCGGCATCGGTGACATCCAGGGTCAGGGGCACGATGGTGCCGGGCACGGTGTCGGAATAGGCCGTCAGCTCGGCCGCGGGGGCGGCGTTGCGCCCGTCGATATGGCGCATGCCGGCAAAGACATTGTGGCCCTGTTCGGCCAGCAGGCGTGCAGTGAGGCGCCCGATGCCACGGCTGGCACCGGTGATTAGAATGTTCGACATGGGAAGGGTCCTTCAGTCCTTGAAGATAGAGCGCAGAAACAGCGCCAGGGGGGTGTCGTCGCGGGTGGCCTTCATCCGTGTGAGGGTCCCGCTCCAGGCATTCAGCAGCCAGTCGGCGGCCTCCTGCGCGGTCAGGTGGCCAAGGTTGATCTCGGACAGATCGGCCTCGGCAAGGCATTGGGCGATTTCGGCCGACAGGGCCCGCCAGTGGCGGTCCAACTCGTCCTGGAAGTCTGGCACGGCATCGGCCAGCTCGGTCGTCAGGTTGCACATCAGGCAGCCCTGGGCAAAGTCGCGGGCGGCCATGTCGGCCCGGGCGGCCTCGAAATAGGTCCTTAACCGGGCCAGGGGCGGTTTGGCCGGATCCTGCAGGGCAGCCCGGGCAAATGCGATCTGGCGGGCATGGTAATGGTCGGCCACCGCCAGGCCGAATTCGGTCTTGGTCCGGAAGTAATGGTAAAACGACCCCTTCGGCACCGAGGCCCGGTCGAGCACCTCGTTGATCCCCGTCTCGGCAAAGCTGGTGGCCCGGAAGGCCTGCAGCCCGGCGTCCAGCAGGCGGGTGCGGCTTTCGGCAAGGGCGCGATCGTTGCGGGGGCGTGCCATGGCGGGCTCCATTCGTTGACAATTAGTTAATAGACCGGTCTCTTATTAACACGCAATGCACGCTGCATCACCCCCGCGTGAGCCGGCCCAAAGGGGGAACAGAGGCCAATCCGACACACCTTCCAAACCTTGTTACTTTTCCGCTTGTGGATAACTCGACTCAGATTGAAGAAGGGCGACCCATACCCCAAGGTGCGCCCATGCGCTCGGACGAGATCTCGGTCATTGCTCCCAACCTCAAGACACGCTGGTCCGGCGTGACCTCGACCGTATTCCGCCTTCTGCCCGTCCAGAAACACCAGATCGGCATCGCCTGCACAGGGCCGAAACTGCCCCGGGAACTGCCCCGCGTGACCCTGCTGCAGCTGCTGTTCATGCGCGCCCGCACGCCCCGGGTCTGGCATGCCCGGCGCAACACGGAAATGCTGGCCGGGTTGGCCCTGAAGACCATCCTGCGCAAGAACCTGAAACTGCTGTTCACCTCGGCCGCCCAACGCCGGCACAGCCGCTATACCCGCTGGCTGATCCGCCGGATGGACCGCGTGGTGGCCACCTCGGCCCGGGCAGGCGGGTTTCTCGAGGTGCCCCATGACGTCATCATGCACGGGGTCGATTGCGACCGCTTCCGCCCGGCCGCCCACAAGCGCGACGTCAAGGACGCGCTTGGCCTGCCCGCCGATCACTGCCTGATCGGCTGTTTCGGGCGGGTCCGGCCGCAAAAGGGCACCGACCGTTTCGTCGAGATCATGATGGCCCTGGTCAAGCGCCAACCCGACGTGACCGCCGTCATCACCGGGGGCACCACGCCCGATAACCGCGGGTTCCACGACGACCTGTCGGGCCGCGTGACGCGGTCCGGGCTGGGCGGGCGCATCCTGTTTTTGGGCGAACAGCCCGACGGCAAGGTGCCCGAATTCTTCCGGGCCATGGACATCTTCGTCGCCCCGCAGCGCTGGGAGGGCTTCGGCCTGACCCCGCTCGAAGCCATGGCCTCGGGCGTTCCGGTGGTCGCCACCCGGGCCGGGGCGTTCGAGGAAATGATCCGCGACGGGGAAACCGGCCTGATCGTCGACACCGACGACGATGCCGCCCTGGAGGCCGCGATCGACGCCCTGGTGGCCGACCCGGTGCGCCGGGCCGACATGGGCCGGGCCGCCCGGGCCCACGTGCTGGACGCCTTCGCCCTCGAAACCGAAGCTGCCGCCCTGACCCGCGTCTACCGCGAGTTGCTGGACGACGCGACGGACAGCGCATCCGAAGACCCCGCGCCCGACGGATCCTGACGGGCCTTTTCGCGCCACCGGCCCCACCAGCGTCCCAGCCAACGCCAGACGCGCAGCACAGCGATATCCCCCAGGTCGTAATAGGCCTCTTCCGGCAGCTCGGCCCGCGGCGGCGGCGTGATCAATGGCATCACCCGAAATCCTTTCCTTTTCACCAGGGAAAGGATACCCTGCCCAAACCGCCCATTCCGCCACCAGGACCGCAAAACGTTTTTCAAAAATGAAAAACATCAACTGGGACGACCTGCACCTCTTTCTTCAGGTTGCCGAATGTGGCGGCCTCAGCGCCGCCGCCCGAACCAGCGGCCTGTCCCCGGCAACCCTGGGCCGGCGCATGCTGGCCCTCGAGGAACAGGCCGGCCGGGCGCTGTTCATCCGGTCGCGGACGGGCTATGCGCTGACCCAGACCGGAGAGACCCTCGCCGCCCGTGTCCGGGCCATGCGCGCCGCCGCCGACCCGGTCGAAGCCCTGCTGACCGACTCCGCCGAACCCGAACAGATCCGCATCACCGCGGGCACCGCCACGGCCATGTTCCTGGCCGACAACCATGCCCGCCTGGTCCGCCCCGAAGACGGCGTCCGCCTGAACTTCCTGACCACCGAAGCGGTTCTGGACATTGCCCACCGCGAGGCCGAACTCGGCATCCGCAACCGCGCCCCCGACAGCCCCGGCCTGGCCTCGGTCCGCCTCGGCAAACTGTGATTCGCCGCCTATCACAACCGCAGCCTGCCCCGCCCGGATCTTCTCGACTGGGTGGCCATGGACCCGGCCCGCGCCCGCCACCCGGCCGCCCGCTGGGTCCATGACGGAGACCGCCGCATCTGCGCCTTCGCCAATTCCGTCGCCACCGTGCACGAACTGGTCCGCGCCGGGGCCGGCATCGGCGTGATGCCCTGCATGACCGGCGACCGAGACCCGGCCCTCGCCCGCACCGGCCCCCTGATCGACGCCCTCGAAGAACACCAATACCTGGTCATGCACGCCGAGGACCGTCATCGCCCCTCCCTGCGCCGCCTCATCAAGCGCCTGCGCCACCTCTACCGAGACAAGGCCCCCCTTCTCGCCGGCCAAAGCCCCCTGAACACCCCGCCTCACATGTGAAACGGGCGCCCAAAAGGACGCCCGCCTGCTTCTTTCTCTTCATAAATACCCAAAAGCGGGGGTCCGGGGGGCGCAGCCCCCCGCCACCTCGGATCGCACCCGCGATCCGACACAGCTCAGCCCGGGTTCTTGGCAAACCGCAGGTAGGGCAGCTTCTTGTCCAGGGCCCCGAACTTCTCCTCGGCCGCCGCATCGTCCAGGGCCAGGGCCACGATCACGTCCTGCCCGGTCTCCCAGTTGGCCGGCGTCGCCAGGGGCTGGCCGAACGTCCGCTGCAACCCGTCCAGGGCCCGCAGCACCTCGGCAAAGTTGCGCCCAACCGACATCGGGTAGGTCATCGTCAGCTGCAGCTTCTTGTCGGGCGAAATGATGTAGACCGACCGCACCGTCGCCGTGTCGGCCGGCGTGCGCCCGTCGGGCAGGTAGGCCTCGGCCGGCAGCATGTCGAAGGCCTTCGACACGGCCAGGTCGGTGTCCGCGATGATCGGGAACTCTGCCTCGGTGCCGGCCACGGTCGCGATGTCGCTCTTCCAGCCCTTGTGCTCCTCGACCCCGTCGACCGACACCCCGATCACCTTGGTCCCCCGCTTGGCCCATTCATCGGCCAGCTGGGCCACGGCCCCGAATTCGGTCGTGCAGACCGGTGTGAAATCCTTCGGATGCGAAAACAGGATCGCCCAGCTGTCGCCGATCCAGTCGTGGAAGGTGATCGTCCCCTTGTCCGTCTCGGCGGTGAAATTCGGAACGATGTCGTTGATGCGCAGGCCCATCGGGCGCTCCTTTCCAGAAGTGTCGGATATCTGTCGCGGAACAAGATATATTCGATATTTAGAATGTCTAGCGGACAACCCCCATCCAAGAGCCCCGGTGACAAGGTGTCGCGACACCCCGCCCTCCGGCCCTCCGGCCAGGCCAGCCCACTCGGGCACACCCTAACGCCGCGTCCCCCGGGCGCAACCCGCCACCGCCGCACCATGAACCCTGGGCCAACCGCATAACCGCCACCCGCCCGGCCCCCCTTGCCTCCCCCAGGGCCCGGTGACAGAGTGCGCCCAAATCCCGACCGACCGGTCGGGTCTGGGCCGCCGATGTCCCATCACGCCAGCCCCATGCCACAGCACACCACCGCAAGGATCATCACCATGATCGAGAAACGTCAGTTCTACATCAACGGCGCCTGGGTCGACCCCGCCTCTCCCCGGGATCACCAGGTCATCGACCCCTCGACCGAAGAGCCCTGCGCCGTCATCTCGATGGGCGACCAGGCCGACACCGATGCCGCCGTGGCCGCCGCCAAGGCCGCCCTGCCCGGCTGGATGGCCACCTCGCCCGAAGACCGCATCGCCCTGCTGGAAAAGCTGCTCGCCGTCTACAAGGGCCGGCTGGACGAGCTCGCCCAGGCGACCTCGATGGAAATGGGTGCGCCCATCGACATGGCCCGCCAGCAGCAGGTCATGGCCGGGGTCGGCCACCTGACCAATTTCATCCGCGCGGCCAAGGCCTTCGACTTCATCCGCCCGCTGGGCGACCACGCGCCCTCTGACCGGATCATCCTGGAAGCGGTCGGCGTCTGCGCCCTGATCACGCCCTGGAACTGGCCGGAAAACCAGATCACCCTGAAGTTCGGGGCCGCCGCCGTGGCCGGCTGCACCATGGTGCTGAAACCGTCCGAGGAAAGCCCGCTCAACGCCATGCTCTTTGCCGAGATGGTCGATGAGGCCGGCTTCCCCCCCGGCGTCTTCAACCTGGTCAACGGCGATGGCACCGGCGTGGGCACCCAGCTGTCGGGCCACCCCGATGTCGACATGGTCAGCTTCACCGGCTCCACCCGGGCGGGCACCGCGATTTCCAAGAACGCGGCCGACACGCTGAAAAAGGTGCACCTGGAACTGGGCGGCAAGGGGGCCAACCTGGTCTTTGCCGATGCCGATGAAAAGGCCGTCAAGCGCGGCGTGCTGCACATGATGAACAACACCGGCCAGTCGTGCAACGCGCCCAGCCGGATGCTGGTGCAGAAGGACATCTACGAGGCCGCCGTCGAAACCGCGGCCGAGGTCGCCAACGGCATCAGCGTCGACCTGGCCTCGAAGGAAGGCCGCCACATGGGCCCGGTTGTCAACGCCACCCAGTGGGGCAAGATCCAGGACCTGATCCAGGCCGGCATCGACGAGGGCGCGCGGCTTGTAGCCGGGGGCACCGGCCGGCCCGAGGGCTTCAACAAGGGCTATTTCGTCAAGCCCACGGTCTTTGCCGACGTCAACAACCAGATGACCATCGCCCGGACGGAAATCTTCGGCCCGGTGCTGTCGATCATCCCCTTCGAAACCGAGGAAGAGGCACTCGAGATCGCCAATGACACGGTCTATGGCCTGACCAACTACGTCCAGTCCACCGACGGGGAGCGCACCAACCGGCTGGCCCGCCAGCTGCGCTCGGGCATGGTCGAGATCAACGGCCAGTCGCGCGGCGCCGGCGCGCCCTTCGGCGGCATGAAGCAATCGGGCAACGGCCGCGAAGGCGGCGCCTACGGGATCGAGGATTTCCTCGAAATCAAGTCCGTGGCCGGCTGGGCCGCCGAGTAAACCGGTCTTCACGGGGGCCAAGGCGGCGGGGGCGGGCGGCGGGGCAAAGCCCCG
>PAQV01000007.1 GCA_002709405.1 Paracoccaceae bacterium
CCCGACCCGGTGTCCAGCGTGATCCGGCTGCCCGGCCCATAGACCGTGTTGCGCCCGTTGAGCTGCATCAGGGCCTTGGCCGTCACCGACTTGCCCGAACCGCTTTCACCGACCAGCCCCAGCACCTCGCCGGGGGCAATGTCGAAGGACACGCCGTCGACGGCCGTGACAAGGCCCTCGTCGGTGCGGAACTTGATGTCGAGGTCCTGAACCGAGAGCAGGGTCATTTGCGGGCCTCCGCATAGGGATCGGCGGCATCGCGCAGCCCGTCACCGACAAAGACGAAGGCCATGACCAGGGCGATGAAGAACAGGACGGGCATGAAATACCATTGGTAGTTCAGCAGCACGTCGGCCGAGGTGGTGTTCTGCAGCAGCACGCCCAGCGAAGTCACCGGGTCCTTGAGCCCGAGACCGATGAAGGACAGCGCGGTTTCCGACAGCACCATGTAGGGAAACGAGATCACCAGGTCGACGATGATATAGGACGTGAAGGAGGGCAGCAGGTGGCGGGCGATGATATGGCCCGGGGACGCGCCGCACAGCCGGGCGGCCAGGACATATTCCTGGTTGCGTTCCACCAGCAGGTGGGTGCGCACCCGGCGGGCCAGCGTCGGCCAGCCGATGAAGCCCAGGATGATGGAGATGAAGAAGAACCTCTGTTCGGCCGACCATGTATCCGGCACGAAGGCCGCCAGCGCCATGAAAAGCGGGATCGCGGGCACCGTCCGGATGGCATCGGTGATCATCTGCAGGATGGCGTCGGTGATCCCCCCGAAATAGCCCGCCACGCCGCCGATGATCAGCGCCATCACGAACGAGATCAGCACGCCAAGCGTGCCCACGGCCATCGAGGTTTCGATGGCATGCAGGGTGCGGCTGAAGATGTCCTTGCCCAGGTCGTCGGTGCCGAAGAGATGGACATAGCCGTCTTCGACCCCGAACAGATGCAGCGAGCCGGGAATGCCGAACATGCGGTAGGCATCGCCCTGGACGAAGAACCGGATGTAATGCCGGTCTTCGGTGTCGATCGAGGTCACCCAGCGGAAATTCGTCTCGATCGAGCGTTCGCGCTTGATGCCGTAGATGAAGGGCCGGGCGGAACAGCCGTTGTGGTCGCAGAATTGCGGCACCTGGGGCGCGCCGTTGGTATATTCCTTGTCGGCCCCGGCAATGGTCGGGTCATAGGGCGCGACGAAATCGGAAAAGAGCCCCAGCAGGATCAGGAAGAGCAGAACCCCGGCGGCGATCATGGCCGAGGTATTGCGCCGGAACCGCGCCCAGATCAGCTGGCGCTGCGAGGCGGTGTAATAGGCTTCGCGCCGCTTGCGGTCGATGGTTGCCGTCATGTGTTACCCCATCACCGATTTGCGGACCCGCGGGTCGATGAAGGCCAGCGCGATGTCGGTGACGAAGTTCAGCGCGACGATGGTGGCCGTCAGAAGGAAGATGATCGCCCCGGCCAGCTGCTGGTCGTTCGAGCGGGCCAGCGCTTCGAGCAGCAGCGATCCGGCCTCGGTGAGGGTCAGGATCACCGCGACAATGGGCAATTCGTTGAAGATGCGGTTGAGATCGAAACCCAGCGAATTGACGATCGGCCCCAGCGCATGGCGCGCCGGGTAGCGCCAGCGCAGCTGGCGACCGTATAGCCCACGGGCGCGGGCGGCGGTGACGTAAAGCTTGTCGTTCTCGTCGAGCATCAGCGCGCGCACGGTCTGCAGGGCAAAGGCCGTGGCCGACCAGCCCAGGATGAAGACCGGCAGCCAGGCGCGCGACAGGAAATCCAGCAGCTTGGCCATCGACCAGGGCGCATCGCGGAATTCCTTGGAAAAGAGCCCCGACATGGAATCCCCGAACCAGACGGTCGAGACCAGCATGATCATCAGGGCCAGCAGGAAATTCGGCATGGCGAGGCCGAGGTAGGAGACGAAGCGCAGAAGGTTGTTGATGAACGGGTTTCGTGACGAGGCCGCATAGATGCCCACGGGTATGGCGATCAGGTAGGCCAGCAGCAGCGAGGCAAAGCAGATCGCCGCCGATATCAGGAACTTGTTGCCCAGCAGCTGGCTGATGCCGACCCGGAGGATGCAGCTTTCACCGAACTCGCCGACAAAGGCGCCGGCCACCCAGCTGCCCCAGCGCACCATGAACGGCCGGTCGAGACCCAGGCGCGAACGTTCGGCCTCGATGTCGTCGCGGGTCAGGTTCTGGCCCTGGGTGTTCTTGTAGGCCAGGTAGCGTTCGGCACAATCGCCGGGCACCATTTCCATCAGCGAGAAGACGATCAGCGACACCAAAAGCAATGTCGTGATGGCAAGAGCCGCGCGAATGGCGACGAAACGAATGAAATTGGCCATGGAGTCCTGCGCGTCCCTGTTCGGGCCGAGCGTTCCAGAGGCCGGCCCCTCGGATCAAGGACCGGATGGCCTGGCCACCCGGTCCCCGGATCATTTGCACAAGTTAAAGGCTCAGTTGTCCTCGGCCAGGAACCACTGGGTCGGACGATAGGGGTAGGTCCGGTAGTATTCGTAGCTCCAGGTCTGGAATTCCGGCACGTTTTTCAACCCGTTGCGGACATAGATCGGGGCCGGAGCGTTGACCGTGCCGATGAACAGGAAGCTGTCGGCAAAGTTCTTGGCGATCTTCTTGCCGATTGCGGCGGCTTCGTCCGACCCGGGCACGGCCTGCTGGAAGGCGTTGACGTCGTCGATCATGTCCTTGGCGTATTGCGGCGGCTCGATGCCCGAGGCCCCGTCGCTGTCGATCCATTCGGCCCAGCCCATGCCGACCCGGTGCTCGAAATACGACCCATACGGCGGCACGAACCGTTCCGAGCTGCCCAGGGCCAGGGCCACGGGCGTGCCCTGCTGCCAGATCTGCACGTCAAGCTCGTTGGCCGATTGCGCGGCGCGGTATTCGTCGGGGGTGACTTCCTTGACAGTGGTGGCCACGCCCACGTCCGACCAGTATTGCGCCACCAGTTCGACGACCTCGCCGCTCATGCCCTGGGTGGTGAACTGCAGGTTCAGCGTGATCTTTTCGCCGTTCGGCAGGTCGCGGAAGCCGTCGCCGTCGGCATCGACCATCCCCAGCCCGTCCAGGGCCGCCATGGCGGCTTCGGCGTCATAACCGGTGCCGGCGTCGGTGAATTCGGCCGCGAAATCCGGGATCGGCGAGAAGCCCAGGTAGGTCTGCGGCGTGCCCAGCCCGAAGAAGGCGATTTCGTTCAGCTCGTCGCGGTTGATCGCCATCGACATGGCCTTGCGGAAGTCGATGCTGTTGAACACCTCGCGCTTGGTCTCGTCCGGCGAGGTCACGTTGAACGAGAACGCCGGCAGGGCGATGGTCGGCTTCAGCTGGATCGTGTAGCCGCCCTTTTCCTGGTTCTCCAGCAGGATCGGGGCCGAGGGCAGCTGCAGCGACTGCGACTTGTAGTCGACCTCGCCGTTGACCAGCGCCAGCACGCGGACTTCGTTGTCATTCTTGTACAGCTCGTCCTGGCGGCTGATGTAGGGCAGCTGCTGGCCGGTGGTGTCGACCTGGAAGAAGTACGGGTTGGCCACCAGCTTGCGGCCCTCGGTGGTGTCGGTGATGTAGATGTGGCTTTCCAGCGTGGGCTGGGTGCCGTAGGGCAGCGTTTCGGCCTTGGCCGGGTCGCGCAGCATCGGGGTCGGCGTGTCGGTCCAGTCCGAGGCGCCGTAGTAGTAGTTGATCAGCTCGTAGCCGCTTTCGAACCCAAGCTCCTGCGCCTTGGCGTCAGCATCATCCGACAGGGCAGGGTGGTACTGGCCCAGGAAATGCGCGGGCTGGAAGGGCTGGGCGTAGGATGTGGCGAAATGCGCCAAGAGGCCCGGCTTGGGCGCGGCCAGCTTCAGCTTGAAGGTCTGTTCGTCGATGATCTCGACCACGATCGGCTCGCCGCCGGCCAGGACGTAATCCTTGGGCTTTTCGATGATGTTGCTGTCAAGCGCGAGGTTCTCGAAGTAGAACCGCACGTCCTCCGAGGTGAAGGGGGCGCCGTCCGACCATTTGTGGCCCTTGCGCAGGGTCATCGTCAGCTCGGTGAAATCGTCGTTCCATTCCCACGACTTGGCCACGTTCGGCACGATGGTCGACAGGTCGTCGGTATAGCGCACCAGGTTGACGTGGCGGATCGACAGGAAGTCCGAGGTGCCCGCTTCGGTGGCGTTGGACAGGGCGTCGAAGGTGCCGCCATATGTGCCGATGGCGTCGTAGGGGACCACGACGAGGGGCTCTTCGGGCAGGCGCTCGGCCAGGGGGGGCAGCTCGGGGTTGCCCTGGATCGCGCCGTTCAGCTCGGCGATCTCGGGGTTGGCCGAGAAGTCCAACTCGCAGCCGGCGGCCGATTCGAACTCGGCCAGGTCGTATTGTTGCGGGAAGGCGCCGGGCGCGACGCCCATGTCATCGGCAACGGTGACGGCCGGGCAATTGGCCTGGGCGGCCGTGGCAAGCAGCAGCAGCGCCGTGGTGGTCATGAAGTGACGTGTCATTATACATCCCCGTGGGTCATTGTTTTGTCGTGGGGCGTAGCCGCCCTGAACGACACTTTTGTGACGGATGTTCTTCAACGGAAGCGCGGGGTGAAGCGGCAGGTGTCTCTGCGCGCCGCCTTTTTTGCCGACGCCTTTTTCTTGGGCTGAAACGGGTGGTGGACGGTCCGTTTCAAATGTCGAAACGGACATGAATTGCTGCACCGCAGTGTGACGGTCGGCCGGGGCCCGTGCCATCGACCTGGCCTGTCGTCCGGACCTGTCCGGGACCGTGAAGGGCGGCAGGCAAACGTTAACGGAACCGCACCAATCGTTCACCTATATACAGTCGTCAGCCGGGCCGGCGCGGTCCGCCAGATCGGCGGCTTTTCACCTACTGGATGCGACTCGGCTCGCAACCCGATGACTCTGCGGACAATTTTTCCGCCAATCCGGGTGCGGCGTTCCGGCGCGGATCCAACGTCAATTGCCACATTCTTGCCTTATTTGCGCCCTTGGGCGGCCCGAGATGTTTCCCACAAGGCACAGGTGACCATGTGGTTAACAACCGAACTATGGAAACAGTTGCTTGTTAAACGTTGTTCCCCTTTCGTCATCTTCAACAAAAGGCGCGCATTGAACAGCGCCGTACATGAGGCAGGAAATGGTTAAGATCAGTGTCTTCGGCATTGGCTATGTCGGCGTAGTGTCTGCGGCGTGCCTGGCCCACAGCGGCCACGAGGTTGTCGCTGTCGACGTGGATCCCGGCAAGGTCGATGCGATCAATGCGGGACAATCCCCCATCGTGGAAAACGGCATCGACGAGCTGACCCGCGAGATGGTCGCCTCGGGCCGTCTGCGGGCCACCACCGACGCCGTCGAGGCCATCGCGGCCACGGATCTGAGCGTCGTCTGCGTGGGCACGCCCTCGGCACCCGACGGATCGGTGGGCCTGTCCTACGTGGAAAGCGTGTGCGAGGTCATCGGCGCGGCGCTGAAGGACAAGGAGGGCTTCCACTCGGTCGTCATCCGCTCGACCATCGTGCCCGGTTCGACCGAAACGGCCTGCATCCCGGCACTGGAGCGCACCTCGGGCAAGACCGTGGGCGACCAGATCGGCCTGGGCTACTACCCCGAATTCCTGCGCGAAAGCACGGCCATCGCCGATTACCACGACCCCGGCCTGATCGTCTTTGGCAGCCTGGACGCCAAGACCGAAGCGCTGCTTGAAGAGCTGAACGCTGGTCTGCCCTGCGCCATCCACAAGGTCGACATCCGCACCGCCGAGATGGTGAAATACACGTCCAACACCTGGCGGGCGGTCAAGGTGACCTTCGCCAACGAGATCGGCAACATCGCCAAGGCCAACGGCATCGACGGCCAGACGGTGATGGAGATCCTGTGTTCGGACGAAAAGGTCGCTCTGTCCAAGTACTTCATGCGCCCCGGTTTTGCCTTTGGCGGGTCGTGCCTGCCCAAGGACGTGCGCGCGCTGCGCCACCTGGCGGCCAGCCAGGGCACGCCGGCGCACCTGCTGAACGCCGTGCTGGACGCCAACGCCGCCCAGATCGCCCGGGCCGAGGAAATGGTCATCGAAAGCGGGGCCAAGAAGGTCGGTTTCGTGGGCATCTCGTTCAAGCCGGGCACCGATGACCTGCGGGAAAGCCCGCTGATCTCGCTGGCCGCCCGCCTGATCGACAAGGGTATCGAGGTCGACATCTACGACCCCTTCGTCAAGGAAGCCTTCGACACCGGGACCCCGGGCGCGGGCCGTGGCAACGACGGCGTGCCGGACCTGGAAAAGCGCCTGGTGGGCGACTTGGACCAGCTGATCGACGATGCCGGCGCCGTGCTGGTGGGCAATTACTACAACGAAACCGTCGAGCGCCTGAAGGCGGCGGCCGAGACGCGCAAGGTCCTGGACCTGACCCGTCTGCACCGCGACCTCGTGTCGGACGGTGGCTACCAAGGGATCTGCTGGTAACTCCATGACACGCGCCATGACCCATATCGCCTATTTCTCGGTGATCGCGCTGCTGTTCGCGGCCGTGCCGATGGGCTACCTGGGCGATCTCCAGGACATGACGAAGACCCTGTTCATCGTCGGTTTCCTGGGGATCTGGCGCTATACATGGGCCCTGACCAACTTTTCCCGGGCGTTCCTTTACCGGTTCTGGGCCTGGCCCCGACGCCGGAAGGCCTATCACAAGGCCTTCGCCGACAGCGGCGCGCCCTCTCATATGTACGTGATGATCACGTCATACATGGTCGACCCCGAGGTCACGCTCATGGTTTATCGCCGTCTGCTCGCGGCGTGCGCCAATGCGCGTGACGGGGCGACCATCGTCGCTTCGGTCGTGGACGGGGCGGATGAACGGCTGATCCGCCAGATCTACGACAGCTCGCGCGAGGATCTGTCGAACACCCGGCTGGTCATCGACCGCATCAAGGCCAACGGCAAGCGCGACGCGATGATGAAGGCCCTGCGCATCCTGGCCAGGTTCCATCCCACGCGCCACGACATCATGGTCTTCATCGACGGCGACACCGCACCGCCGCCCGACCTGTGGGCCCAGTCCGCCCCGATCTTTTCCGACCCGCAGGTGGGCGCCCTGACCACCGACGAGGCCGCCCTGATCGACGAGGCGGGCCTGTTCCGCGACTGGTTCGACCTGCGCTTCCACCAGCGCAACGTGATGATGTCCTCGATGGGGCTGAGCAAGCGCGTGCTGACCCTGACCGGCCGGCTGTCGGTCTTCCGGGCCTCGCTGGCCACCGATCCGGGGTTCATCCGCGGGGTTGGGCAGGATTACCTGGACCATTGGCGCCTGGGCCGTGTCGATTTTCTGACCGGAGATGACAAGTCGACCTGGTACTGGCTGCTGACCAATGGCTACCAGACGATCTACCTGCCCGACGTGCAGTCGGAATCCGTCGAAACGCAGCCGAAACCCGGATTTGTCGACAGCGCGAAGACGCTGATGATCCGCTGGTTCGGCAACATGATGCGCACCAACGGCCGGGCCCTGCGCCAGTCGCCGCGGCGCATCGGGTACTTCACCTGGTGGTCGATCCTCGACCAGAAGGTGTCGATGTGGACCACCCTTGTGGGCCCGATGTCGGTGCTGTTCACGGCAATCCTGCATTCGGCCTGGGTGATCCCGCTTTACATCGGTTGGGTGATGCTGACGCGCTACGTGTTCTGCGTCGTCATCGCGCTGTTCAACGGGGCTTGGTTCCCGGTGACTCACCCGCCGGTGCTGTACTTTGGTCAGGTCTTCGGAGCGATGCTGAAGACCTATGTGTTCTTCCGGCTGGACCGGCAGAAATGGACTCGACAAGCGTCCTCGTCGGGCGGAGCCACCACCTCCCTCTTCGACCGCGTAAAACAAATGGAGTCCGTCGCACATCACGTGGTTGCCGTGTCCTTTCTGGCCCTGGCGATCCTTTTCCTGAACACTGTCGAATAGGTTGGGGCGAACCGTGTCGGAAGCAACGAAGATTTATCGAATGAAACCACCCGTTTCGCATGAAGATCATGCGGGCGGGATGGCAGGCGGACTGCGCACGCTGACGGTGGAAACCGTCATGCAGGCGGGGCGGTCGAACCAGGCGCATCAGATGCCCCTGACCGAAAGCCTGGCCCGGACGATGGCCCAGCCTTCCGCGGCGCCGTCTGTCGAGCCGCCATCAGTCGAGCCGCCGGTCGCAACCAAGGCAGCGCCCGCGCCGCACTCAGAGCCGGCCCCCCGGGCGGCCGTCGAGCAGCCGCAACCGATGGCCGCGCCGCAGCCAATGGCCAGCGAGCCCCTGGCAGCACCAGGGCCGATGGCCGAAAACGCCGCCCGGCCCGCGCTGCCGACCGATTTCGGGATCGACAAGGAACACCCGCTTCTGTCCATCCCGTTCAACGTCTTCATCGACGGGCGCAGCTACACGGGCCAGGCGATCTCGGTCACCCAGATGGTCCTGCGCGCCGATGCCGAGGGCACCCTGGGCCAGGGCAGCCGCCACGTGGCCTGTGTCTACCTGCGCTACTCGAACTTCGGCATCTCGCTGGAGCCCGAGGTCGTGGTCCTGCAGGAAAGCCCCGATGGCGAGGTCGTCGTGCAATTCACCGATCCGACGGGCGATCACCTGCCGCAGCTGCGCTACCTGATCAACAGCTACATCGCCGGCGACATTGTGTCCCTGAACGGCATGCTGGCCTATACCGGTCCGACCGCGCCGAAGACGCCGAAAGCCGCGGCCTCGCCGGAACAGGGCCGTAAGGAGCGTATCAAGTCGCTGTCGGTGCTGGCTCTGTCCGCCGTGATCGCCGTGGTGGCCGCGGTGGTCGTCTTCACGCGCTACACCACCGGCCACGAGATGCACCCGGTCTTCGTGGACCGCGCCGGCCAGCAGCTGCGGGCGACCGTTGGTGGCCAGGTCGGCTTCGTCAATCCCCAAGCGGGGCAGGGCGAGGTCGTCTTTTCGGTCAATTCCAACACCGGCGACGTACTGAATTTCCAGATGCCCTGCGATTGCGAGCTTGACCTGCAGCCGGGCATCTCTGCCGGCAGCACCGTGCTGCCCGCCGACCTGATCGCCACTGTCTATGCCGGCGATGCCGGGCTGGCCGTGAACACGATGATGAGCGTCAGAGGCCTGGGCCGCGCGATGCAGGGCGACAACCTGTGGCTCGACTTTGCCGATGGACGCAGCGTCCAGGTTAAGGCCGTGCCCACCGCCGCCACCCGTGCGGCCACTCTTGCGGGCGATCTGTTCCTGCCCGTGAACCTGCGTGCCGTCGAGGACGGCGCGCTGACCGCCGCCGACATCGGCACACCCGCGCGCCTGCGCATCACCCCCAACCTTCTGAACCGTATCGGGATCAACTGAGGAGCTGCCCCCCATGTCCCCATCGAATGCCCCCCCTCTTGCGACACAGACCCGGATCTATCCGCTGATCATCTGCGGCGGCACCGGCACGCGCCTGTGGCCGCTGTCGCGGACGGCCGCGCCGAAACAGTTCCAGCGGATCAGCGGACCGGACAGCCTGACCTTCTTCCAGGCGGCCGTGCAACGCCACCGGGGGGCGCATTACCACGAGCCCTGCATCGTCACCGGCGCCCAGCATCGCGGCACCGTGGCGGCGCAGCTGCGCGAGATCCAGTCGGGCGGGCAGATCATCTGCGAACCGATGGGGCGCAACACCGGCCCGGCCGTGCTGGCCGCGGCGCGGGTGCTGATGGAACAGGATCCCGACGCGATTGTCGTCGTGATCCCGGCCGATCACGTCATCGAGGGACCGCTGACCCAGACGATCGTGTCCTGCCTTGCGGGGGCAAAGGCAGGCCACATCATCACGTTCGGCATCCCGCCGCGCTACGCGGAAAGCGGGTTCGGCTATATCATCGACGCGGGCGCGCTTGACGGGCAGGGGTGCCTGCGCAAGGTCGGCAGCTTCGTCGAAAAGCCGCCCGTCGACGCGGCCGAAAAGCTGATCGCGGCCGGCGGGGCCTACTGGGCCTCGGGGCTGTCGATGTTCGCCGCGGCAACGATCGACGCCGAGTACGCCAGTTTCGATCCGGCGACCCATGCCCATGTGACCGCCGCCGTGGACAAGGCCGAACGGACCAAGCAGGGGGTCTTCCTGGACGGCGACCAGTTCCGCATGGCCGCCAAGCAACCGACCGAACAGGCCGTGTTCGAACGCACCGAGCGGATCGCCCTGGCGCCTCTCAAGGTGGCCTGGGACGACGTTGGGTCGTGGCGCGCGATGTACGAGATCTCGCCGCGCGACCGTGATGGCAACGTGTTGCAGGGCGACGTGCTGGCCTTCGGAGCCTCGAAGACCATGGTGCGGGCCGACAACAAGCTGGTCAGCGTCGTGGGCCTGTCGGATGTCGTCGTGATCGACACGCCCGATGCCCTGCTGGTGGCCCACATGGACGCCACGCAGAACGTCAAGAACGTGGTCGAAACGCTCAAGGCCCAGGCCCGGCCGGAAACCGAGTACCACGCGCCCGTGGCGCCTCCGGTGGCGGCGGTCGAGTTGGACCCGACCCCGGGCGGCGTCAAGTCCGAGCGATTCAACTTGGGCACTGGCGAGATCGAGGCCGGCAAGGTGCTGGAACTGCCGCCCGGCCCGGCCACGCGCCAGGTGATCATCGTGCACGGCACGGTCCACGTGACCGGTGCGGGCTGGTCCAAGACGGTGTCCGAAGGCGGCCGGATCTATGGCGACATCAACGGCCCTATCCGGGTCGAGAACGCCGGCGACATGAAGGTGGAGCTGCTCTACGTCAATGTCGAAGCACGCGTGGTGGCCCCGGCCCACGAGGCGGCAACAGGTGCGGCCGTGCCGCTGGCAGGCCATGGCTAGGGCCGGGCGGGCAGGGATCCTCGGGGCGGCGCTGGCGACAGCGCTGGCCCTGACGGCGGCCCTGCCGCTGCAGGCGGCCAACGCCAATGATACGGCTGCGCAGGTGTCCCAGTTGCGCGGCCGGCTGTCGACCTTGTCGGCCACGCTTGAAACCGAAGCGGCGGCACGAGCGCTGCCGCTCGACGCGCTGCTGGTGCAGCATGGGCTGGACCAGGTCGCTTCGCGCCTGGCCGCCGAGGAACGCGACAACACGCCTTTGCGCCCGGCGCGCATCAATGTGCCCAATGGGCCCGCGGCCACCGACCGGTCGGACCTGCGCTTGGCCCTGGCCATCCTGTCGCAAAGCTTTTCCGCCGACGACAACCCGGACGTCCTGCTGGCGCCCGGACCCGCCGGCGGCCATGAGGTCCTGGGCTTTCGGGGCGGACATGTCACCCTGGCCGACCTGGATGCGGCGGGCGCCCTGGACCGCTCGGGCACCGAGGCCGGGCCGCGCCTGATCCGGCCGGTGATCCTGTGGGAGGACACCATCCTGCGCCTGTCGCCCGGCGACCGGCTGGCGCTAAGCCGGCCTGACGGGGCGTTCATCATCAGCTTTGGCCAGGTGCAGATCCACGAAGCCGAGCTGACCGTGGACGGGGGCGTCAACCCCTACAGCACTGAATTCGTGCCGTTCCTGACGGTCGGGGGCGGCGGCTCGCTGGTGATGGAAGACACCACCGTCCGGGGCCTGGGCTTTGGCTGGACCAACAAGTTTTCGGGCGTCTCCGTGGTGGCCCACCCGTTCATGCCACCGATCGGCACCAGCCGGATCGCGCGCAACGATTTCGAGAAGATCGTCACCCTGGTGTTGGCCGGGGCGGCGGATGTACACGTGACAGACAACCGGTTCCACGACGTGCGCGACAATGCGCTGCGGCTGGCCCGCGGGCCGCGCGCCCGGGTGCAGGGCAACCTGTTCTTCGGGCGCGGCCCGACCAATGCGATCCGCCTGCTGGATGGCACGTCCGACGCGGTGATGTCGGGCAACCTGCTGCTGGGCGGAAAGCGGGCCGGAATCCTGGTCGGGCGGGGCAGCGACCGCGTGCGCGTGACGGGCAACGTGATCTGGCGCCGCGACGGGGCGGCGATCAAGTTCGATGGCACGGCCTGCGGCCAGGTCGCCCAAAATATCGCCATCGACGGCGAGCAGAAGGGCATCGAAGTGCGCCACAGCCCCGGCACCCTCGTGCACCGCAACCTGATCAGCGGGGCACACAGCTCGGCGATCTGGGTGTCGGCGCAGCCGGTCGGATCGGTGACCCATCTGACCGAAAACATCCTCGTGCGGAACGGTGCGGGCCTGGCCACGGCCACGGCGCACAACATCGTGCTGCGGGGCAACGACCTGACCGCCCAGATGCCGCGCCTGGTCAGCGGAGACCTGATCCCCCAGAATGCCATCGTGGCCCAGGACCTGCGCGGCCGCACGCCGGTGCTGATCTCGGCCGGCGGGCGCAAGGACGTGCCGAACATGCCGGCGATTTGCGGAGGCGAGGGCGAATGACCATGACCCGTCTGTCTATTCTGGGCCTGTCCTTTCTGGGCCTGTGTGCCGCCCTGCTGCCGGCCTCCGTGGCCGCCCAGACGATCCCGGTGCCGCTGGCTGATACCTTGGAAACGCGGCAGGTGGCCGTCGTGGTCACGCCGGGCGTGCGCTCGATGGGCCAGGTGCCCTCGGCCCGGCTGCGCGACCTGCGCCGGCGGATGCACCAGGGCGTGGACCTACCCGTCTCGGCGCTGAAAGAGCTGGCCGATCTAGGTGACGGGCTGGCCGCACAGCGCTATGCGCGCAAGCTGCTGGACCGACCCGGGGCGTCGGCCTCGGACATTGCCTATTACGCGGCCGTGGCCGTGGGCACGGGGCGGGTCTGGACCTTGCCCGACATGATCAAGGCCATGCGGTCGCTTGATCCGGCGACAGAGCCGCGGACCCGGGTGCGCAAGTATATCTCGGTGCTTTACGGCCATGCCTGGGGGGGCAATTCGCTGGCCCTGGACGCGGTCGAGGAATTCAACGGCGAGGGCCGGCTGTTCGGCGCGCTGACCGACACGACGCGCGAGCGCATGATCGCCCAGTCGGGCGAGAACGGCGGCGGCCGGCTGGAACTGAAATTGGCGCTGGCGCTGTTGGAAGACGGCGCGGCGACGGGCGGGATGACGGACCCGCAAAGGGACGAGACCCGGCGGCTGCTGGAACAGGCGGCCAGGGCCGACAGCCTGGCGGCCCGGGTGACGGCAGAGAACCTGCTGGCGCTGATGGAGGCGCAATACGGTGTGAATTGAGGCACAGGCCGAGCGGGGCAAAAGACCCTGCCGGCCGGATTTGATGGTGGGGCAGATGATGGGCAGAACCTGTGGAACGGGCAAGGGGGCCAAGGCCCTGACGCGGCGCGTATGCGCGGCGCTTTCGGCGTTGGCGGTGATGGCGGCAGGCGCGGGCGGGGCCCGGGCGGACACCGCCTATGGGTGCGGCGATTTGCTGACATCTTCCCTGGTGCCCAGCGTCGAGGGGGCGGACGGCACCTTCTTCCGGGTCGATCCCGACTTGATGTCTTATCACTGGATCGGCGCGCAAAGCATGACCCTGCTGGGCCAGCTGTCGGACCGCCTGGCCGAACACGGAACGCAGCTGATCTACGTGCCGGTGCCGACAAAGGCCCTGGCCATGCTGGGGCACCTGCCGGCCATCGCCGCCGATCTTGGCTTTGACGCCGAAATTGCGGCCTCGGTCTATGTCGAGATGCTGGATCGGCTGGATCGGGCCGGCGTGCGGGCCATCGACGCCCGCACGGTCCTGCGCATGGCGGAAGAGACCGGCCACATGCCCTTCTTCGGCACCGACCCGCGCCTGACGCCCGCCGGGACCGAGGCCCTGGGCCGGGCCATCGCGGCAGAACTCCGCCAGCTGGGGGTGTCGGACGCGGACGGGGCTGCGGGCTTCCGCGTGCAAAGCCGTGGCGAAGTCGATCTGCCGTCGCCGCTGCGCACAAAGCTGCAAACCCATTGCCTGTCCGACCTGCCGCCGGTCCGCCTGCCGGTCCTGGAAACCACGCGCGGCGTGGTGGCGGCTTCGGCCACGCTGGACGGGGCAGTGGCGCAGCCGCCGGTGGTCATCGTGGGCAGCGAGATCGCCGTCGATCCGGCGCTGGCCCTATCGGGCTTTGCCTCGGCCTATGCGCGGGTGGAAACCGCGGGGATCATGGTGCCCGGCGAGGATCGCCACGAGGATGCCTTCGGCGCGATTTCGTCCTACATGAGCAGCGCGGCCTTCGACATCGACCCGCCAAAGGTGCTGGTCTGGGTCAACCCGGTCTGGCTGCACCTGGACCGTCGCGGAAGCCGCCCCCTGCTGGAACTGATCGCCCTGGCCGGGCGCCGCTGCGTGACCGACCTGTCCACCAGCCCCATCGACGGCGGCGGCCTGACGGCCTCGCTGACCGGCGATTTGCCCCGGGGCGTCAGTCATGCGGCGCTTTTGCTGGACAGTGGCGGGCCGGCCATCGGGCGGGTGGAGTTCCGTTTCACCTCGGCCGACGGGGAAACCCGACGCCGCATCGTCGAACGTCATCCCGACCAGGAACCGACCGCTCGGGTGGCGATGCCCCTGGCCGGGATGTGGCCCGAGGGGGCCATGCGCATCGATATCCTGGGAGACGTCCCGCTGACGGCGCGCCCGCGCCTGAGCCTTTGCGAGGAGATCTGAGCCATGAGCTTCATCCACGCCGCACCGCTCCGTCCCGCCATGCGTCGCCTGCCGCGCAAGACGCCAGGCGCCCGTGTCCTTGGCTGGCTTCTGGCCTCTGTGGTCGTGGCCGGGCTGGGGATGCCCGCCCATGCTCAGCCCCAGGTAGAGCCATTGCCGCTGGCCTTCCTGCCGCCGGACATGGCGCCTCGGGACCTGTGCAACCGGACCTCGCAGCCCCAGGGCGATGTCGAGCTGACCACCGAGGGCGACGACGAAGAGCTGACCGATCCCTACCGTCTTCGGTTCCTCAGCCAGGATATCCGGTCCTATCAACGGCGGGACGCGGACCTGTATTTTGACTTCATCAACGAGCTGATCACCCGCAAGGCCGAGATCGACCCGGAGTACGCCGGCTTGGATGAAACCTTTGACCGCATCGACCTGCATGTCGCCGCCGAACGGTTCGACGAGCTGGTCGACAGCGGGCTTGTCTCTGGCCTGATGCGCGCGCCCGAGGGGCTGAGCAACAGGGATCTGGTGCGGATTGCCCAATACTACCGGATGGGTGTCGGCGTGACGCGGGACGTGGCCCGGGCCCAGGAGCTGATCCGCGAAGCGGCTTACGAAGGCCATGCCGGGGCGCTGCTGGAAATCACGCATATGCAGCGCCAGGGCCTGATGGTCGAGGGCTGGACCGCGCCTCTGGACCTGACGGTGACCATGGCCTTCGGCGGGATGCTGGGGGAAATGACCCCGGGCGTCTGTTCCCGGGCCGAGCGGATCGCCCAGGAATACCTCAAGGGCGAAATGGTCGCCTTCAATCCCGATGTCGCGCTGGCCTGGCGCCGGTTCGCCGCCGATCTTGGCGGGGCCGAAGCCGCCTGGCGCGTGGTTGAATACCATCTGAATGCACCGGCCGAGCGCAAGGACAACGCCGAGATGCGCCATTACCTGCGCCGGGCCGTGGGGCTGGGGCGCAGCTTTTCGATGAGCGAGGCCGATGCGCTGGTGTCCAGCGGCCAGATCGCGCCGGAAGAGGTGGCGGACATCCTGGGCGACAACGTCAGCGCCGACGGGCTGCGGGCCGCGCGGTCTCTGCTGCCCTTCGTCGAGCTGGACGTGAACATCGACGGCAAGACGGCCGACGACGACAGTTTCTACCTGCAGTACCTCGAAGAGATCTCGCGCCTGCCCTCGGCGGCCGGTCACGTGTTCAGCCGCCTCTCGGTCGAGGTGGCCGTGCGCCGTGGACGCTGGGCGGCCGAGGATGAAATCATCGCCCTGCTCGAAGAGGCCGTCCGGCGCGACGATTCCGAGGGCATGATGCGGCTGGCCCGCCGGATGATGCGCTATCGCCGGGATCCGGCCAGCGTGGCGCGGATGGAATCCCTGCTGATGGAGACGACCGACCGGTTCGGGCATTACTGGAGCATGAACATGCTGGAAGGCTATTACAGGTGCCAGGCCATGGAGGCTCCGATGCTGGCCGAAGCCAACCTGTGGGCAGCAAATTACGATGCAACGCCCTGGGGGCACGTGCAGATCACGGCGACGGACCTGATCGCCCTGGACCCCTACAAGGATCCCGAAACAATCGCCCGGATCCAGACCCAGGGGCTTGCTGGGCGGATGACCGGGTTGGCCCAGCAGTCTCAGCGGGTTCAGTCGGGAGGCATGCCGTCGCTGACCGCCCTGCGCTACTGGGCCGAACAGCTGGACAATTCCGATCAGGCGCTGGAGGCCTTCGCCGAGCTGCAGTTCGAACTGGCCACCAGCCCGGCCGAGCGGGCGCAGGCGGTGGAATTCTTCCGGCGGGTCTACCTGAACAACGGCGTGACCACCGCGCTTGACCTTGCCGTGGCCCTGATCGAGGACAATGGCCGCGATCCCGAGATCGCCGCCGAGATCATCGACCTGCTGACGCGGGCGGCCAACAGGGGTGAAGGGGCCGCGATCCGGCTGCTGGCCCGGTTGCAGGCCGACCGGATGCCCGAAGGGGCGGTCTACGCCCATTTCGCTGAAGTGATCGACGAACGCGGGGATTTCCTGGCCCTGATGTTCGCCATTCCGCACCTGGCCGACGACCAGCTGGACGATTACATCGACCGGGCCGTGTCGATCATGAGCTGCGGTACCAAGGACACCGATGAACTGGGCGAGGCCTATGCCCTGCGCGGACAGGGCGACATGTCGTATCACTGGCGCCAGGTCGGGCTGGCCGTGAAGGGCCACAACGTGCTGTCCAAGTTGCGGCTTTCGGACCTGCAGATGAGTTATTTCGACACTGGCGCGGCCCCGGGCCCGGTCGAGGTCGCCGAGCGCGCGCGCACCGAAGGCGGCCGGCTGGCGCACCGAAGGCTGTTCCTGTTGCAGGCCGATCCCGACCGGACCAGCTATGCGCCGAAAGAGGCCGCCGCGCAGATCGTGGCCGGCCTTGGCAAGGATGACTTGGCCTGGGCCTTCTCGGCCTATCGTTCGGCCGGTCCGGAAGTGCGGGAAATCGTTGCCGGCGAGGTCGACCTGATCGAGGTCTTCCGCAAGGGGGCCGAAACTGGCGATCGCCAGGTGGCCTATGCGCTGGGCATGATCCTGCGCGACACGGCGCAGGGGCCGGACGATCTGGCGCGCTCGGCCCGCTGGCTGAGAGCGGCGGCCGTGGCCGGGCAGGACGATGCCATGGTCGAGCTGGCCTTTGCCCTGGGCTTCGGGCTGGGGGTCGACCCGGATCGGGCCGAAGCGCTGGAATGGCTTGATCGGGCCTCGGCCACCAATCATCCGAAGGCGGACGGGCTTGCTCACATGATCCGCGTTTCCTCTCAATAAGGACCAGACGATGCGCTACGCCCTGGCGTTCACCCTCGGATTGCTGCCGGCCCCGGTTTTTGCCCAGTCAGACTGCGGTCCCGCGCCGGCCCCGGTCCTGAACCTGGCCTTTGACAGCCGTTATGCGGAGGATGACCCGGACCGGGCCACCCTGGACGAGGCCCGCGAAGCGGCGGCGAAGGCCGCGCTGGATCCGCTGGACGATTTCGTCCAGGACCTGGCCAATGGGCTGGAGGCCGCCTTGTCCGACGAGGACCCCGCTCAGCGGGCCGATCTTGCGGCATGCCTGTTGTCGCGGATGGGAGACTGGGCGCGGGCGGATGCGCTGGCCCAACTGGGCACGACAACGGTCGAACTGACGATCGGGTCCCGCCTGGCAGCTTTTGCCATCATGGCAGGGCAGGCGGCGTCCCTGGCGCCAAGCAGCGCCGATCTGGACGACATCCGCGCCTGGCTGGTGCGGCGCATGGACGAGCAGATGAATTTCTGGGAAACCGCTCCCGACCGGGCCAGCCAGAACAACCTGCGTGCCTGGGCGGCCCTTGCGGGGGCGGCGACGGCCGGGCTGGTCGACGATCCGGTCATGCGCGGATGGGCCGCCTGGTCGATTGCCTACGTGATTTGCAGCGTGGATGAGGACGGCAGCCTGCCGCAGGAAATGCGGCGAGGGAAATATGCCCTGCATTACCAATTACATGCCCTGGCGCCCCTGACCACGGCAGCGGTGCTTTTGCGCGCCCAGGGCATCGACCTGGCCGATCGTTGCGACGGCGCCCTGGGACGTTCCGTGCGCTTCGCCCTGTCGGATCTGGAGGATGGCCAGCGTACGCAGGGCATCACCGGCGAGGTGCAAAGCTACTTTGACGGGTCCGACACGCTCGAGACTTGGCAGCTGGCCTGGCTGGAATCCTACCTTGTTCTGGATCCTGATCCAGCTATCGACACGTTCGTCAACCCCTTGCGGCCATTGAGTTATTCCAAGCTTGGTGGCAACCAGACGCTGATCTTCGGCCACGGCAGATGATGGCTCCGATGGACCGTCTGGCTTCGCCTGCAAGTGGATCGGATGGATTTTAGATATTCGTCACGCGCGAATTAGGGATTCGCAAAGAACAATTTCCTATCTTCGCACCAATTGATGCCGAACGAGGGAAAGTCATATGCGGTTCTCCAACCGGACGTCCAAGAAAGAGACACTTCCCGGGGCCATGGCCCTGTCGACTCTGGAAAACGCGATTGATGCGGTTGTGGTGATCGATACATCGAACCGGGTGCTCTTCTTCAACTCCGCCGCCGAAGAACTTTGGGGGTATCGCCGCGAAGAGGTGCTTGGCCATAACGTGAAAATGCTGGTCCCCCGCGAACACCAGGGGCGGCATGATTCCTACCTGGATGCCAACCGCCGGACCGGCAACGACAAGATCGTGGGATCCAGTCGAGATCTGCAGCTTGTCCGCAAGGACGGCACGGAAGTGTCCGTTTCGCTCGCATTGTCCAAGATGCGCATGGGAAACACTTGGGCCTACGCCGCCTTCGTCCGGAACATCACCCAGGAATATGCCGCCTTGGAAAGCCTGCTGGGACAGGTCAGTTTCAGTGCGGACAATGTTCTGAGCGGGTGCACAGACCTCTCAGGCGCGGTCAACAAGGTCAGCGAAGGGGCGACAGAGCAGGCCTCTGCCGCTCAGGAAGCCAGCTCTTCGATGGAGGAGATGACGGCCAACATCCGCCAGAATGCCGAGAACGCCGCCCAGACGGAAAAGATCGCGAACCGGTCGCTTGAACAGGCTCGCGCTTCGGCCGAAATCGTCCAGGAAGCGGTCGAGGCGATGAAGACCATTGCCGAGAAGATCAACATCATCCAGGAAATCGCCCGCCAAACCGACTTGTTGGCCCTGAACGCCGCGGTCGAGGCCGCGCGGGCCGGCGCCCATGGGCGCGGTTTCGCGATCGTTGCGGCCGAGGTGCGACGCTTGGCCGAACGCAGCCAGGTCGCCGCCGATGAGATTGTCGCGCTATCGCGCTCGACGGCGGAAACGTCCGGCAAGGCTGGGGACGAACTGACCTCGCTGGTTCCGGAAATCCAACGCACTGCTGATCTCGTTCAGGAGATCTCGGCCGCTACCCAGGAACAGCGGATCGGGTCCGAACAGATCAATTCCGCCATCAGCGAGCTGGATCGCGTGATCCAGGCCAATGCCGCAGCGGCCCAGAAAGCCGCTGGTACCACGACCATGCTGACCGAAAGCGCCGAGACATTGCGAGAACTCATTGACGGCTTTCGGGACGAAGACGGAAACCTCGTGCGTACAACCGACGCGTCCGAAGCGCGGGCAGCATAAGATCAGGCTATCGCCTCATGAGTTTGGTCGCCCGGGACTGCCAAGTCCCGGGCGATTGTCGTTTGCCGGCATAAGACTTGTTGAACTCGGCACACTTTTTCGGAATTCGTCACCTATGTAGGGATGCGAGCTGTAAAATCTACAACCGCTCTCTCAGACAGGGAACAGGGTCCAGCCAATGCAGCTGGCACCTGCTCCACCAGTGCCAACTTGGCGCGGGTTGATCGAAGAGTGCAGCCCAGGCTAATTTCCATGGCCGCTGTGTCCGTGCGGCACCCAGGCCGGTTTGGCAAATCCTCAAACATCAAAGAACTCGGAGACAGCTGCCTGACTGAAGAGTTTCTTAGGTCGAATGCGTTGATATTACTAGGACAAAAAGCTTCGGCCAGTTCAAAACTGTCCAGGGAGAAACTTTTTACACTGTCGGGTTAAACAATAATGATTTGCAACCGTTAATGCGGAAAATTGGGGGGCGAAGGCAGGAACGCCCGAAGATTGCGATGTCAGAAGAGCATGTCATCAATGTCTTCATCGTCAGTGACAGTCTGAGTAGAGCCGACGTCGACGTCGACGTCGACGTCCAATCCTGGCACCCCGGCAAAAACCTCGGCGTGAACGATGCGTTCCTCTTCCATCGTGTAGCTCCGCCAAATGGTATTTATGATGTCCGTGTCGAGCGCTTCGCCAGTTTTAGCACGCGCATCGAGATGGTCCGCCAAAGCTGTTAATTGCTCTGCGGTCTCATCCACGCGGTCCATGCTCTTCGTAACTGTATCAACCATGAGCAGCAAAGACCGAGCGCATGCGCTTGATGATTCACGCATAGCGTTTATTTTTGCCAGCCGCTGTTCTCCAGTTTCAGTCTGCCGATGAAAGCTTTCAATTTCTTCATTAAGTGAGTTTGCGGAAAGAAAAAGATCGTTTTGATGTTCTGAGCTACCTGTTGCGGTTTTTCGAATTGCGCCCTGCGCATTGTCAACCGCTGTCAAAGTATCTGACGCAATCTGACGCACTTCCTTCGAAAGCACTTTCATGGGGCCGCAAGCGCGGCTGTAACGATTTGAAACCAGCATGGAATTGAATGATGCAAGCGTCAAGTTCTTGGATGCAAGTTTCAACCCATCAAAGCTTTTCGTCGTCGCCTCCGCCATTGTCGCTGCATATTCCACCTCTGAACGGGCTGTTTCCACCACGCTCTGTATTGATGACAGTTCACGGGTTACCAAATTAGTTAGGTCTTTCCGAGCAGCCAAAGCTTTTGAGATGGTGTCAGCCAGATTACCCTCTGAAAAAACCCTGGCCCCGGAATGACCGAGTTCGGCAAGAAGACGGATCGTTTCGCGTACATCAACCGAAATCGACGTGACGTCCGTTGCACACCGTCGCGCATGCGCAGCTCCAAGACGAGCAACGTGGCCGTTTGAATGTAAAAGCATCATTTCCAAGTGATCAAGTCGCTGTGCAAGTCGATCCGAAAACTGCATTGCGGTAATAAAGGATTTTAATTGAGAGTACCCGTCCCTCGTTAGGGCACGGGCTCTCTGGCCTAGATCCTGACTAGCTTTAGCTTCAGCCTCATTTAGAATTGAAACCCTTTTTCGAGACGAAGAAAGGCGCAGGGATATATCATCGAGTAGTTTAGAGGCCTTTTTGCATTTATCAAGCAGTAAGCAGTTTCGCTCCTTTAAGCGAGCAACGTGCTTGAAAACATCTCCGGAAGCGAGTTGTATGTTTTTAGAAGTTTCTCGTAACTCTTCTATGAAGCCTTCGAGGTTCTTCAGGCCGAGGGAAGCGACGGTAGTTCCCATAAGAGAAGCAATGGCGTTGAGTATCTGGCCGCAATCATCAATTGCCGACAGTTCTCCTTCAACTTTGTGTAGCCGATCCTGTGCGGAGGTGCTGGAAAGTATATCCTGATAGCGAGATAGAAAGCACGAAAGTTCAGAAACCGATTTCTGCAAGGCTTCAATCGTGTCGTCGCCGTAGTTCCCATTCGCAACGAAATCTGCAAAGGAAATTAGATTTTGGCAAATTTCTGTGTGTAGCTCACGCATGCTTCCCATCTCGCTCATAACTACGCCAAAGGCGGAGGTCGAATTTGATGTTAAGTCGCTGGGATAAGCCGGCTTGTTCTCATGTGTGGGTGGGGAAGGAGGTTTGTCGTCCCGTTTCCTTTGATCAAAAGCCTGCATGCGTCATTTTCCCACTCTACCGGATCATTTAGCAGTTAAAGAATGAACAAGCCGTAAAAGCGCGATCGGTTGTTGTCCAAAATTCTAAATTCAAAGGAACAATCTCTTAAGGTTTTCCGGGAATAGTCCTGGCAGCGCTCCAACCTCGATCACCAATGTCATTCGGAAGGGAATCATAGTGAACGACATGTTTTTGACGGGTGACATCGATGTGGCTTCGGCCAGAAAAGTTGCTCAAGACCTGAAGTCTTGGGTGGAGGATCTGAAGGGACAGACAGCACCTTCCACACTCGAAGTTGCCGTGACATTTCCCACCCAGATCACTTTGCAACTACTTTTTTCAGCAGCCAAGTCAGCCGAAGCGACCAATGTAAGGGTCGACTTCGGGCCCAACGCTTCGGTGCTTCTGGGACAAATCGCTTCCTAAAATAGGATGCCTATCCATGAGTAAGACAATTTTGACTATCGATGACAGCAAGGCCGTTCGCGACATGGTGTCGTTCACCCTAGAGCCGCAAGGCTATCGAGTGGTCGGCGCGGAAAATGGAGCTGCCGGTCTGGAACAGCTCCGTTCCGCTAGGCCACATCTAGTCATAACCGACCTCAACATGCCGGTTATGAATGGTTTGGAATTCATCTGTAGAGCTCGTCAGGATGCGGCGGGAAGCGGAATTCCAATCGTCATGCTGACGACGGAATCAGCTCCTGACATGAAGGCAAAGGGAAAGGCGGCAGGAGCTACAGGGTGGATAAACAAACCTTTTGATGCCGACAAACTCATTGCGGTGACAAGAAAGCTTTTGGGGTAAAGCGAATGATTGAGCAAGCCGTTGAAGCCTTTGTCCAAGAAGCACAGGAAATTCTGAGCGAGTTGGAAGATCTGACCCTCGGGCTCGAGGAAAGCCGCGATCATCGCACCGTGGATGCTATTTTTCGCGGTTTACATACGATCAAGGGGTCCGGCGCAATGTTCGGTTACACCGGATTAGCGCGTTTCACCCATCATTTTGAAAATGCTTTTGAGCTGGTTCGTGGTGGAGATTTGTTGGTTGGTCGCGACCTTATCGATCTCTCGCTGGCCGCACGAGATCTCATGGGGCGCGTTTTGGCCCTGGGTGGCGACGGCGCTGAAACCGACGAGTTGTTGCAGGCAAGAGAGACAACTGAACTGATCGATAGGATCCAAACCTTGACGTTGTCTGGCGCGCCATCCGTGGCAATAGAAGCTGAGCTTGGTATGCAAATGGCTCTCGACCAAGGGCTCAAGCGCTACTCGATCCGCTTCCGGCCGCTGGAAAGCGCATTGCGCAATGGCATGCGGCCGGACCTTTTGCAAGGCGAATTGTCAGAACTCGGAGAGTTAAAAACAAAGTTCGACCTTCATGATCTTCCCGAACTCTCTAATTTGGATGCCGGGGCTGCATACATAACTTGGGTGTTTCAACTTGACACCGACAAGGGGCGGGCGGCGGTCGAAGATGTCTTCATTTTTGCTGATGACGCTGACTTGTCGATAGAAGAAATGGATCCCGCACCAACAGTCGAACAGGTAAAATCCGGAAGCGAAGGCAAGGGCGGAACGTCTCAGCCAGACTTAAATAATGCTTCACAGGCGTCGCGGTTGGATAGCAAAATGGAAAATATTCGCGTCGCGTCTTCTCGTCTCGACGACATGATGGACAGTATCGGAGAGTTGGTAATTGCACAGGCTCGCTTGGACGCAGCGGCCGATCGGTTGGGCGATTCTACTCTCGATGCAGTAGTGGAAGAAGTCGGACGCCTTGTACTGGGCCTACGAGACGCGACCTTGTCCATTCGAATGCTGCCTATAGAAACAGTTTTCGGTAAGTTCCGCCGTGTTGTCCGCGATTTGTCTCAGGATTTAGGGAAGGACGTTCGCCTCGTCACATCTGGAGGCGAAACCGAAGTGGATAAAAACGTCATTGATCGTATTGGTGAGCCTTTGGTGCATATGATTCGAAATTCCATTGATCACGGAATCGAGCCTGAGAACGAGCGAGAAGAATCCGGTAAGTCTCGCCAGGGTATTGTGAGGCTTTCGGCACGCCAAGAAGGCAGTGAGATATTGATTTCAATTGAGGATAATGGCAGTGGTCTGAGGTCCGATGTGATCCGTCGGAAGGCCATCGAGCGGGGACTTATCGACCAGGAGGCTCAGGTTAGCGAACGCGAATTACATCAGCTAATCTTTGAGCCGGGTTTTTCGACCGCTGAAAGAGTTTCCTCTGTGTCCGGCCGGGGCGTCGGCATGGACGCAGTGCGTAATACGATAGACAGCCTTGGTGGAAGTATTGATGTAATTTCGAGCGTAGGTAAGGGGACGCGGGTTACGCTACGATTGCCTGTAACGATGGCGATCATCGACGGTTTGAGGGTCCGGCTGGGGAAGTCAATTTATGTCATTCCATTGTCTGCCGTCGAGGAGTGCGTCGAAATGGATGAAGCGGAAAGCAGCCGAACCAGCGGTCGATCGGTGCTTCAGATCCGTGAACATGTCGTGCCTTATTTGGCGCTTGATCGCATTTTCGGCCTTGAACTTAGCACGGAGCGCCGGCGGCGCGTTGTGGTTGTCTGTGTCGGTGGCCAACGGATTGGTTTGGTTGTAGATGACATACTCGGCCAGGCTCAAACGGTTATCAAAAGCTTGAGCCCTTATCATAAGGATCTTCCTGGTTTAGGAGGCGCGACAATTCTAGGTGACGGACGGGTGGCCATCATTATTGATGTAACAACTTTGGTCCGTTGGGCTGAAACGCGTCACAACAATACATTGAGCAAGGTGGCGTGAAGTATGCCAGGAAATAAGGTTGACCGGGCTGAGGCGATGTTGCTCATCTTCCGTCTCGAAGGCGAAAGTTTCGGTGTATCCGTCGATACTGTCCATGAAATTTTGGACTTGCAGGATCCCACACCTGTCCCGAATTCCGATCCGTTTGCTTCGGGATTGATAAACGTTCGTGGGGTTGTTGTTCCGGTGATTGACGTGCGGCGTAGGTTGCGCATGTCTACAGCCGATGCTTTGGACAGTTCCAGAATGATAGTGCTAGAACACAGCGTGGACGGGGTTGCGACTAAAATTGCTTTTTGGGCTGATGCTGTTGAAACCGTGATCGAAGCCGATTTGAAGGCATTGGAGCAGGTTCCGGATCTTGGCGCGAGTTGGCCGCAGGTTTATCTGCGTGGAGCAATAAGGCGCGATGGCGAGCTCGTAATCCTGCTCGATACGGAAACGCTCTTTGATCCAATTCCGCACGATCACGCGGCCTGAGCAAAACCGGAGTGCGGTTATGAGAATCCGAACAAAGTTTCTTTCGGCCTTTGCCGTTTCTATTCTGGCCTGGATGGCGATTTTATCGTACGTGGGCATTCGTTTTCATATGGCTCATGCTTCTATGGGCCGATTGATTGACGCCACTACAGAAGCGGAATTGATTTCGCGAAAAATGGAAGCTGAATTGGGTGCGCTTTCGGTTGCTCAAGATCGTGTAGTTTTTCTTCAGGGTTTAGCCGGGGCGAAGGCCGAAACGGATGTCGCATTAGATCACCTCGAGCGGATCCAGGATTTTCATCGAAAATTCAAAAGTCTTATGACAGAAATTGGTGTCAAAGACCCGGATGGTATGGAAGAAGCTTTAACGTTGGTTGTCGAAACGACTAGGGAATTGCATAGCATCGTTTTGGATGGCATTGGGAGGCCTGTGGATCGTGACGAGGTCAGATCGGTGGCTCTAGCTTTTTTGGAGGGACCGATGACCTTTGTAATTTCCTCCTATCAAGAAATTTTCTCTCGTTTTCCCAGCAATGGTTTGACGTCGGTGGCTCAAGGTTGGGCTGGATTTGGATTGGTATTTTTTCAATTGAAAAAGGTAATGATTGCGGCCGCGAGTGTGATTTTGATTTTGGGCGGTTTTTTTGCTATTCGGGTTGCAACCTCTATTTCGGGTGACATCAAGCATGCTATTGAGATTGCTCGCGCGGCGGCGGCAGGAAATTTCCGAGTGGATTGTGATCCACGCGGTAAAGATGAGATTGCAGACCTCGTTGTGGTTATGGGGGAACTGAACGCTGGTCTTGCAGAACTTGCGGAAACTGCCAACCGTATCACCGCTGGTGACCTTACGGTTAAGCTACCTTTGCGATCCCCAGAAGACCAACTCGGACATTCAATTAATTGTATGGCGGAAAATCTCAAAACAGTGTTGGCTAACGTGTCCGAAAATTCCAAGGCTCTTGCGATAAGCGCCAATGCCGTGAATGACACGTCAAAACAATTGAACGAAGGGTCATGTCAACAGGCAGCTGCTGCAGAAGAAGCTAGTGCAGCCATGGAACAAATGACCTCTAATATTCGTCACTCCGCCGAGAACGCACAGGAAACAGAAAAAATTGCTGCGCAGGCTAGCTCCGAAGCGCGCGAAAGTGGACTTGCGGTTCGTGAGGCTGTCACCGCAATGAAGACAATTGCGGAGAAGACAACAATCGTTCAGGAAATCGCACGGCAAACGGATCTTTTGGCTCTAAACGCTGCAGTTGAAGCGGCTAGAGCCGGGAGCCATGGTAAAGGTTTTGCTGTGGTCGCATCGGAGGTACGAAAGTTAGCGGAACGCAGTCGAAATGCGGCGTTCGAGATAAGTCAGCTTTCGAACGATACACTCCGTGTTAGCGAAGTTGCTGGCCAAAAGCTTACTGGTCTGCTTCCTTCGATTCAACGTACGTCAGACCTTGTTCAAGAGATTTCAGCCGCGTCACGGGAACAAAGCATCGGTGCAGAACAGATCAATTCTGCCATCCAGGATTTGGACGCCACAATTCAAAAGAATGCGGCCTCTGCGACAAAGGTTGCAGATGTCAGTCGGGATGTAGCGGACCGGTCCTCTGAGTTGAGCAGTTTGATATCGCGCTATCGAATTGAATCAGGCGAAGTTTTGCTCCCTGTAACTTTGTCGCAGAAAAAAGTAGAAGTCAAACGGAGCACTATGGCCGCTCAAAACACCAGGTTGCCAATTCCAAAGCCGGAAAGCAAGGTCGTTATTGAGGGTGGTGTGAATCAGAGGGGCAGAAAGTCTACCAAGATGGAGACTTCTGTAGATCCAGAGAAGAAAAAGTCGACTAAGATTGGACCTAACAGAGGGGCTAACGAGCAGGGATATGCTTTAGACCTTTTCAGCGACGAGATTCCGGATAGTGAGTTCGAGCCGATGCCAAAGGCATCATGATTAGAGGTTGGAGTAGCTGAAAATGAATGACGTGAATGAAACGTTTCTAGATCCCATGAGCTTTGAGGAATCGGTTAAAGATGAGAGTTCTGACGACATTCAGCCACCAACCGTTCTGACTTTCACATTGGGGGAACAAGTTCTTGCGGTGAACGTGCATCGCGTTCAGGAGATCCTGGATTTGGCTACAATAAGCCCATTGCCGAATGCACCACACGAAGTGCTCGGCATGATCGACTTGCGAGGTCAGGGTATCGCGATCGTAGATCTGGCTTCTCGGATCGGAGCGACGGCCGCTAGTAACCGTGACGCGCGCATAATCGTTTTCGAGCTTCCCAATGGGTCCTCTTCGACGTCGCTCGGTGTGGTCGCAGACAGGGTTTTGCGCGTCCGGGAGATGGTTGAAAAAGAGATCGAGCCTGTACCAGAAACCCTGTGCAACTGGCGCTGCGATGTGGCCGAAGGCATACTCAGGACGGATGACGGCATCGCGATGATCCTGGACATTGATCGTATTTTGTGCAACTCGGCGCAGCCCGGGCCCTTTGATTTCGGCTGACCACGGTCGGATGAGTTCTCATACCGGCACACCACCCGCACAGTCCGAATTGACGCCGGATCTAGCGCGATCCATCGTCTCGCGAGCCGAACAGATTTCAGGCATTCGGATAGATCCTGGTAAACTTGAGTTCGTGAGGTTGCGTGTTGGACGGCGGCTCGCTGCTTTGGGTGTTAACAGTTTTGAAGGCTACCTTCAGGTCTTGTCTCGTGACAGCGGCGGAGAAGAAGTTCGGCATCTGGTCGAGGCACTGACCACCCACACCACCAGTTTTTTTCGCGAGCAACGGCATTATGAATGGCTGGCGGAGAGCGGCATTGATCAGTTGCTTGCGGGGCGAGACCGCGGTCCGTTTGTCGTTTGGAGCGCGGCGACGTCGATCGGTGCCGAATTGTGGTCGGCGGGCATGGTCTTTGCCGAGCGAACTGCGCAAGGGCGCGCACCAATGGATTGGCAATTGTACGGGACTGACATTTCTGAACGGATCCTGCAGCGCGCCGCCACAGCCACCTATTCCGAAGAGGAAATCAGCGGCATTTCATCCGCTCGGGCAGAACGCTTTCTTTTGCGGTCCCGAAAACTTCGCGATCGAAACGGTAGTCCGATTTATCGAATTTCTCCGGAACTAAGGGCACGGGCAAGGTTTCAAAAGGTGAATCTACAGGACCTGAAAGGTCTCGCGCCATTCCAGGCCGACATCGCCTTCCTGCGCAATGTGCTGATTTATTTCGATGCCGAAGGCCGCGATAGGGTGGTGTCCAATGTTGCCAGCCGTTTGAGACCCGGCGGGGTCCTCTTCACGGGCCATGCCGAGGCGCTCGGCCCGCACCCGGCCCTCGAAACTGTCCGCCCGACCATTTACCGAAAGCTCTAAAACATGCTGGCTGATCGTCTTCCAACCAAGCCTTACAAGGTCCTCATCGTCGATGACAGTGCGGTGGTGCGCCAGACCATGCAGGCGATCCTGTCTCAGGACCCGGACCTCGAGGTCATTGGTGCGGCGGCAGATCCCGTAGCGGCGGCTGCCCGGATCAAACGGCAATTGCCGGATGTGATCACGCTGGATGTCGAAATGCCGCGCATGGATGGGATAACCTTTCTGCGCAAGATCATGGCCCAAAAGCCGATACCGGTGGTCATGTGCTCGTCGCTGGTCAGTGAACGATCAGAGACTTTGATGCAAGCGCTTGAAGCCGGTGCTGTTGATGTGGTCTGCAAGCCGGAACTGGGTATCCGTGAGTTTTTCGAGGAAAGTTGCGACCGAATTCGCGCCGCGGTGAAGGCAGCGGCTGTGGCGCGTGTGCCGGCGCGCAAGCCGTTGATCGTCGAAAAGAAGCTGACGGCCGATGCCATGCTGGCGCCACCTCGGGCGAATGCCGCGATGGCACGGACAACGGAAAAAATTCTGGCCATTGGAGCTTCTACCGGAGGAACCGAGGCGCTGCGCGCGGTACTCGAGGCCATGCCGGTCGACAGTCCGCCCATCGTTGTCGTCCAGCACATGCCGGGCACATTCACCGGGCCTTTCGCCAAACGGCTGGACGGTTTGTCTCAAATTTCCGTCAAGGAGGCGGAAAACGGGGACCGGATGCTGCGGGGGCACGCATTGATAGCGCCGGGCGATAAGCACACCCTTTTGACCCGATCCGGGGCGCAATACGGGGTCGAGGTGCGGGATGGCCCATTAGTGTCCCGCCACAAACCATCGGTCGATGTCCTGTTTCGCTCGGTCGCCAGGGTGGCGGGGCGGAACTCGGTGGGGGTTATCATGACCGGCATGGGGGATGACGGGGCCAAGGGCCTGCGCGAAATGCGCGATGCAGGCGCCCGGACTTTGGGCCAGAACGAAGCCACTTGCGTTGTCTATGGCATGCCGAAGGAAGCGATGAAGGCCGGCGGCGTGGAAAAGGAACTGCCGCTCGATCAGATCGCGGCAGCAGCTGTCAGACTTGCCAATGCGTAGGATGGGTGCTTTGCACCCATCTTTGACAAAAACGAGAAGGATGACCCACGACAATGGGATGAGGGTGAAAGTGCGCCGCACGTCACCCTTCTCGCAAGACCGGCACGGGGCCGGCCATCTCGGTAGTTCGTATGTCTTGCGCCTCGGCCTGCAGTTCGGCGGCATGGATGCCCAGCACCATCTGGCCGGGCCACAGCATGTAGGCCTCGATTTCGATGTTCTCGCCGAAGGACAGCAGAACCAAGGTCATCATCACCGACAATGGCAGTCGTCCCCGGGGGCCGCGCGCGGCATCGAACAGCGCCAGGGCCGTCTGCCAGACCATGGGCACCAACAAGGCAAGCAGGCCGACCAATCCCTTGACGAACAACAGTCCCCACCAGGTGTGATGCGATCCGATCGACATGTATTCGACGATGTGGGCACCCGGCTTCACGGTGCCATGTCCGAACCAGAAGGCCTCGTTTTGCCAGCGTTCTCCGGCAATGCGCTGCAAAGTCTCGCGCACGCGGGTCGAATCCGCCCGCGCGCCCTTGAAAGCGGTGACTGCATCACCAAGCGCAGAGACGACGGCCGTCCCGATAATGGCCAGCGACGCCGTCAGTCCTGCCAGGGCCATCCAGGCCCAGACCCGCAGCACCAGTGGCATCATCCGAGGGCCCAGGGTGCAGGCCACAAGACCGACCATGCCCATCCGCGATTTCGACAGCACGATCATAACGACACCGGCCGAGACACCGATCCAGCGCCAGCGGCGGTCGGTCTCTTCCAGGGCAAAACACACCTGTAGCACTCCCAGCAAGGCGGCGAATGGCGACCACGGGGCGTAGAATTGCCAGCGCGGCGTCCAGCTGGCCGGGTCCCAGGTGAAGAAGAACACCGAAAAATATTCGGGTCCCGGCCCGCCAATGGCCTTCAGGGGCGAGGTGAAGATGCGCTCGGGCAGCCCGACATAGGGCGCCGCGACCAACAGGGGGGTCAAGGCCAGGGTCCACAGGCCGATCATGCATTGCCCGCGCACCAGGACCGACCGCCGGATCGGCAAGATCGCTCCGATCAGGGGAAACAGCGCCAGCAGCGCCCAGCCCTTGGCCCAGCCGATCGTGGACTTGATGGTCTTTGTCAGGCCCAGCCCCCAATCCAGATGACCGGCCCAAAGTGCGACCAACATCACCGACATGCCAAGGATCCAGGCCCAGACCACCGGGGGGATCGGCCCGCGTGCGCGCAGGTCTTCCCGGATCGCGGGACCGAGGTACAGCGACAGGATGGCCAGGCCGCCAAGGACCCAGGCCAGGACCGGCCCGACCACGTAAAGCGCGCCCAAGCCATAAAGCGGCCAGGTCCAGCGCAAGGTGGCCAGCACCAGCGCCTCGGCAGGGGACTGCGGGGTCATTCCGCGGGCACCGCGGGCGCGCCCATGGACCCGGAAAGGGGGGCGATGTGGGGTCCCGAACGCGGGGCGGTCAGCAGCCAGTCGATCATCGGCCGGCGCATCCAGCCCAGGAACAGCCCGAAAAACAGCATGATCATCGCCGCGCCGCCGGCCGCAATGGCCAGTTTCTTGCGGGGCGACGACGGATCTTCGGGCAGCGACGGATCTTCAAGCACCTGCACCAGCGGATAAGACGCGAACAGGTCGCTCTTGGAGCTTTGCGTCCGGGCCATGGCAGAGGCAAAGACGGCCTCGGCCACGGCAAAGTCGCGTTGCAGGTCTTCCAGCCGGGCCGCCGGGGAAATCAGGCCATCGCGATGGGCCCGGGCCTCGGCCAGGCGCGTGACCAGGGCAGCGTGTTCGGCGAACAGCCCGGCCCGGGCGGTGTCCAGTTCGACCAGTTCGCTCAGCAGGGCCGCGCGGTCGCCGACGTGGCTCAGGTCCAGCCGGTCCAGGGCGTCGTCGCCCAGCCCGGTCAGCAGGCGGGCCCGGGCGCGGGTGTCGGCAAAGGCGCTGGCATGGCCGGCGTCGGCTGCCTGCACCTTGGGGTGGCGCGGCCCGTACAACCCGCGCGCTTGGGCCAGGTCGGCGGCCCGGGCGGACATCTCGTCGGCAAGGGCGGCAAATTCGGTATCAGCATGCAGGCGCAGGGCGGCAGCCGCAAGGGCCGGAGAGGTGCCAAGCGCCCGTTCCAGCGCGGCGACGGCCTCTGTCCGTTCGGCCAGGTCGGCCGCGGCATCGGCGACACGCCGACCCAGAGCATCGGTTTCGGCAACCAGCGACTCGTATTGGTCAGGCGAAATCAGACCGGTTTCTTCCTGCAACCGGGTGATTTCGGCCCGGGTTTCCACGACTGACCGGCGGTATTCGTCGATGGCCGCCCCGGCGCCCAGTTCGCGCGTGTTGATTTCGTCCGACCGCAAAGCCTCGATTTCGCCGAAGAACGCGGCGCGCAGGGCGTCAAGCCGGTCGCGCGCCTCTTCCGGCGATGGCCCGGTCAACGAGACATGGATCAGCCCGGTCTGGTCGACCAGTTCGACCCGGGGTTTGCCGAAATCGCGCGGCTCCATGGCCACGGCATCGGCCGCGGCGTCCAGGATGCGCTCGGCGGCCAGCAGGCGCTTGTAGGTTTCGGTCGGGCTGACCGCGTTCGAGGCAAAAGCGGAATTGGCGTAAGACGACGCCTGGCCAATGCTGTCGAGGTTGACCGAAGCCGACGCGCCCGAGCCGGGCAGGATCAGCGACATGTCGGACCGGAAGCTTTGCGGCGCCTGCGACAGGTAGCCCAGGATGGGCGCCCATATGGCCACGGCCCCGACGCCGGCCAGTAGCAGGTAGCGGGGCAGGCGGCTGCGGTCGGCGACCGGCCCCCCCTTCAGCAGGCGGGCAAGGGTCCAGCCGGACGGCGCGGGCATACTGGTAACAGGGGTAACTGGGGACATCGCCGGGGCTCCTTTCACGGTCGAAGCTACCCCGAGTGCCGCGATCGGGCACCATGCGCGCCGGTATGCCGGCCACCCCCTAACCGGGGGATCCCCTGTCCAAAGGGATATATCCGAAAGAGATCAGAAGAGCCCGGCTTCCTTGGCGATCATCGCCGCCTGGGTGCGGTTGTTGGCGTTGATCTTGCGATAAAGCTTCTTGACGTGCAGTTTGACCGTCGGCTCGCGGATATCAAGCTCGCGGGCGATTTCCTTGTTGGACTTGCCCTGGGTCAGGCATTCCAGAACCTGCAGCTCGCGGCGCGACAGGCGTTCGGCCAGCGGGTGGTCTGGGGTGTCGTCTTCCTCCGCCCGCATGAATTCCAGGGGCGCGTATTGCTCTCCCATGGCCATGAAGCGCACCGCGTTGACCACCGATTTCGCCGACAGCGTCTTGGGCAGAAAGCCCGAGGCCCCGGCAGCCAGCGCCGCGTCGGCGATCTCGCGGTTGGCGGTGCCCGATATCAGCGCGACGCCCCGGGCATTGTCCTGGGCCAGCATGCGCTTCAGCCCGTCCAGCCCGTCCATGCCCGGCATGGTGTAGTCCAGCAGCACCAGGTCGAAGGCGGGCCCATCCTTTACGAGGGTTTCCGCCTCGGCATAGGTCGAAACGGTGACGGTGTCGAAATTGCCCTCTCCGTCCAGGAAGACCTGCAACGTGTCGCGCAGAAGGTGATGGTCATCCGCGATCAGGATGCGCATGGCACCGATTTGTCCTGTCATCTCGTGCTCCCTCGTTTACCCCTTAAAATCCCCCGGCCTGCCAAGAACACGGCAGTCGGGGCATTCTGACATCCCCAAGGGTCATACGCGATAACGAACGACACAGTCAGGAGAAAAATCGGTCATGGGAGCAATCCCATCGGGTAGGAGCACATAACCGGGCGGATGGGGCGGGGGATAGCCGGCAAGGTGCGCGCCGGTGTCCGGTTGGTTAATGCCCCCTGCTGGTGGGGCGGTGGGCTATGCCTTGGCGCATCTGCCGCGCGGTCCGGGGGCAGGGCAGGGAAGGGGGGACATTCACCTCTTGCCGAAGGACCTGCCCGATGCGCCAGCCGCTTTCCCCCTCCGCGACCGATCTTCTGCCCCGCCGTTCGTTGATGGGCGTGTCGCTTGTTGATGCCTCTGCCCCTGCGGTGATCGCGGCTCTGCTGAGCCCGGGCAAGCGTAGCCGGGTGGCCTTTCTGAATGCCCATTGCAGCAACGTGGCCGCGCAGGATGCGGTTTATGCCGATGCCCTGGCCACGGCGGACATGGTGCTGCCGGACGGCATCGGGGTCGAACTTGGCCTGCGGATGCGCGGCCAGCACCTGACAGAGAACCTGAACGGCACGGATTTCACGCCCGCGCTGCTGGCCGAGGCGGCCAGCCGGGGGATGAGCGTTTACCTTCTGGGCGGACAGCCGGGTGTGGCCGAGGGCGCGGCCCGGACGTTGTGCGCACGCATTCCGGGTCTGCGGGTGGCCGGCACACGAGACGGCTTTGCCGGTATGGCCGACACGGATGCGACGATTGCCGACATCAACGCCTCTGGGGCCGATATCCTTCTGGTGGCACTTGGCGTGCCCGCGCAGGACCTGTGGCTGGCCCGCCACGTCGACAGGCTGGCGCCGCGCCTGACGCTCGGGGTCGGTGCGCTTCTGGATTTCCTGGCCGGCCGGGTGACCCGCGCCCCGGGCCTTGTGCGCAAGGCGCGCTGCGAATGGCTGTGGCGCCTGGCGATGGAGCCGCGCCGCATGGCCCGCCGCTACATCATGGGCAACCCGCTGTTCCTGGCGCGGGCGGCCGGGTCCGCCGTGGCGGCTGTCGAGCCGGTTGCCGTGCTGGGCCGTGCGCTTGACATCGCGGTGTCGGGCGCGGCCCTGGTCATGCTGGCGCCGCTGCTGGCCCTGACGGCCCTGGCGGTGCGGCTGGACAGCCCCGGCCCAGTGCTCTTCCGCCAGATCCGGGTGGGGCGTGACGGGCAGCCTTTCACCATGGTCAAGTTCCGCTCGATGCGCACGGATGCCGAAGCCCTGCGCGCCGATGTCGAAGCCGGGTCCGACCGGGACGGCCTTTGCTTCAAGGCCCGCCGGGATCCGCGCATCACCCGGGTCGGCCGGGTCCTGCGGCGTTTTTCGATCGACGAGCTGCCCCAGATCCTGAACGTGCTGCGCGGCGACATGTCCCTGGTCGGCCCCCGTCCGGCCCTGCCTGCCGAGGTCGCGGCCTATCCCGACCGGGCCCTGGCCCGTCTGGCCGTCAAGCCCGGGCTTACCGGGATCTGGCAGGTCTCTGGCCGGGCCGACATCGGCTTCGAGAAGATGATCGACATGGATCTGGCCTATATCCGCTCGCGCTCGCTTGGGCTGGACCTGCTGCTGCTGGCGCTGACCGCCCGGGCTGTCGTGGCCGGCCGGGGCGCGTATTGAGCCCGCTTCGACAAGACGCGGAAACTCGCCGGACCCTATCCGAAAGGATAGGGGGCTGTCCGCGCGCCCCACTGACCCGAACAGCCCGTTTGTGTCATTTTGAACAGGTGTGACAACAGGAACCCAAGCGATGACCTTTGCTTTCAGATTAGCAGGCGCGGCTCTCGGCGCTTGTCTGGCCGCATGTCCAGCCCTGGCCATGGACCTTGCCGCACCCGAGGGCAGGGTGCTGCTGACGGTGTCGGGCGAGATCTCGAACACCAATGCCGAGGGCGCGGCCGCCTTCGACATGGACATGCTGCAGGACCTGCCGGCGGAAACCGTGCAGACGACGACGATCTGGACCGAAGGTGAACAGACATTCGTCGGCGTGCACCTGTCGGCCCTGCTGGATCATGTCGGCGCGGCCCAAGTCACCATCCATGCCACCGCGATCAACGATTACGCCGTGGACATCCCGCATGACGACTGGTCGGACGAGGGCCCTGTGCTGGCGTATCTGCGCAACGGGGAGCCCATGTCATTGCGCGACAAGGGGCCTTTGTGGATCATCTATCCGTTTGATTCTGATGCCAGCTTTCGGACCGAGGTAATTTACTCAAGGTCAATCTGGCAACTCGACCGGATCATCGTCGGAGACTAGACTGGTGATGCGGCGGACAGAACCCGTCGACATGCTGGATCCGCAGATGCACGACGAGACGCCGTCAGGCCCCGGCCTGCGCCGCCCTGCGTTACGGGGTACAACGGGCGCGGCCGCGGCTGCGCTCGTGATTTGTGTGGCCCTTGTGGCCTGGATGGCGCTGGCCGTGTTGCGCCAGCTTGACGGGCTGTCCTCGGCCAATTCCGACAACCTGCAATGGAGCCTGTCCCAGGCCCAGGTCGAATTCCTGGTCTTCCAGCTGGCCCTGGAAGAGGCCAACGAAGACCCGCAAAGCCTGGCCGACGTGCGGCGCAGCTTCGATATCTTCTACAGCCGCATGTCCACCATCGAAAACGGGGCGGTCTTCCGGGCCATGCGGGACGATCCGGCCTTTGTCGCGCCCCGGGCGCGGGTGCGAGCGTTCCTGCAGGATACGGTGCCCCTGATCGACAGTTCCGACCCCGAACTGCGCGCGGCCCTGCCCGGGCTGGTCACCCGCGCCGATGACGTGGTGACGGATGTGCGGGCGTTCTCGCTGTCAGCCCTGGCGGCCTTTGCCGAATTGTCCGACGACCGGCGGGGCGCGATCCTGCGCCTGCTGGGCTGGCTGGCGGCGCTGCTGATCGCGGTCTTTGCCGCGCTCAGCCTGCTGGCGGTGTCGCATTTCCGCCTGTTCCGGCTGGCCGAGCGGCGGGCCCACCAGGTCGAAACCGCCGCCACCCGGATGCGCACCATCGTCGAAACCTCGCCCCATGCGATCGTGGTGACGGACGAGGTCGGCACGATCCGCGAATTCAACCCGGCCGCCCAGCGGATCTTTGGCCATACCCGGGCCGAGGCGCGCGGCCACAACCTGATCGAACTGCTGGTCCCGGCCTCTGACCAGGCCCGCGTCAGGCAGGCCGAGTTCGCCTTTGCCGAGCAAAGCCGGCGCCCCGAGCGCGACGAACGCCATTTCGAGATCACCCTGCACGGGCGCGACGGCCGCCTGTTCCCGGCGGAATTCGCCATCGACCGGGCCGAGGCTGACCGGCCGATCTACGTGGCCCATATCCGCGACATCTCGCGCCGGCGCAGTGCCGAAACAGAGCTGCTGTCGGCCCGCGACCAGGCGCTTGCGGGCGAGCGGGCGAAGTCGGAATTCCTGGCGGTGATGAGCCACGAGATGCGCACGCCGCTGAACGGGCTTCTGGGTGCGATCCAGCTGATGGACGACCACGACCTGAACGAACGCCAGGCCGGGCTGATGACGCGGATGCGGAATTCCGGGCAATTGCTGCTGGGCCTGGTCAACGACGTGCTGGACCTGGCCAAGTTCGAAAGCGGCAAGATGAAGGCCGAGAAGGCGCCCTTCCCGGTGGACAAGCTGCTGTCCGGCGTGGTCGAAACCGCGGCGCCGCTGGCGCAAAGCTATGGCAACAGTCTCGACTGGCAATGGATCGGCCCGCCGCCCGGCCACGCGCTGGGGGATGCCCGGCGGCTGCGCCAGGTTCTGCTGAACCTTGTCAGCAACGCGGTGAAATTCACCCGCAACGGCATCGTCGAGATCGAGGGCGAGTACATCAACGCCGCCGAGGTCGAGTTCCGCGTCATCGACAATGGCTTGGGCATTGCCGACGAGGACCTGGAGCGCATCTTCCAGGATTTCGAAACGCTCGACAGCTCGTATGCGCGGGAAGCGGGGGGCACGGGGCTGGGCCTTGGCATCTCGCGCCGGCTGGCCCGGCTGATGGGGGGCGAGATCGGGGCCGAAAGCGAACCGGGCGAGGGCAGCCTGTTCTGGGTCCGCGTGCCGCTGGATCCGGTCGCGGCCCCCAGCCGGTCGTCGCCTGCGGGCAAGGGTACGGGCAGGCGTTCGGCCGGCCAGGCCCTGGACGTGCTGCTGGTCGAGGACAACGAGGTGAACCGGTTCATCGTGCGCGAAATGCTGGAGGCGGACGGCCACCGCGTGACCGAGGCCACCAACGGGCAGGACGGGGTGGATTGCGCCGCCCTGCGCCGCTTCGACGCGATCCTGATGGACGTCTCGATGCCGGTGATGGACGGGACCGAGGCCACCCAACGCATCCGCGCGGGGGGCCAGGCCTCGGCCCGGGTGCCGATCATCGCGCTGACCGCCCATGCGCTGCCCGAGGAACGCGCGCGTTTCCGCACCATCGGCATGTCGGCCTGCCTGGCCAAGCCGGTCGACCGCGCCCTGCTGATGGACACCCTGGTCGAGCTGACCGAGGGCGGTCAGGTCCTGGACGGGCCGGCCGATCCTGCGCCGGCCGAACGGCTGCTGGACGACGGGCTGTTGTCGATCCTGCTGTCGCGGGTGCCCCCGGCCGAGCTGGACAGCCTGGTCTCGCGCTTCCTGGATGAAACGGAAAACGACATCCTGACCCTGTCCGAAGCCGACCCCGCCGATCCCGACCTGAAGACCATTGCCCACAAATGCGCCGGGTCCTGCGGCAGCTACGGGGCGCAGGCCATGCACGCGGCGCTGACCCGCATCCAGACGGCGGTCAAGCTGGGCGAGGCGGTCGACCCGGAGGCCCTGCGCGCATTGGCCCCCCTGTGGGCCCGCAGCCGGGCGGCCATCGAAGAGCGGATGAAACAGACGGCTACGGAAGTGTGCTGATCGCCACGGCCGCGCCGAACAGGCCGACCACCCGGGCCACTTCGGAAATGTTGGTCACCGCGCTGTCATAGCAGGCGATGGCGTCTCCGGGCAGCAGGTAGGGGTCGTAATCGTCCCGGTCGGCGCGCGCGCGCATGACCTCGACCGAGCGTTCCATGACCACCGACACATCGGTCATCGGGTTGCGTGAAAACAGGGCGGCGGACCGGCTGGCACTGGTGGCCCGCGCCCCGCCCACGCAGTTGCTGTCCACCACGGCCTGCATGTAGCGCGTGCCATAGGGCACCTCGCGCACGGTCTGGCCGATGGCTGACTGGGCGTTGGCCGTGGCGGGCTGGGTCAGGTTCGACAGGTACAGCGACACGCCCGGCGGGCTGATCTGGCTGGGCACCATCAGGTCGTCCTGGAAGCACTGGCGCGAGGGGACGTAGATCTCGTCCCCGGTGATCAGCATCACGTCAAGCGCGTCGTGCCCGGTGATCATGCCCCGCAGGTCCAGCGTGTACTGGGTGCCGTCGCGGGTGATGCGCACGGCGGACAGGTCGGCATCGGGACGGATCCCGCCCACGCCGCGCAAGGCGACGGACAGGTTGCGCCCCTCGGTCGAGGCGCCCAGTGCCGACTGGCGCAGGGTGTCCACCTGGTCGCCCGGCACGCCGCCGATATCCAGCCCCTGCGGGTCGAAGACCGCGCCCGACACGGCCACCCGGGCGGCGGCATAATCCATCACCAGCACCGACAGGTCGGGGGCGTCCAGGTAATAGTCTCCGGCCACCAGGGCCTGGCGCAGGTCGGCGGCCACGGCCGCGGTCGACCGGCCCTGGGCCGGGATCGGGGCCAGGTAGGGCAGTTTCAGGGTGCCGTCGCGCGAAATCACGTAATCGCCGCTGAACTCGGTGTCCTCGATCAGGCGGACGCGCACCAGGTCGCCCCGGCTCAGCACGTCTCCGGCCAGCGCCGCCGGAGGCCGCCCGCTGCCCTTGCCCGTGGACCCGTCACCCCCGGCCGAGGCCCGGCAGCGCTCCATGTTCATGGTCTTGGCGCGCAGGTAGACCTGGTCGCCCGGCGTGTCGAAGTCACGATATTGCGCCTGGTAACCATTTCCGGTCGCAACGGGCTCCAGGTTGGCGGCATCGCGCGGGGCCGTGCAGCCGGCAAGGGCCGTCAGCGCCAGGGCAGAGGCCAGGCGGGGGGCCAGGCAGGGGCCCAGACGGGAGCCCAGACGGGGGCGTCGTGTCGGCGTCATCGCGAGGTCTCCGGCTGGGTGTCGGACGGTCTGTCTCCCCTGTCTATAACTATCCGCCCCGCCAATCAAAACCGCAGATGCAGGGCCCCGGTGATACCCCTTCGGGATAGGGGGTCGGCCAGTCGGGCCGCCGCGATCTCCGGGCGGAGAAGGGACGGCGCGGTTGCCCATGGCTAACACGGGTTCATCAACGTTAACCGGAGCCCCGTCCATGCCGCCCTTCACCCGCCACCTGATGGCCTATTGCCTGTCCGAGGCCGCCGCAAAGGCCTCGCGCCTGCTGGTGGTCGTGGCCGTGGCGCGCTGCATGGATGCGCAGGCCATCGGCCTGGCCGCCGCCGCGATCGCTGCCGGGGACATCGTCAAGGCGCTGACGGAAAACGGTGTCGGCCAGCGGATCATCTCGGCCCCCGACGACATGCTGGACGCCACCTGCCGCACCGCCAGGCGCCTTTTTACCGCCTGGTGCCTGGGGCTTTTTGCCCTGCAGGTCGGGGCCGGGGCGCTCATCTGGGCGGTGACCGGCAATCCCGCGCTGTTCGGGCTGATCTTGGTGCTGGCCGGCGAATACCTGTTCATGCCGGCAGGTCTGGTCCAGGCGGCCCTTGCCATGCGGGCCGGCAAGCTGCGCGAGACCGCGGCCATCGCCGGGGGGCAGGTCGTCGCCGCCAACCTGATGTCGGCCGCCCTGGCCTTTGCCTTTCCCAACCCGCTGGCCCTGGTCCTGCCGCGCCTGGCCACCGCGCCGATCTGGCTGCTGGCCATGCGCCGCCTGCATCCCTGGACGCCCCGGCAAGACGTCGCCCCGGCTCCGATCCGGCCCTTCCTGCGCTACGGCGCGGCCGTTCTGGGCGTCGAGATCGTGCGCGCCCTGCGGCTGCAGGCCGACAAGCTGGTTATCGGCGCGCTGCTGGGGGCCGAGGCGCTGGGGCTCTATTTCATGGCCTTCAACGCGGGCCTGGGCCTGGCTACCTCGTTCTCGCAGGCCGTGTCGGTCGCCCTGTTCCCGCACCTGTGCGCCGCGCCCGACCGCGCAAGCGCCCTGCGCCATGCCCTGAAACTGAGCGTCGGGGTGATTGCTCCGCTGGTCGCGCTGCAAGCCGCTCTGGCGCCCCTCTACGTGCCGATCCTCTTCGGCGCGGGGTGGCAGGATATCTCGGGCGTGGTGTCGCTGCTGTGCCTGGCGGCCATCCCCGGGGTCATCTGGTCGAACGCAGCGCAATGGCTGCGCGCCCATGACCAGCCGCACGTGGAATTCGCCGTCTCGCTGGCCCTGACCCTGGCCCTGGTCGCCAACACCGCCATCGCCGCCCGTCACGGGCTGGAGACCATCGCGCTGGGATACCTCGTCCTGGCCACCCTGATCCAGGTCGGAGCCGCGCTGCCCGCGCTTGCCCCGGCCTTTCGTTCCCCCCTTGCAAAGGTTGCCTGATCCATGCCGCGCTTCTCGATCATCCTGCCCTGCCATAACGCCGCCCGCACCCTGGGCGATACGCTTCACAGCCTGCGCGCCCAGACCTGCGGCGACTGGGAAGCGCTGGTCATCGACGATGGCTCGACCGACGGCACCTTCCAGCTGATCACCCGGGCCGCCCGCGACGATGCCCGCATCCGCCCGATGACCCACCTGGGCAAGGGCCCCAGCGCCGCCCGCAATGCGGCGGCCCTGGCCGCGCGGGGCGACATCCTGGCCTTTTGCGATGCCGACGACCTGTGGCGGCGCGAGAAACTGACCTGCCTGACGCGCGTCTTCGACGATGCCGAGGTCGACGCCAGCTATGCCCGCATCGCCTTTTTCGACGGTGTGCGCACGCGGTCCCTCTCGGGCCCGGTGGATGGCGACCTGACCCTGCCCATGCTGATGGGCGAGAACCCGGTCTGCACCCTGTCGAACCTGGCCGTCCGGCGCGAGGTCTTCGCGGCCACCGGGGGCTTTGATGACACGCTGGTGCAGAACGAGGATCTCGACTGGCTGATCCGCGCCGTCGGCGAGGGTCACCGGATCGCCGGGGTCAACCGCGTGCTGGTCGACTACCGGACCTCGGTCTCGGGTCTGTCCTCCGACCTCGACGCCCTGCGCGAAGGCCGCCGGGCCGCCCTGCGCAGCGCCGCGCGCTACGGCTTCGATCCGCGCCCGGCCGAAGAGGCGATCTACCTGCGCTACCTGGCCCGCCGCGCGCTGCGCATCGGCGCCCCCCCGGCCGAGGCGTTGCGACTGGCCCTGTCGGGCTGTGCCCAAAGCCCCCGCGGCTGGTTTTCCGATGTCCGCCGGGGCGCCATGACCCTGGCCGGCGCCCTGGCCGCCCCCGTCCTGCCGCGCCGCCTGCGCCAGTCCCTCTTCGCCTGCTGATCCCTTCGACGGAGCCCTGTCCCATGCCCTATGCCTCGATCATCGTGCCCGCCTACAATGTCGCCGCCACCTTGCGGGACACGCTGGACAGCCTGTGTGCCCAGACGTTTACCGACCTTGAGGTCATCGTCGTCGATGACGGCTCGTTCGACGACACCGCCGCCCTGGCCTCTGGCTATCCCGACACACGGGTCCGCGTCGTCCGCCAGGCCAACCGTGGCCTTGCCGGCGCGCGCAACACCGGCATTGCCGCCGCCCGGGGCGAGGTGATCGGGTTCTGCGATGCCGACGACCTGTGGCGGCCGGCGAAACTGGCCGCCCATGTCCGCCACCTGGCCGAGCGTCCTTGCGTCGGCATCAGCTTTTCGGGGTCCGAGCTGATCTCGGCTGATGGCACCCCCTTGGGCCTGGCCCAGTCGCCCCGCCTGACGGGCATCACCGCCGCCCATATCTTCCGGCGCAACCCGATCGGCAACGGCTCGTCCCCGGTGATCCGCCGCGCCGCGCTGGACAGCATCGCCTGGCAGCCCAACGGGCCCGGCACGCGGTCCTGGTGGTTCGACGAAACCTTCCGCCAGTCCGAGGACATCGAGTGCTGGCTGCGCTTTGCCCTCACCACCGACTGGGAGATCGAGGGCGTGCCCGGCGCGCTGACCCGCTACCGCATCGTCGGCGGCGGCCTCTCGGCGGCGACCTACAAGCAACTGGCCGCGTGGGAGCGCATGGTCGACAAGCTGACCCCCCTGGTGCCCGGGTTCTTCGCCCGCCACGCCGGCGGCGCGCGGGCCTACCAGTACCGGTACCTGGCGCGCCGGGCGGTCAGCTCGGGCGACGGGGCGCTGGCCATACGCCACCTGCGCGCGGGCTTTGCCGCCTCGGCCCGCCCGGCCTGGGAGGAACCGGTCAAGACCGCAACCACCTGTGCCGGTGCAGCCCTTCTGGCGCTGGCCGGGCCCGACATCCTGCGCCGGATCATGGAGTTGCGATCCGGCCGAAACACGGCGCGCAGCGCCTGACCTCTCTGTTTTCCAAAGGGTTCCTTCGATGCAAGAGCTGTTGAAAATCGTTCACCTGATCGACGACCAAAGCCCCGGCGGGGTCACTCGCTACCTGGAGTTCATCGCCCGCCATCCGGGCATGGCCGCCATGGCCCGCCACGAGATCCTGCCCGTCGGCCGCACCCGTGCCGCCCGGGCGGGGATCGACGCGGATGTCATCGTGTCCCACCTGACGCTCAGCTGGCGGGGGATCCCGGGGCTGATGGGTCTGCGCGCGCTTTATGCGGGCACGCCGCTGATCCATGTCGAACACAGCTATTGCGAGCGTTTCGCTGCCGCCCGGGTCACCCGCCGCCGCCGGTTTCATGCCCTGCTGCGCTGCGGCTACGCGCTGTTCGACCGGGTGGTGGCGGTCAGCGCGCAGCAGGGGGCCTGGCTGGCCCGGACCGGCTGCGTGCCCGAGGGCCGGCTGTCGGTCATTCCGCCCTGCGTGGCGCTGGATCCGATGGCCAGCCTGCCCGCGCCGGACAGCGCCATTCGCCGGATCGGGGCGATCGGCCGGCTGGATGCGCAGAAGGGGTTCGACCTGCTGATCCCGGCCTTCCGCGCCCTGCCGTTCCCCGATGTCCGGCTGGAGATCTTCGGCAACGGTCCCCAGCGCGCCGCGCTGGAGGCGCTCGCGGGCACCGACCAAAGGATCACCTTCCACGGCCATGTCGCGCCCGAAACGGCCCTGGCGCGGTGTGATGCGGTGGTCATGCCCTCGCGCTGGGAACCTTTCGGCCTGGTCGCGACCGAGGCCCTGGCCGGCGGGCGTCCGCTGCTGGTCTCGGGCGCGGACGGGCTGGCCGGTCATGCGGCGGACGGGGCTCTGCAGGTGCCCGAATTCACCGAGCCGCGCTGGACTCGGGCCCTCAATGACCTTGTCACCCGGCCCGTGCGCATTCGCCGACTGGCCCGCGAAACGGCCGAGGCCCGCACGCTGACGGGATGGATGGACCTGCTGGAGGGGCTTCGGGCCACCTGATCGGCGGGCCATCGCCCGATGGGCATCCCCGCCGCCCCGTGCTAGGCCGGGGCAGACCCGCCGCGGTCATGTCACGAGGCCCCGATGCACCACCACGCCGCCCTGATCGAGCGGATCCGAACCGATGACCGGCCGGTCACCCTGCTGGTTGCCCCGGCCGGTTTCGGCAAGACGGTCTTTGCCGGACAACTGGCCCGGGCGGTCGACGCGACGCGTACCGGCGCGGGCGTCTTCGACGGGCCGGGCTGGCGCATCCTCGACATTGGGCCCGATGGGATGCCCCCGGACGGGCTGTCCCTGGAGGGGCCGGGCCGGTTGGTGATCCTCTGCCGTCCGGGCGCTGAACCCCGCGGCCTGTCGCGCGCCCGGCTTTACGACCGGGTGCAGGAGCTCCCGTCGCAATCCCTGCTGTTGCCGCGCGAAACCCTGACGCAGGCGCAATGGCGGGCCTCGGCCGGGTGGGCGGTGCTGGCAGGGGTAGGGGCAGGGGCCCCGCGCCGCGACGACGTGGCCGATTACCTCGCGACCGAAGTCCTGGCCGACCTGTCCTCGGCCGACCTGATGCGCGCGGCCATGGACCCCGAGGGCAGCGCGGCCTTGCTGACGGCCCGGATCCCGCCCCTGGCCCATGGTCCCCAGACCCCGATCCGGGCGCTTCTGCCCGGCGCGGTCGAACAGGCGCTGGGCCTGCGGTTGGTGCAAGAAGGGCCGGAAAGCCTTGGCTGGTCGGACAGCGCCTTGCCCCAGCGCCCGGACCTGGCCGCGCGCCTGATCGTCAGCGCCGCGCAGGCCGGATCGCCCGACACCGCCGCCCGGCTGTTCGGGCAGTCGGGGGGCTGGTACCTGTTCTACAGCCTGCCGCCTGAAACCTTCGCCGACCTGGTCGACCACTTGCCCGACACGGGCGATACCGAAATCACCCTGGCGCGCACCCTGTTGGCCCTGAAAGCAGGCGAAACCGACTGGGCCCGCCGCCATTTCGGGGCGCAGTTCGGCCCCGAGGCATTGGACCTGCACCGGGCACTGGGCCCCTCCAGCGCGCTGCCCCTTCGGGTGCAGGTCTTTCGCATCGTGCTGCTGATCTACGAGGACATTCCCGTCACCGATCCGATGCTCGAGGCGATGCTGGCCGTCCTCGCCCGTCTGCCCCTGGCTGCGCACCTGCCGCGCGGGTCCTGCTACAATGCCCTGCTGGAAGTCTTCCTGCGCCAGCGCCAATACCCCCAGGCCGAAGACGTCGCCCTGCGCGCGGCCCAGGCCTATGAACGCGGGCAGGCGCCCTTGCTGCGGTTCTACATCGCCCTGCACCGGGCGGTCATGCGCCTGCTGCGCGGTGAATCCGGCGCCGCCCAACCGGAACTGGAGGACGCCCGCATCTGGCTGGCCCGCGTGGCCTTTGACAGCCCGGGCGACGCGCGCATCCTGCGCCTCGTCGAAGCCGCCGCCCGCTTCGAGACCGGGGATCCGGCGCCGATGCTGTCCTTCCTGGACGAGGATCTCGATGCGTTTTCGGGCGGGGAAACCTGGCCCACCCTGGTCGAGCTGGCGGTGCTCTTCGGGGCCCAGGCCTATGCCGAGCAGGTGTCGACCGGGGCCGCGCTGGCCTACCTGGACCGCTGGTGGGTGCGGCTGGCGATGAACCGCCAGTTCCGGGTCCTGCTGGAATTGCGCAAGGCCCAGGTGTTGCAGAATGCCGGTCGCTGGGGGGCGGCGGCGCGGGCGCTCAGCCCGATCCAGGCGCGCATCGACCGGGTCTGGATCGAAAGCGCCGACAGCGAATTCGCCCGCCTGGCCACCCGCGACGACATCATGCTGGCGCTCTGCTGGTTGCGCCAGATCGCCTATGAACACCCGCGGCTGCCCTACTTGGGGCGCAAGCTGGACCAGATGGCCGCCAATGCCCGGCTGACCGGCCGCCAGCGGATCGCCCTCGACATCTGGCGCGCGCACGTGGCCCACCAGACCCGCGAGCCCTCGCAGATGCGGGCCCTGTTGCGGTCGGTCTTTGAAACCGTGGCCCGCAACGGGGTGCTGTCGGCCCTGGCCGACGAACAGGTCTTCCTGTCCGAGATGTGGCGCGATGCCGGCACCGCGTCCTACCTGTCGGCCGTCGGCCCGGCCCGGGCGGTGATGCGCCGGCTGGAGGAAAGCCGGTTCTCCTTCGGGTCCGAAACCGCCCGCGCGCACCTGACCCGGCAGGAGTTGAAAGTGCTGATGATGCTGACCGAGGGCGCATCCAACAAGATCATCGCCCGGCAGCTGGCGGTGTCGGAACCGACCGTCAAGTTCCACCTGAAAAACCTCTATGCCAAGCTGGGCTGTCACCGCCGGGCCGAGGCCGTGCAGGCCGCCCGCGCCCTGGGCTGGGTTCAGTAACCTATCCCTTTCTGTCCAAAACCTATCCGTTCCGTGCCTTGAGCGGGGACCGGGATGCAACCCATCATGGTGTCACGAACGGAGGCACGTGCATGGGACGACAGATTATCGAGGGCATTTTGCGGCGGACGGCCTCCGTCCTCCTTGTCCTCTTTGTGCTGTCCTTGATGATCTTTGTCCTGGCCCGCGTCGTTCCGGGGGACCCGGCGCGCATGGCGCTGGGTCCGTCGGCAACCGCCGAGCAGGTCGCCGAATTGCAGGCCGAGATGGGGCTGGATCAGCCGGTCATCGTCCAGTACGGCCGCTACATGGGCAACGCCCTGCGCGGAGACCTGGGCCAGTCGCTGGTCACCAACCGCCCCGTCACCGACGACATTGCCGACTTCCTGCCGGCCACGCTGGAACTGGTGCTGGTCACGGTGGTGCTGGTCTTCGTGATCTCGGTGCCCCTGGGCGTGCTGACCGCCCGCTATCGGGACCGCTGGGTCGACAACGTGGGCCGGTTCTTTTCGCTGTTCGGCGTGACCATCCCGTCGTTCCTGTTCGCCGTGGGCCTGCAATTGCTGGCCGGGTCGTTCTTTCCCGACTGGCCGATTCTGGGCCGGGTCGATTACCAACTGAACGCGCCCGACGGGCCGACGGGCCTGCTGTTGATCGACAGCCTGGCCCATGGCCGGTTCGATGTCTTCGTCGATGCCCTGCAACACCTGGCCTTTCCCGCCCTGGCCCTGGCCATGGCCGGCATCGGCCAGATCACCCGCATCACCCGCTCGGCCATGATCGAGAACCTGCGCAAGGACCATGTCCTGACCCTGCGCAGCTTCGGCGTGCCCGAGCGTGTCGTCGTCTTCCGCTACCTGCTGAAACTGTCGTCGATCGCGCCCCTGACCATCATGGGGCTGGAATTCGCCTCGCTCATCGGCAACGCCTTTGTCGTGGAGATGGTCTTTGGCTGGGGCGGCTTTGCCTCTTACGGGCTGACGGCGATCCTGCAAAAGGACCTTAACGCGCTCATGGCCGTCGTGCTGATTTCGGGCCTGTTCTTCATCTTTGCCAACTTGTTGGTCGACCTGGCGCTCAGCCTGATCGACCCGCGCCTGCGGCTTCGGGGGGCAAAGGCATGAGCGACACGCAGATGACCGCCGCCTGGATGGGCTGGTACCGCTTTTCGCGCAATCCGGCCGCCATCATCGGCGCGCTGATCGTGCTGTCGGTGCTGGTCATGGCCGCCTTCGCCCCGCTGATCACGCCGTTTCCCGAACATGTCGGATCGGTCGTCGATTTCCGCAACCGCCACGCGCCGCCGTCCTCCACCAACTGGATGGGCACCGACAAGGCCGGGCGCGACATCTTCACCCGCACGATCTTCGGCTTCCGGGTCTCGCTGATGCTGGTTTTCGGCGTGCTGGTGATCTCGGTCCCCGTGGGCGCCGTGCTTGGCATGTGCGCCGGCTATTTCGGGGGCTGGGCCGAGAAGATCATCACCGGCTTCACCAATGTCATGCTGGCCATGCCCCCGCTGGTCATGGCCCTGGCCATCGGCAACGTGCTGGAACCCACCTTGGTCAACGCCATGTTCGCCATCACGCTGCTGTGGTGGACCTGGCACGCCCGGCTGGTCTATCGCGTCACCGTATCGGTCGCCGGCGAGGATTTCATCGAGGCCGCCCGCCTGGCCGGCGCAGGCCCCGTGCACATCCTTTTCCGTGAAATCCTGCCCAACTGCATCGCCGTGATCTCGGTCAAGACGACGCTGGATGCAGCCTTTGTCATCCTTTTCGGGGCGACGCTGTCCTTCCTGGGCTTCGGGGTCAAACCGCCCACGCCGGACCTTGGCTCGATGGTGGCCGACGGCCGCCAGTTCCTGCCCGAGAAATGGTGGGAGGTGCTCGCCCCCGGTTTCGCCGTCTTCTACGCGACGCTGGGCTTCAACCTGCTGGGCGACGGGCTGCGCGACATGTTCGACGTGGAGGCATGAATGGCATTGCTTGACGTCAAGGGCCTGAACATCTCGTTTTCGGGCTACGGCCAGACCCGCCAGGTGCTGCACGATGTGTCGTTTTCGGTGGGCAAAAGCGAACGGGTCGCGCTGATCGGGGAAACCGGGTCGGGCAAATCCGTCACCGCCAAGGCGATCCTGGGCACGTTGCCGGGAAATGCCTCGGTCGACAGCGGCGCGATTGCCTTCGACGGGCTGGACCTGTTCCGCCAATCCATGGCCGAGCGCGAAAAGCTCAAGGGCACGGCCTTTTCCATCATCATGCAGGACCCGCTGTCGTCCTTTAACCCGGTGTTCCGCATCGGCCAGCACCTGGACGACGTGATGTACCATGCCGACCGACGGCGGGGCGTGGTGTCCTCGGCGCGGGAGCGCAAGGCGCGCATTCTCGACACCCTGCGCAAGGTCCAGCTGGCCGATGCGCAGCGGGTCTATGACGCCTGGCCGTTCGAGCTGTCGGGCGGCATGCGCCAGCGGGTGCTGATCGCGCTGGCCCTGCTGCACCGGCCGCGGATGCTGATCGCGGACGAACCGGGCACCGCGCTGGACGTGACGACCCAGGACGAGATCCTGCGCCTGATCAACCGGCTGGTCGACGACGAGGGCCTGTCGCTGCTGATGATCACTCATAACCTGGGCGTCGTGCGCCAGACCGCCGACCGGGTGCTGGTCATGCGCCATGGGGTGATCGTGGAACAGGGGCCGCTGGCCCAGGTCTTCGACGCCCCGCAGGACCAGTACACGCGCGACCTGATGGCCGCCGTGCCCCCCTTGTACGGGCCGGGCGTCACCGACCAGCCGGTCAGCGACATGCCCCCGATCCTGACCTTGACAGGTGTGCAGAAGGTCTATTCCAAGCGCGGGCTCTTCAAGACGGGCGAAGGCCACCTGGCCGTCGACGACATCAACATCAAGGTCGCCCATGGCGAGATCTTTGGCCTGGCCGGGGAAAGCGGGTCGGGCAAGACGACCGTGGCGCGGATGATGATGGGCCTTCTGGAGCCCACGAAGGGCAAGATCGCGGTCAACGGCACACCGGCCACCGGCGCCCGGCGGCTCAGCCAGATCGTCTACCAGAACCCCGGCACCTCGCTGAACCCCAAGCGCACCGTGGCCCAGACCCTGGCCGTGCCGCTGGCCCATACCGAGGCCGCCGCCGACCGGCAGGCCCGGATGGAGGAACTGCTGACGCTGGTGCGCCTGCCGGTGTCGTTCCTGTCGAAATACCCCCACGAATTGTCCGGCGGCCAGAAACAGCGCGTGGCCATCGCCCGGGCCCTGGCGGCCAAGCCCCGGCTGATCATCCTCGATGAACCCACCTCGGCGCTGGACGTGTCGGTGCAGAAGACCGTCATCGACCTGCTGCTGGAGCTGCGCGAAAGTCTCGGCCTGACCTATGTCATCATCTCGCACGACCTGTCCTTGATGCGGAATTTCTGCTCGCGCATCGCGATCATGCTGAAGGGCCGGATCGTCGAGCAGGGCACGCCGGCCGAGGTCTTTGCCGAAACCCGCCATCCCTACACCCGCGCCCTGATCTCGGCGATCCCGGTCCTGACCGAGGCCGAGCAGGCGCAAAAGCCGACTGTAACCGAAGAAGAACGCGCGAAATTCCTCGTGCCGACCGGCGCGGAGGTTTCCGCCCCGGCCGGTGCCGCCGAATGAGCGCAAAAGGAGAGACCCGTTGCTGAGACTAGGAATTGACGTAGGCGGCACCAACACCGACGCGGTCGTGATGGATGGCGACAAGGTGCTGTCGGGCATCAAGGCACCGACCTCGGAAGACGTGACCACCGGCGTGGTCGCGGCCCTTGAAGGCGCCATCGGGGCGGCCGGGATCGACCGGGCGAGCATCGGCAACGTCATGATCGGCACGACCCATTTCACCAACGCGGTGATCGAGCGCCGCCATCTCAGCCAGGTTGCCGCCGTCCGTCTGGGCCTGCCGGCCACGGCCTGCCTGCCGCCCACCGTCGACTGGCCCGAGGACCTGAAATACGTGGTCGACCGCCACGGCTACCTGGTGCACGGGGGCTATGAATTCGACGGCCGCGAAATTGCGCCCCTGGACGAGGCCGAGCTCATCCGCATCGCCGGCATCGTGCGCGAAAACGGGCTGAAGGCGATTGCCGTCACCTGTGTCTTCGGCCCGATCAACGCCGCCATGGAAGACCGCGCGGCTGAACTCTTTGCCGAACATTGCCCCGGCGTGCCGGTGGTGAAATCGACCGAGATCGGCCGCATCGGCATCCTGGAACGGGAATCGGCGGCGATCATGAACGCCTCGCTGCTGGAACTGGCCGACAAGACGGTCAGCGCCTTCGGCCAGGCCCTGTCGGACGCGGGCCTTTCGTGCCCCTTCCACATCACCCAGAACGATGGCACCCTGATGGCGGCCGAGACGGTGAAACGCTTCCCCGTGCTGACCTTCGCCTCGGGGCCGACGAATTCCATGCGCGGCGCGGCCTTCCTGACCGGCGTCAAGGAGGCCATCGTCGTCGATATCGGCGGCACGACCACGGATGTGGGCGCGCTGCACCTGGGCTTCCCGCGCCAGGCGGCCACGGTGGTCGACGTCGGCGGGGTGCGCACGAATTTCCGGATGCCGGATGTCTTCTCGATCGGCCTGGGCGGCGGCTCGCTCGTTGCCGAAGACGGCGCCAAGGTTGGACCCCAATCGGTGGGCTACCGCATCACGGAAAAGGCCCTCGTCTTCGGGGGCGACACGCTGACCACCACGGATATCGCGGTGGCCGGCGGCAAGGCGGTGGTGGGCGATGCGGAGCGGGTTGGCGCTTTGACTTCGGATCTGGTCACTACCGCCCTCAACACCATCACCGACATGCTGGAAAACGCGGTTGAACGGTCGCGCGTGTCGCCCGATCCGATCCCGGTGATCGCCGTGGGCGGCGGGTCGATCCTGATGCCCGACCAGCTGGGCGATCTGGAGGTCATCCGCCCGGACAACTTCGCCGTGGCCAATGCGGTGGGCGCGGCCATTGCCCAGATCTCGGGCGAGGTCGACCGGGTCTTTGCCCTGGAAAACGGTCTCACGCGCGAGGATTGCCTGGCCCAGGCCGAGGCCGAAGCGACCGAAAACGCCGTGTCCGCCGGCGCGGCCAGGGACACCATCCAGGTGATCGAGCGCGAGGATGTGCCGCTGGCCTACCTGCCGGGCAATGCCACGCGCATCCACGTCAAGGTCGTCGGAGAAATGGAGGCCGCCCATGGCTGACGCGGCGACGGTCAAGGACCTGGCTTATGATCCGGCCGACCTGTGGGTGCTGGACCACGAAGACCTGCGCGCGCTGGAAATCGGCGCGGGCATCCTGGGCACGGGCGGCGGGGGCAATCCCTATATCGGCCGGCTGCGGGCCGAACAGGCGATGCGTGACGGCTTCAAGCTGACCATCCTGCCGCACCAGAAGATATCTGACGATGCGCTGTGCGTGTCGCTGGGGGGCATCGGAGCCCCGGTCGTGGGTGTCGAGCGCATCCGCGAGGGCCGCGAGGGTCTGCGTTGTGTGCGCGTGCTCGAAGAGCACTTGGGCGTGCGCGTCGACGCGGTGGCCTGCGAGGAAATCGGCGGGTCGAACTCGATGGAGCCGCTGATGGTTGGCGCCTTCGCCGGCCTGCCGGTGATCGATTGCGACGGCATGGGCCGGGCCTTCCCGGAAATGCAAATGACCACCTATTCGATCTACGGCCACCGCTCGACCCCCTCGGCCATGTGCGACGTGCATGGCAATGCCGTCCTGTTCCAGCACGCGGCCTCCGAGATCTGGCACGAACGCATGGCCCGGGCGACGGTGGTCAGCCAGGGCGGGGCCTCGACGCTCGCCTCGGCGCCGATGCGCGGGGCCTTCGTCAAGCAGTTCGGCATTCCCGACAGCTATACCCAGGCCATCAACCTGGGCCGGGCGGTGATGCGGGCGCAAAAGGCCCATGACGATCCCATCGCCGAGATCTGCCGGGTGGAAAAGGGCCGCATGCTCTTCACCGGCAAGATCAGCGACCTGAAACGCCACCTGAAGGGCGGTTTTGTCCGGGGAGAGGTGCAGCTGTCGGGCATCGACCGGCACGTGGGCGAAAGCGGGTCTGTGCTGATCCAGAACGAGAACCTGGTGTTCTTCCACGACGGCCAGATGGAATGCTGCGTGCCCGACCTGATCCTGGTGCTGGACGTGGACACGGGCGAGGCGATCACCACCGAGATGCTGCGCTATGGCCAGCGGGTGGCCATCGTCGCGCTGCCCTGCCACGACCTGCTGCGCAGCCCCCAGGCCCTCGAGGTCGTTGGGCCCGCGGCCTTCGGGCTCGACGTGACCTACACGCCGCTGGAGGGGGTCTGAGCCATGGGATACGTTGTAACGCCCGACGATCTGGACGCCATTGCCCTGGGCGGGGCGTTTTTGGGCACCGGCGGGGGCGGGGACCCTTATATTGGCAAGCTCATGGCCCGTAACGCACTGATACAGCACGGAAACGTGCAGGTGATCGACCCGGACGAGGTCGCCGATGACACGCTGTGCGTGCCGGTCTTCATGATGGGCGCGCCGACCGTGATGGTCGAAAAGCTGCCCTCGGGCGACGAGATCCTGAAAGCCCTGGCCGAGCTGGAGCAATTCCTGGGCAAGAAGGCCGGCGCGCTGATCTGTGTCGAGGCGGGGGGGCTGAACTCGACCATCCCCTATGCCGTGGCCGCCACGACCGGGCTGCCCCTGATCGACGGAGACGGCATGGGCCGGGCCTTCCCGGAGCTGCAGATGGTCAGTTTCACCATGCACGACATCGCCGCCACGCCCCTGGCGCTGGCCGATGACAAGGGCAACTCGACGCTGTTTTCGACCATCGACAACGCCTGGACCGAACGGCTGGCCCGGGCGGTGACCGTGCAGATGGGCGGCGCCGCGCTGGTGGCGGCCTACCCGATGTCGGGCGCGCAGATGAAGGGCTCGATCCTGCGGGGCACCATGTCGCTGATCCGTGACATCGGCCAGACGATCCTGGCGTCCCGGGCGAAATCCGAACACCCGGGGCCCGCGCTGCGGTCGATGCTGAAGGGCGAACACCTGTTCACCGGCCGCGTGGTCGATGTCGAACGGGCGACCACCGGGGGCTTTGCCCGCGGCACGCTCAAGGTGCGCGGGGTCGATGGCTTCCACGGCCAAGAGATGATCGTCCGCTTCCAGAACGAATTCCTCATCGCCGAGACCACGGGCGGAGAGGTGATCTGTTCCACCCCCGACCTGATCTGCGCGCTGGATGCCGACATGGGCATGCCCGTGACCACCGAACAGCTGCGCTACGGGCTGATGATCGAACTGACCGGCGTGCCGTCGGACCCGCAATGGCGCACGCCTGCGGGCATCGCGCTCGCCGGGCCGGGATACTTTGGATACGACCACGCATTTCGCCCGCTGGGCGGGTGAAGGGAAGGACGCCCCTGCAAGCCGTCCGACACAACAACAGGGATAAGACATGACACTCACGAAACGCACGCTCGCAGCGCTTGCTGCCACCACGATGATGACCGCCCCGGCCCTGGCCGACGTGGCCATCACGGTGAACGCCACCCAGGTCTTCGGCACCGTCGATCCGGCCAAGGTCAACGACTACACCGAGTACATGGGCGCGGTGAACCTCTATGACGGGCTGACCACGCTGGACACCGATGGGGCCATCGTGCCGCAGCTGGCCGACAGCTGGACGGTGTCCGACGACAACCTGACCTATACCTTCACCCTGAAGGACGGGGCCACCTTCCAGGACGGCTCGCCGGTCGAGGCTTCGGACGTGGTCTATTCGATCCAGCGCCTGCTGGCCCTGAACGAAGGCCCGTCCTACCTGTTCACCGGCCTGATCGACCCGGCCGCCGTCGAGGCCGTGGACGCCAAGACCGTCAAGATCGGCCTGACCAAGGTCTTCGCCCCCTTCATCACCACGACGCCCCTGCTGCTGGTGCTGAACGAAGAGGCCGTGAAGGCCGCATCCGACGCCGAATGGGGCGAGGATGCCGTGGGCGCGGCCAGCTTCGGCGCGGGCCCCTACGGGCTGGCGTCGTGGAACCGCGGCTCGGAACTGGTGATGGAACGCTACGGCGATTACCACGCCGGCTGGGACAAGGGCACGCCGATCGATACGATCCGGTTCGTGATCACCAACGACGAGGCGACCGTGAAGGCCCTGGCCAGCTCGGGCGAGCTGGCGTTTTCCGCCTCGGCCCATGCCAACGAGACCTTCGAAACCATCGGCGCCATGGATGACTACCGGGTCGAGGAAATCCCCACGGCGACCGGCTTCTACATCAAGATGAACACCAAGGTCGCGCCGACCGATGACGTGCACGTGCGCCGGGCGATCCAGTATGCCACCGATTACGACACGATCCAGTCGGTCATCTACCCGGGCGCGCCGATGAACGGCCCGATGGCCCCGGCCTTTGCCGATGCCTATGCCTCGGATCTGCCGGCCCCGGAATACAACCTGGAAAAGGCGGCCGAGGAACTGGCCAAGTCGAAATACGCGGGCGAGGACCTGGTGATTTCGCACACCTACGTGGCCGGCCTGTCCTTCGAGGAAGACATCGCCCTGCTGATGCAGGCGAACCTGGAAGCCATCGGCGTCACGCTCGACCTGAAACCCGAGCCCTGGAACCGCATCACCGAGCTGGCCGGCGACGCCGCAACGACCCCGGCGACGACGCAGGTCTTCAACGGACCGTCCTACCCTTCGCCGGATTCGGTGTTCTACGTGCAGTACCACTCGGCCTCGGCCGGGACCTGGGCGTCGATGGAATGGCAACAGGATCCCGAGATCGACGCACTGATCGACGCCTCGCGGGCGACCACCGACGTGGCCGAGCAGAACGAGCTTTACAAGGAAATCCAGGTCAAGCTGCATGAAAGCGCGTCGGACGTCTACATGCTGGTCCAGCAGAAGCGCCACGCCATGAGCGAATGCCTGGCTGGCTATGGCTTCAAGCCGATGATGAGCTGGGATTACGACTTCTCGACCATGTACTGGACCTGCGACTGACCTCTTCCCGCCAGTTCGGTACCTGCGCCGCCCGGTCCTTTCGGTCCGGGCGGTTTTTCGTGTCGCGCCTTAGGGCGCGCATCTTGCTGCGCCACAGGGTGCGCGTCACTCGCGGGGCCGCATTTTCCCCGGCGGATTGAGGACTTGCACCGACCGACCGTCCGGTTAAGTTAGGGCCGGGTCCGGCGGTCATGCGCCCGGACATATGGGAGGACATCATGAAACAGATTTTGCTCGGCGCCGCTCTCGGCGCCCTGGTCGCTGGTGCGGCCGCCGCGCAGGAGAAAATGCGCATCTCGCTGCAATTGCCCCTGACCAGCCATCTGGGCGAGAACCTGTCGCTGTTCGAAAAGGAAGTCGAAGAGCGCACCGGCGGGGCCATCGACGTGGAAATTTACGACAGCGCCACGCTGTACAAGGACAAGGAAGTGCCGGCCGCCGTGGGCGCGGGCTCGATCGAGGCGGGCGTGGCCTCGCTGACGCGCTATGTCGGTGACGCGCCGGTGGTCGACGTGTTCTACATGCCGTTCCTGTTCAATTCCGAGGACAAGGTGCGCGCGGCCGTGGCCCAGGGCAGCACCGTGCGCGAGACCATCGAAGAGGCCGTGGCCGAGACCGGCGGCCAAATCCTCTACTGGCAGGCCTATGGCGGGGCGATCCTGCTGTCGCAGGGCGGCCCGATCACCCGGCCAGAGGACCTGGAAGGCAAGAAGGTCCGGGTCTTCGGCAAGACCCTGGGGGATTTCGTGTCTGCCGCGGGCGGCGCGCCGACGCTGATTTCCGGGTCCGAACAATACCTGGCCTACCAGCGGGGCACCGTCGACGTGGGCATGACCGGCGTCTCGGGTGTCAAGTCGCGCAAGCTGTGGGAGGTCATGGACACCATCACCGTGACCAACCATGCCGACATCGAATTCGTCGTGGTCGTCAACACCGAGTGGTGGAACGGCCTGTCCGACGAGATCCGCGCCCAGATCACCGAGGCCGCGGCGGTGGCCCAGGAAGACGTGCGCGACCGCATGTCCCAGATCGAGGCTGAGGCCTATGCCGCCGCCGAAGAGAACGGCATGACCATCGTCAAGTTGACCGACGAGGACCTGGCGGCCTGGAAGGACGTCGTCCAGCCGGTTTACGACAATTACGTCAAGGCGTCGGGCGAGGCCGGGCAGGCCATTCTCGACAGCGTCGCCGACTGATCCGAACCACCTGATCCAACCACGGCGGGCGGCGTGCTGCCCGCCGGACCTCACAGGCCTTTCCATGTCCCTGATTTCCCTTGTTTCCCGCCTGGCAGGCCTGCTGGGCGCCGTGCTGCTGGCCGCAACCGGCGCGATGCTGACCTACGAGGTCGTGGCCCGCTATTTCTTTACCCGGCCGACGATCTGGGCGGCCGAGCTTAGCCAGCTTTGCCTGATCTGGGGCTGCCTGCTGGCCATGGCCTGGGTGCTGCAGATGCGCCACCACATCACGGTCAACGCCGTGACCGGCCTGTTGCCGAAGGGCGCCCAGCTGGCCTGCGTGGGCTTTGCGCTGGTCTTCGTCCTGGTGTTTTCGCTGATCGTGACCTGGTGGGGCTGGGACATCTTCCATGACAGCTGGGTGCGCGGGCGCACCACCGGTTCGATCCTGGACCTGCCGGCCTGGGTGGCCGAGCTGTCGGTGCCCGTGGGCTTTGCGCTGCTGTCGCTGCAAAGCCTCGTCGAACTGGCCGGGCTGCGCTCTGGCACCACCATCACCCTGGGGAGCAGCCACGAATGACCGTCATCCTTATTCTCGTGGCGCTCTTCGCGCTGCTTCTGCTGGGCGTGCCGGTGGCCTTTGCCCTGGGCGGGTTGGGCCTGGGCATGCTGCTGCTGGGCGGCTTTTCGCCCCTGATGGCCCCTCAGGCCATGCTGTCGACGCTGGACGGGTTCATCCTGCTGGCCGTGCCGCTGTTCCTGCTGATGTCCAACGTGCTGCTGAAGGGCGGGGTGGGGCGCGACCTCTTCGCCGCCGTGCAGGCCTGGGTCGGGCACTGGCCCGGCGGGCTGGCGGTGGCCACGATCCTGTCCTGTGCGCTGTTCGCCGCGATCTCCGGGTCCTCGGTGGCCACCGCGGCGACCATCGGCACCGTGGCCATCCCCGAGATGATCAGCCGCGGCTATGACAAGCGCTTCGTCTACGGGCTGCTGGCGGCCGGAGGCACGCTGGGCATCCTGATCCCGCCGTCGATCCCGATGATCGTCTACGGCTTCGTGACCGAGCAATCGGTGATCGCCCTGTTCCTGGGCGGCATCGCGCCGGGCGCCGTGCTGATCGTGCTGTTTGTCGTGTTCTCCATGCTCTACAGCCGATTTTCCCAGGCCTACACGCCGATGGCTCCGGCCTCCTGGCCCGAGCGCATCCAGGCCACCAAGCGGGCGCTGCCCTCGCTGGCGCTGGCGCTTCTGGTCATCGTCGGGCTTTACTCCGGGGCCTTCACGCCCACCGAGGGCGCAGCCGTGGGCTTTGCGGCGGCCGTCGTGATCACGGCGGTCTGGCTGCGCTCTCTCAGCCTGGCCGATTTCTGGGCGGCGGTGCGCGAAAGTGCGCTGACCACCACGGCGATCCTGCTGATCATCGGGGGGGCCAAGGTCTTTGGCAAGGCCATCGCGCTTTACCGGATCCCGCAGGACGTGTCGGTGTTCCTGGCCCAGACCTTCGACGGGCCGCTGGGCTTCATCATCGCCGTGTCGGTGGTGCTGGTGCTGATGGGGCTGGTGTTCGAGGCGATGTCGATGATCCTGATCATGACGCCGGTCCTGTTACCTTCGGTCATGCGGCTTGGCTTTGACCCGGTCTGGTTCGGCATCTACATGGTGATCATGGTGGAAATCGCGCTGATCACGCCGCCCGTTGGGCTGAACCTCTATGTCATCCAGTCCGTGGCGAAAACGACGCTGGGGCAGGTGGCCCGGGGGGTCTGGCCCTTCCTTCTGCTGATGCTTGCGACCGTCGCCGCGCTTTATGTCGTGCCCGACCTCGCGCTTTATATTCCGTTCAAATGGTGAGACCCATGACCGTTGCCGACAATCTCCGCGTCCTGCTGGCGCAGGAGGAGTGCCACACGATGCCCTGCTGTTTCGATGCCCTGTCCGCGAAACTGATCCAGCAGGAGGGCTATCCGCTGACCTTCATGTCGGGTTTCGCGACCTCGGCGGCCCGGATCGGGGCGCCCGATCTTGGCCTGATGAGCTATTCCGAGGTGCTGGACCAGGCCCGCAACATCACCGATGCCATCGATATCCCGCTGATCGGGGATGGCGACACGGGCTATGGCAACGCGATGAACGTGCGCCGGACGGTGGCGGGCTTTGCCAAGGCGGGCTGTGCATCGGTGATGATCGAGGACCAGCTGGCGCCCAAGCGCTGCGGCCATACCCCGGGCAAGGCCGTGGTGTCGCGCGAGGAGGCCTTCGACCGGATCCGCGCGGCGGTGGACGAACGCACGGCCCTGCGCGAGCAGGGGTTGGACATCCTGATCCTGGCGCGCACCGATGCCCGCCATGATCACGGGCTGGGCGAGGCCATCGAGCGGGCTGCGCGCTTTGCCGAGCTGGGGGCCGACATCCTGTTCGTCGAGGCGCCGAAGACCGTCGAGGAGATGCGCCAGGTCTGCGACGCGCTGCCGGGGCCGAAGATGGCCAATATCGTCGAGGGCGGAGAGACGCCGGACCTGACCAATGCCGAGTTGCGCGACATCGGCTATTCGATCGCGGCTTATCCGCTGTCGCTGATGGCAGCGGCGATGCAGGCGATGGTGACGACCCTGCGGGCGATGCGCGAGGACCAGCGGCCCGGCCAGATGGATTTCGTGGAACTGCGCCGGCGGATCGGCTTCAACGATTATTACGAGATGTCAGAGACCTACGCCTCGGCCCGGCGCTGACACCAGGGAGAAGACCGGCGGGACACCGGGACGGACGCGCGCCTGCGGCGACGCCCCGCCCGCCGTCCCGCAATTAGGCCCCCTCGAACCCTTCGAGCACGTTGACGGTGTTGATGCCGACCGCCTCGATGGCATAGCCGCCCTCCATGCAGAACACCGTCGGCAGGCCAAGACCCGCGATACGCCGGCCGGCATCGGTGAAATCGGGGCTGTCGAGCTTGAAGAAGCTGATCGGGTCGTCCTTGTAGGCATCCACGCCCAGCGACACGACCAGCGCCTCGGCCCCTTGCGCCCGGATCGCGGCAATGGCGGTGTCGAGCGCGTCGCTCCAGACGGAATAGGGGGTTCCCGGGGCCATCGGCAGGTTCAGCGTGGCGCCTTCGCCCGCTCCGGTCCCGGTTTCGTCGGCAAAGCCCAGGAAATAGGGGAAGGCGTCCTCGGGCGCGCCATGGAGCGAGGCAAAGAAGACGTCGTCGCGGCCATAGAATATGTCCTGAGTGCCATTGCCGTGGTGAAAGTCGATGTCGAGGATGGCGACCTTTGCGGCCCCCGAGGCGCGCAGGGCTTCGGCGGCCAGAGCGGCATTGTTGAGGAAGCAATAACCCCCGTACATGTCCGCCGTGGCATGGTGTCCGGGCGGCCGGCACAGGGCAAAGGCCGCGCGGGCTCCGTCGATCACCGCCGCCGTTGCCGATTGCGCGCAGGCCGCGGACCCGAGCGCGGCCGCCCATGTGCCCCCGGTGATCGCGGTTTCCGCGGCCAGGCAATAATACCCCACCTTGCCATCGATGTTGCGCGGCGGCCGGCCGGTCTGCATGCGCCGGACCGGGAACGAGGCGGCAATGATCTCGCCCCTGAACCCTTCGGCAACCCATTGATCCCACGCGGTTTCAAGGAACTCGAGGTAGCCCGGATCGCACAGCGCCGCGATCGCGCCCATGTCCGGAGCCCCGGGCGCCTGGATGTCCGTCAGCCCGCGCTCCTGCAGCCGGTTGAGGATGTATTCCACCCGGCTGGGCCGCTCGAACGGCGTGACCAGCTCGCCGCCGTTAAGCTCGCCCTGGGGAAAGTGCAGGCGATGTGTTTCGGAATGGAAGATGCGCATGGCTGAGGGATCCGGATGGTCTGAACTGTCCCCGACCTTAGCGGTTTCGCGGGCGTTGCAAAGCCGGGGCCGCGGGGAAAAACGGGCGGGTTTAACTCTTTACTAAGACAGAGGGCGCAGAGTGCCGGGGCAGGGTGGAGCCACCCGCCAGGAGGCACCGGGATGCTGGAGGGTTTGACGGAAATGATCCGCGGGGAAGCGTTCATGCCGCATGGCATGTGCCTGTTGTGGCGGCCGGATCTGCTGTTTCTTCACGGCGGATCGGACCTGTTCATTGCCCTGGCTTACCTGACCATTCCCCTCGTTATCATGCGGGCGGCCCGTTTAAGGCCGGACCTGATCGACGCGAAAGTCGCCCGGCTGTTTGCCGTCTTCATCACCGCCTGTGCGCTCAGCCATCTGGCCGGGTTGGCCACGCTGTGGTGGCCCGCCTACGGGATACAGGGGCTGATCAAGGCCGCGACGGCGGTCGTGTCGGTTTATACGGCGGTTGAACTCGCGCGGTTGTTGCCCAGCGTTCTGACCATGCCGTCTCGCGCGGACCTGGCGGCCCGTGACACGGCGTTGAACCTGCAACGCATTGATTCCGAACGGGTTCGCGAGGCCAATGAAAAACTGAACGAATTCGCCTACGTGGCCTCGCATGACCTGCGCGCTCCGATGCGCGGCATTGCGAACCATGCTCGCTTTCTCGAAGAAGATCACGGTCCCGATCTGCCCCAGGACGCGCGCCGGCGGTTGTCCCGGATGCAAGAGCTTTGCGTGCAGATGGAACAATTGATTTCCACGCTCCTGCAATATTCGCGGATCTCCCGATCAGAGGCCTGCGAGGACGTGGCCCTAGAACCGCTGTTCCTCGGCATCCGCGACCGGCTGGCCGAGACCCTGGCCGAACGCAATGCAGAGATCGTTCTGGATACGCCCTTGCCGGTGATGGCTGGTGATCCGGCGGGGTTCGAAACGGTTCTGACCAACCTTATTTCCAACGGGCTGACCTACAATAGCTCGGCCGCTCCGCGCGTGCATGTCGGCTTCCTTGACCAGGTCGAGGTAGACGGCGCGGTGCTGGAAAAGGCGCTTTACGTGCGCGACAACGGGATTGGCATTGCGCCGGATCAGCACGATCTGGTGTTCCGCATGTTCAAGCGCCTGCACCCGCCCGAGGCCTACGGGCCGGGCACCGGCGCGGGCCTGGCCTTTGTCCGGCGCGTCGTCGAAAGCCAGGGCGGGACGGTCTGCCTGCACTCGGCGCCGGACGAAGGGTCCACTTTCTACCTGACGTTCCCCGGGCCAAATGCCGCCCCGAACCATGCGGATCGCCCTGTCGACACCGCCGGCGGATACGCCGGGCCACTGCCGCAGGGGGCCTAGGATGACTGGGCAAACCGATCGCCGAAGGCTTTGGCCTTTGATCGTTTTTACCCTCACGGCCGTAATCTGCGTGCCTGCCGTGATCGCCCTGGTGGACATGCGCGGGCGCAATCGTGACGACCTTGGGGTGCTGACCCGCGAATTGCCGGAGATGTTGGCGGATTTCGAACTGGCTATCGGTTATTCCGGGTTCATCCACGATTTCAAGAACGCGGTCCTGCGCGGGGGCGAGCCGAAATACGCAGCCGAGGCGCGCGATGGCTACGATCAGGCAATGCGCACCCTGGCCCGGCTCGACGTGATCGCCCGGGATGTCGGCCTGGACATCGACATGAGCGCGATCCGAGACACGCTGAACGCCTACCGCAGGGCCTTGCTTGTCGTGGAACACGGCCATCGCCAGGGGTGGTCAGCGGAACAGATCGACGATGCCGTGCGCATCCCGGACGCGGCGGCCATCCTAAACCTGGTTTCCGCGCACGAGGCGATACAGGCCGCTCTGCTTGATCGGACAGAGCTCCGGCGCAAGGATATGAACGTCCTCTTCGGGCTGGTCTGGATGCTGCTGGTTCTGTTGCCCGGCTCGGTCATCGTGTTGATGTGGCTGTCGATGACGCAACAGGCGCGTCGGCTGGCCGAGATCCAGGCCCTGAACAAGGGGTTGGATGACAGCAACGGGCGATTGCGCCTGACGAACAGTCAACTGCACTCCAGCAACCAGAAGCTCGACGAATTCGCCCATGTGGCGGCCCACGACCTGCAAGCGCCGGTCCGGGGCATCGCCAACCACATCAACTTCATGGTTGAAGACCACGGTCCCGATATGCCGCCCGCCCTGCAACGCCGGATGCAGCGGGTGCATGACCTGTGCGGCCAGATTGAAACGTTGATTTCGACCCTGCTGGCCTATTCGCGGATCGACCGCGCGGCCCGCATGGAACAGGTCGACCTGACGCAGATCGTGGCCGACATCCGGTCTTCCTTGTCCGACCAATTGGCCGCGTGCAACGGGGCCATCGTGATCGACGCCGATCTGCCTCCGGTGCGGGCCAATCCGGCGGATGCCACCACCATCCTGCGCAACCTCATTCTGAACGGCTTGGCTTACACCCGGGCGGCGCGCCCAGTGGTTCATGTGGGCTATCAGCCGAAAGTCGATGTCGGCGGCGAAACCCTGGAAGGCGCGATTTACGTGAAGGACAACGGCATCGGCATCGCGCCCGAGTTCCACGACGCCATATTCCGCATGTTCAAACGGCTGAACAGACCAGAGGATTTCACACCCGGATCGGGCGCCGGGCTGGCCTTTGTGCGCCGTCTTGTCGAAACCCAGGGCGGCCGGGTGACGGTCGCCTCTGAACCGGGACGGGGCAGCATCTTTTACGTGGTCTTCGGTCCGGGCCAGGCCCAGGACGCCCAGATCATCGAACCGGAAAGGACACGCCGCTATGCCTGACACCGCTCTGGCCCAGGACATCCTTGTCGTCGAAGACAACGACGACGATTTCGAGGCGACCGAACGCGCTCTGGTGCGAAAACACGCCGTCGAAAACCCGATCCGGCGGTTTCGCGACGGGATGGAGCTTTGGGAATACCTGAACGGCACCGGCCGGTTCGAAGGGGGCGGGGTGCCGGAGTCTCCGGGGCTGGTCCTGCTGGATCTCAACATGCCGGGGCTCGATGGCCGCCAGCTGCTCTCGCGGCTCAAGAATGACAGCGAATTCAAGCGTATACCGGTGGTGATCATGACCACGTCGGTGGACGAGCGTGATGTGGAGCTGTGCTACGCCGAAGGCGCCAACACCTATATGCGCAAGCCGGTGTCCTGGGGGGAGTTCACGGACACCATGGCGGAACTTTACGACTACTGGTTCCGCTACGCGTTGCGTCCAAAATAGCAGGAGGAGACTTGGATGAGGATACTCATCGTGGACGACAGCCCGGACGACAGAGAGGTGCTGCGCCGGGCCGTGGCAAAGATGCCGGCGCGGGTGGACCAGGTCGACGAGGCCGCGACCGAGGACGAGGCTCTGGATTGGCTGGATCCCGACGCCCGGGACGATGTGATCCTGCTGGATTATTCCCTGCCGGGCAGTGATGGGCTGGACACCTTGCGCGCCATCCTGATGCTGGCGCCGCAGGCTGCGGTGGTCATGATAACCGGGCAGGGGAACGAAGAAATCGCGGTGCAGGCCATGCGCTGCGGGGCCCAGGATTATCTGACCAAATCCGTGATCAACCCAGAGAGCCTGAACCGATCGGTCACCAACGCGCTGGAGCGCTCGGCCATGCAGCGCAAGATCGACGAGCAACAGAAAAACCTGGAAAACTTCGCCCGGATCCTGGTGCACGATCTGCGCGGCCCGCTCAATACGATGCGCCGGTCGATCGAGATGCTGTCAGAGGACATGCCCGAACAGGTCTCCGACGATGTGATCGAGATCATGGGGTTCATCGACGATGGCGCCAGGCGGATGGATGCCTTGATCCTGTCGTTGCGCGCCTATACCCGGATCGATGCAACCGCGCCGACCATGGGGCCGGTCGATCTGAACATGGTCTTGCAGAATGTGCGCGACGCGCTGGGCGCCGAGATCGACGTCGCCGGGGCCGAAATCGTCTGCGAATGCGAGTTGCCCTGGGTGTTGGGGGACCCGCCGCAGCTGGAACAATTGGTGCAAAACCTGGTCTCGAACGCGATCAAGTACAACCGGGCCGAGCGCCCGCGTATCCATGTCTCGGCCGAGCCTGTCGAGGGGGGCTGGCAGATACAGGTGTCCGACAATGGCATCGGTGTGGATCCGGCGCGCGTCAGGGACATTTTCGAACCCTTCCGCCGCCTGCATTCGGCGCGGGAATATTCCGGCACGGGGCTGGGGCTTGCGACCTGCCGCAGGATCGCCGAACGCCACGGCGGCCGGATCTGGTGTGACAGCCAGCCAGGGATCGGGTCGACGTTCGTGCTGCATCTGCTGGCCGCGCAAGACACGGAAGAAAGGATCAGTGAAGCCGGTTGAAGCTGCGCCCGTATTCCGACAACTCGTTGGCAAAGCGCCATATTTGCAAACAATCCGCCTCGACCGTATCCAGCGATTCGGTGGAGGGCAGGATGCCGTTTTCCTGGCAGTCGCGCATCAGGCAGATCTGGTGGTACATGGATTGCAGGCGCGGCCGTAGCTCGCCTAGGCACCCCTCGGTCATGCCGGTGATGATGCATTCGGCCACGTGGGTCACCTGATCGCGGGCCACCGTCCCGGCCAGTCCGCCGGTCAGCACATCGCAGACCGTCCGGCGCAGGCTGTCTGCGGTCAGCTTGCTTTTCTCGATATAGTCCGAGCATCCGGCCTTGATCGCCTCGACCGCGGTGGCCGTGTCGGAATGGTGCGACACCATGATCACAGGTGTCCCCTGATGCCGGGGCTGATCGCGCAGCATGGCGACCGCTTCCGTCCCGCACCAGGACCCAAGGTCATAATCCACGAAGAAGACGTCGGGATCCTCTGCCTGCAAGGCATCCAGGAACTCGGGCTGGTCGGCACAGGCGGTCACGGAAATCCCGGTCCCCATCTGGACCACCAGCCGTTCCAGGGTCCGCCGTGCGCAATCCTCGTCGTCGAGGATCAGAACCCGCAACTCATGCGCGTCATCAGGGGACGGATCGCCCCTGGGCATTTTCCGTTTCATCCAATTCTCCCATTCCACCTGGATGGGAAGATACCCACAGATCCCTTAGAAATCGTGAAGCGGCGACAGGTTTATCGGCCGCTCAGCCGGGGATTTCCGTTGATGTAATCGTCGAAATGCACCGTCGTGGCATCCGGGCTGCCCAGAACGACCGCCATCTGCGCCGGGCCGGTCAGCTTGGGCGCCGGTTCGGTCGGGTCCAGCAGGGCCTGGACCGAGTAATGCCCGCCCGCGATCGTGGTGAAGGGAATGCCCATCCAGGTCGCGGTCGAGGTATAATGCACGTGCCCCGCAATCACCTGGCGGATGTCCTTGTGGCGGCTCAGCGCGCGGGCGAAGGCCATGCCGTTCTCCAGGATGATCTTGTCGACGATGGTGCCCAGCGGGTTGGCATGGTGGTGCACGATGACGATGACGGGCCGGTCCGCGGCCTCTTCCAGCCGTTGGGTCAGCCAGTGCAGCTGCGCCGGTTCCAGCCGGCCGGCCGGCGCCCCGGTGATGGCGCTGTCCAGGATGATGATGCGGTGCCCGTGCAGATCCAGGGCCTTGTCGACAAAGCCGGTTTCCGACAATTGCCCCTTGCCGAAGACCGACACGAAGGTGTCGCGGTCGTCATGGTTGCCGATGGTCATTTCCACCGGCACCTTCGCCCGCATGACCTGGTGTTTCAGCGCCTCGTAGGACGCCTTGTCGCCGGTATCGACCAGGTCTCCGGCCAGCACGCACAGATCGGCGTCGGCATGGGCGCGGTTCAGCCAGTCGATGCCCTGGACCAGCCGGTCATGGGCATCCAGCCCGTTGACGAGGATTCCCTTGGGGCGCAGGTGCAGGTCGCTGAGGACCACGATCTTTAGCATGAAGTCTCCAGGAAGGCCGAAATGGCCGTAAGTCACTGGAAACCCAATGCACGACGGGCCCCGGAGGTTCCGGGGCCCGTCACGGCACATAGGCTGGAGTTCGCCGGTCTACTCGGGCTCGTAGGTCCAGCGGTATTTCGGCGGCGTCGGCCCCTTGTTGCGCCCGCCCTGCTGCTGCTGTTCCCAGGCATGGCTGAGGATCCCCACAGAGCGCGACAGGCAGAACAGCCCGCGCGCAAGCGGCGCCGGGAAGCCCAGCTCGGCGTAGATCACCGCCGTCGCCCCGTCGATGTTCATCGGGATCGGGCGGCCCTTGCGCTCGGAAATCTCGGCCTCGATATCGGCGGCCACGGTGGCAAAACGGCCATCGCAGACCCCGGCCTCGACCGCCTCGCCGACCAAAGCCATCAGCCGGGGCGCGCGCGGGTCGACCGGCGTGTGGAAGCGGTGGCCGAAGCCGGGCAGGATCTTGCCCCGGGTTTCGATCCAGGCGTCGATGGCCTCGGGGACGGTGCCGTAATAATCGTAGACGTGGTGGAACATCTCGACAGCCTGTTCACCGGCCCCGCCGTGCACGTCGCCCAGCACGTTGACCGCGCTGGCCATGGCATTGTTCAGCCCCACGCCGCAGGTGATGGCCATGCGGGCCGTCGCGATGGACGGGGCCTGCGGGCCATGGTCGACGGCCGCGACCAGGGCCGCTTCGAACAGCCGGGCCTGGGCTTCGGACGGGATGCCCCCGCGCACCATCAGCCAGATCATCTGGGGGAAGGTGAGTTGGCCGATCAGGTCCTGGATCGGGTTGCCCCGAATGTGGATCTTTCCCGGCTCCATGTCGATGATGGACGTGCGCCACCAATCCGATACGTCGCTCATATCACCCCCTCGCTTTCCAGGTCGGCCACCTCGGCCGCGCTCAGTCCCAATTCGCCCCAGACGGCCACGTTGTCCGCCCCCAGCCGGGGCGGGGCCAGGTCAGGCGCGGGGCGGACACCATCGACGATGACCGGAGACCCCAGCACTTGCAACGGCGCGCCGTCGTTCTCTAGCGTGCCAACCAGCCGGCGCCCCTCGATCTGTTCGGTGGCCAGGACCTGGGGCACGGTCATGACCTCGCCCGTGGGCACGCCCAGGGCGTTCAGCTCGCGCGCCCAGTCGGCGGCGGGGCGGGTGGTCAGCACGGTTTCCAGTTCCGCCCGCAGGGCATGGCGATGGGCCTTGCGGTCCTCGCGCGTCAGGTAGTCGGGGTTGTCCAGCAGGTCCTCGCGGCCCAGGTGCCGGGCCAGCGAGCGCCATTGCGTGTCGCGGTTCGCCGCGATGTTGATCGGCTGGTCGGCGGTGGCGAAGGTGCCCGAGGGGGCCGAGGTCATGTTCTCGTTGCCGTTGGCCGCCGGGACCACCCCGCCGGTGAGGTAGTTCGACACCACCCAGCCCATCGAGCAGATCACGGATTCGGTCATCGACACGTCGATCATGCCGCCCCGGGGGGACTTGTTCAGCTCGGCGGCGATGGCGAAGGCGGCGGTCATGCCGCCCATGGTGTCGGCCAGCGGATAGCCCACGCGCAGCGGCGCGCTGTCGTCGTCGCCGGTGATCGACATCAGGCCGGAAATGCCCTGGACGATCTGGTCATAGGCCGGGTTGTCCTTCCAGGGGCCGCCCTGGCCAAAGCCGGAAATGGCGCAATAGATCAGGGTGGGATTGACCTCGCGCAGGACGTCATAGCCCAGGCCCAGCCGGTCCATCACGCCGGGGCGAAAGTTTTCGACCACCACGTCGGCGGTTTTCACCAGGCGCTTCAGCAGGGCCTTGCCCTCGGGGTGCTTCATGTCCAGCGTAACCGACCGCTTGCCCGCGTTCTGGGCCAGGAAGGAAATCCCCATGCCATTGCGGTTGCGGTCCGGGTCGGCGCCCAGCTGGCGGGCCAGGTCGCCCGAGGAGGGGCGCTCGACCTTGATGACTTCGGCACCCATCATGGCCAGCTGGTAGCAGCAATAGGGGCCGGCCAGGACATTGGTCAGATCCAGGATTCGCAGGCCCGTCAAAGGCCGAGGGCGGGGATTGACCCCGCCGCTCGCCTTGGTTTCCGGTGTGTCGTCAATCGCCATCGGCAATTCCTTCTTGTCGCGCCTTGGCCCGCCGCGCCCGGTAACTGGGCACGACCACCAGCAGCACGGCGATCACCAGCAGGCCGAGGGTCATCGGCCGGTCAAGGATGAAGCCCACGCCGTCATACAGCTGCATCGAGCGGGCAAAGTTGTCTTCCAGCATCCGGCCCAGGATGAAGCCGATCAGCAGCGGGGCCAGCGGGTAATCGGCAAAGCGCAGAACGGTGGCCGCGATGCCCATGCCGACCAGGATCAGCAGCTCGGTGGCGTTGTTCTGTCCGATGTAGCTGCCCATCAGGGTGAAGAACAGGATGAACGGGATCAGGTAGTTCCGCGGGATGGCCAGGACCTTGGCGATGTAAGGGATCAGCGGCAGGTTCAGCACCAGCAGGACCAGGTTGCCGATGTACATCGAGATGATGACGGCCCAGAAGATCTGGGGGTTGTCGATCATCAGGCGCGGGCCCGGCGTGACGTTCAGGGCGATCAGCGCGCCCAGCAGGATCGCCGTGGTGCCCGACCCGGGGATGCCCAGGGTCAGCAGGGGCACGAAGGACCCGGTGCAGGCCGCGTTGTTGGCGGTTTCCGGCGCGGCCAGGCCCTTGATGGATCCGTGGCCGAATTCCTTCTGTTCTTCCTTGGTGGCGATGTTGCGCTCGACCGCGTAGCCCAGGAAGGATGCGATGGTCGCCCCCGCGCCGGGCAGCACGCCGATGAAGAAGCCCTGGATCGACTGGCGGCCGATGACCGGGGCGATGGCCTTGGCCTCGTCGCGGGTGATCCGCAGGTTCTCGATCTTGCCGCCGTCGCCCTGGGCGGACCGGCCGGGGTTGAGCACCAGGAAGATGGCCTCGGGCAGGGCGAACATGGCCATGGCCAGGGTGATGAAGCTGAAGCCCGACTGCAGGTCCATCAGGCCCATGGTGAAGCGGGGCATGTTGAACAGCGCGCCTTCGCCCACGGTGGCCATGATCAGGCCCAAGAGGGTCATCATGACGGCCTTGGCCACGTTGCCGGTGCCGGCAAAGGCGGCGATGGCCGAGAGGCCCACGACCATCAGGGCGAAGTACTCGGCCGAATGGAACAGCAGGGCGACCGACGACAGCATGGGGGCGAAGACCATCAGCAGGATGGCTCCGATCGTGCCGCCGCAGAAGGACGAGATCGCGGCAATGGTCAGGGCCTTGCCGGCCAGGCCCTTGCGGGCCATGGGATAGCCGTCAAAGCTGGTGGCCACGGTGCCTGCCACGCCGGGCGCGTTCAGCAGGATCGACGAGGTCGAGCCCCCGAAGATGGCCCCGTAGTAGACGCCGGCCAGCAGGATGAGGGCTGCGGAGGGGTCTCCGATGGTGATGGCCACGGGGATCATGATGGCGATGATCGACATCGGGCCGAGGCCCGGCAGCATGCCGATGAACGTGCCGATCAGGCAGCCGGCGATGACCATGGCCAGGTTGGTGACGGAAAAGGCGGCCGAGAGGCCGATGAGCAAACCTTCAAGCATCTCGGTGTCCTTACATGAAGAAGGGCAGGGGGCGCAGGAAGATGCCCAGCACGCCCTCGACCAGGTACCAGACCACGCCGGTCGCAACGCAGGCCACGGGGATCAGGATGTGGAACTTGCGCTCGCCCAGGACGACGGCCCCGAAGGTGAGGAACCCGGCGGTGGCCAGCAGGAAGCCGGCCGGGCGCAGCAGCAGGGCATAGGCCACCATCAGGCCCAGAAGCAGCAGGGCCTGGCCCAGGTTGTAATCGGTCAGCCGGCGGTAATCGATGTCGGGCGTCTTGGTGTCGTCCGTTTCGGCCTTTTCCAGGCCCAGCACGATGACCAGGGCGGTCAGGATGGCCAGCACGGCCAGCACCTTGGGGAAGGTCGACGGCCAGATCGGGTTGCGTTGCATGAACGGGGGCAGCAACTGGTCCATGGTGAAAAAGGCACCGTAGCCATAGGCCAGTGCGATGCCCAGGATGATCAGGGCGATCCAGCGATCGAGAGCCATTGTCTCCTCCGGGTGGGCCGGGCGGTGGATTTTCTTCGACGAAGAAAATACGGCGCGCCGTTCTTCGGGCGCAGCGCCGGCCGGGATTTTTTTCTGCGAAAAAAATGCGGCGCGCGGGTGGATTCCCGGCGCGCCGCGCATCGTTACCTTACAGGAAGCCGAGCTTCTTCATCAGGTCGCCGATCGCCTTTTCCTGGTTCTCCAGGAAGGTGCGGAAATCGTCGCCCGAATTGTGGATGTTGACCCAGCCGTTGCGGACACGGACTTCTTCCCATTCGGGCGTGTCGTACATCGCGCTCAGGGCGTCCTGGAACTTGGCCACCTGGGCTTCGTCCAGGCCCGGAGCGGCAAAGAAACCGCGCCAGTTGACGAAGGTTGTGTCGATGCCCTGTTCCATCATGGTCGGCGCGTCGGCATTGGCCTCGACGCGTTCTTCGGACGTCACGCCCAGGATCTTGACCTCGCCGGCATCGGCCAGGGCCACGGCCTCGGAAAAGCCGGTCGACAGGGCCTGGATCTCGCCCGACAGCAGCGCTGCCATGGCCTTGCCGCCCGCGTCATAGGGGATGTACTTGACGGCCAGCGGGTCCTTGCCGGCCGCTTCCATCACCATCGCGGCCACCAGGTGGTCCATGCCGCCGGGAACCGATCCGCCGCCGATCGCGGTGGCATTGGGGTTCTCGTCGAAGGCGGCCAGCAGGTCGTCCATCGAGTTGATCGGGCTGTCCTTGGACACCACCAGCGCGGCGTAATCGCCGATCGTGCCGGCCACCAGGGTCAGATCGCGGAAGTTCTGCGGGAAAACTCCGGTCAGCGAACGAATGATGATCGGGGTCGAGTTGACCATCATCACGTTGCCCAGGCTGTCGGCATTCTCGATCAGGTAGCCGATGGCCTTGCCACCGCCGCCGCCCGACATGTTTTCATAGGACGCCGTGCCCACCAGGCCCGACTTCGTCAGCGCCTCGCCGGTGCCGCGCGCGGTGCCGTCCCAGCCGCCGCCGGCGCCACCGGGCACCAGGAAGTGGATGCTGTCCACGACCTGGTCTGCGGCCATGGCGGGGCTGCCCAGCGACAACGCGGCTGCGGCCGCGGCGATCAGGGCGCGGCGGCCGAGGGTGAATGTCTGCATGTCTCTCCTCCAGATTGACAGCGGCGGTCTTCGCCGCTCAATGGGGCAGACACATACCGACAAAGCTGACACAAACCTGACACCGGAGCCGCCCGCGCCATGCGCTTCCTGCTGATCGAAGACAACGACAACCTCGCCCGGGCCGCCGTCGACCGGCTGTCGCTGGATGGCCACGTGGTCGACCATGCCGGGTCCCTGTCCGAGGCCCAGGACTTTGCGGCCACCACAGATTACGACCTGATATTGCTGGATATTATGTTGCCCGACGGCGATGGCCGCAGCTTTCTGAAAGCCCACCGGGAACGCCGGGCAGAGACCCCCGTCATCGTCACCACGGCCCGCTCGGAAGTGTCCGACAGGGTGTCTGTCCTGGACCTGGGCGCCGACGATTACATCACCAAACCCTTCGATTTTTCCGAGCTCGAGGCCCGCTGCCGGGCCGTCCTGCGCCGCCGCGGCGGGGCGGCAAGCAACCTAAAGCAGCTGGGAGACGTCGAATTCGACTCACTTTCGGGCACGTTGCGAATCGGAGACAACTCGATTCGCCTGCGCAATCGCGAGTTGCGCCTGTTCGAGGTCTTCGCCTCTTCCCCGGACCAGATCTTTTCCAAGGCCAAGCTGCTGGACCGGCTGTTTTCCTATGACGAAGAGGCCACCGAGAACGCCATCGAGGTCTATGTCGGCCGCCTGCGCCGCCATCTTCAGGGCAGCCGGGCCGCCATCGTGACAGTGCGCGGGCTGGGCTACCGCCTGACCGTGACATGAGCGCCGCGCCGGTCCAGGGCTCGATCCGCCGCCGCCTGCTGGTACAACTTCTGGGCGGTGCGATGCTGCTGGCCGTGGCGCTGTTCATCATCGTGCAAAGCCTGGCCCGCCAGCTGGCCCAGGACAGCCAGGACAACATCCTGACCGCCGCCGCCTCGGCCATGCTGGACACCGTGGCCATGCAGGACGGCGCCCTGCAGGTCGATCTGCCCTATGCCGCCTTTTCGATGCTGTCGAGCCTGGGCAACGAGCGGGTGTTCTATGCCGTCCACGCGCCCTCGGGGCTGGTCACCGGCTACCAGGACCTGGTGCCCATCGCGGGCACCGGCACCCGGTTCGACACCCGGGCCTTCCGGGGCGAGGACATGCGCCTAATCACCGCCACCCGGATGCTGGCCCTGGAACAGGGGCCCTTGCCGGTGACCGTGACCCTGGCCCAGACCCGGGACGGGCTGTCGCGCACGGTCGACCAGATCGTGGCCATGGCGGCGGCCCTGGGCACCGGGTTCTTCCTGTCGGTGGCCGTGCTGGCCGGGCTGGCCGCGCGCACCTCGATCGGGCCGATCCTGCGCCTGACCGAAAGCGTCGAGCGGCGCGGCCCCCAGGATCTGCGCCCGGTCACCGCCCCCGTGCCGGCCGAGATGGCCCCGCTGGTGGGGGCGCTCAATACCTTCATGGACCGGCTCAAGATCTCGTTGCAGCGGTCCGAGGAATTCATCGCCGATGCCGCCCACCGGGTGCGCACCCCCCTGGCCACGGTGAGGACCCAGGCCGAAATCACCCTCCGCCGGGTGGAAAAGGAAGAGAACCGGGCCTCGGTCCGGGAAATGATCCGGGCCATCGACGAAAGCAGCCGGGCGGCGGGGCAGTTGCTGGACCATGCCATGGTCACCTTCCGCACCGACCACCTGGAACCTGAAACCATCGACCTCGGCGCCTTGTGCGAAGACACGGTCGAACGGCTGCGCCCCATGGCCGACCTGCGCGACATCGACCTGCGCGTGACCCTGTGCGCCCGGCCGACCACATCCGGAGACCGGATCCTGGTGCAAAGCGCCCTGCGCAACGTGCTGGACAATGCGATCAAGTATTCCCAGCCGGAAAGCGAAGTCGACGTGACCCTTCGGGCCCGCTCCGGCATGGCAGCCCTGGAGGTGCGCGACCGGGGCATCGGCTTTCCCGCCGGCGGCCCCGAGGGCTTGACGGGCCGCTTCGTGCGGGGGGCCAATGTCGAGGGCGTGGTGGGCTCGGGCCTGGGCCTGACCATCGCCGAGGAAGTCGCCCGCGCTCATGGCGGTCACCTGAGCGCGCAGAACAACGAAGAGGGACCCGGCGCATGCGTCACCTTGTGCTTTCCGTCTGCCTGATGCTGCTGGCTGCCCCCCTGGCGGCCTTCGACATCGAGGACCACGCCGTTTTCGGACCCGAAAACGCGTCCCGCCAGGTGCGCGTGCTCTCGGTCGCCGATGTCGACGTGTTCAGCCCGGTGATCGAGTCCTTCCGCGCCGCCCATCCCGACATCACCGTCGACTATACCGTGGCCGCCTCGACGGCCATCATGACGGCCATCTCGGGCGAACAGGCCCCCTTCGACGTGGTCATTTCCTCGGCCATGGACCTGCAGACCAAGCTGGCCAACGACGGCTTTACCCAGTCGTTCCGCTCCACCGCCACGCTCAGCCTGCCGGACTGGGCCCGCTGGCGCGACGACCTCTTTGCCTTCACCCAGGAACCGGCGGCCATTGTCCTGTCGCGCGCGGCCTTCGCCGGCCATCCCCTGCCGGAAACCCGCCAGGCCCTGATCACCGTCCTGCGCCAGAACCCCGACCTGTTCCGCGACCGCGTGGGCACCTACGACCTGCGCTCCTCCGGCCTGGGCTACCTGTTCGCCACGCAAGACGCCCGCACCTCCGAGGTCTACTGGCGCCTGACCGAGGTCATGGGCGCGCTCGGCACCCGGCTGTACTGCTGTTCGTCCGACATGATCGACGATGTCGCCAGCGGAGAGCTGGCCATCGCCTACAACGTCCTGGCCAGCTATGCCCTCAGCCGGGCCGACCTGACCAAGGTGGCCATCGTCCTGCCCGAGGACTTCTCGACCGTCATGCTGCGCACCGCCCTGATCCCCCGCAACGCGCCCGCCCCGGTGCTGGCCGGGCGGTTCATCGACTTCCTGCTGACCTCGTCCTGGACCGATGCCGACGTGCCGCAATCACCCCTGTCGGTGTCCAGCGCCGTTTTCCTGACCAACCGCGACCGCTTTCGCCGGATCCGCCTGGGGCCGGAGCTGCTGGTCTACCTCGATGGCTACAAGCGCGACCGGTTCCTGGAGGCCTGGAAAGACGCCGTTCTGCAGGAATAGCGGACCCGCAAACGCAAACAGCGGCCAGGTGTCCCCGGCCGCTGCCCTAAAATCCTTACCCCAGGCCTCAGGCCGGTTCGGGATCGTCCATCAGCACATCGACACCCTTCATGGCCGACATCTGCTCTTCGGCCCAGTTGCGGATGTCCATCTTGCGGACGTTCTCGCGCAGGCCCTTCATGCGGCCCTGGCGGTCGTCCAGCGTCATTTCCAGCGCCTGGGCAATCGCGCTGTCCATCGACCGGTACGAGAACGGGTTGGTCAGCACGGCCGAGCCCATTTCCACCGCCGCGCCGGCGAATTCCGACAGCACCAGCGCCCCGTCGCCATCGACCCGGGCGGCGCAATATTCCTTGCACACCAGGTTCATCCCATCCGCCAGGGGCGTGATCCAGGCCACGTCGGCCGCCCGGTAATAGGCCACCAGGTCGACAAAGGGCACCGCCCGCGACACCAGCGTGATCGGCGCCCAGTCAAGCGAGCCGAACCGGCCGTTGATCCGCCCCGTCGTGGCCTCCAGCTGTTCCTGGATTTCCTCGTAGACCGTCATGTTGCGGTTGGCCGGCACCGACACGTGCATCAGCTGCACCTTGCCCCGCAGGTCCTTGCGCGCCTCCAGCAGCCGCTCGAAGGTTTCCAGCTGCTCGATCCCGCCCTTGGTGTAATCGGTCCGCCCGACCGACAGCACCAGCTGCGCATCGCCCAGGCCTTCGCGGATCTCGGCGGCCTTCTTCTCGGTCGCTTCGCTGCGGGCCAGCGTTTCGATGTAGTCGACATCGACCCCCACGGGCGAGGCCTGCAACACCACCTTGCGCCCGTCGAATTCCACCTCGGTCGGCACCGATTGTTCCGACAGGGCCGTCGCCTGGGACGACATCTCGGGCTTGACCTTGACCCGCTCGGTCACCGTGACCTCCAGCAGCGACCGCGCGGCCGAGACAAAGTTGTTCACGTAACGCGGGATGTGAAAGCCCACCACGTCGGCGGCCAGCAGCGATTGCAGGATCTCCAGCCGCCAGGGCAGCACGTTGAAGATATCCGCGCTGGGGAAGGGCGTGTGGTGGAAGAACGAGATCTTAACGTCGGGCCGCAACTGGCGCAGGTAGCCCGGCACCAGCCACAGGTTATAGTCGTGGATCCAGACCACCGCGCCCTCGGCCGCCTCGGCGGCGGCGGCCTCGGCAAAGGCCCAGTTCACCTCGCGGAAGGTCGGCCAGTCGACCGGGTCGTAGTTATAGCGCTCCTTGAAGCCGTGCAGGATCGGCCAGAAGGCCTCTTTCGAGGACACGTGGTAGAAGCTTTTCACCTGCTCCTTGGTCAGCGGCAGGCGCGACACGGAATACTTGCCGAACTTGTCCTCGATCTCGACCACCCGTTCGAAATCGGGGTTCGAGGGATCCTCGGCCTCTTTCCAGGCCACCCAGGCGCCGCTTTCGAAGCGCCCGAAAAAGGACTTCAGAGTCGGCACGATGCCGTTGGGGGACTTGTTCTCGCGGAAGACGATCTTGCCGTTTTCCTCAACCTCTTCATAGGGTTGACGGTGATAGACGATAACCAGGTTCGAGGGCATGTCAGCTGCCTTTCGGAATGTCGTGAAGGGAATGGGCGTCGATGGCTTCCAGGATGCCGGCGGCCCCGTGGGCGCGGGCCTTGTGGACATGGGCCAGCGGTTCGACCCTCGCCATCAGCGCCGCTTCGGAATTGCCGACGGCCACGGCGGGCAGGCCGCATTCCAGCATCGACAGGTCATTGAGCGTATCGCCCGCGACCAGCACCCTTTCCTCGGGAATGGACAGGTGGTCGACCAGCCGGCGGATCGACGGGCCCTTCGACACGCCGCGCGGTAACACGTCGAAATAGCGGTTGTCCGAGATCAGCCAGTCCAGCCCCAGCGCCTTGACCTTTTCGCAGGCGCTGTCGTCGAAGGCCTCGGCGTCCAGGTCATAGCTGACCCGGTAGCGGAAGCGCGTCGGTTGCAGGGACAGGCCGGGATGGCCGTCCAGCACCTCGCGCACGCGCGCGCCGAAATCGTTCCAGCGGCTGGCGATGTCCTCTTCCAGCTCGGGGATCGGTTCGATGCCGCCGTCGTCGGTCACGTGGGCGATGGTCGTGCCCACGTCGCCCACCACGTATTCCGGCCAGGGCAGGCCGTTCTCGCGGCACATCTCCATGATGAACTCCGGGTCGCGCCCGGTCACGAAGATCAGCCCGATGGTGAACCGGTTGGCCTCGATCCAGTCGTACAGGACCTTGCGGGCGTCTTCGGTGCCGCCCAGGAAGGTGCCGTCCAGGTCGGTGGCAAGGGTGAAGCGGCGGTCCGAGAGGCTCGGCCGCGCGGATTGCATGACGTTCATGGGGTCAGCTCCCGAACTGCAGGGTAACGATGGATTCCGGATGGGCGAGCGACAGCTCCAGCGCGCGCGGCTCGGCCTCGATCGGGCGGGACCAGAGCGCGTTGAACGAAGCTTCCAGGTCGGCGCCTTCGTGCAGCACGGCATGGACCGTTTCGCAGATCGGCATCGACACGCCGATGCGCCGGGCCAGGTCGGTGACAGAGACCGCGTTGACCTCGCCCTCGACCACGACGTTGCGGCCCTCGAAGCACTGCGCCCGGGTCAGGCCCCGGCCCAGTTGGTGGCCCAGCGACATGTTGCGCGAGGTGGTCGAGGAACAGGTCAGCGTCAGATCGCCCGCGCCCGACAGGCCGGTCACGGTTTCGCGCCGTCCGCCCAAGGCCTCGGCCAGCAGTTTCATTTCGTCGGTGCCCCGGGTGATCATCGCCGCCCGGGTGTTTTCGGCAAAGCCCGCGCCCGACAGCATGCCGCAGGCGATGGCGATGACGTTCTTGACCGCGCCGCCGACCTCGACCCCGATCAGGTCGTCCGAGACATAAGGCCGGAACCCGCTGCCCGACAGCGACATGGCCATGCGCGCGGCCGGCGAGTTTTCCGGGTTCAGCCGGTCCTCGTAACGCCATTCAAAGGCCACGGTGGCCGCGGTGGGATGATCCAGCGCGGTTTCGCGCGCGAAGGTCGGGCCGGATATGGCGCCGACGGGGTGGCCCGGCAGCTCCTGGCTGACGACCTCGGACAGCAGCAGGCCCGTGCCCCGTTCGATGCCCTTGCAGCACAGCGCCACCGGCACGCCCTCGGCCAGGTGCGGCTTGGCGGCCCGGCACATCTCGCGTAGCGACGACGAGGGTGTCACGATCAGCACGGCTTCGGCGGCGACCAGCGCGTCGCCCACGTCGGCGGTGGCGGTCAGCCCCTGGGGCAGGTCGATGTCGGGAAGGTAGTCGCCATTCTGCCGGCTGGAGTTGATCTGTTGCGCCAGCAGCTCGCGGCGGGCCCAGATCTTCGTGGCGTGGCCATTGCGGGCGAGCACGGTGCCCAGGGCGGTGCCCCAGCTTCCTGCGCCCAGCACGGCAAGGTTTCGGTAAGGGGTGGGGGATCTATGCGGGATCGGGTCCTGGATCGGTCTGGCCTCTGGTTGTTTCTGGTTTCGGGTCGTGCGGGACAGGCCCGCCGGCGAGGGGTGCGAAATCTTGCCGGGCATGTTGAGGGACCCGACGCCAGGCTAACGCGCGCGCGGGAGGAAGGTTCCCGCTGCAATGCAACATTTTGGTGCGCGCGCAGCATTTCGCCGACAGCGGTACCGGATTCATTGGAAAAATTCAACTGATCGGCCGGAATGCGTCATCCACTGTTCCAAAAGCGACATCGGCAGGGCCGGGCAGGCCGGCCCTGTCCGCCTATTCTGCCGGTGCAATCGACGCCCGTTCCAAAGGACGCTGCCCATGCCCGATCTTGTCCCCGGCCCCGATGGCCGACCGCGCTGCGGCTGGTGCACTGCCGCGCCGGACTTCTTCGCTTACCACGATGCCGAATGGGGCTTTCCGGTCGGCGACGACATCCGCCTGTTCGAAAAGCTCTGCCTGGAAAGCTTCCAGTCGGGCCTGTCGTGGCGCACCATCCTGGCCAAGCGCGAGAATTTCCGCGCGGCCTTCGACGGGTTCGACTTTCGCAAGGTCGCCTCCTATGGCGAGGACGACGTGGCCCGGCTGCTGGCCGATGCGGGCATCGTCCGCCACAGGGGCAAGATCACGGCGGTGATCAACAACGCCGCCCGCTGTTGCGAGCTGGTCGACCAGGAGGGATCTCTGGCGGGCTATGTCTGGCGGTTCGAACCGGCACCGGAGGACCTGGGAGAGCCGCAGACGGCCTCGACCTCGCCGGCCTCGGTCGCGCTGTCGAAGGACCTGAAGAAACGGGGCTGGCGCTTTGTCGGGCCGACCACGGTCTTTGCCTTCATGCAGGCGATGGGGCTGATCAACGACCATGCCCGGGGCTGCGCGCTGCGGGATCAGGCGGCCCAGGCGCGGGCCGCGTTCACACCGCCCGGCTGATCCGGTTGCACCTTTGTCCGGGCCGCGACAGAGTGCGGGCCAACGCATGAACTTGGACGATGCCATGAAAGCCTTTCTGCCCCTCACCCTCGTTGCCGGGCTGGCCCTGGCCGCCGCCTGCACCCAGCCGTCCGAACCCCAGGGCGCCTTGCTGTATGTCGAGAACTGCACCGGCTGCCATGGCCTGACGGGGCAGGGCGATGGCCCGCTGGCCGGGGACTACGGCATCGACGTGCCCGACCTGACGCTGATTTCGGCGCGCAACGGGGGGGTGTTCCCGATGGCCGACGTCATGTCGACCATCGACGGGTTCACCCGGGTGCAACATGGCAACGTGGTGATGCCGGAATTCGGGGCGCTGCTGGAGGACGGGCCGATCGTGTCCTTCGACAGCGGCGACGGGATCCCAACGCCCACGCCGGCCGCCCTTGTTGCCCTGGCCGAGTACCTCGAAACGCTGCAGCGCACACCATGACCGTGTAGGATGGGTGCTATAGCACCCATCTTACGTCCACCCGCGCAACGCCCCCTTGCGAAACGCAATTCCGATGTGTGAAATGGCCCCGGAACCGGCAGGGGAGGGCCAGATGAGCGATTTCACCTTCAACACCACACCGTCGATCCGCCAGCTGCGCGGCGGGGCCGCCAAGATGGGCGAGATCCTGGGCACCATGGCCAGCGCCGGCCCCGGTGCATCTGTCCTCTTCGTCACCGACCCGGGCATCATGTCCCTGGGCCTGGCGGATGCCGCCCTAGCCGATCTGGAAGACAAGGGCTTTGCCGTCACGCTCTTCGACAAGGTCGAACCCGATCCCAAGGCCACCACCGTGCTCGACGCCGCGCAGATCGCCCGCGACAGCGCCGCCACCTGCGTCGTGGGCTTCGGCGGCGGATCGTCGATGGACGTGGCTAAGGTCGTGGCGCTCGCCGCCCGCTCGGACCAGCCGCTTGACGAGATGTACGGCGTCGGCCTCGCACGTGGGCAGCGCCTGCCCCTGGTCCTGGTCCCCACCACCGCCGGCACCGGGTCCGAGGTCACCATGGTCTCGATCCTGACCACCGGCACGTCCGAGAAGAAGGGCGTCGTCTCGCCCATCATCCTGCCCGACATTGCCCTGCTTGACGCCGACCTGACCCTTGGTCTGCCCCCCGCGATCACCGCCGCCACCGGCGTCGACGCCATGGTCCACGCGATCGAGGCCTATACCTCGACCTCGGCCAACAACAATCCGCTCAGCCGGATGCTGGCCTGCCAGGCGCTCGACCTGCTGGCCGCGAACATTCGCGAGGCCGTGTTCAACGGCACCAATGCCGAGGCCCGGGCCAACATGCTGCTGGGCTCGATGCTGGCCGGCCAGGCCTTCGCCAATTCGCCCGTCGCCGCCGTCCATGCGCTGGCCTACCCGGTGGGCTCGCTGTTCCACGTGCCGCACGGGCTGTCGAACGCCCTGGTCCTGGCCCAGGTCATGCGCTTCAACGCCCCGGCCTGCAGCGCCCAATATGCCGAGCTTGCCCCCCACATCTTCCCAGACATCGACATGGCCCGCGACAGCCAGGCCATCACCGCCGAGTTGATCGACCGGCTGGCCACCCTGAACACCGAGCTGGGCCTGGAACCCGGCCTGCGCGGCGTGGGCATTGCGGAAACGGACATCGGCAAGCTGGCCTCGGACGCGATGAACCAGACCCGGCTGTTGGTGAACAACCCGCGCGAGGTCACCCTGGAGGACGCCAAACGGATCTACGAAGCCGCCCTGTGATGGCGTCCCCTCGGCGGGGGGCGTGTGGCCGCCTGCCGGCAGGTCCCAGCCCATCTGACGGGGGCGAAACGGGCCGCCGACGTTTTGTACAAAACGGGCAGTTCGGCGGTTCCTGGCCATTTGAACATGTACAAAACGGACAAAAGGCACCCCTGATGGCAGACCGCCCCCCCCGCGCAACCCGGGCCGATTTTGCCCATTTCACCCGGCTGCAAACCCGCTGGATGGACAACGACGCCTATGGCCACATGAACAATGTCGTGCATTACTCTCTGTTCGACACGGTGGTGAACGGCTGGCTGATCGAGAAGGACCTGCTGGATGTGATGGGGTCCGAAAGCTACGGGCTGGTCGTCGAAACCGGCTGCCGCTACCACGCCGAGCTGTCTTTTCCCGGTTGGGTCGACGCGGGCATGAAGGTGTCGAAACTGGGCACGTCCTCGATACGTTACGAGATCGGCCTGTTCGACGACGGTGCGGACCTGGCGGCGGCCGAAGGCTTCTTTGTCCATGTCTACGTGACCCGGTCCACCCACAAGCCGGTGCCGATCGACGATGCCCGCCGGGCGGTGCTGTCGACCCTGATGAAGGATCGCCGACACTAGGGGGGCGCCTCCCTTGGGGATCGTGGTGGGGGAAAATGGTTTGATTCCAGGGATCTAGGCCTGCCTCGTGGCATGGCTGCCCTTGGGCGGGGGGCTGGCTAAATGACAGTTTCATGACCCTCCCTTGCGCCCCGCGCGGCCCGGCGCTACGGCCCGTGCCAGGGCAGATGGAGCGCGCGCATGTCGGTGGACCTGACGGGTTTGGGCAAGAGCATCGGTGGTCAGAGGATCATCGACGGTGTGGACGCCACGCTCGACCGGGGCGAGTTTTTCGTGGTGCTCGGCCCGTCAGGATGCGGGAAATCCACGCTGCTGCGCCTGATCGCCGGGCTGGAAACGCTGGACGACGGAGAGATCCGGCTAGACGGTCGCCCGGTCTCGGGACCCGGGCTGCACGTACCGCCCGAAGCCCGGAAGGTGGGGGTGGTTTTCCAATCGTACGCGCTATGGCCGCATATGGATGTCCTTGATAACGTGGCATTTCCTGCCGAAGCGGCCGGTCTTCCCCGGGCCGAGGCCAGAAGCCATGCCATGGCCCATATCGAGACGGTCGACCTGGCGCCGCTGGCCTCGCGCAGCCCGGCGGACCTGTCGGGGGGGCAACGCCAGCGGGTGGCCCTGGCGCGCTGCCTGGCGGGTGGGGCGGACACGGTGTTGATGGACGAACCCCTGGCCAATCTCGATCCGCATCTGCGCGGCCGCATGGAGGACGAAATCACCCGGTTTCACCGGCAGGCCGGCGGGACGACGATCTACGTGACCCATTCCCAGCGCGAGGCCATGGCTCTGGCGGATCGGGTTGCGGTGATGTGGAACGGGCGGTTTCTGCAAGTCGCGCCGCCGCGCGAGATCCATGATCAGCCAGCCACCGAAGAGGTCGCGCGATTCATCGGCCGGTCGGCCATCCTGGACGGGCACGCCCACGACGGGCAGGTGTCCTTCGGGCCGTTCGAGGTGGATGCATCGGGAGCGGCCGGCCGAAGCGGCCCGGTTCGTCTGGTTGTCCGGCCATGGGATGTGCGACTGGGCGACGGGGTGCCGGGCGTGATCGAAGGCGTGGCCTATCGGGGCGGGACGTGGGAGGCCGAGATCGGTGTCGCCGGACTGGACGCGGCAGTGCCGATCGTGTCGGCAGAGCCCTTGCGGGATGGGGATGCGTGTTTGATAGAGATTGGCAAAGCGTGGGTCTTGCCCGAGCGCGGATAAGAATTTTCAACGAAAATTCTGAAGCTTAGATTTTTCGCCGAAAAATCTCGGTCCTCAAAACCGCCAGGGCACCACGCCGGGTGGCAAGCGTCGCCCGCCCCGGTCCAGACCAGCCATCAGGACAATCGTTGCAACCACGGTCACACAGGACAGGGCCGCCGCCAGCACCGAATACCCTCCGTCTTCATAGTTGAAGATGGACGTCCCGATCGTCTCGTTCCCAGTGGACCAAAGCAGGGCAGACACCGTGACCTCGTTGTACGCCGTCAGGAAGACCAGGATCGCTCCGGAGGCGGCCGCCGGTGCGACCAATGGCGCAAAGATCCGCCCCAGGCGCAGCCCGAACCGGGCTCCGGAGACACGCGCCGCATCATCAAGAGCTGGATCCAGCTGGGCATAAGCGGCGATCACCGGTTTCATCGCGATCGACAGGAAGGCTGTCAGGTAGGCCAGGAAGATGATTGTCATCGTGTTGTACAGTGACAGTCCGATCAGCGGCAGCGGCCGGATAAAGGCCAGGATGAAGGCGATGGAAATCACCAGCCCGGGGATCGCGTAGCTGACGTCGGCTCCGGCCGAGACCAGTCCGGCGACACGCCGCCCTGCGGTTTGGGCACGGGTTTGAAAGAAGCCGGTCAGGATCGAAACGGCACCCAGCACGATGGCCGCGGCACCGGCAGCCAGCGTGGAATTCAGCAAGGCCCGTGCGGTAGAGGGCTGCCGGAAGAGGATTTCCGTGAAATTGTCCAGCGTTACGGTCTGCAAGGTCAGCGGCAGGCCGTAGGTCCGCACCAGTGCGGTGGCCAGGAGGGCGCTCAGGGGCAGGACCAGTGTTGCCAAGATGTAGACCGCAAGGCCGGTTTCAACCAACGGACGCCAGCGGCCTAGGGCGATGCGCAGCGCCGGCTGGGGAGGTCCGATGACCTGGGTGCGCACGCGCTTTTGCAGGCGGTTTTGGACCGCGATGGCAATGACGGCCACGACAGCCAGAAGAATGCAGATCACGGCGACATCGGTCAGAACCGAGGGTCCGAAACTGGACAGCCGCCGCCAGATCAGGACGGGCAGGGTGGTATAGCGGGCGGGGATGCCCAGGATGGCCTGGATGCCGAAATTGCCCAGGGCCGAGACGAATGCCAGCATGAACCCGGCCAGCAGCGTCGGGCCCAGCAGGGGCAGGAGGATGCGCCGCACCACCAACATCGGACCGGCCCCAGCGATGCGGGCGGCCTCGGACATCTCGCGCGGGATCGCCCGCAGGGCCGCCAGGACGACCAGCAGCACCAGGGGCGTATGCTGGAAGGTCAGCAGCAGCATCACCCCGAACGCGGAATAGAGCGGATGGGGCGAACCGGGGGGCGGGGCTATCCCGAGGGTATTCAACACCGGGCTGGCCGGGCCCAGGGCCTGCACCCAGGCAATGGCCGTGACCTGCGGCGGGATCATCATCGGCAGCAGCAGAAGGAAGATCACCGCCCCTTTGCGCCGCACGTCGGTCAGGCCAAGCGCCAGGGCCAGGGCCGTCCCCAGACACAGCGCCCCCAATCCCGACACGGCCGAGCTTTCCAGCGAATTCCACGCCGCGCGGCGCACCGATCCGCTGGCCAGCGCCTCCAGCAGCGGGCCGAGGCTCGGGCCGCCGCCATCGGTCAGCCCGACGCGCGCCAGCATGCCCAGGGGCAGGGCGAAGAGTATGATAAAGAACAGCAAAAGCGAGGCGAGGGCCATGGCCTCGCCGCGCGACAGGTCTTTCAGCACGGGATCAGCCGCCGAAGATCTCGAGGAACTTTTCCTTGTTGGCCCGGTCGTCCGCCAGCGCCTTGGCCGGGTCGAAATCGATCAGCTTGATGTCGTCCAGCGCCGGGAAGCCCTCGGGCGCGGCGACGCCGGGATGGGCGGGCAGGTAGCCCATGGACGCGGCCAGCTCCTGGCCCTCGGTCGAGATCAGGAAATCGACAAAGGCCTTGGCGGCCTCGGGGTTTTGGGCGGTGGAGAGGATGGCCACCGGTTCGGTCACCGCCGACACGCCTTCTTCGGGGAAGACAAAGGCCACCGGCGCGCCCTTGGCCATCTCGCGGATGGGCAGGAAGTCGACGACGAAGCCATAAAGCTTCTCGCCCCCGGCCACGGCCTTGTAGGTGCCGCCGTTGCCGCCTTGGGGGTTGGCGCCCTGATCGGCCAGGCCTTCGTACATCTCCCAGCCGAGGCCGGGGGTCGAGGTCAGCGCGGCCATGTGGATCGTTGCGGCCCCCGAGGTCAGGGGCGAGGGCATGGCGATCTGGCCCTTGGCCTCGGCCTTCAGCAGGTCGGTGTAGGACGCGGGCACCATCGGGGCATTGGTGTTGTAGACGATGCCCGTGGTGATCAGCTTGGTCGAGAAATAATGGCCCTCGTCATCCATCAGCTGGGCGGCATAGGCCGAGGTGTCGGCCTCGGGGTAGGCCATCAGCCGGCCTTCGGCTTCCAGCCCTTCCATGGTGACCATGTCGGCGATCAGCAGCACGTCGGGCTGGGGCTGGCCGGCTTCGAATTCGGCGCGCAGCTTGCCCATCACCTTGGTGGTGCCATCGCGGAACCATTCGACCTCGACGTCGGGGTACTTGGCGGTGAAAGCGTTCACGGTCTGCTGGGCGTCGGCGTTGGGCTGCGAGGTGTAAAGCACCAGCTTGCCCGACGGGTCGGCCAGGGCCACCGAGGCAAAGCCCGCGATCACGGCGGACAGAAGGAGCGTCTTGGTCATAAGTGATATCCCCAGGGTCGGTTGCGCCCCGCAAAAGGCGGGGCCGGTCGTGGCGGGGGGTATCAGCCAAGTATTGCAGTTTCTTGACAAAAACGCTCAAAGGGCGGGACCCGTTTCATGATATCATGAAACGCGCCCGGACCAGCCGGAGCGCCCTAGAATTCGACTTCCAGTTCGATGACCTCGTCGGGTTCTGCCAATGCCGCCGCGCACCATTCGGCCATCGGGTCCCAGTCGAAGACGGTCTGGCAATAGGCCTGCAGTTGAGGCTCCAGTTCCACGGCATAGGTGCGGAAGCGGGTGCAGACCGGGGCGAACATGGCGTCGGCCATCGACGGCTCGCCGAACAGGAAGGGGCCGCCGTAGGTGTCCAGGCACTCTGTCCAGATCTCCTTGATGCGGGCCACGTCGGGCCGCGCGCCCGAGAAGATCTTGAAGGCCGCGTGCCGGGCCTTGATGTTCATCGGCAGGGCCGAGCGCAGGTTGTAGAAGCCCGAGTGAATCTCGCCCGAGATCGACCGGCAATGGGACCGGGCCTTGCTGTCCTTGGGCAAAAGACCGGCCACCGGTGAAATTTCGTGCAGATATTCGGCAATCGCCAGGGTGTCCCAGACCTCGACATCGCGGTGGGCCAGGCGCGGGACCCGGACAGAGGGGGACAATAGCAACAATTCCTGACGATTTTCAGGGTCATCCACATCGACCACCTTTTCGTCGAAGTCGATCCCGGCCATCTTGCACAACAGCCACCCCCGCAGGGACCACGAGGAATAGTTCTTGGAAGAGATTGTCAAAGTCGCCCGGCCCATGTCCCGTCCCTTGCTGCAATTCTGCGGCGCAGATATTTATGTCGCAGTGCAGCATGAAACGGTCTAGGCTTTTTGCCAAGGGAGAATTCTGCGGGCACGGGAAAGGAAGCTGACATGCTTTACCAGTTCTACCAGTTCCAGGATGATCTCATCGCCCCGGTTCGGGCCTTTGCAAAGACCATGCGGCTGGACGGCTGGCCCGGTCTGACGTCCTGGAATCCGGCGGTGCCGCGCACCGACGCCTGGCTGGAAATGATGGCCCGGTTCCGGCTGACCCATCACAGCCCGGGCTTTAACATCCCCTCGGTCATGGTCGGCAACCGCGAGGTGGCCGTGCGCGAGGAAGTGACGCTGGACCTGCCTTTCGGCGAGCTGCGCCATTTCGCCAAGGACATCGACACGCCGCAGCCGCCGGTGCTGGTCGTGGCCCCCCTGTCGGGCCATTTCGCCACCCTGTTGCGCGGCACGGTCGAGGTGCTGCTGCGCGACCATGACGTCTATATCACCGACTGGAAGAACGCCCGCGACGTGCCGCTGTCGGAAGGCGAATTCGGGGTCGAGGATTACGTCGAATACCTGATCCGCTTCCTCGAAGAGATCGGGCCCGGGGGCAATATCCTGGCTGTCTGCCAGCCCTGCGTGCAGGCGCTGATCGCGGTGTCGGTCATGTCGCAGCAGAAGAACCCGGCGACGCCCCGGACGATGACCCTCATGGCCGGCCCGATCGACGTGCGCGAAAGCCCGACGATGGTGAACGAGCTGGCCTTCGACAAGCCCTACGACTGGTTCGAAAAAAACGTGATCGCCGAGGTGCCCAACCGTTATGCCGGGGCCGGGCGCAAGGTCTACCCGGGGTTCGTGCAGCTGACGGCCTTCATGGCGATGAACATGGACCGGCACCGGGACCAGCACAAGAAGCTCTACAAGCACCTGGCCCGGGGCGAAATCGCCGAGGCGACCAGGATCAAGGATTTCTACGACGAGTATTTCGCCGTGCTCGACCTGACCGCTGAATTCTACCTGGAGACCATCGACCGGATCTTCCAGCGGGCCGAACTGGCCAAGGGCGAATTCCGCTACCGGGGCGAGCTGGTCGACCCGGGGGCCATCCGCCAGACCGCCCTGTTGACGGTCGAGGGCGGGCGCGACGACATCTGTTCGCTGGGCCAGACGGCGGCGGCCCATGACCTGTGCCGGTCGCTGCGGCCCCACCTGAAGCGCCACCACCTGCAGGCCAATGTCGGCCATTACGGTGTCTTCAACGGCCGCCGCTGGGAACGCGAAATCTACCCGGTGGTGCGCAACATGATCCTGGCGATGGAATGACGGCCTAGCCCGCGGCGCGCAGATGGCCCTCGCGGATGACGTGGGCCATGGCGTCGTGGGCCTCGGCCGGCTGGCCGTTGCAGATGGCCTTGGCGATCAGGCGGTGATTGCCGGCCACTTCGGCCCGGGCGTCCAGGAAGCTGGCCTCGGCCTCTTTCAGGAACAGCGAATACAGCGCCGTCTGGACGATATGGCCCAGCGATTGCAGGAAGCGGTTGTCTGACAGCGATAGCACCTGCTGGTGGAATTCGTAATCGGCGACGACGAAATCGGCGCGCGACCGGGCATCGGCCAGGGCATCGCACAGGCCGAAAAGGTGCGTACACTCGGCGTCATTGGCGCGCCGGGCGGCCTGCGAGGCGGCGGCGGGTTCAAAGATCAACCGGATCTCAAGCAATTCCTCGTAGAACCGGCCCGGGTTCTTCATCGAGGTGTGCCAGCGCAGCACGTCCTCGTCGAAGAGGTTCCATTCCGCCGCCGGGCGCACATGGGTGCCGACCTTGGCCTTGGACTGGATCAGCCCCTTGGCCGCCAGGGTCTTCTTGGCCTCGCGCACGACGGTGCGCGAGACGTCGAACATCTCGCACAGGTCCGGGTCCAGCGGGATCATGGACTCCGCCGGGTATTCCCCCGCCACGATGGCACGGCCGATCTGCTCCACCACGAAATTCGTGTGGTTGGACGCCCGTTCCAGCCGCGCGCCGGGAGAGACCAGGGTCATGATTGCGTGGCGAAGCCAGTCGCGGTTTTCCGGCGCGTCGTTGTTGCCCAAGTCAGTCCCTTCTGGAGCAGGATGAAAGCGAAAAGCAGCCCGCCGATGACGATCTTTGTCCACCAGCTGGACAGGCTGCCGTCGAAGACGATGTAGGTCTGTATCAGACCCATGATGAGAATGCCGAAGAAGGTGCCTGCGACAAATCCGTACCCGCCGCTCAGCAGCGTACCGCCGATGACCACCGCCGCGATGGCGTCCAGTTCGACCCCGACCGTGGCCAGCGAATACCCTGCCGAGGTGTAAAGCGAAAAGACGATCCCGGCGAGGCCCGCAAGGCCGCCCGACACGGCGTAGATGCCGATGGTGGTGCCGGCGAGCGGCACGCCCATCAGCCGGGCGGTGGCCGCGCCTCCGCCCAGGGCATAGACGTTCTGGCCGAAGCGCGTGCGGTGCAGGACGAGGCCGGCCACCACGAAGGTGACGATCATCAACCCGCCGATCAGGCGGAACCGGCCGCCCGAGGGGGCCTTCCAGTAGATGTCCTTCAGCACGTCGTAGAAGGCGTGGTCGATGGGCACGCTGTCGGTCGACAGCACATAGGCCGCGCCCCGGGCCAGGAACATGCCGGCCAGGGTGACGATGAAGGGGGGCATTTCCAGGTAGTGGATCAGGGCACCCATCGAGGCGCCGAAGGCGGTGGTGATGCACAGGACCAGCACGAAGGCGGCCAGCGGGTGGATCGCGGTGTCACGCAGGATCACCGCCAGGAACACGCCGGAAAAGGCGATGACGGATCCCACTGACAGGTCGATGCCGCCGGACAGGATGACGAAGGTCATGCCCACCGCGACGATCCCCAGGAAGGCGTTGTCGGTCAGCAGGTTGGCCACGACCCGGGTCGAGAACATCGACGGGTACTGCATCCCGCACAGGGCATAGGCCAGCACGAAGGTGGCCAGCGTTACCATCAGCGGCAGGTGGTGCGAGCGGATCATGATTGCTCCTTCTGGGGGCGGGCGGCAGGGGCCGGGCGGGTATCGAAGGCCTTGGGCCCGGCGGCGCGCAGCATGTAGACGGCATGGCCGACCTTGGGCGACTGGATCACCAGGATAGCCAGGATCAGCAGGGCCTTGATGACCAGGTTGAACTCGGGCGGCATCCCCGACAGCAGGATGACCGAGTTGACCGACTGGATGATCAGCGCGCCCAGCAGCGAGGCGACGATGGAAAAGCGGCCTCCCAGCAGAGAGTTGCCCCCGATCACCACGGCCAGGATGGCATCCAGTTCCAGCCACAGCCCGGCGTTGTTGGCATCCGCCCCCTTGATGTCGGCGGCCACGATGACCCCGGCCAGGGCCGCACACAGGCCCGAGACAAGGTAGACCGAGATCAGCAGCACCCGGGCATTGATGCCCGCCAGCCGGGACGAGGCCTGGTTGACCCCGATGGATTCGATCAACAGGCCAAGCGCCGTGCGCCGGACGGCAAAGGCGGCGAAGGCGCCCAGGACGATCCACAGGATGATCGGCGTCGGCACGCCCATGATCGTGCCCGCGCCCAGACGGATCAGGCCGGGGTTGAGAAAGGTCAAGATGGTGCCCTCGGTGATCAGTTGGGCGATGCCCCGCCCGGCGACCATCAGGACCAGCGTGGCCACGATGGGCTGGATCCGCAGAATGGCGACCAGCAACCCGTTCCACGCCCCGCAGATCGCCCCGACCGCCAGCGCGCCCAGAAGGGCGGTGACCCAGCCATGTCCCTCGACCACGAGGCTGGCGGCGGTTGCCCCGGCAATGGCCATCACCGCGCCGACCGACAGGTCGATGCCCCGGGTGGCGATGACCAGGGTCATGCCGATCGACAGCAGGGCCACCGGAGCGCCCCGGTTCAGCACGTCGATCAGGTTGCCGAACAGGCGGCCGTTCTGGAACTCGATCCGGAAGAAATCCGGGAAGACCAGCACGTTGAGCATCAGCGCACAGCCCAGGATCACCAGTTGCGGCAGGATGCGGCGAAAGGTCGATGTGGTCGTGCTGGCCATCAGGACGCCTCTTGAATGGGTTCGTCGGCGATCGCGTGAATGATGTTGCTGGTCGAGATCGCGTCGCCCGTCAGCTCGCTGACCTGGCGGCGGTCGCGCAGGACGATGACCCGGGTGGAATAGGCCACCAGTTCCTCCAGCTCGGACGAGGCCACCAGCAGGGCCATGCCCTGTTCGCGCAGGGATTCGATCAGGGCGATGATCTCGGCATGGGCGCCGACGTCGATGCCCCGGGTGGGTTCGTCGAGGATCAGGAAATCGGGAGCGGTGGCCAGCCAGCGGGCCAGCAGGGCCTTTTGCTGGTTGCCGCCCGACAGCAGGCGGATCGGCATGTCGAGGCTCGCCAGGCGGATGTCCAGCGCCTTGACGTAATGCTCGGCGATCTCGGTGACCTTTGCCCGGGGGATCGGCCGCCACCAGCCCTGGCGGGCCTGCAGGGCAAGGACGATGTTGTCGCGCACCGACAGGTCGCCCACGATGCCGTCGGTCTTGCGGTCCTCGGGACATAAGGCAAAGCCCTGGGCCACGGCCTCGCGCGGGTTGGTCACGCGGATCTCGTGGCCCTCGCGCAGGATGCGGCCCTGGTCGGCGGGCACTGCGCCGAAGATCAGGTTGGCGGTCTCGGTCCGGCCCGAGCCCAGCAGGCCGGCCAGGCCCACGACCTCGCCCTTGTGGATCCGCAGCGAGGCCGGGTCCAGCATTCCCGACTTTGCCAGCCCGTCGACCTCGATCAGCAAGTCGCCCAAGGTCCGCGGCGCACGGTCATGGACACGGGCCTCCAGCTGGCGGCCCAGCATCAGGGTGACGATGTCGGTCTGGCTGACCCCGTCCAGCAGGCGCGTGCCGACCACCCGGCCGTTGCGCAGGATGGTGGCCCGGTCGGAAATGTCGAAGACCTGGTCGAGGAAATGGGTGATGAAGACCACGGCCAGCCCGCGCGCCTTCAGCGTGCGGATGACGGAAAACAACAGTTGGACCTCGTCCCGGTCCAGCGAGGCCGTGGGTTCATCGAGGATCAGCACCTTGCCCGACATCTCGACCGCCCGGGCGATGGCCACCACTTGCTGGACGGCCACGGAATACGAGGTCAGCGGTTCCGCCGGGTCGATGTCCAGCCCGTAGTCCGCCAGCACCTCGCGGGCCTCGGTCACCATGCGCCGGCGGGCCAGCAGGCCCAAGCGCGTCGGTTGCCGGCCCAGAAAGAGGTTCTCGGCCACGGTCAGGTTGGGCAGCAGGTTGACCTCTTGGTAGACCGTGCCGATGCCCAGCTTCTGGCTGTCGAGCGTGGAATGAGGGGCGATGTCGGCCCCGTCCAGGGTGATCACCCCGCCGTCGCGCCGGTAGACGCCGGTCAGGCACTTGATCAGCGTGGACTTGCCCGCCCCGTTTTCGCCCAGCAGGGCATGGACTTCGCCGGGATAGAGTTTCAGTTCCACGTCATCCAGCGCCACCGCGCCGGGAAAGAACTTGGACACGCCGCGGGCGTGCAGCATCGGCCTTGGATCGTCAGTCATGGTCTCCGCCCTGTTGCCGCGGGCCCTGGCAGGGGGCCGCGGTCATGGTGCGCGGGACGGGGTGGGCCCGTCCACACGCGATGGTCTCAGTAGCCGAGATCTTTCTTCATCTCGTAGATCGACTGGTTGTCATCCGAGGCGGTGAACAGCTTGGATTCCGTCTGGATCCATTTCGGGGGCAGGGTGCCGTCGGCCAGATAGGCCTCGAGCGCGTCCAGGGCCGGGCCGGCCATGTTCGGCGTCAGCTCGATCGTGGCGTTCATCTCGCCCTGGGCGATGGCCAGGTGGGCATCCGGTACCGCGTCGATGGCGACGATCTTGATGTCCTCGCCCGGTTTCAGCCCGGCTTCCTTGATGGCCTGGATCGCGCCCACGGCCATGTCGTCGTTATGGGCATAAAGCGCGCAGATGCTGTCTCCGCCCTCGGCCTTCAGGAAGCTTTCCATCACCACCTTGCCCTGGCTGCGGGTGAAGTCCCCGGTCTGGCTGCGCACGATTTCCAGGTTGGCGTGTCCGTCGATCCCCTGTTCGAACCCGGTCTTGCGGTCGATGGCCGGCGACGACCCGGTGGTGCCTTGCAGTTCGACGATGCGGCAGTCGCTGTCGCCCATTTCCGAGACCAGCCATTCGCCGGCCACCTTGCCTTCGTGCACCAGGTCCGAGGTCACGGCGGTCAGGTACAGGTCGTCGGGCGCATCGACCGTGCGGTCCAGCAGAACGACCGGGATCTCGGCGTCCTGGGCTTCTTCCAGCACCTCGTCCCAGCCGGTCGCAACCACGGGCGCGATCAGGATCGCATCGACGCCCTGGGCAATGAACGACCGGATCGCCTTGATCTGGTTTTCCTGCTTTTGCTGGGCATCCGCGAATTTCAGCGTGATCCCGCGCTTTTCGGCTTCCTGCTTGGTCACTGTGGTTTCCGCCGCACGCCAGCCGGATTCCGACCCGATCTGCGAAAACCCGATGGTGAGGTCGGCGGCAAGTGCGGCGACAGGTGACAGGATGACGGCGCTCGCCATGAGCGTAGCCTTGATGTTCATCTGGTTCTCCTCCCTTAGAACATGCGGTGTTGGCGCGATGTATTAAGTATTACTTTATGTATCTTGTAAACTGGATTCGTGCATCTTCGGACAATTCACTCGCCTATAGGCTGCACCTGGCAGGCGTGCGGGATCGGCACGCGTGGCGGGTCCGACGCGTTGCGCCTTGCATGGATCGAGCGCGCAGGTGGCGGTGATTGTCTTCTTATATCAGGGAGTTGGGTCGCTCTGGGCGCGTTGGGCCCGAAGCGATGAGCGCGGTCAGCGCACGCCGATCTCGGCCAGGGCAGCGGCCAGTTTCGGGGGCAGGACATCCTCGGCCGGGCGGCCTTCGGGCTGGTCCTCGGGGGCGTCCTCGGGCGACAGGTAGCGCCAGCCCTGGAACGGGCGGCGGGGCAGAGGGCGGGTGCGCACGACCTGCGGGTCCAGCACGATGGCGCAGCGGGCGATGCCGTCCTGGCCGGTGACCGGGTCCAGCCGCAGCACCTTCTGGCGGGCCAGGACCAGCCCCTTGAACACCCAGTAGAGCGACCCGCCGTTCAGCAATTCCGCCTCGCGCTTGGGCCACATCCGCGTGATGTGGCGCGGCAGGCCGTCGTCGCCCCGGGCCCGGGCTGTGCCCTGCCAGTGCAGCAGATCCTCGACCGCTTCGACCCCGACGCAGAGTTTTACCAGGTGTGTCGTCTTATCCACAGAGTCGTCCCCACTATCCGCCTTATATTGTAGAGGTGACCGGGATGACATCAAGCTGTTGCGGTTTCGACTGTTGAGGTTCTGGGCCCAAATAAGGTACCGTGCCTGTCTGCATCATTCGAGGGAATCGACCGATGAGCCGTTTTGCCGCCCCCATCGCCGAACAGATCTGGGACATGAAGTACCGCTTCAAGGAAGCGGACGGGACGCCGATCGACCTGACGGTCGAAGACAGCTGGCGCCGGATTGCCCGCGACCTGGCCCGCGTGGAGGCCGATCCGGACCTGTGGGAAGACCGGTTCTACGCGGCGCTTGAGGATTTCAAATACCTGCCCGCGGGCCGGATCACCGCCGGCGCGGGCACGGCCCGGTCGGTCACCCTGTTCAACTGTTTTGTCATGGGCACGATCCCCGACAGCATGGGCGGCATCTTCGAGATGCTGAAAGAGGCGGCGCTGACCATGCAGCAGGGCGGGGGCATCGGCTATGATTTCTCGACCATCCGGCCGCGCGGGGCAAACGTGACCGGGGTGGCGGCCGACGCCTCGGGGCCGCTCAGCTTCATGGACGTCTGGGATGCGATGTGCCGGACGATCATGTCGGCGGGCTCGCGCCGGGGGGCGATGATGGCCACCATGCGCTGCGACCACCCCGACATCGAGGATTTCATTTCGGCCAAGTCCGACGCCGCCCGCCTGCGCATGTTCAACCTGTCGGTGCTGGTGTCGGATGCCTTCCTTGAAGCGGTGAAGGCCGATGGCCCGTGGGAGCTGGTCTTTGACGGCAAGGTCTATCACACGGTCGAGGCCCGCGACCTGTGGAACCGGATCATGAAGGCGACCTACGACTACGCCGAGCCGGGCGTGATCTTCATCGACCGGATCAACCAGGCCAACAACCTTGCCTATTGCGAGACCATCGCGGCCACAAACCCCTGCGGCGAACAGCCCCTGCCACCCTACGGCGCCTGCCTGCTGGGGTCGATCAACCTGGCCAGGCTGGTCGACCGGCCGTTCGAGGACGGGGCGGGCATCGACGACGACGCCCTGTCGGAACTGGTCGCGACGGCCGTTCGGATGATGGACAACGTGGTCGATGCGTCGAAGTTTCCCCTGCCCGAACAGGCGGCCGAGGCGCGCAACAAGCGGCGGATCGGGCTGGGTGTGACCGGCCTGGCCGATGCCCTGTTGATGATGGGGCTGCGCTATGGCTCGGACGAGGCGGCGCGCCAGACCGAGCGCTGGTTGCACGCGATCGCCCGCGCCGCCTACCTGGCGTCGGTGCAATTGGCGAAGGAGAAAGGCGCCTTCCCGCTGTTCGACGCCGACGGGTACCTTGGCTCGGGCACCATGCAGCAGATGGATGACGACGTGCGCGCAGCCATCCGCGAACACGGGATCCGCAACGCCCTGCTGACATCCATCGCCCCGACCGGGACGATTTCGCTGTATGCCGGCAACGTGTCGTCGGGGATCGAGCCGGTCTTTGCCTATGCCTATACGCGCAAGGTGTTGCAGAAAGATGGATCGCGGACCGAGGAAGAGGTCGTCGATTATGCCGTCCAGCTGTGGCGCGACATGCATGGCGATGCCGAGCTGCCCGCCCATTTCGTCAACGCCCAGACCCTGGACCCGGCCGATCACGTCAAGATGCAGGCGGCCGCCCAGAAGTGGGTGGATTCGTCGATTTCCAAGACGATCAACTGCCCCGAGGACATCTCTTTCGAGGCCTTCAAGGACGTCTACATGCAGGCCTGGGAAACCGGCTGCAAGGGCTGCACGACCTACCGGCCTAACGACGTGACCGGCTCGGTGCTGACGGTCAGCGAGGCAACGGAAAAGGCCCCGGGTGAAGCGCCTGCCTCCGATGGATCGGCGCCTGGTGGCGACGTGATCTACATGTCCGAACCGCTGGACCGGCCGCAGGCCCTGGAAGGGCAGACCTACAAGCTGAAATGGCCCGACAGCGAGCACGCGATCTATATCACCATCAATGACATCGTCATCGGCGGTCACCGGCGGCCGTTCGAGGTGTTCATCAATTCCAAGAACATGGAGCATTTCGCCTGGACGGTGGCCCTGACCCGGATGATCTCGGCCGTGTTCCGGCGGGGCGGGGACGTGTCCTTCGTGGTCGAGGAACTGAAGGCGGTGTTCGACCCGCGCGGCGGGGCCTGGATGCAGGGCAAGTACATCCCGTCGATCCTGGCGGCCATCGGGGGCGTCATCGAGCGCCACATGATCGCCATCGGCTTCATCGCGGGCGAGGGCATGGGCCTGAAGTCCGACCCCCAGGCCGATGTGGTCAACCTGGGCGCCCCGCGCGGCCCGGCCTGCCCAAGCTGCGGCCAGTACGACATGCGCATGGTCGAAGGCTGCATGACCTGTGCCTCCTGCGGTCATTCGAAGTGCGGGTGAAGACGGGCGCGCGCGGCGTTTTTGTGGCGCGCCACGCGACATGACCTAACCGTCTCACAAGGTCATTTTGGCTGAGAAGATAAGGAAACGGCCTCGGGGAGTACCCGGGGCCGTTTGCATGTCTGGCTGTGGCGATGCCGAGTGGTTTTTTTGGGGGGCAGGTCAAGAAGCCTATCGCAGCTCCGAACTCTTCCTACAAAACTTAGAGACCTGCCTCTGCAACCGAAACCCGAACGATGAGCAGATAGCCAGCAACACAAACGCCACATCTACTAAATTGTTTTAGACGCCTTTTTGGCGAACCAGTAGCGAGGGGCCTCACCGCCGCGCTTCAAACCCACATAGAGCCCTCGGACACCGGTTGAATCATCGTAGCTATTGCTTGACTTATATTTCGAGAAACTGAACTTGAAGATGAGGCTTTGCCTGTAGGATTTGAGCGCATCGTTAAGCCAGGCATGTTTCGCCCACAGGATAGCACCCTCATCCTGATATCTGCTTCTATGACTATCGGGGTCCGGTCGCCACTCGCCCCAAACTTCGCTTTTCAATGCGAACCTGTTTGCGCGGTCACGCCAATGGCGTTCGTCATCGTCGGGTGTCAGACCGAGTAGCTTGTTGAGCGCCAGTCCCAGCCTTGGACGGGCCAAAGCTCCCCGGGTGGCCCACTCGTCACGTTCGTCAATGCCAATCGGATACTTCTCCGGCTCCCATATCAACGGACTGAACGGCGTCTTCCCGGCGTAGCGGTCAACACGCCCATCTGACTGAAAACTTGGCAGCCAGAGATCGTATTCAGGTGTTTTCGAGAACTTCGCACATTGCCCGACCGCGCCCCGCTCCTTAACCAGAGCGGACATAAACCTGACGAATACGCCATCCGGTGACTTCCACTCTCCGCAGAGGGGCAAGAAGCCATCCTCCGAGCCCTCGGGGAACCCAACCTTCCGAAACAATGCTTCATCATCTACGAGTGTTTCCTGGCTTCCTTTTCGTTCACCCAAGAGGTTCTGTCGCGCCTGTGCCGGAACATCATCCTTGTGGTCAAACAGCCACGAGCCATCCTCAAACGATACGTCGTTTTCCCTTAGCCACTCTTTCCAAGGATTCTTGTCTTCCGAGTCATAGCTGGCGCGTGCGACGGGACGTGATTTCACCAGCGTCGTTGCAGCATGGAGGAGCGCATGCTTTTGCACGTGATCCCGGTAGGTCTCGAACCTATCGTCTCCGCGGTGCCGGTAACGAATGCCACCGGGGAAGTCAGACATGCTCTTTGCATCGGGCCACTTTTGAATTACTTCATCGGCAATGCAGTCGCTGGCTTCGTTGTCCGATATCCCAAAGAGCCTTGCCAGATTGGACACCTTGTACTTGTCAAAATCGTAGTCAAAACCGAAGTCGATCCGCCGATCCTTTTTGCCAGGCCAACCATTGCGCTCAATGACGCCATTCGGAGGCGTCCGAATTTCGCTCAATAGCTCCGTACCTTGAGAGCTCGCGACACCATCGCCCTCTGTGTTTGTCAAACATCGGGCAAGATGAAGCCTGTTCAGCACATGCAAACCGGGCCGGTGTACGAGTGCCTTAAGCCGCTGCTCGAGGGCTTCCAGCTCTTCGCCGTGATGCAGGGCGGCACGTGCTATCCCCATCAAGAGCCATTGCTGTGAGTTCAGGAATGCGAAGTGGTGACTGTCGGAGGTCAGTGATGCGTTCTCGTTCACATCGAAACGGTCAAGCAGTTGCTCGACATCCTCGATCAACCCGACATCGACCATACCCTTCAGGCTTCTCGCCGCCCGCCATCTGACAAAGGCATCACTGTCTCCGAGCAAGTGCCAGATGATGTCCGCAAGGACTTCGCTCTCGCTGCTCTTGCCCGCAAAGGCACTCTGATACGATCCTTCGCCGATCTCATCGCCGACCTTGGCTGCCGAGCTCAACAGAAGACTCTCGAAAGCCTCCAAAGCTGTCGATGGATCAGTGTGACCACACAGGCTGGTGGCTAACTGAAGCCACTCGTCACCTCCGAGTTCGAGGCGCTCCTTTGCTATAGTCTCCAAGACCGATTGCAGCACAAACTTCGGATCGCCGCATAGCTCCGACAGACGGTAGATTTGCTGCGAAATTCCCGAGTAGCGAAGATCGAAAAGCTCCGATCCCTTGAATGCAAACAACCTCTTGATCAGTCCTGGAACATTGTTCCTTACATGCGCCGTGGTGTCGGCCCATGCCTTCACGTATTCGATAATCAGACCCAGCGCGCTATCAAACTCAAGCTCAGCGGATTCACAAAGTGCTTCGACAAAGTTCAGTCTCTTTGAATACAGACATGTTTCACGTATCTCATCGAACAGGCGCTTCCTGTAGTCGAACTGCAATAATTCATTAGCTCGGATTTCCTGCAACGCTTCATCTAGCGAGTTCGCGGACGTCGGATCAAACCTGGCAAGAATAGCTGAAAAGGCTTCCTCGCGAGACTCATCGGTCTGCTTTCTTGTGCCTACATGGAGGCTTTGATCAGTGACCGTACCGCTGTGATTCAATCTGGCATTCTCAAGGTCGCGCTCATGCCGTGCTGCGTCTCGCAGGCCCCGCAAGCGGTCTCTCAATGCGTCATCGCCAATTTCTTCAAAGGCATCCACACAGTCGAGTAGGCTCTCCCAAAGTGTTGGCCACCCGCCGAAACTGTGTTCGCTATCCAGCTTTCCCGCCACCAGTGAGAAGATGGCTTCCCTATCTTCCGGCTTGGCAACTGAAATCAGATCACTCAGTCCCTTCCCAACTTGCCACTCATGCCAGCCGTGATCCTCACACACCGAAAGCAATACAGCCGCGCGCCGTGGGTCCAGGCGGCCTGCCTTCGCCAGGTAGCAGGCGAGTTGGGGAAGGCCGTAGGAGTAATCAACGACGTCCTGATCGAACCAGCGGATCAGCTTGTAGATTGCCGGAAAGCCGATGGAGGAAGAGGCAGCGCGTCCGAACAAAGTCCATCCAAACTTTGACGGTTCGTGTTGGAAGATCGTCTGGCAAAGATTCATAAGACGGTGCGAGAGCTCCGGCCTGATGTACCCCCCGGGCTGCCCAGCCGCGTAGTGAAGGGCGGAGTAGATCAAGTCGAAATCATCTCCGCCCATCTGATCAAGTTGAGCCAAACCCTGGCTGTAGTACTCCTGCGCCTCTGCAATGCTCATCGGCACCAATGATCCCGCCAATTGCCGGTAGGACTCGCCGCGCTGCTCAATGTAGTCGTCTTTCAAAATGTCGCTGGAAAGGGAGCTTGCGAAGGCCCCTGCCACATCAGACAGGCTCTCGCGCCGGGCGATTAGTGCGAAAATGCTCAGCTTCTCGCTCAGGGAGAACTGGTTCGCTTCGACGATCCCTATAAGCTCTTCCGCTTCTCGTTTTTCGACGGTCTCACAATGCCGAAGCAATATCTTAACCAATCCAAATCCGGCATGGCGAGCAACATTGTCTCTCCCCGTTTGGGCTTTCCAATGTACATCTGGCCGCAGCGTTGACTTCCAAATCGCCAAGTAAGTCGCCAGAATACTGTTAGATATAACATGTCCAGAAAGAACAGCACTCTCTATCGGCTTTACAAGTTGCAGGATGCATGAGACGCCTTTGACAATGTTGTCTCGATCACGTTCTGAGAACTGCTTGCGCTTATCAGCTGGTTTGCCCCTCCGTTGATTGCGGTGTTTTTCTATGACTGTGAGGCTATCGAGCAAGTCTTTTAGATCAGCCTCTGAACCGATCAGCTTCGCCTTTCGCGTTACTTCTACGTCCTCTGGTATCAGGTGGCGAAACGACAAGGGCTTACCTGCAGACCACGCCCCGACGCATGCAGATTGAACCGGCATCCATATTCTATCGATGCCGTGCCGCTCGCCGTAATCATAGCTTGATGGCCGCCGGTGGCGATACAGCTTGTGCACCCGCTTTGCTGATAGCTTGGAGTTCAGGATTATGGAGGCCATTGCCGCACTGGAGACCGCGCCTTGCAGTTCCATCTCGTAGTCTGAATGGTCCTCCGGCACGGTCTTCCTGTACCGCTCCGAAAGAGTGCTCGCCGCTCGCGAGACCGCTCTCAGCCTGCTTTTCGAAAGGCCACAGTCGTTCGCTAGAAGCCCGATCTGGAGGGTGAGGGACAGGCACCTCTTCGAGGCCGCGAATTTGGCAAGAGTCTTCAACGCCTCACTTCCATTCGCTGCTTCGTGCTGCGCGCACAGCGTGATCAACTCTTCGATCACAGATAGCGCAAACCTGAAGCGCCAAATTTGCATGTTGCGATTAAATGACGAGAACTCATTCTTCAACACACTCAGGAACATCACCGCAGCAATATCTGATGCTTCAGGACCCGAGCGCTGAATCCTTTTGGCCTCGTCATGATTGTGAAGATACCAATTTATCCAGCCAATTGCCCTGTTCTGATGGATGCGCGCTTCGTCAAGTTCACCTGAAAAACTGTACGCGAGGATGAGGCGCGCATCNCGAGCACCGCGCCAGCCGGAGCGATCGCTGAAGAGCCGGCGTGATGCATCAGAGTCTCCCAGGACTGTTGCCAGTGCCGGAGAACGCCGGATGAACTGATCGCCCCTCGCGTTTGCCGAAGCCACTTGCGAGAGTTCCATTGTGAGGCGCAAGACACGATCCAGGTCGTACTCGCGTGTGGCAAGCGAGAAAGCCGCGTAGAGGCGTGCAAGTCTTAACCTCCGCCGTCCATATTCGGATTCGACGACAGCCGGAAATTCATCTGATTTTGCCAGCTGATACGCCCGGTTGCTGTCGCCAATGACCACAAGAAAGTGCGGAAGCGCCTCTGCGGCGTAGACCGAGTCTTTCTGGCGGGCTTGAAGCCGTTGGGCGATGGACTGCTGGGCTGCAGCCTCGCTTGCGTACTGTTCCTTGATATAGGTCTCAGTCGGCTCGTCTCGGAATATTGCCCCGTGTTTGACCAGCTCAAGCATGGGCGCAAGGTCGGATGCGGCACTATTGACCTGCGATTCCGACCAGCCCAACGCCTCTGCAAGTTCAGTCAATGGGATAGGCGGCGGAAGGAGCGACAGAGCGGCGAAGAACTCTCGAACGTCATTATTGCTCCAACCTGCTGTGTATAAGTCCCCAAATATTTTGACGCACTTTTGCTCGATCAATTCCTCAACGGATATCTCGGCCTGTGGCGCGTTACCGGAAACATTTGCGTCCCAACTTTCGACGAGGTATTCGAGAACACGGGCATTGCCCTGCGAACGCGCGAGCGCCGTGGAGAACTCTACGTCCGTGATGTCGTTGCGCCTTGTCTCAAGAAAGCACCGCGCTTCCATTTCAGTGAAGGGTTCGAGCCTAAGACGCTTAGTTTGGCTATTGCCGATGACGCTATCCATCCTATGAGGACGTGCGGTGAGCAACAGCTTCACGCCCTCGATAGGTTCCGCGCTGAGTGATGCAAGCAGAAGTCTTGGAAAGGCAGCTTCATTGCGCGCATTTGCTTCAAGCTGCGCATTGTCCGCAGCGTCCAAAATAACCAGTACGCCTCGCATTGCGGACTGGTTCTTGACGGTCTCACTCGCTTGCTTAAAGCGCTTTCGGGCCACTTCGACCAATCCATATTGATCGCTATCGGTCGGAAGAAGTGGATCGCAGAGTCCGCGTGCCGCCAGTTCGTTGATGATTTGTAGCAAACCAATCCGAGGCAGGTGACGGGCTTGGGCTTCGGAGCGATACGAACCGCCTCCGAAACAATCGAACACTACGACCTCCAGGGTGTCCGCTAAATTTGCCGCAAGGCTCTGGATAAAGACCGTTTTTCCAACACCGCCATCAGCATGCAGGAACACCGGTAGATTGCTGGTCAAGACGCTGTCTCTTGCGTCTTGTAAGACGCTGCGCTCAACGATGTCACCAACGTCAACGAACCGCGTATCCGCCGGAAAAAGCTGATCTTCATCACATTCAAGCGCATCGAGGACATCCTCACGCCTGATAGAGTTCTTGCCTTGGCCCTCGATCTGCGCCTTCTCACGGACAAGTTCTACAAGGGCGAAAAGCCTTTTCGCCGCCTGACCGACGGAATCAGCTGACCAGTCACTGACCGTTCTTCGCAAGGATCGGTTTTGTGAAGGCAGATCGCTTGTCGAGGCCCGGAACTCGATAAGTGGGAATATGTCCCCCACTTCAATTTTTTCTTCCTGACACCAGGTCTTAAGGTACTGAAGTTGTCTCTGAGCGCTACTCGTTGTAGGTTTGCGCCCCGACTTTGCGCAAGAAATGGCGTCCCAAAGTCCACCTGAGAACTCAGCGTTTGTCACGAACCCAAACGAAAGTTTCTGCGCAATTTCCTCCTGCGCCACGCTCACCCGGAATTCCCGTAGTGTTGCGGCGAACTTCTTGATCGTTTTCTTGAGATAAGATGAAGTGACGGGCTCAGCGGCCTCCTTGTATTTGAACTGCAGAATTTGCTGAGCCGTGCAGGTCGCGAAAGTGTCGCCGCTCCCATAGTAGAGAACGAGATCAGCAATATCTTCTGCCTCTTTGCCAAGTTTGAGACTCTCGTGCTGAGAAAGCCCTTCGACAACGATCGCAAAGAGGTCGTCCTTTGGAAACACAAGTTGGAGGGCGCGTCGGGCCGCCCACCGTTCGTGGTAGGTGTGCCCGGCTCGTGATACTCTGACAGTGTCTATTCGTCGTCCGGCTTCGCGCACTGTGACCTCGACCGTTGAAAAACAACCGTATGTTGGCACGAGATCAGAGGCCAGTACAGAATGTAGGCTGAGTTTGTTGCCCAAGGCCAATCCAATAATCAACCCTAGCACACCGTTCAGGCCGGGCCGTCGTGAACCAGCCCGCCAGCGGTGGTCTTGGCCAACTGGCGCGTCGTGGCGCGGTGGTCGAATGACTGCTCCAAGCGGATATTTTAACTGTTGCGCTGCATCCGCATTTGTCGACTTCCCGCCCTTAGTGCCAAAGGCCAGCGCGAAGGTGCATCAGCCCAAACAGTAGGCAAGGTCTGTGTGCAACGGGTGCTGCCTGCCGCTGTACCATTTTGCCGCCTACCGGGCACTGCATTCTCAACTAAGCTCGTTGCCGTGCTCCACATCATGCCAGTGCTTGTTCACGGGCAGCTTTGCGGCCCTATTTATGATGTCGAAAACCCGCATGGGACGGAAGTCCCACTGGTCGATGCCGACGTTCACGCTGTTGCGGGAGCCAGGCCATTGGTCGTGAACATGGCCGAAGAGTTGCAAGGCACCCCGTCGAGCGCCGTTCCATGTAATCATCGGGTAGTGGCATAGGACGAGGCTTTGATCGCCGTCCTTGATCTCTGCTATGTACTCGGTGCTGACCCAAGGTAGCGAAATCACCGCTTCANCATCGTGGTTGCCGATGATCAGGTGCTTGCGCCCTGGGATGCTGTGAAACCAGCTCTCGAACTGGGCTGTATCCTCGGCGCGTCCGAACGCGAAATCCCCCAGAATCCACAGATCATCGTCATGACGGACGCAGGTTTGGAAGTTTGCGATCAGCGTGGCGTTCATCTCGGCTGTCGAAGCAAACGGGCGCTTGCAGAAGTCGATGATGCGATGATTGACCTGCTCCCCCAAGAGTCCGCGTTTTTTAGTTCGCTCTGTTCAGGGTTTGGTTCTCTACTGACCGTTGGTGATACTCCCACGGGTTGAGCCCGTCGAGGCTCGTGTGGGGGCGGTGATGGTTGTAGTCGTTGCGCCAGTCAGCGATCAACTCTCTGGCGTGGCGCAGGTTGGCAAACAGATGCTCGTTAAGGCACTCGTCGCGCAGGCGGCCATTGAAGCTCTCGACGAAGCCGTTCTGCATGGGCTTTCCTGGCGCGATGTAGTGCCACTCGACCTTGCGCTCCTCCTGCCATTTCAGAATGGCATTCGAGGTCAGCTCCGTCCCGTTATCGCTAACCACCATGCAGGGATAGTCACGCGTTCGGGCGATGTTATCGAGTTCACGTGCAACCCGCTGACCCGACAGTGAGGTGTCCACGACCGTAGCAAGGCATTCCCGGCTGAAGTCGTCGATGACACACAGCACCCGGAACCGGCGCCCGTCCGAGAGGACGTCAGACACGAAGTCCAGCGACCAGCGCTGGTTCGGCCCCTGCGGGATCGCCATCGGCGCCCTCGTTCCGACCGCGCGCTTGCGGCCGCCGCGCTTGCGCACCGTCAGACCCTCTTCGCGGTAGATCCGGTAGAGTTTCTTCCAGTTCACCTGCCAGCCCTCTCGACCCAGCAGGAGATGCAGTCGTCGATAGCCAAAGCGCCGTCGTTCGCTGGACAGTTCCTTCAGCCTCTCTCGCAGCTTGGTGTCCGCAGGTCTGGTTGATCGCCGCCTGTAGACGCGCGGATCAATCCCGGCCAGGGCACAGGCCCGCCGCTGGTTGTAGCTCTTCTCTGTCATGGCCCAGTCCACTGCTCGTCGCCTTGCACCGGGCTTCAGAAGTTTTTTCCCAGCATCTCCTTGAGCGTGGCCACGTCGAGCATGTGCTCGGCGAGCATCTTCTTGAGCTTCGCGTTCTCAGCCTCCAAGGCCTTCAGCCGCTTGGCCTCGGACACTTCCATGCCACCATACTTCGAACGCCATTTGTAAAACGTGCCATCGCTGATGCCATGCTTTCGGCAGAGCTCCTTGGCGCCGATCCCTGCCTGGTGCTCCTTCAGGNTGCCAATGATCTGCTCTTCGCTGAAACGGCTTTTCCGCATCGTCTGTCTCCTCGTCTGGAGAACAGGCTAACTTCAAACCGCGGACTTTTCAGGGGAGCAGGTCACTGAGCATTTATCCCGTAGTAGCCGCTTAAGCACGGCAGTTCCTCATCCGCAAAAGAGTTCCGTTTGATCTCGCGATAGACGGTCGAGCGATGCCTGCCGATCTCTGCTGCAATCTTGCTCACCGACACTTTTGCATTCAGCATGTCTTCGATTGTGCGTCTCTCACGCAAATCCAGCTCTGTGTGGGCCACGCCCCGGCCTACGGCGAAAATGCTTATGTTAAAAAACTTTGCGTCAGCACTGACGGAAGGGTGAGGACAAGATTGCAAAGATGTGCCTTCCAGAAGGCTGAGTTATCCCCGAATTTGATGACGCTTTGACCTATGATTTACGGTAGAAAGCCCACATCGGAACAAGCAAATACAGTGACGAAATCAAACGTCTTGTGCAACGTTCCCCCAATTGGTCCCCCAGGCGGACCTGCGCTGCGTAGAGACACCCTGAGACGTTGTGAGACAGTCGATCCATACCGTTTAAAATGCTCCCGATGAGAGTGAGACGTGCTGCGACGCCCTGAGACGGGTGTTCGAGTCCGTGTGGGCGCACCAGTTTCGGGCATGGTCCTTCCATATGTATCAACGCTTTGACGTAAAGGGTCTATTCAGGGGAAGCCCTGGTCCTGGCCCACATTAAGGAACAGTCTCGTCTCAGCCTGGGCAGCTAAGCACTGTCTCCGCCACACGCCCGATCAGCTTGACGGGTGAAGTTCCAAGGAAGCAGCTCGTCGATCCTGCTGGCGGGGTGACCGTCGGCGATCGCTGCCCAGGCCGTATTCAGATAGGCGAAAGGCTCAACGTCGTTGATCTTCGCGGGCGCGATCAGGGTGTGAAATGGAAGGTGGTCCGCGAACTTGGCCACCAAAACATGCGCGATGGCATCTTCGGCGGCATCGCGCTCCTGCAGCAGCGCCAGAACAGCGGCGCGCTGGCTCTCAGGGATCGCGGGCAGGTCGATGGGCGGATGATGCCGCGCTTCAGGCCGTCCTGCGCGGATATTCCCTAGACCGAGTCACTCTGCCACGGTCGGACGGCGCACCTCCAGCGATCGCACCCGGCGCCAGTTCAGGCCTGCGAACAGGGCCTCGAACTGCGCCCGGTTCAAGATCATGGCCCCGTCGCGCATAGCAGTCCAGATGAAGGTGCTTTCTTCCAAGCGTTTGTATGCCATCACGATCCCGCTGCCGTCCCAGAACAGGATTTTCAACCGGTCACCCCGCTTCGCCCGAAAGACGAAGGCCGTCCCCGTGAAAGGATATTCGGCCAGCGTGGACTGGACCAGGGCTGCGAGCCCATTTTAGCCTTTCCGAAAGCCAACCGGCTTCGTCACCACCAGAATACGCACGCCCTGCGAGGGCATCAGCATGGCGTCATCCCGAGGGCGTGAACAATCTCCGCGATCCGGGCTGCAGGCGTGGCATGCGCCAACTCAATCACGACGCCGCTATTGGCAATCCGGATCGGGGTCAGAACAGGCGCTGTCTCACTCGTCCCGATATATTCCATCACATCGCAGACCACGAGGAGCGAGAAGACCGGTTCGTCTGATGCTGCGGCGGGCAGCACCAGCTTGCCGTCCTTCGCAAGCCGTCGCCATGCCGAAAGCGGATTGGGGCGAATGCCGAACCGCTCGGCTACGGCATTCACCGTAGCGCCGGGCTCCAGCGTTTCCGAAACCGCTCGGGCCTTGGCCGCATCCGAACAGCGGCGATGACCCGACGCATGGACCTCGACGCCCAAAGAACTGAGAAACGGTCTGATCGCGCACATTGCGAAACGCACTCCCGCATCATGAGATGCGTATCACTTCGCAGTAGGCACCCACACACAGCAACGTGCGGTGGAGACAGCGCTTACTTCGGACTTCAGAGCCGGACAGATTCATCTTGAACCCGATCCACCAAATGCCGGGACTGAACACCCAAGAAAGCGGATACGGACTGCTTGGGCAAACCGGGTCACCGCACTGGATCAGTCAGATCAGAATTCCCTACCGTCGTAGCCGAAAGCCGGTAGCGCGCAGCAAAGCACTCGTCATCAATTTTAGGCTCGCAAATTTACCTTCGATGATGGGAGCCGCCTCTGGGCAATAACCTAGAAACGCAATTTGGTCGCGAAACGGCAGACTATTAGGCTTATGCGCTCCAAAACTTTCTTCCAAGAAACGGAACTGAGTCCCAAAGCGCGCACAAGCATTCGGGAGGCCAACCTGCGCGCCGATTATCTCCATATGGAAGCAAAAATAGGTATCTTCTCCTCCATGCCAGCCATGTCCGGGGAAGCGCTCAAAGCACGTCATCATTTGATCCCAACTGCGAAGACTTAATCCGCCGTTGCCTCCATCCACTACGATGTTTTCCGGTCGATAGCGGCCCCATAGCGAACCGATATAATCATACACTTCAAAATCTTTTAGATCAAAGGGAGAGTTTTCACAAAGAACGGCATCCGCCTGAAAAACCAATACTCGCCCCCTTGCAATGGTTTTTTCCCAGAAGGCCGGGCTCATCATCAAGGCATTGTAAATTGTATGGTCAATAGAATCACAGGAGAGCTCCGATAGAGTAAGAGAGCCGCTTCGCCGAAGCTTGTTTAGGATTTTTGTATCCAGAAGATCGCCATTTTTGCGCCCATGAAACACATGGATTGGAATTCCGAGCCTGCGGTAGACCTGCTCCACTATTACCGGAAGATAGGAAATAGGACGGGTTTCAATAATCACAGCGGCAGTTCCAGAAATTTCTTCGTATGGCCGAGGTAGCGAGAGCAGAGAAGTGACTTCCCTCACAGGGGGGACTGGGATCTCTCTCGGCATACGCTCGTAGGTTTCGCGCAAATGAGATTCATTAATGTCCCCGCCTTTAATTCCCTTTCCCCGCAACTCGGCAAGTAATACCTGAGCCGTGGATGTCTCTTGAATTTCATTGTACATATAGGGCTCCTAAGTTTCAAGCTTGGCCCATAGGCCGCCCCTGTGGCTGGAACTTCTGCTCAGTACCGACCCAAAACTGACTTTTAGAGGCGCTTTTATTGCAGCCTTATTCGGCTTCGACATCAAAGCCACCCCTGAATATAGTGCATTCATTTCCATCCGTAATCTTCACCGACAATCTCGTAGAGTTCTTGATTGAATATCTCATAATACTCAGATAGCCGGCTGCGCGATGCAGTGGGAATATCACCCTCTAAGCCCTTGAATTTTAAATCAAAGCTCTTCGGGCTCCACGCCGATAGACCTAAGAAATCTGTAACTCTTTTAAAGACTGCATTTCCATCTTCAAACATGTCCTCAGACCGGATGAAAAGAAATTGTGCGGGATCGAAATAATTAAGCCAACGATTTATCTGCTCGGCGTAACGCCCGCGCGCCAAATAGGAATACATCTGGTGGCGGTAGCTGTAATAGTGAATGTCTTCTTCAAGTTTTTTTGACTCACCGGACAACCGGGCTTCCTCTAAAGCAATGGCTCTATCAAAGCTTTCAGATTCAAACTCAAATCGTTTTCCCTGCTTCCAATGGGAAAACGCCCGATCGACTGGATTTCGCATCAAAAGCACAAAGCGGGCATTCGGTGTAAGTCCATGGCAAATAGCTGGTGCTGCTGGGTGAAATATGTAATCTGGAGTTGCCTCACCAACGATTTGGCGACCCCAGCTGTTAGAGCATTCGGACAGAGCGGATCTTGCTGGGAAGTGTGATCTAAAAAACCGCTCGCCGAGATCTCTGTGCGTGTTAAAGTAGTGAACTTCTTTCAGAGTCGCAGGGTATACTTCAGGATGTGATTCCAGGTGCATATAGAGCGTTGTCGTACCGCTCTTCATTGAACCAATCACGTAAAAATCCGGCAATGCGTTGTTTTTGTCATTGTAATGGCGGACGTCCAACCAAGCTTTACGTGTTAGCCGCCGCAGTTTGCGCGGTAGGAAGTGGTATGCTCGTGCCGCATCGTGTTCGCGGCTAGCCAAATCTGTCGATCCTCTCATGGTTTAGGCCCCACTTTCAATGCCAGAAAGCCATCCATTCCACGTTCTCCTGCTTAATTTCAGATCAAGGCAAACTAAAATTGACTTTCGCACAAAGAACAAGCTGCAACTGCACGTGCCACAAAGCCTGAAGCCTTTGATCAAGAACGGCTCCAAAATTCCGGCAGTAACGTCAGTTTGGATCTGCTATTCGATGCCCCCCGAGAAACGAACTTTGAAGTACCCCTACTTGCAGGGCGGGTTGCGGGTCGAGGGTGTTGTGCAGACGCAGCTGCACTGCTCCCCAACCTTGGACCGCCGTAAGCTGGATTTTCCCGACTGTTGCACTGCTCCCCAACGTTGGACCGCCGGAAGCTGGATTTTTCCGGCTGTTGCACTGCTCCCCAACGTTGGACCGCCGGAAGCTGGATTTTTCCGGCTGTCTCACGATGACGGGCTGGTCTCGCCATCGGGATAATGCACAAGCTGATGACCAAGCCCAACCATCCCTGGACCAACGGACAGGTCGAACGGATTAGCCGTACGATTAAGGAGACCACCGTCAAACGCTTCCTCTGCGACAGCCATGATCAGCTGCGAACGTACCTCTCGTACTTCATAGCAGCATACAACTTCGCGCACTGGTCCAAGACCCTCAACGGGCTCACGCCCTACGAGTACATCTGCAAGATCTGGACTTCAGAGTCGGGCAGATTCATCCTGAACCCGATCCACCAAATGCCGGGACTGAACACCTAGAGATTTACTTCTATCAGATAAATCTGAGCCGAGCCGGGCTCTAAGTTTTCTATTCGGAGCTGGGATAGATGATCGTTTTGTTTCATGGTGTTTTGTCGAAATAATACCCTCGGCCCGTCCACATTGCTCGTTGTGTAGTCGCCGCTCATGGTGAACCGAACCATAGAACTTGAGGTTTTAAAGGGCAGCAAAATAGTCACATCCGTGACACCAGCGGTGCCAGTGGGAACGTCGGGCACTAAGCGGGAGAGGACCACCAGAAGGAGGCGCTCCCCTTGAAGCAAGGGATAGATGTCGACCATCGGCGCATCCTCCAGAGCCTCGCGCTGGGACATCTCGGGCAGATCACGGCGGGGTACTCCCACTGGGTCGACCTTGAGCATGTCCCCAAGGCCCTTGCCCCCATTGTTCAGCACTGTCAGCCATTGCCAGGCGGGATAGGGCTGGCCGCCGTTCTCCCAGGTCGCATGGGATGTCCAGTATGGCCCCCGTCCAAAGGTGAAGTAGTTCTGAACACGGAAGCCATGGCGTGCCTGCATCAGGAATGTATCCAACGTTGCAGTGCCGGCGGCCGAACTCTTCATGGCCTCTTCCTGCAGGGCGGCTTGTTCCTTGGTAACCCGCTGATTGTTCAGCCCGTTCAAGGCATAGCCAGGACCGGCCTCGTAGGTTCCGATCTCCAGGGGTTCTCCGCGTCCTTCCGCCGTGGCGTCCCGGTTGGATGCGTCTGACTGTGAGCGACGGGCTGCGACTTGCACTGGAAAACCCAAGATCGATGCAAAGCCTGATGGGCTGGGCGCGACCGGTCCCTCTCCTTCGTCCCAGCCGCCGTTGTAGGCGGCATTGGTTACGAGCGGGGACGAAGGGCTGCGTCGGGCCGCCGCGAAACCGTAATCGGAAATGGCCCAGCCGCCGAGCACCGGCTGAAGATGCGGTTCCAGGGCGGGCCAATAGGGACTGCTGCGGAGGATCGACAGCACGTATTCCTGGTAAAGCCCATAGACCTCGCCCCGGCTGTATTGCTCTCCCGTGGCTGCATCGGTCATGTCTTCGAAGACCCAAGGCCGGAAAAGCCGGTTCCATGTCTCGTTGCCGATCTCGAACCGGATGTGGTCGAAAAGATCTGTGTAGGGCGCCACCTGTCCTTGCGATGCCCGCTTGGCGGCCCAGGGCTTTGTCGCCGGATCATCGCCAGGGCCGAACGGAGCGGCGAGGAATTCGACCAGGCCGAGCCATTCCTCGGGGGCCAGGTGCGGTTCGATCTGAAGCCAGGGGTCCATGCCGACGCTTGCCATGCCTGCGAGGGTTTGCGGCAGGGTGTTCCCCTTGGCCGTGCTGATACCCCCGGCGGGGTTGGTCAACTGGGCCAGGTCATAGGTGCGCTGCATGGTCTTGATGAACCCATGGGTGCGCAATTGCCCCATGCCGGAGGTCACCAGGGCCTCGTGATCCTCAGGCAGCCAGGCGAGGTAGGGCGCGTCGGTCCGGTAGATACGAAAGTTGTCTATCGAGACCTCTCCGGTTCCTCCAAGCACAAGACCCATCCATCCGGCCTGCTCCCCATCGAAGATCCTGGGGACGCGAAACTCGACGACATGTTTCCGCCATTCAGCGGTGACGGGCAGATTGACCGGTTGCCCAGGCGCGTCACGCAGCGGCCCCTTGATCGCAAACCTGGCCTGAACGCCGGGGTCGCCTCGCAGCCAGACCTCGAAGCGATATGTCCTGGACGGATCCAGTACCTCGTACCAGCTCTGAGCTGTCCCCGAATGATTATAAAGCCCGATCTCGAGTGGCCGATCGCGGAACAGGGTTGCCGTCAGGTAGGTCTCCCCGGGGGCTTCGACGGTCGTCTCGGCGGGGTGCTCCTCAAGGGCCCATGAGGCTTGCCCCTGGTCATCGGCGAACCCCTTCAACAGGTCGGGCCTGAACAGGCGTATCGCTCCGTGAGCACTCCAGACCCTGTTGGTCAGAACTTCGTCCCGTTTCGGGGCCAGGAAGCGCTGGCGCAGGATGACCATGTCACCCGCCCGGATCTCCGGCCCTGATCCTTCAAGGTCGAGCCCGTAACCACGATGCTGATCGGGTGGCACATCCGAGCGGTAGACGACATAGCCACGCGCACCGGGGACCGCGTCCCAGCCAAGCCGCAGCGTCTGGTCCGGCTGCATCATGGCCTGCAAGCGGGTCGGTGCGGAAAGCCGCCCTGGCGTATCGGAAAGCTTGGGGCGGTCGATCGTTTCAGGCGTGCTGGCCTTGCCGGGCTCGGCCGGAGCGGTCACGGCAATGGCCTCGGCCGGAGGCGAAAGCCGCCCGCGCCAATTGACTGCCCGGACCGTGTAGTAATAGGGCACCCCCAGCCGGTTCCATCCTTCCCAGCTTAACGAAACCGATCCCGTGCGCCCCGACAGCACCTTGCCGCCAAGTTGCGGGATCCAGCCCGTAGCCCGGTGTCCCCCATCGCGAACCCGGTCCCGGCGGACGGACACGAAACGCCCGTTCTCGATCCGCAGCACCTCGACATCAGCCCCGTCAAAAGCTCCTTCGCGCCAGCTGTCATACCCGGTCAGATCCGCTTGCGAGGTAATGACCTGATCCTGTGCCGTCTTGGTTACCCGCAAGAGTGTTCGGAACACCGTAGGCTCAAACCCTCCGGTCGAACTGAGCCGGGCCCCGTTTCCAAAGGCGTCGATCGTGGCTGTCAGGGGTGGTAAATCGGCTGCAACGACGTCTGGCGAGACCACGAACCGGGCGGTTTCGACGTCCTGTGCCAGGCTGGGGCTGCTGCCCAGGAGAAGCCCCGCGAGGGCCGCCATCAGTGTGGCATACGTGTGCGTCCAGGCGTTTCTTGTCATGGAGTGGGGTCTCCGCGCTAAAACGATCAGGCAATTCTGCGCGCGGTCAGGGTCTCTTTCGCAAGGGCTCCTGCCGTGTGGGACGGTTTCCTCCCGCGAACGTGAATATCGGCTTGATCAGGTGCCCGTTTGATCGTGCTTTCAAGTACCAGCCTGAGGTCTAGGTCATGGGGCGGGACGGTGGGAGGATCAGTAGTAATACTCTTGGCTTGAATAGGCGCCCGAGACGTAGCGGCTCTTGTTCAGGACGATGCCCATGACGTTGGTCAGTTCGGCCACCTGGCGTTCGGCCACGTCGATCTGGGCGACCGTGCTGCGTTCGGCTTCGGCCAGGATCAGGGCCGCATCCACCCGGGTCAGGAAGCCCTGGGTGTCGTCGCCCACGTTCAGGGGCGGCAGGTCGAAAAGCATGACATCGGGTTCGAAATCGGCCTCGATCCCCTGCAGGACCCGCTGGGTCTGGTCGCTCACCAGGATCTCGCCGGCGTTCTGTGTCACCTGGGGACCCAGGCAGAAACCCAGTGAAGCGCCATGGCGGAAGCCGGCCTCGGCGAAGGGGACCTGTTCATCCAGCACGTCCAGGACCGATGGCGTGGAGGCGACGTCGAACAGGTGGCTGAGCCCGTAGCGACGCAAATCCAGGTCGACGACCACCGATCGGATGCCGCGGTGGCGCGACAGGCCGAAGGCGAGGTTGGCGGTGACCGTCGTCTTGCCGCTGGATTCATGCGGAGAGACGATGGCGATCCGTTTCCAGCCGTTCTTGCGGGTCTGTTGCAGAAGCCGGGTGCGCATCACGTCGAACGGGGCGGAACTGACATCCGCATGCAGGGCCACGATGCGGTTGCGCAGGAGCTTCTTCTTGCTGAACTGCAAGGGTTTCAGGGCGGCCCAACGGTCCTCGACGCCGGGGCTGGGCTGGTGTGCCTCGGCCGGGCCGGATGGTCTGTGCGCCGGGCGGGCGCTGCCGCTGCGCTGTGCACGGGCCTTGTGTATGGCGTCCTGCAACCGTTCCATGGCGCTGTCCCCTTATTGTTCCCGAGTCACGGATGAAACGACGTCTTCAAGCTTGCCCATGACCTTCACGGCCATCACGTCGATGGGGAAATAATAGAGGTGCACCGCGTAGATCGCCGCTGGCACCCCCGCGATGACCACCATGACCGAGGCGACCTTGACGGTTCTCTGCCAGGCGGCCTCCCAGCGGGTACGCATGTAGGGGATCGTGCCGAAAGGGGTGACGTTGAGATGGGTCACCAGGTCTTCGGGGCGGCGCAGCGAGGTATTGAGCAGTTCCATCACGACGATCAGCCCCCCGCCGGCGGCAATGCCCAGGATGACGCCGATCATGGCGATCTTGCCGCGGTTCGGGCGCGCGGGGAAATCCGGCACGTTGGGTTGTTCGATGACCGAGATGCGCTGGCCACTGGAGCGGGCCTCGATCAGGTCGCCGGTCAGGGCGCGGGCCAAGCGTTCCTCGGCGGCGTTGTACTGGTCCGAAAGGACCTCCTGAGCGCGTTCCATCTCGTCGACCGTGATCGACACCTCGGGCGTGCGCTGGATGGTTTCGGTCAGGAGGTCGATCTGGTTCTCCAGTTCTTCGATCTGGCTTTCCAGGATCTGGATTTCGCTGTCGATCTCGGCCAGCTGGATGTCGAGCGTGGCCTGGGCCTGGGTCTTGGGACCTCCGGAGGCCTCGGACCCGCCGTCGGAGGATTGGGCAATCCTTGCCTCCAGCCCCTCGATCCGGGCCCGCAAAAGCTTCACCTTCGGGTTTTCATCCGACAGGGTCACCAACAGGCTGTTCAATTCGCTTTCCAGGTCAAGCAGCAGCTGTTCGTCGGTAGACAGGCGGATCCCGTTGCTGGAATTCGGGCTGGCCAGGCCGGTTGCCTCGAAAAGCTGGATCAGGCCTTCGCGCTGGTTTTCCAGGCGCTTGATCTCGCGCTGATATTGCAACAGGTCTTCCTGCAGTTCGGACCGCTGCGACATGCGGAATTCAAGGCTTTCAGGCAGCGCATCCCGATTGGATTGCTTGAAGGCCAGGACTTCGGCGCTCTGTTCATCGATCTCCTCGCCCAGGCGTTTCACCTCTTCGCGGAAGAATTCCAGCGTGCCGCCTGCGCGGCCGCGCCGGATTTCGGTGTCGGATTCCTGGATGATGTTGAGGTATTCGTTCAGCACCGCCGCTGCTGTCAGGGCCTGGCCCGCCTCGAAGGACACGGTCATCAGCGTCGCGCGATCACGCCCCGACACCGTGCGGATCGAAGTGCTTTCCCGCATCGTTCCCACGATCGTGTCGGGGCTCATTTCCTCCATGCTTGGGAACACGTTGAACTCCCGCGCGATGCCCAGCAGGTTGTCGCGGGTCAGCAGCCGTTGTTCGATGATCTCCAGCTGTTCCAGCGCCGGGGTCTGGGCGGTCGATGCCGCAAGCTCTTCCGGGATCTGCGGCGATTCCACCACCAGCTGCATCCGGCTGATGTAGGTCGGCGTCAGCCCCAGCGAGTAGACCACCGCCCCGAAGGACACCAGGAAGACCACCAGCAGGAACCAGTGAAAGCGGCGGAAAAAGACGGATATGTAGAAACGGATCTCATCCATAATGCTCCGCCTCCCTCCGGTTCGGGGCGGCAAAGAGCACGCCGTCGTTGAGCACCAGTTGAACGATGGTGTGATCGATCACCTTCACCTCACCACTCCAGGCATACAGCATTGCGAAATCGCACAGCTGGTTGACCAACCGGGGCACGCCGCCGGTTTCGCTATGCACCAGCGCGCAGGCCTCGGGCGTGAATTCCTGACCCGTCCCCCCGGCCGCCATCAGCCGGTGCTGCACGTAGCTTTGCACCGAGGGCGCATCCAGCACATCAAGGTGGAAACTGGCCGCGACCCGCTGCGCCAGCTGGCGCATGGACGGGCCGCGCACCATGTCGCGCAGTTCAGGCTGGCCGACCAGGATCAGCTGCAGCAGCTCGTCCTGGTTGGCGTTGATGTTGGTCAGCATGCGCAGCTCTTCCAGCCCCTCCAGGGACAGGTTCTGCGCCTCGTCAAAGATCAGGATGACCCGGCGCCCCTGGGCATATTCCTCGACCAGGAAATCGCGCAGCATCTGGAACATCGCCACGTAGCCCAGGCCCGGCTCGACCGGCTGGCCCAGGGCGTTGAGGATCCATTGCACCAGCTCGCCCCGGCCGCCCTGCGCGTTCGAGATCAACCCGATGGTCACCGTCTCGTCCATCTTGCCCAAAAGCGCCTGCAGCAGGGTCGTCTTTCCGGCCCCTATCTCTCCGGTGATCAGCGTGATCGGTGCGCGGGACATGACCCCGAATTCCAGGATCGTGTAGGCCCGCTTGTGGATCTGGGACCAGAAGATCATTGCCGGGTCAGGAACAAGGTTGAACGGGCGGAACTTTAAACCAAAGAACTCCGAGTAAAGTGCGTCTGTCATGATTTTGGGGCGCCACTCGTCTCCTGGCCGTCGCTTGGGACCGAGGGTTTCACATTTTCCATATGGGCACCAGTGCCCGAGGGGCCGTCTTTCTGCATTCGTGAGCGACACAATGCCCATGCACGCAAGGGAAGAGGACAGATCCGTCCTGCGCGAACATCAAGGATCGGTCAATCCACGGTTTCGCCCGAAAATCCAGCGCATGCGATGCATCCAGGACACAACCGAAGGAGCGCCTAAATTTTGGGCTTTCCAGTTCGGTGCGCCTTGTATGACTATTACATGACGTTTTCGGAGTGCCACAAAAATAAGAGATAGATGCGCACTCAGATGCAATCCCCACATTTAACGTGCCAAAATAGATAAAACCGGTTCCGCATTGCAGCATCGAACGGTATGGAATGAATGACTGCCCAAAAGACGAATTTCGATTCCTCTAGAATTTCAGGACTTGCCCCCATGAGCACAGCATCTGTGGACTACAGTTTTGAATGCGGCGCGACCAAACGTCGGCAGAGCTACCTGAAGGTTGGTAAGCGCCTGTTCGATATCGCTTTTGTGCTTGCTGTCATCCCCTTCATCCTGCCCCTCGTCGGCATCGCCGCGGCGCTTCTGGCGATGGAAGGCGGCAGGCCTTTCTACTGGCAGCACCGGGTCGGGCGCGAAGGCCGGGTCTTTTCCATGATGAAGCTGCGCTCCATGGTGCCCAATGCCGACCAGATGCTGGACTCTTACCTGGCGTCAAATCCCGCAGCCCGCCGGGAATGGAATGAAAAGCAGAAATTGACCAATGACCCGCGCATCACGCGGCTGGGCTCGATCCTGCGCAAGACCTCCCTGGACGAACTGCCTCAATTTTGGAACGTGCTGATCGGCGAGATGTCCGTCGTGGGCCCCCGGCCGATGATGGTCGACCAGCAAGACCTTTATCCCGGCACCGCCTATTACACGGTCCGCCCGGGCATTACGGGGCTTTGGCAGATCTCGCGTCGCAATACCACCAGCTTTGCCTCGCGGACCCATTTCGACGCCTATTACTGCCGCACCGTGTCGCTGAAGAAGGATCTTCAGATCATCATCCGGACGGCCTTCGTGATGGTGCGCGGAACGGGTTGCTGATCTTCGCCAATTCCGCCTAACTGGGGCCGATCTTTCGGAAAACGACCCCAATAGGAAGCGAGCCGGCGCGGTGAATAACAAAGTCCTGTCCCTGGTTTTTTCGGTGTGCCTGGCCCTTGGCCTGGCCGCGTGTGACACGATTGAAGAACGCGCCGAAAAGCATTTCCAGAATGCCGTCGAATTATATGCCGAAGGCGATGCCTCGCGCGCGGCGGTCGAGCTGAACAACGCCATCCAGCTGGTGCCCGGACACCGCGAGGCCCTGTGGCTGTTCGCCGAGATCGAGGAACAGGAGGGCAGCCTGGCCGCGGCCTATGGCCGGGTTCTGACGATCACCGAGTTTGACCCCGACGATATCGCCGCCCAGCAGGCCGCCGCCCGGCTGGCCGCCCTAGCCGAGGACTGGGACGCCGCCGGCCGTCATGCCCGCTCGGTGCGGCGGCTGGCCGGGGAAGCCCCGGTCGACCCGATCGTGCGCGCGGTGGAACTGGCCGTGGCCTACCAGGATGCGCGCATCCCCTACGATCCCGAACGCCAGGACGAGGTGACCGCCGAGGCCGCCCTGATGGTCGAGGACCACCCGGAATTGCGGGTGCTCTTCCAGGTCCTGCTGGATTACCAGGTCCGGCGCGACCAGTGGAACAGCGCCCTTGCCACCTCGGCCGCGGCCATCGAACACCACCCCGATTTCAAGAAGTTCTACCTGTTCCGCCTGCATGTGCTGGAACAGCTGGGCATGGCGGACGAAATCGAACGGCAGCTGCGCGCGATGGCCGAGCAGTTCGAGGAAGACGGTGAATCCAGCCGCCTTCTGCTGCGCTGGTACATGTCCCAGGAACGGGTGGCCGATGCCCGGTCCTACCTGCGCTCGCAGGTGGCCCAAAGTTCCTACAAGGCCGAGCCGCAGATGCTGCTGATCGGCTTCATCCAGCAGACCGCCGGATCGCAGGCCGCAGCCGAAGAGCTGGACGGCATCCTGGAAAACCTGCCCGAGGACGACCCAAACCGCCCGCTTTACCGGTCCGCCCGGGCCGGGCTGGACTTCGACCTGGGCCAGCGCGACGCGGCCATTGCCGAGGTCGAGGACATCCTCGCCACGGCCGAGCCCAGCGACATGACCCGGCGCATCAAGATCATCCTGGCCAAGATGAAAGAGGGCATCGGCGACCGCGAGGCCGCGGAAGCCCTGGTCGAAGAGGTCCTGGCCGAGGATGCCACCGAAACGGATGCGCTGAAGATGCGCGCCTTCTGGATGATCCAGGAGGACCGCACCGACGCGGCCCTGCAGGAATTGCGCATCGCGCTGGACCAGCGGCCGAACGATCCCGAAACCCTGACCCTGATGGCCCAGGCCCATGCCCGGGCCGGCAGCCACGACCTGTCGGGCAACATGCTGGCCCTGGCGGTCGAGGCCACCGAAAGCGCGCCGCGGGAATCCCTGCGCTATGCCGATTTCCTGGTCGGAGACGGCCGCCTGCTGGCCGCCGAAAGCATCCTGGTCGACGCCCTGCGGCTGGATCCGGGCAACCTCGATATTCTGAGGCAGCTTGGCGACATCTACCTGGACCTGCAGGACTGGACGCGCCTGCGCGGGGTGGTGGCCGCGCTGAACGGGGGCGGCGCGGGCATGGATGCCAGCCGCTTGGTCACCCTGATGCTGTCGGCCCAGAACGAGGAAGACCAGCTTGAGGACTTCCTGGGCACCATGGCCGCCCGCGATTCCGACGACATCCGCGTCGTGGCGACCATCGTGCGCCTGCGGCTGGCCCGGGGCGACGTGCAGGGCGCGCTCGATTTCATCCAGTCGCGCCTGGCCGAGCAACCCGACGACCCCGACCTGCGCTTCATCGCGGCCCGGGTCTTTGCCTCGTCCGGGGCCGCGACCCGCGCCCAGGAGGAATTGCAGAAGCTGATCGCCGAGGCCCCGGGCACCGAGCAATTCTGGATCACGCTTTATAACCTGACCCGCGACGTGGACGGGGCAGAGCAAGCCTGGGAGATCCTCGAAAACGCCGTCGAGGCCGTCCCCGACAGCCGCAGCCTGGCCTGGATGCAGGCCAGCGAATTCGAACGGGTCGGCGATATCGAGGGCGCCATCGCGGTCTACGAACGGCTTTACGAGGAAAACTCGGATTCGCTGATCGTGGCCAACAACCTGGCGAGCCTGCTGGCCTCCTACCGGTCCGACGAGGACAGCCTCGATCGCGCCCAGACCATCGCCCGCCGGCTGCGCGGCACCAATGTCGCGGCCTTCCAGGACACCTACGGCTGGATCCTGGCGCTTGACGACCGCCCGAACGAGGCGCTCGACTACCTGGAACAGGCGGTCAAGTTGCTGCCCCGCGATCCCAGCGTGCAATACCACCTGGCCTATGCCTATGCGCTGGCGGCCCGGGAAAAGAAGGCCCTGGAAACCTATCGCCTCACCCAGGCGCTGCTGGATGAATGGCAAGGCCCAGACCTGCCCTTTGCCGACAGGGTGCAAGGTGAAATAGACCGGCTGTCCGGCGAGGGAGAGCCTCAAAATTAAGCAATTCGAGGGCTGCAATTCTGCCGCAGTCAGCGATAAATTTCTCAATCCGGATTTCGACTTATCCGCGAAACCAGCATAGTCCGCACGTGAGCGTGGAAACGGGACGAAAGACGGGGCATATCATGGCATTTCTCACTCGCAGATCGGCACTGACCGGGATGTTTCGCGATGGCGCGGGACGCCGGATGGCCCATGCTGTCGTGGCGCTTTTCGCCCTCTGTGTCGTTGCCCTGACCGCAGGCCCGGCCGCCGCCAAGTACCGGATCGGTGCCGGCGACCTGATCGAGATCGAAGTGCTGGAAGACACCGGGCTGAACCGCCAGGTGCTGGTGCTGCCCGACGGATCCATCAGCTTCCCCCTGGTGGGCACCGTCCGCGCCCAGGGCCGCACGATCGAAGACCTGCGCCGCGACCTGGCCGCCGGCCTGGCCCCGAATTTCGCCGCCGCTCCCACCGTGTCGGTGTCTGTCGTGGCCATCGCCCCGGAAGACGAGGACGAAGACGAAGACACCATCGACGTCTACATCATGGGCGAGGTCCTGGAGCCCGGCAAACGGGAAACCGAACCCGGCACCACCATCCTGCAGTTCCTGGCGGAATCCGGCGGCCTGAGCCCCTTCGCCGCCCAGTCCCGGATCGAGCTGCACCGCGTGTCGCCCTCCACCGGCACCACCCAGATCTACCTGTTCAGCTACAACAACAAGCTGGGCCGCAACAAAAGCCCCCGCATCGCCTCAAGCACCCGGCTGACCGAGGGCGACGTGATCGTCGTGCCCGCGCGCAAGCTCTTCGAATAATCCGGCGGAATGGGCATAACAGACATGCGGCGCTCCCCCTACAGGATCATCGCCGGGACCACGGCCCTGCTTGCCATGCTGCCCACCGCGGGCGCGCCGCAGGTGGCCACCCCGACCGGCGGCTCGGCGGCATCCCCTGATGACGGCAGCCTGACCTATACCTTCGGCTTCGACACCGAGCTCCGGGCCAGCGACAACCGGCAGCTGGCCTCGGAATCTCCGGGCAATTCCTATTACTCGGAAACCACGCTGTCCTTCGGCATCGAATCCGAGACCCGCGGCCAGACGCTGAGCTTCCTGATCGAAAACCGGTTCCGCCTGGGCACCGGCAAGGGCGCGCCCGACAACCAGCTGCTGCTGCCCCGGCTCGAGCTGGCCTATGCCCGCGAGTCCTCCAACGCGCTGATGACGGCCAATGCAACGGTGCTGACGCGGGACCTGTCGATCGACGACCTGCCGCTGGACATCACCGATCCGTCGGAACTGCTGACCGATGACGGGTTCGAGGTGCGTGAAACCCTCGACCTGGGACTGGAGCTGGGCCGCAACGCCCCCCTGGGCACCGAGTTCGGCTTCTTCGTCGACAACCTGCATTACATCGACGCCACCGACCCGGATCTGTACAACCGCACGACCTATGGCGGCAGCGCGGCCCTGGTCTTCCGCCCAGACACGGCAACGGCCGTCCGTCTGGGTTATAGCATCTCGGACTACGATGCCGACGATTTCACAGAGACCCGGCGGGTCACCCAATCGGTCGACCTGGGCGCCGAGCGCCGGATCAATCCCCTGACCACGATCTCTGGCCAGTTCGGCTACAAGACCGTGGACGAGACCCTGCGCGCCTTCGGCATCGACGGCAACGACAACGACGGCTTCATCGCCGGGGTGGGCTTCGCCCGCGAGTTGCCCACGGGCTTCATCGAAGCCGACCTGTCGCACGACGTGACCGGTGCGGGCGGGCGGTCGGATTTCTCGCTGACCCGCGGGTTCGAATTGCCCACCGGCGACCTGGAACTGACCCTCGGCGTGACCGAGCCCGAAGGCGTCGGCCTGCAGCCCACCGGCGGGGTCTATTACAGCCACGAACGCACCCGCCAGCGCTTCGTGGTCGACGCCTCGACCCGCATCATCGTGGCTGACGACGACACCGTGCAACGGGCCAGCCGGATCCGGCTGAGCTATGACCTGCTGGTCAACGATTTCGACAGCATCGGCCTGTCCTTCGACTACGCCCGCACGGACGACGCGGGTGGCGCGGGCAACGTGAATTTCGCCGAACGCACAACCGCCACGGCCCAATACACCCACGCCCTGACCGACGACTGGGACCTGACCGGAGGCTACACCCACCGCTTCCGCGACCAGGAGAACTCGGGCTCGGGCACCGCCCACGAGATATTCGTTTCGCTGGGACGGGATATTTCCTGGCGGCCCTGAGGTGGCTGAGCTAACGCTTACGAAGTTCACATCGCAACCGTCCGGGATATCGAGCTTTCTGGATCGAACAATACGGCCTCGTCGCAATCCACCCAGATCGTACCGGCACCCCGTGGGATGAGACGGATCGCGCTGGATCCAGTCCAGGATGCAATCGGCTTCTCCGTCATTTGCGATCTGCCCGTGGTTATCCAGCAGCGGCCGAAGCAAGGTCGTCCCTGACCGAAGCGCCCCCTAGATCACAAATGGAACAGGCTGCGTGTCCTTCATGACATCAGACATTTCACAAAGGTCGATGCCTTGCATCATTCAACATAATCTCTGTTATGTGGCAGGTATGAACCGCGGAAGACGCCCCACGGCTTCCTTGAGAACATCGTTCAACCGGGCCTCGGCGGCAGCAACGCCTCCCTCTTCCGGGTCAATCGCCGTGATCAACCGAACCAGCCCGCTGTCCTCGCGACCGTCCAGAACCTTGCCCTTCAGCAGCTCCCACTTGGCCGTGAATTCCCCAGCCGTCCGCATACCGTTCTGTTCGAACCAGTAATAGACCAGCATCCGGGTCTCGCCCTTCTGGATGATCACCCGGCTGTAGTCGAACGGGGTGATGGACATGCCCTCGGTGCTCAGACCCTCGGCCCGGGCGCGGGAGATCTCGGCGATTTCCCAGCCCCGGCTGGGCAGGCAGACCTCGGGGGAATGCACTGCGCTGTCAGATGAATCGCGGTACCAGACGAACAGCAGGTCGACCGAGGCCGTCGTGTTCGGCGAGGTCAGGATGACGGAATGGAAATCGTCCGCTCCGATTGCCTGGGTGACCCGGTCATCGAAACTGCGGCGGGGGCCGGACTGCCATTGGCCCAGCTCCCTCGGGAACAGCAGGAAGGGCGTGCGTTCGGCCCAGACGGCGCGGCGCTCGGGAAGGGCCGTCATGGCGGCGGCCAGGGACAGGGTCACCAGCGCGGCCGAGATCAGCGCCACCGACGGCTGCACCAGGCGCAGGCGCATCATCTGTTCCCCCAGCCCCGTCGTGTCCAGGTCCAGCGCGTCGATCAGCCCCGGCCGGTCGGGGCGCATCATCAGCATCACTTGCGCCAGGCCGAACAGCAGCAGGATGCACAGGATGAAGATCACCCAGCCTTCGAAGAAATGGGAAAAGCCCTCGATATGGGAGGGGCCCCAATGGTTCACGATCCAGCCGGCAATCGCGATCCGGATGGAATTCATCAGGACGGTGATGGGTGCCGCCGACAGCAGCAGGACCGCCTTGTGCCACATCGGCCCCTTGTAGAGGACGGCGAAGATGTAGCTGAAGCTCAGGATCGGGAACAGGTAGCGCAGGCCTGAACAGGCCTCGGCCACGTGCAGCTTCATCACGCCCAGGTCGATGACGTTGCCCAGCAGGTAGACCGGCACGTCGAGCCCTCTCAGGAAGGCCACGCCCAGTTCCGAGGACACGCCCTGCAGGTAGGTCGACAGCCCGTAATAGACCGACCCCGGCAACGGCAGCATGAAGACCAGGTGCAGGACCGGTGGCCAGAAATGCCGGCCCGTGGACCAGCCGAAACTGATCAGCAGCATGGCCCCGGTCCAAAGGATCAGGGAATAGGCGACGAGGGCCGGGATCTCGATGACCTGGCCGGCCAGGGCGACGATCAGGGCCAGGGCCAGCAGCACGAGGCCGGGCCAGCGGTCGGGAATCGGTCCGGGACGTTCGGGGAAATCCTTCAGCTGGCGCAGGAACAGGAAGCCCGACAGGATCGGGATCAGCGGCCCGTGGCTGTATTCCGGCATCTGCCAGGCGGCCAAAAGAGCGGCCAGCCCGTCCTGGAAGAACAGCGCCGCGCCGAGCACCGCCGCGATCAGCCAGAAGATCCCCCAGCTGGCAAAGTCACCAAGCGCCTTCGGGATCCCGCCGAGGCTGTCGCTGTCCGACATGAAACACCGTCCCCTGCCCGATGAAGCCAGTTGTGATCGCAGGGATTTCCCGTGCCAGGGATCTCTGCGCCTTCATAAACGTTAACGTCCCACCCCGGCGATGAAAACCATTCAACAGGGTTTCGCGTCATGACAATTCAGGGATGAGCCATGTTCTGCGTAAAAACGAAATGGGTGCCTGTTGCTGTGCTTCCGTGAACCCGGGTGTCGTGAATTCCGGCCCTGTCAGAGAGTCACATTTCCGAAACAGAGGCGGGAATTCCTTGACGTTAGGGGTTTGGCAACCATTACCCTACACAATCCTGGGATCAGTGGGAGGAGACATGGTCGTAGGAGCTTTGTTCTTTGGCGTGCTTTTTGGCGCAGCCGGACTTGGCCTGACCTTGTGGCTCGGGGGCGGGTGGCTGACTGCGCTCCTTGTTTATGTGGGGGTCGGGTTGGCGGTAACGCTTGGTGTTCTTTGCATCAATACCCTCTGGTCCCTGGTCGCGTCCCGGCTGGAACGTCAGGCCGATGACACGCACGACAGGCCCGAAACACTGGCAACGCGCGCCCATACGAACCCGAAAAGCGCGTCCGGATAGGGTCAGGGCCTTGCCCGGCGAGTCTTAATAGCCCGGTAATGGCAAGGCAGACGCCCCGCCAAGCGTGCCGCGAGAGTCTATCGAAGACGCACATCCCGGGCGGCGAATCGAACACACGGGCAATTCCGGGACAATTCAGACCTGATCAAGCGGTCTGGGCTCAATCAGTGCAGGATGTCCCCCTTCCGTCTAAAATCTGCGCAACCCGCCTCAGGATTGCCGGATCGGATGTGCAGGAACGGCACATGCAGGTGTTGCCGCGTTGAAATCACAGAAAGCTATTCAATTTGGCCCAATTAACCTTTATGAAAAAATCAGATAGTTTTCTCAGTAAACAGGCTGGCACCCATGCTCTCTTGGATCACGAAAGCAGTACCTTTGGCGTTTGCCGCCGCAATGGTACTTGGTACACCTTCCGCCGAAGCGGCAACCTTCGTTTCGACCGGTACCTGCACCGCGGGCACAGGCTCGGATGTGACGGCAAGCGGCGGCAACGCGGATGCCTGCTTTGGCGCGGCCCGGACGCTTGTGCGCCGCGGCGACCTGAACACCTCGACCTATGCGGAAAGCTGGCGTTCGGCCAAGGAGACCGACCCCGGCCTCTTCGGCTACACCGATTATTCGTTCTGGGGCAGCGCCAACCGTGGCGGCCCGAACTCGGTCGAACTGACCAGCAACCGCAGCCGCACCGAGGGCACCTGGTCGGTTGATGCCGGCGCCTTCGACTCGGTCCTGCGCATCGTCGTCATCCTGACCACCGCCACCAAGTCGACCGCCTATCTCTTCGAGAACCCGGCCGAGATCACCGGCGGCACCTGGAGCACCGCAGCCTTCGCCGGCGTCCTGCTGGGCGGCAAGCCTCTGACCGACGTGGTCATCTACACCAGCGGCCTGGCCCCGATCCCGGTTCCGGCCGGCGCGGTCCTGCTGCTGAGCGGCGTTGGCGCCTTCGGCTTCATGTCGCGTCGCAAGAAGCGGCGGGAAGCAGACGCTGCGGCCGAACCCGCAGCCGCCTGACAGCACCGACATTCGGATTGAAGAAGGGCCCGGAGCATCGCTCCGGGCCCTTCTTCGTTGCCACCCCGAAAAAATTGCCAATTGGCAATTTTCCTCAGCCGTCCTGGAAATAGTCATCCAGGGCCGCGCCGATCACCGCTTCGGCCTCGTCACGGGACACGCCCTTGGGCACCTCGATGACCAGCTTGGCGCCCTTGCGACGGACGGCGACCTCGCCCCCCTGCCCTTCTGAGCCTGCTTCACCGGACATCGACTCGACGGCCGGCTTTGGCGGCGCCGCAGCCGCCTTGAGCAAAGATACCACGTCTGGTGCGGCGACCCCTGCCCCGCCCGACTGACGACGCGCTTGCTGATCCGCAGCAATGGCCCTCGCCGCCTCCAGCACCGTCTCGCGCGTCGCCTCATCTGCCAGCAGCGGCTTCAGCACCCGCGCGTGCAGCTCGCGGATATCGTGCATTGAGGAAAAGGCCCCGATGATCTCGTCCGGCAGCCGGGCCAGCGCCAGGTAGCGCGACAGCCAGCTTTCCGACACCTCCAGCCGCGCCGCCATCGTCTTCTGGCGGCCGCCATAATAGAGCTCGATCGCCTCGGCATAGTCCCGCGCCCGCTCGTAATCCGAGATGTCCAGGCGGTCCCGGTTCTCGATGTCGGCCAGGCGAAAGGCCTCTTCGTCCGTCATGTCGCGGACTTCGACCAGGTAGCGGAACTGCGGATAATTGTTGGCCCTCAGCCAGCTCACCGCGAAATGGCGCCGGGCCCCGCAGATCACCTCGTAGTCGTGATCCTCTCCGCTCAGGCGTCGCACCACGGCCGGGAATTCCTGGCGGCCCTGCGCCCGGATCCCGTCGATCAGGTCGCGGCAATTGTCCTCGGTCAGCAGGCTGTATTCGCGGTTGTGGCGCGCCCACATGCGGCAACGCTCGGGGTCGATCCAGTGCAGGACCTTCTCCTCCCGCTCGCCTGCCACGCGCTCTCCAAGCGCCGTGGAGCGCCGCAGGAAACGGGCCCGCCCGGCAGGTTCCGCCCTGCCCTCCCCGCGCTCCTCTGGCGCGTCCAGCCCCGACAGCACGTCGTCGAAGATCGCATCATGTTTCTTGCGGCTCACAGCAGCCCCTCCCGTCGCAGTGCCTCGTGGTGGCTTGGCCAGGTCTTGCGCACCAGGATCTCCAGCTCGCGGCCCACGGCGTCCAGGTACGCCCGGCAGCGCTTGTGGGTCTCGGTCCGCGTCGCGGCCCCGGTCAGCTCGTAGACCGTCGCGAGGTTCGCCGTGGCATTGTCGATCTCGGCGCTGTCCTTCAGCACCGCCTGCATCAGGTCCTGCGGAAACACCGCCTGCATCATCCGATGGATCGCCTGGTGCGCCGACTTGGTGTCGCTCATCTTGGTGACCAGGATCTTGACGAAGGCATAGTCACGCTCGCCGCCATGGCGCGCCAGTTCCTCCAGGGTCGAGGTCATCATCCGCAGGAAATGCGCCGTCGAGCCGAAGTCGATGTTGCTGGGCGGAGCAGGGATCAGCAGCGCATCGGCGGCCCGCAGCACCGACAGCGAGATCATGCCCAGGGCAGGGGGGGGATCCATGATGATGATGTCAAAGAGATCCCGAATGGAGTCGATCCCCTCGCGCAGCCGGTCCAGCACGAAGCTGCTGTCGCGGGCCATCCGGGCGGCGAATTCGTACTCGGCATCGTACAGTCCCAGGTTCGCCGGGATCAGCGCGATGTTCGGCCAGTAGGTCGCCCGCAGCGCATAGTTCAGCGTCTGCGGCCCGCCGTGGCGGAAGAAGGGATAGAGCGTGTCCTCGTCCTCTTCGACATCCACGTCCGGGTTCAGCCCGAAGATCGAGGTGGTCGAGGCCTGGCTGTCGCAGTCGATTACGCACACCCGGTAGCCCTTCAGGGCGAAGTACTGGGCCATGTGGCAGGTCAGGGTCGACTTGCCGACGCCGCCCTTGAAGGACTGGATCGACAGGACCATGGCCGGATCGTCGGTCGCGCGGTGGGGCAGGGTGCCGAAGACCTCGCGCATGCGGTTGACCTCGGCCAGGGAATAGCCCTGTCGCCGATTGGTCTTGGGATCCTTTTCCGGCTCGGGCAGACGGCCGTCGCCTTCCGCGTCGCGGATCAGTTTCTCGCTGCGCCCGACCATTTCGGCGGCGGTCCGGACGTTGAATCGCAGCTCCAGTTTCTTGCTGCGGTCCTGGGCGAAGACACGGTCTCGGAGCCGGTTGATCACGGTCTCGGAGCGTCCGGCCAGCTCCTCGAATTCCGTCATGGTGACTGGGGGAAGAATGCTGTCCATACTGGGCCTCGTACTGCTCGCGCCGAATCATGACGCCCGCAGGCGATGATCTCAAGTCCAGAGTTTTCATTCCGCGCGGCCGTGGTGCGCTTTTTCGCCCTTCAGGCGCGAAAAAGCGGAAGTCTTCGCAAAAAGTCTTTCGATTCGGAAATCTCGTCTGAAAAGGGGGCTTTTCAGAACGGACCACAGGCACGCACCATGGAAGGGAAGCGCTGTCCCGGGCCAGAGTCCTTACCCCCCAAAATCCAGAAAAAAGAACCCAAAGGATTCGGATTCTTAGATTCTCTTGTTCGCGCGACGCAACACAATGATAACAAATGATAACTTCCAACCAGACTTACTTATCGGGTGGCAATCCTTACATCCTGGGGTGTTTTGGCGTACGTTTCGGGTGGGCTGGCGTTACGGATCGGGTGGGGCCCTGTCCTTACTTTTCGGGATGGCGTTTCCGCCCCCTCCGGGCGCCCCAGAAGCGGCCTGTTTTCCGGCGGGCTTCGCCAAGGGGCGCGTGATGCCTTACTTTTCGGGATCCCCTCGATCTTGCCCGCTCCGCGGGGGCTTCGTACCATTACATCCAAACGGGCAGACGTAAGACACACGACAAGAACACACATGGCGCGAGCGAAGAAAGCGAAGCCGGCCACCTACAGGACCCTGGACGCGCGTCCCAATGCCGAGAGCCTCGTCAAACCCGGCGAGCTCGTCGACCTGGTGGAAGTGACGCCCCTGACCCTGGTGGACCGGCGCATCTACAACCAGCTGCTGGAGCAGGCCTGGGATGCGATCGACAAGCCGGTCACCCACGTGGTGGCCAAGGCCTCGTTGCGCGGCAGCCACAATTCCAACGACCGGATCGGCGAGTCGATCGAACGGCTGATGACGGCGATCGTCCGCGTGGCGGTGACCCGCGATGGCGAGCGGGCGATCGAGCGGGTGCAATTGCTGGGCGGCAACCTCGAGGTCGAGCGGCGCGACGGTCTGCTGGAATACGAGATCCCGGCGCGGCTGCGGCGGATCATCAAGGACAGCACGGTCTTTGCCCGGCTGCAGCGCGAGGTGATGTTCGCGCTGACGTCGAAATACGCGCTGACGCTTTACGAGATGGTGCAGAAGCGGGGCAACCTGTCGTGGCGCTCGTCGGACCGGTTCACGGTGGACGAACTGCGCGGCATCCTCGGCGTGCCCAAGGGCAAGCTGACCACCTGGTCGAACCTCAAGCTGCGGGCGATCACGCCGGCGGTGGCCGAGGTCAGCCAGCTGTCGGATTACATCGTCGAGATCGAGCCGATCAAGACCGGGCGCAGCGTGACCCATGTGGAGCTGCGCTGGTGGAAGAAGGACAGCGCGGGGCAGGGGGATGCCGCCCGCACGCTGAGCTTCGCCAAGCCCGGCCGCAAGGCCAAGCGGTCCGGCACGGCCGAGCCCGAGGCCAAACCCACGCCCCGCCCGGTGCCCGACACTGCCGCTTCAAAAGCGCCAGCCCAAACCGTGGCGCCCCCCAAGGCCAAACCCCGCCCGGCCCGTATGGCCCGGGTGGGCCCGGCGCTCGACAGCGAAACCTACGACACCGCCCGCCTGCGCTACCCGGGCTACGACATCTACTTCGTCGAGGCCGAATGGCGCGCCTGGTCCAAGGGCAAATCCGCCCCCACCGACCCGGATCGGGCGTTCCTGGCCTTCTTCCGAAAATATGCCGAGGCGCATCCTCTATGAGGATGTGATTTGAAAGAGTGTGGGGCTCTGGACTGGAACTACGTTCCGAGTGCGCGTTTATTGATCTGTCACGCAATGTGAAGCGTGTGGGGGCGTCATTGCCAGCTTTGTTCAAACGATGATCTTGCCTGCACGCTCAACCTTGCGGCATGTCGTGATGCAGAGCAGGCATCTCCACCTCTGACTTGCACGCTCTTATGGAAATTGGCTGAATTTCTTGGATCACATGGCTGGGGATTTCTTGGCTTCTGGCAGACTATTTTAGAGAATAGGAAAGCAGTTTTTGATGGCGACAATTCCTCAACAGGTAGATGCACCTTTAGATGGGAAAGTCAGCAAAGCGGCTGTAGAGCCTCCGCCGTGTGTCCGCTTTGGCCCTGTTCCACGTGGGAATGATGTTGGGCCGCATGGGGAGCAGCCACTTACGGTAGGAACGATTGCACCTTCGTATGGGCTTGAACATGTTTCATACGGTGTGCCTGTTCCCGCGGTCACTTTTTGCACACTCCAAGCGATCTCGGCGCGCCGTTTCGAGACACGCTCTCAGTTTTTTGCGCACACCCCGGCCGTGATTGGTCCGCGGGTCGATCTTATACACAGCTTCAACCATCTCCCCCTTCAGGTGCCGCGGCGGCGGCCTTTCGTGGTGAGTTGCGAGATGGAACTACCGAGGATTCTGGGGCAGCCTGCAGACTGGCAGAAACAATTCGCTTTGAAGGCTCTCAGCAAAGAGTCCTGTCGGCGTATTCTGCCGCTCTCGGAAGCGGCGCAGCGTTTCATTTCACGCAGGTTCAAGGCCGCGAACCATCCACACCTGGATCACAAGATGGACGTGTTTCGCGGCGCTGTCACCCCTCCGGCGATGTTGCGTCCTCCTCGTGATATCAAACAACCTATCCGCTTCCTCTTCGTTGGAGGGGATGGCCTTCGAAAGGGACTGGGCGTAGCTGTGGATGCCGTTCAGAGGCTGAACGCCGGGGGCATCGAGGCCTCGTTGACTGTGATTGGCCGGCCCACTGCGGAAAGCTATGCCATGCCGGGTAGGAGCCTGCCTACCAATACATTGTACGCGGTCCTGGATGAAACCCCGTTCATTGAACACCATGCTTCGCTCCCGAATTCTGAGGTTCGACGCCGTATGGCTGAGGCGGACTTTCTGCTGTTTCCGACGGTCGACGAATCCTTGGGATGGGTCGTGATCGAAGCAGGTTTGACAGGGTTGGCGACCGCGGCGACTGAAATCTTTGCGATACCGGAGTTGATTGACCACGAAAGCAGTGGTTGGCTGCTGTCAACGGATACAGATGAGGATGGGCGCTGGCTTCATCTCGCCACATCCGCGGCGCCTGATGAATGGGAGGCCCTCCAGAAGGGGTTATCGGATCAGATTGTGGGGTTTGCAGAAGCAATCGCCCGGAATCCTCATTTACCTGACCAGATGGGTGATGCAGCGCGGCGTAAACTCGAAGCGCTGTACTTGCCGGAAGTGGCTGCGGCTCGGTTGCGTGCCATTTACGACGCTGCTTTGTGAATTTTTCGGCTCGCTCTGGGGTTGTCCTCGGCCGTTCCAGAGCGAGCCGTATATTGCATCAGCTGCAAGGACAGCGTCTGAGGGAGGTTTGAGCAGTCCCCCCCGCGAGCCAACGGAGCTCCCGACCCATGACCTACCTTGATTTTGAGAAAAAACCGCCTCGAATTAACCATAACCAGCGTCCGCATGCCGGATTCAGGGCCCTTGGGCGCATTCTGGTCCTATGCGGTTTTACGGTTTGTTTCTACCTCTCTGCGATGGCTGCCCCCCAACCGGGGCAGTATCCGAGCACAACAAATACAAGACAGACATCGGCATCTGCCCCTCCAAGCTTCGTGCTTCAGGAGGCAGGCGCAGTGCAGATCAGAGACATTTTCCCATTTCAGTGGGCTGTTTCCCGCTGGGATCAGCGTGGGTTGTTCGACATCCGGGGATGGATGGACGGCGAGGGCAGGGGGGGCGACCGGGCGGGTCTGCTGGCTCCTGCCTTTGCATTTGCAGGCCATGCTCCGAGCCTTGAGCTGTCTGCGGCCCGAGACCTGACACCTTACCGGATCGCGGCGATTGAAACGACGCCTAGGGCTTGGGCCGATACAACCTTCAGCGCGCCCGCGGCATGGACGCCTCCCCAGCAGCCCGAGCCTACGACCGAAGAGGCCGCCCCGGGCCGGGGGTTCCAGGCGACCTATTATCGGTTCGATACCGGGGGCGGGGCCGCACCGGCGGCGGTCTCCGAGGGCAGCGTCAACACACTGAATTATGTGCGGACGGTTGATGCTTTCTGGGAGGGCGGGGCCGCGGACTACTTTGCCGCCGAATACACGGGCTACCTGCAGGTCGAGACGGCAGGTCTTTATACTTTCCTGCTGCAGGCCGATGACGGGGCCGAGCTGCGCATGAACGGCCACACCATCGCGACGACGACCAGCGCTCCCTGGGTTCAGAAGGTCTTTGCCACCATCGAGTTGGAGGCCGGTAGCCACGAGATCGGGGTGTCCTACATCGACGGGGCCGGCTGGGCGACGCTGAACCTGCAATGGGCCGGCGCGGATACCGGCGGGGAGTGGGTGATGGTGTCGGGCGACGCGGTCAGCCAGGAGGCGGGGCTGAGCCCTTATGCCTATGAGCTGCTCGCCCAGGCAGCAGACAACCCGGGGGTCGGTTTGGCGGATCCATCCTTGGCGGTAGGGTTGAGTGGCTACGCCTATTACAAAAGTCCACCGTTCCTTAACCTGATGAAACAGGCCTCTCCGGTGTCCATCTATGACGCTGATGGCAATACGGTGAGTGCCGGTGTTCTGGCGGAAGCCGGGTTACTGGACGAGAATGGGTATCCGACGGCCCTGCTGGGGGGGAACGAGACCCTGCCCGGCTGGCAGCAGGGCTATTTCTATTATGTTTCGATCCATCACCCGAATGAACAGGTTCAGGCCGAAACATCTGGCGACATGGTCATCGAGTGGAGGGGCAGCGGTACGGTCGAGATTCGGGACCTGATCGTTTCGGATGCGGTTACCTTGATGGATGCGGATGGCAACGTGATCGGCGGCCGTGTGACCGGCACCTGGCCGGAAGGCAGTGGTCTGAGAATGGTTACAATCCGCGACATGGATCCAGACAATCACGTCCGGGACATCTCGATCGTCAAGGCCGAGTACAAGGATATGTACGACGCTGGTGCTATCTTCGATCCGCGCTACCTGGCGACGATCCAGGATCACCACACGCTGCGTTTCATGGACTGGATGGGCACGAACGGCTCCGATGTGACCTCGGTGGCGGATGTCTACGGGATGGACAGCGCGACCTGGGCGATCAACTCCCGGGTCACGAGCACGCCCGATATCTCCGAGGACAGCCAGATGTCGATCCCTGGGCATCTTCCCTTTGAGGTCATGGTCCAACTGGCCAACGAGGTGGGGGCCGATCCCTGGTTCAACATCCCGCTGAAGGCGGATGACGATTATGTCCGCGCACTGGTGTCTTACGTGGCCGAACATCTGGACGAGGGGCTCGTGGCCAAGTTCGAATTGTCGAACGAGGTCTGGAACTGGGCCTATGGGTTTGACCAGGTTCGGGAGGCATCCCTTCTGGGATCGGGTGGAACCGACGAAGGCGACATTCGAGCCGCGCGGGAATATTATGGTTACCGCTCCGCGCAGATCCGAGAGATCATGACCGAGGAAGCGCCGGGCCGCGAGATGCAGCTGATCATGGGCACCCAGACGGTCTATTACGATGTCGCCCGGATGGTCGAGACAGGGGTGGAGGCCTATTACGCCGAGCAGGGCCGCAGCGGTGAAATGTCGGATGTCTTCGATGCCTTGGCCGTGACAGGTTATTTCAGCGAAGTCAGTTCGGACGAGTTCACCGAGTTGCGCAGTGCCTGGTATGCGCAATCCGAGGCCCTGTTTGCCGAAGGTGTCACCGAGACGAAGTACCAGTATTTCGTCAAACGCGCCGCCGATTACCTGGCCAACGGCCTGTCTGCGCTGGATAGTACAGAACTGGCCCTGATCCGGACGCATGACAACGGAGAGATCCACCCAAGGTTCGAGGATCCCCTGGAAGGCTACCTGCGCGGGAATTTCGCGGCCAACAAGGAGATGGCCGATGCCTGGGGGTTGGAGTTGATCCAGTACGAGGCCGACAGCCATATCTCGGCCCCTGATCGCAATAGCCCGGATGCTGAATGGTACAAGGCGCTTAACCAGAGCGCCGAGATGGGGCAACTGACCACTCGCATGGCCGAGATCTTCCGGGAAGAGGGCGGCATCCTGGTCAACGATTTCGGCAATGTCGATGACACCAGCTCTGGTCTCTGGGGCACGCGTGACTATCTTGCTGACGAAAATCCGATCTCGGCGGCCTATGATCACTACAATGCAACCGCCGCCGCCACGTACGGTAGCCTCAATAACGACCGCCCCGAGGATGCCTTCCTGCAGGGCCTGACCCTGACGGGCACCGACCAGGGCGATGTGCTGGTGGGCACGGCCAAGCGCGATTATCTTCTGGGCGGGGCAGGGGCCGACCTGATTGTCGGCGGGCTGTCACCGGACGGGATCAATGGCGGCGAGGGCACCGACATGGTGCTGTTCGACGGCTGGGCAGAGGATTTCGACTTCGCCGTGGACCAGGACGGCCGCCTGCTTGTCGGGGCGGATGGGGTCTTTGCACAATTGGTCAATGTGGAACTGATCGCCTTTGCCGACAGTGGAGAAATCCGGATGGTGAGCGACTGGACGGGAGAGCCCGCGGGCGCCACGCTTGATACGCTCATCGCGGATTTCGCGGCAGGCAACCCGGTGGCCGATCAGCTGGGGTTGTTCTGACGCATCGCTTGTTGAAGCAATCCATCTGGCCTGGACAGGCTTTGATGCTTCGATGCTTAGCGCAAGGCTTGGACCCGTCCCGGCTACGAGCCCGTCTTCTGGGTCAATTTACGAGACTGGGCGTATTCTGCTCAAAAAGCGGTTCACTTATGAAGCCTAGGTGAAAACTACGGTTCGGGGTTCAATCATAGCTGGAAAAACGCGCTGAAATGGCCAAAAACCGAAAGAGAGGCGTTCCATATTCACTCGGAGCGGTTTGAAAAATTTGTAATCGTTAGGGGGCGGTATGACGTCCGGATACGCAGCATGAGCAAAAGAATATTAGTCACCGGCGGGGCCGGGTTCATCGGAAGCCATCTGTGCGAACGCCTCCTGGAAAGTGGTCACGAAGTTCTTTGTGTCGACAACTTTTTCACGGGTCGCCGCAAGAATGTGGCCCACCTTCTCTCCAACCCGCTGTTCGAGTTGATGCGTCACGACGTGACGTTCCCACTCTACGTCGAAGTGGATCAGATCTACAATCTCGCCTGTCCCGCATCCCCGGTGCATTATCAATACGACCCGGTCCAGACCACGAAGACATCGGTCCATGGTGCCATCAACATGCTGGGTCTGGCCAAGCGGACCGGGGCGCGGATCCTGCAGGCCTCGACCTCCGAAGTCTATGGTGACCCCAGCGTGCATCCCCAGCCGGAAGGCTACTGGGGCAATGTCAATCCGATTGGCCCGCGGTCTTGCTATGATGAAGGCAAGAGATGCGCCGAGACCCTGTTCTTCGATTATCATCGCCAGCACGGTGTCAGCATAAAGGTCGTTCGGATCTTCAACACCTATGGCCCCAAGATGCATCCCAACGACGGCCGGGTGGTATCGAACTTCATCGTTCAGGCCCTCCGAGGCGAACCCATTACGATCTATGGAGATGGATCTCAGACCCGGTCTTTCTGCTATGTCGACGATCTGGTCGAGGCAATCATCCGCATGATGAATTCCGAGGAAGGGTTCAACGGACCGGTCAATATCGGAAATCCAGGCGAGTTCTCGATCCGAGAGTTGGCTGAGAAGGTTCTTGCCCACATCGGTTCGGAATCCGAGATCATCTACAAGTCATTGCCGCAGGACGACCCGCTGCAACGCAAACCGGATATTTCCCTGGCTCAAGATCGCCTCGGCTGGCAGCCAACAATCCCTCTGGAACAAGGGTTGGGCATGACGGTCGACTATTTCCACCGGCTTTTGTCCGATGACGTGCAGGCCAAGGTCGGTGCGGCCTGACATGAGCGTGGGCGTCAGCATCATCATTCCTGCGTGCAACGAAGAAGCTCATATCGCGGGGTGCATCGACTCTCTTCTCGAGCAGGATATCTCGGGGGACGTTCAGGTCGTATTCGCCGCCAACGCCTGTCGGGATGCGACCGTCGAGATCATAAGCTCTTACGCGGAACAGTTCGAGGCAAAGGGATGGACCTTGACTGTCCTGAACCTCGAGCAGGGCGGCAAGACGAACGCGATGAACGAGGGCGATGCCGTCGCCACAGGAGAGATCCGCTGTTACATGGACGCGGATCTCACACTGGATCCGGCGTTGTTTTCTCAGGTCAGGGAAATCCTGTCCGTCCCCGAGGCGCGTTATGCGAGTGGAACCATGGTTGTCAGCGAAGCAGAAAGCTTCGTGACACGAAAATTCGCCAAGACCTGGTCAGAATTGCCGTTCATGAAGGACAGTGTCCCCGGCGCGGGTCTGTTTTGCGTAAACGCGGCTGGCCGAGCACGTTGGAAGACCTTCCCCGACACCTTCTCCGACGACATATACGTGCGGCTTCTGTTTGCGCCGGCTGAACGTTTTGCGGTGCCGGCTCGGTTTTATTGGCCGATGGCGGAGGGCTTCTACGACCTGAGCCGGGTGCGGGCGCGCCAGAATGCTCATGTTGCAGACATCCATGCACGCTATCCCGAGTTGCTGGGGAACGAGGATGCGACGAGACCAACGATCGGACGGCTCGTGAATATCTTTTTCAAGATGCCTGTTAGCTTCCTGACCTATTGCTGTGTCTCAACTTATGTGAAGTTCGGGGTTTCCAAGGATTTGAAGTTCCGCACTCAGGCCCGCCGCCAAAATGGGTAAGATTTCGGGGTTTCCTTGGAGCTAGTTTTAGCCATTTCAAATCTGGCGACTGCCAGTCCAGAAGATTGACCACACAAGACCTTCGATCATGTCTGCTTCTTCGCGGTTGAGCAAACTCTACATCAGATGACCTGCTCCCCGTAGTGTCCGCGTTTTTTAGTTCGCTCTGTTCAGGGTTTGGTCCTCTACTGACGGTTGGTGATACTCCCACGGGGTGAGCCCGTCGAGGCTCGTGTGGGGGCGGTGGTGATTGTAATCGGTGCGCCAAGCCGAGATCAACTCTCTGGCGTGGCGCAGGTTGGCAAACAGATGCTCGTTAAGGCACTCGTCGCGCAGGCGGCCATTGAAGCTCTCGACGAAGCCGTTCTGCATGGGCTTTCCTGGCGCGATGTAGTGCCACTCGACCTTGCGCTCCTCCTGCCATTTCAGAATGGCATTCGAGGTCAGCTCCGTCCCGTTATCGCTAACCACCATGCAGGGATAGTCACGCGTTCGGGCGATGTTATCGAGTTCACGTGCAACCCGCTGACCCGACAGTGAGGTGTCCACGACCGTAGCAAGGCATTCCCGGCTGAAGTCGTCGATGACACACAGCACCCGGAACCGGCGCCCGTCCGAGAGGACGTCAGACACGAAGTCCAGCGACCAGCGCTGGTTCGGCCCCTGCGGGATCGCCATCGGCGCCCTCGTTCCGACCGCGCGCTTGCGGCCGCCGCGCTTGCGCACCGTCAGACCCTCTTCGCGGTAGATCCGGTAGAGTTTCTTCCAGTTCACCTGCCAGCCCTCTCGACCCAGCAGGAGATGCAGTCGTCGATAGCCAAAGCGCCGTCGTTCGCTGGACAGTTCCTTCAGCCTCTCTCGCAGCTTGGTGTCCGCAGGTCTGGTTGATCGCCGCCTGTAGACGCGCGGATCAATCCCGGCCAGGGCACAGGCCCGCCGCTGGTTGTAGCTCTTCTCTGTCATGGCCCAGTCCACTGCTCGTCGCCTTGCACCGGGCTTCAGAAGTTTTTTCCCAGCATCTCCTTGAGCGTGGCCACGTCGAGCATGTGCTCGGCGAGCATCTTCTTGAGCTTCGCGTTCTCAGCCTCCAAGGCCTTCAGCCGCTTGGCCTCGGACACTTCCATGCCACCATACTTCGAACGCCATTTGTAAAACGTGCCATCGCTGATGCCATGCTTTCGGCAGAGCTCCTTGGCGCCGATCCCTGCCTGGTGCTCCTTCAGGATGCCAATGATCTGCTCTTCGCTGAAACGGCTTTTCCGCATCGTCTGTCTCCTCGTCTGGAGAACAGGCTAACTTCAAACCGCGGACTTTTCAGGGGAGCAGGTCAAGGGAAGGCAGGCGCAGTAAGTGAATGCGGCTCCGCGTGCATCAGGTCCTAGTTTGTCAGGACCTTTCGGTCCTCTCCGGACATTGAGCCGGCAGCACTTCGCGGCAGTGCAGCTTCGTCGAAGCAATCGCTTGGCAATCAATAAAGCAGCGTCGAACTATTGCTTTAGCATACGTCATGGGAAGAATGCTGGTCATGGTATTTTCTTTTTGCGTTTCAGCGGCCACGCGCCGCCGTTCCATGCCCTGAAGCTGGTCTCCGTACCCTGCCTGTGCCTGACGGCCAGATTGATTATCCGCAATGTTCGGCCCGGCACAGGTCGCGGGACCGCCGCGTGCCCCCGGCGGTCATTGCGCGCGAAAGGTTCCGCGTGGTCCTGGCCGCCGACCTAGCGGTCCGGCGCGGGCTCGATCTGGATGACTTGGCCAGGTTCTGTGGCGCCGGCATCGAAGACAAGCAGGCGGTTGTCGTGGGTCAGCACCAGATAGCGGCCCTCGGTCCATGTGACCGCCTGGACGGCCGCGCCATCGGGCAGGGTGATGTCGTCGGGCAGGGGCAGCGTCGGGGCCTGCGGGAAGCGGATGACAAGCAGGGCGAGGATCAGTAGAACTCCGCCGATCATCACAGCTGTCAGAACCGTGACCAGCCGCCTCAGGAAGCGCAGGTTGGCCGGTTCGGCAAAGTCGTCTTCGGGCGGGGGAGTTTCCATGGGCGCAGGTGTCGTCTCGTTCAGCCTGGCGGACAATCCGCCGTCGCGCCTAGATAAGGCGCTTTCGCGCGATGTGCCAGAGAGCGCCGCGCTCTCGCGGACCCGGCTGGCCCGGCTGATCTCGGACGGGGCGGTGACTGTGGACGGCGTGGTCGTGACCGATCCCCGGGCGAAGGTGGCGGCGGGGGCGGACGTGGTGATCACGGTCGAAGAGGCCGAAGAGAGCCACATCGGGGCCGAGACCATCGCGCTGGACATTGCCTACGAGGATGACGACCTGATCGTGGTGAACAAGCCGGCGGGCATGGTCGTGCATCCGGCGCCGGGGACGCCGTCGGGGACGCTGGTGAACGCTCTGCTGGCCCATTGCGGCGACAGGCTGTCGGGCGTGGGCGGGGTGAAACGGCCGGGGATCGTCCATCGGATCGACAAGGAGACCTCGGGTCTGCTGGTCGTGGCCAAGAGCGACGCGGCCCATCATGGGCTGGCCGAGCAATTCGCCGCCCATACGGCCGAGAGGGCGTACCAGGCGCTGGTCTACGGGGTGCCGGATGCGGCGGATCCGAGGTTGCGCGGGGTGCGGGGCGTCAGCTTTGAACCGGGCAACGTTCTGAAGATCACCACCGGGCTGGACCGGCACCGGACGGACCGGCAGAAACAGGCCGTCCGTTTCGACGGGGGGCGGCATGCGGTGACACGGGCGCGGGTGCTGGCGCGGTTCGGGGCGCCGGCCTGCCTGGCACTGGTGGAGTGCCGGCTGGAAACCGGGCGGACCCATCAGATCCGGGTTCACATGGCCCATGCCGGGCACGGGCTGGTGGGCGATCCGGTCTATGGGGGGGCGCGCAAGCTGCCGTCCAGGGCGCTGACCGAGGCGGCGGCCCAGGCGGTGCGGGCGTTTCCGCGCCAGGCACTGCATGCGGCGGTGCTGGGGATCGACCATCCCGTGACCGGAGAGAGCCTGCGGTTCGAGGCGCCCTTGCCTGCGGATTTCGCCCGGCTTCTGGAGGTCTTGCAGGACGGGCCGGCTGCGTAGGATGGGTGCTGAGCACCCATCTTACTTTTACTTCAGCTGGCTGTCCTTGGAGCCGCGCCGGTTGATGCCGCCGCGGGCCTTGTAGGCGCTGTCGCGGTCCTGCTGGCAATCGAGGCAGAGCTTGACGCCGGGGATGGCGGTGCGGCGGGCTTCGGGGATTTCTTCCTCGCATTCGGCGCAATGGGTCAGGCTGTCGCCGACGGGGCGGCGGGCGGCCTTGAGGCGGGCCAGCTCGTCGGAAATCGAGGCCTCGATCTGTTCGTTCACCGCGCCGTCGCGCGACCAGCCGCCTGCCATGGAGGGTGTCCTTTCGCGAAAATATCCCGAAAGGATACGCCTGGGCGGGGCGCTTGGCAATGTGGGTGTCCCACGCGTGGGACATGTGTCGGCCTTAGGAAAATCAATGGGTTACAGAGGCGGATTCATCATTCGTTAGGATTCGCCCCCTGTGCTGCCCCGGGCTGGGAGCCCCGTGTTGCCGTGTGCTGTCAGTCCTGTGCGGCCATGTGTTGCCAGTCCCGCGCCGCATTGGCCGCCCGCCCCGCGGGAGGCGCGAGGTTGAATGGGGGACGGGCCGCGGGTGAGGGCTGTGAGCCCGGGCTCAGAGGTTTTGGGGGCTGGCGTAGATCCGGTCGAGCGCCTCTTGCGTGCCGCGGGTGAATTCCAGCGGGCAGGGGTAGGGCGCGCCGTCGCGGATCGTGTGGCCGAAGGCCTCGACCTGGTGGATGTAGTGGTTCACCCCGGGAAAGCGGCGGGTTTCGACCTGTAGCGTCGGGGTATGCAATTCGACCCGGGCCTCGCCGAAGACATTGGCGTTGAAGGGCGCGGACAGGCGGATCGTGCCCTCGGTCCCGTGAAAGGACATCTCCTGGTAGGGCGACATGCGCATCGACACGTAGGACGCATAGGTAAAGCCCGGGAACACCGCGTCGATGGCGGCAAAGCCGTCGATGCCGTTGTCCCAGCGGATGCGGGCCGAGATCTGATCCGGGTCCTGCCCGGTGGCAAAGCGGACCGAGCCCAGCACGTAGACCCCGATGTCGCGCAGGGCTCCGCCTCCGGTGTCGGGCTTGTTGCGGATGTTGGCCGCATCGGCGCTGTTGTCGAAGGAAAACGCGCCGCGCACGTGAAGCAGCTCTCCGATCCGGCCTTCGGCAATCCAGTCGCGCACCAGCTGCCATTGGGGGTGATGGACAATCATGAAGGCCTCGGCCGCGAGCAGGCCGGTGCTGTCGCGCGCGGCGATGATGCGGTCGATGTCCGCCGCCTGCAGGGCGATGGGCTTTTCGGTCAGCACCGGTTTGCCGGCGGCCAGCGCCTTGAGCGTCCAGTCCACGTGCAGGTGGTTGGGCAGGGGGATGTAGACGGCGTCGATCTCGGGGTCGGCCAGCAGGGCGTCGTAATCGGCATGGACCCGCAGGCGGGGGGCGAAGGCCTGGAACGGCGCGGCCTTGTCGGGTGAACTGGTGGCCAGGGCGGCCAGGTCCGCGCCCTTCGCGGCATTGATGGCCGGGCCCATGTGTTCCCGGGCGAACTTGGCGGCGCCGAGGATGCCCCATCTGACCGGATTGCTCATATCGTGTCTCCTGTTGTTCGGGGCCGATGTGTTGTGGCGCAAGGTAGCGTCTTTGGGCGCTAACACCAGCCCCTTGCGCGGTCTGCGGCCGCCCGCCCGGCCACGGCAGGACTCCCGCCCACCCACCCGTCCTGCCGTGGCCGGGCGGGCTGGGGCGGTTACAGGCCTGCCTGGGTGCGTTGCAGGAAGCGGTCGGCCAGGTCCGGGTCGGTCGTGGCCAGGCAGTTTTGGGCGAAGTACCAGTGGATGTACTTGTCGTAGGCGCGCTTGCGGGGCGGGTCGGTGATGGCCCGGGCCAGGTCGTCGGGGGAGCGGGCGGTGCGGGCGATGTGGTGGAAATCGGCCTGACCACACAGCACGACCGGTTTGCGATGCAGGTAGGCCTCGACCCCGACGGCGGAATTGATGGTGACGACGCGGGCGCAGCTGGCCAGCAGGTCGTGGATGTTGCCCTGCGACACGGTCAGGCGCGGATGGCGGGCGGCGAGGTCGGCCAGCCAGGTGGTGGTCGTGGGGTCATCGTCGCGGGGGTGGGGCTTGATGACCACGGGGCCGGGGGCATGGGCGAGCACGGTGTCGACCATCTGGTCGCGGGTCAGGTGGCAGGTTTCGTCGACGTCGCGGTGGGCTTCGCTTTGCAGGAAGACGGTGGTGGCCTGGTCGGGCACGGGGCTGTGCCCCTCGGGCTGGGGATAGCGCGAGCTGCGCGCGTCGACCAGCCGTTTGCGCAGGCGGCGGAAGAAGGGGCGGGCCTGGGCGGCGTCGGTCTGGTCCGGGTCGAAGGTTTGATCGGCGATCGAGGAGAAGGCGCGGATGCCTTGGGGGTCGACGTTCCAGAACGGGTAGATATAGGCGATGCCGGCGTTCCAGACCCGGGGGTGGCTCAGGCGGCCATGGTTGACCAGGTGGATGGCCTGGTCACTGTCGGCCTGGTCGAGGACGCGGGCCTTGCCCCGGGTTGCGGCCAGGGGGCGGATGTCGACGGGATGGCCCCGGGCCTGCAGCCCGTCGCGCAGGCGGGCGTAAAACGGCATCAGCCCCTCGCCAGAGGGGCCGAGCCAGTCTTGGGGCACGTGAAAGACAATGGGGCGCGTCATTTGGCCAAGGGTAGCCCGGCCGGGCGCGCGCCCCAAGGGGTCAGGCAGTAGCCATCATGCCCTTTTCCTTGGCCAGGTCGCGCATCTTCTTCTGCAGTTTCTCGAAGGCGCGGACCTCGATCTGGCGGATCCGTTCGCGGCTGACGCCGTACTTGCCCGACAGGTCTTCGAGCGTGACGGGTTGGTCCGACAGGCGGCGTTCGGTCAAGATGTCCTTTTCGCGATCGTTCAGGACCGACAGGGCCTCGGCCAGCAGTTCGCGGCGGGCTTCCAGTTCATTGCGGGCCTCGTAATCGCTGGCCTGGTCGGCGTCCTCGTCTTCCAGCCAGTCCTGCCATTGCATGGTGCCTTCGCCTTCGGCGCCGACGGTGGCGTTCAGCGAGGCGTCCGAGCCGGCCATGCGGCGGTTCATCGAAATCACGTCGTCTTCGGTCACGCCCAGGTCGGTGGCGATCTGCTTGACGTTCTCGGGCCGCAGGTCGCCCTCTTCGAGGGCGCCGAGCTTGGCCTTGGCCTTGCGCAGGTTGAAGAACAGTTTCTTCTGGGCCGAGGTGGTGCCGAGTTTGACCAGCGACCACGAGCGCAGGATGTATTCCTGGATCGAGGCGCGGATCCACCACATGGCATAGGTGGCCAGGCGGAAGCCCTTTTCGGGGTCGAAGCGCTTGACGGCCTGCATGAGGCCGACGTTGGCTTCCGAGATGACCTCGGCCTGGGGGAGGCCGTAGCCGCGGTAGCCCATGGCGATCTTGGCGGCGAGCCGCAGGTGCGAGGTGACAAGGCGGTGGGCGGACTGGGTGTCCTGTTCCTCGACCCAGCGCTTGGCGAGCATGTATTCTTCTTCAGGTTCCAGCAGGGGGAATTTGCGGATTTCCTGGAGGTAACGGTTCAGCCCGCCTTCGGGTGAGGGGACTGGCAAGTTCGCATAATTAGCCAAGGCTCGGGCTCCCAATGTTTATACTATTAACATACCATATGGAGCGGGGAGGCTCCGGTACAAGGGGTAGGGCTGCAAATATGGGGCAAAAGTTAATGAAGTGTTAGCGCCTGTAATCCGCGCTCACGCGCACGTCATGTTCGTGAGGGGCATGTGAGGGGGGATGGGGTTTTGTATGCGTATTCGCATGGGTGGTGGACATATTTTGCGAATTCCTTGGGTGATTGGCATGGGTTATCCCGGGTTTAGTTCATTCATGCTCAAGCTGCCCGGAGGTTACCCAATGCTTGCCAGACCCGATGTGTTCCGTTTTCTGCCGTCCGGCCTTTCCGTTCCGGGCCTGGCGGGTCCCTTGCTGCTGGTGATCATCATCTGCGGGATCGGGGGGGAATTTGCCCTGCGGGGGCCGTTGACCGGGGCGGCGGACCCGGTCGCAGCGATTGCCGGGGCGCCGGGCCGATTCCGGCTGGCCCTGCTGGCCGACCTGGTCATGCTGCTGGCGGATGTGACGCTGGGGCTGGTCCTGTTCACCTGGCTCAGCCGGGTATCGCCAAGCGTTGCCCGGGCAGCGCTGGTGTTCCGGCTGATGCAGGGGGCCCTGATCGGGATGGGCGTGATCGCGATGAGCCAGGTGCCCGCCCCCTGGCGGAGGCGGGTGAAAGCGACTTGGTCGTCCTGCTGCTGGGGCTTCACGCCACGGGCTACGACGTGGCGCTGGTGTTCTTCGCCGTGGCCACCGCCCTGGTGGCCGGCTTGTTGCGCCAGGGCAGGCTGGCGCCGCGATGGCTGAGCCTCGCCCTGGCCGCTGCGGCCCTGGTCTACCTGGCCGGGGGGCTGGTCCGGCTGGTGGCGCCGGGGCTGAGCGCTGCCCTCGCGCCGGCCTACCTTGTGCCGCTCCTGGCCGAAAGCACCTTTGCCCTGTGGCTGACACTGTCCTGGGTCACGGCCCAAGGCTGCGGTGGGACGATGGGTCGAAACGACCCATCCTACGCAAACGGGACCCGTAGGATGGGTTGTTTCAACCCATCTTCACCGGCAGATCCAGGCGCATGATGTGTTGCGGGCCGAACCCACCATCCAGGTACAGATCGCCGGTATCCTCGAACCCGCCCTTTTCGTAGACCCGGTAGGCCCCCGGATTGCGGCAATTGACCGTCAGGTAACAGGCCTGCGCCCCCGGATATTGCGCCGCCAGGTAGCCCCGCAACTGCCGGCACCCGTTCGACGCCACGCCCCGCCCCTGCTGCGCATGATCCACCGAGAACATCCGCAGCCCGACCGAGCCCTCCTCGGCGAAATCGTGGCGCAGGGCATAATCCCGGTCGATGGCAAAGAACCCCGCAGGGACCCCATCTGCCAGGATGACATGACCGTCGCGCCTCTCGCCCGCCTCCATGGCCTCGCGGGGATGCGTCGAGAACACCGCCTGATCGGCCGGCAGGGCAAAGTGATCCACCCGGCCGATCTGGTCGCGGGGCAGCGGCGCGATGGTGATCACCGGCCGCGCCAGCCCTGCGGCCTCGGTCATGCTTCCATCGCCTCCAGCTCGTCGATGAAGCCCGCGATCATGGCGAGCCCCTTGTTCCAGAACGCCGGATCCGACGCATCCAGCCCGAACGGCGCCAGCAGCTCCTTGTGGTGCTTGGATCCGCCGGCCTTCAACATGTCGAAATACTTGTCCTGGAAGCCCGGCTCGCCCTCGGCGTAGACCGAGTAGAGCGCGTTCACCAGGCCGTCCCCGAAGGCATAGGCATAGACGTAGAAGGGCGAATGCACGAAGTGCGGGATGTAGGACCAGAAGACCTCGTAGCCGTCCATGAAATCGAACGCGGGCCCAAGGCTTTCCCCCTGCACCGACATCCACAACTCGTTGATCTGGTCCGGCGTCAACTCGCCGCCGCGCCGCGCCTCGTGCAGCTTGCATTCGAAATCGTAGAACGCGATCTGACGGACCACGGTGTTGATCATGTCCTCGACCTTGCCGGCCAGCAGCACCTTGCGCTGCTGCGGGGTTTCCGCCTGGTCCAGCAGCTTGCGGAAGGTCAGCATCTCGCCGAAGACGCTTGCCGTTTCGGCCAGCGTCAGGGGGGTCGAGGACAGCATCTCGCCCTGGCCGGCGGCCAGCACCTGGTGGACGCCATGGCCAAGTTCATGCGCCAGCGTCATCACGTCGCGCGGTTTGCCCAGGTAATTCAGCAGGATATAAGGATGCACCTCGGTCACGGTGGGATGGGCAAAGGCGCCGGGCGCCTTGCCCTCGGTCACGCCCGCATCGATCCAGCCCTTGGAAAAGAAGGGCGCGGCGATCTCGGTCATGCGCGGATCAAAGGCGCCATAGGCATCCATGACGGTCTTTTCCGCCTCGTCCCAGCCGATCTTGCGGTCGTCTTCCATGGGCAGGGGCGCGTTGCGATCCCAGACCTGCATCCGGTCCAGGCCCAGCCACTGGCGCTTGAGCTCGTAATAGCGGTGGCTGAGCCGGGGGTAGGCGTTCACCACGGCGGTGCGCAGGGCTTCGACCACCTCGGGTTCCACGTGGTTCGACAGGTGACGGCCATGCTGGGCGCTGGGCATCTTGCGCCAGCGGTCGATGATCTCCTTTTCCTTGGCCTGGGTGTTGTGGACGCGGGCAAAGGTCTTGACGTTGTCGCCCAGGACGCTGGCCACTTCGCGGGCGGCCTCTTCGCGCAAGGCGCGGTCCTGTTCGGTCATCAGGGTGAGCGTGCCTTCGATATTGCGGGTCTCGCCCGCCACGTCGAAGATCAGCCCGGCGATGGTTTCGTCGAACAGCCGCTCCCACGCGTCGCCGACGACGCCCAGGTCATGCAGGAAGTTCTCAAGCTCGTCCGACAGCTGGTGCGGCTTCATCGCCCGGATGCGGTCGAACACGGGCTTGTAGCGGGCCAGGTCGGCATCTTCGGCGAACAGGGTGTCAAGATGGTCGTCGGGCAGCCGGTTCAGCTCCAGCGTGAAAAAGACCATCGGTGTCGAGAAATTGGTGATCTTTTCCTGCATGTCCGACAGGAACTTTGCCCGGCCGGCATCGGTGGTCTTCTGGTAATAGCGCAGGCCGGCATAGGACATGATGCGGCCCATCTTGGTCGACAGGGCCTCGTTGCGCTGCACGCAGACCAGGAAACCCGCCGCGTCCAGATCCGCGAGCTTGCCCTCGTAATCGGCCGCAAAAGAGGCGCAGCCCGTTTCGACAAAATCCAGGTCGGCCAGAAGCTCTGACGCCTCGGGCGAGGCATAAAGGTCGGTCAGATCCCAGACGGGCAACGCCCCAAGGCCCCCAGACCCGGTCTCGGTTGCAGCATCACGAACGGGGAAGGGCAGGTGGAACATGGGGCGTCCTCTTGTTTCGGGTTCGGGCGCAAACCTATGTGGCCGACGCGCCGCAGACAACCAGGCGTATGTGTTCCGCGCCCCTTTACTGCCGTGGCGCGGGCGGGTGTGTCGGACTTGGGTATTTATGAAGAGAAAGAAGCAAAAGCGCGCCCCGCTGCTTCTTTCTCTTTCCAAATACCCGGGCTTATGTATCAAACGCACCAGCATTCTACTGGATTGCTCCGAAAGCAGACCATCCGCGAAGGGCGTGACGGCCTGGACCATGTTGAGGCGTTGTTGCGGCTCAGGGGCGTGGATATGCCAGAGGTGCGATCCAAGCGCGCGCCAGACGCAGCAAGGCGGGGTGAAGCCCAGCGTATCGTTCTGGAAGCGCTCAGGGGTGGGCCAAAGACGTTGCGCGAGATCGCGGCGGTGATGGCAGAACGGAGGCCGCAGATCCCGCCTGACAGGGTAGCGCATAGGGCCAGTCAGGCACTGAACAAGCTGCGGAAGGCTGGGGTAGTGGTTAGTGAACCGCGCCGGGTCTGCCGGAGGCTCCAACTCTTGAGTAGACTGGAGCCATCATGAGCAAGACGACAAGTTCTCCCCCGAGGTCCGCGAGCGCGCAGTGCGAATGGTCCTCGACAATCCGGGTCAGCATGGATCGCGCTGGCAGGCGATCGCCTCGGTGGCCGCGAAAATCGGTTGTTCAGATACCACGTTGAACAGCTGGGTCAAGAAGGCCGAGGTGGACAGCGGGCAGCGCGCTGGCATTTCAAGCGACATGGCCGAGAAGATGAAGGCGCTCGAGCGGGAGAACCGGGAGGTGCGCCAGGCGAACGAGATCCTCCGCAAGGCGTCAGCATATTTTGCCATGGCGGAGCTCGACCGCCGGTCGAAGTGATGGTGTCGTTCATCGATGCTCATCGTGCGGAGCACGGGGTCGAGCCGATCT
>PAQV01000008.1 GCA_002709405.1 Paracoccaceae bacterium
AAGACAAGGCCCGCCAGGACGACCGCGTGGTCTGGGGCCAGCGGGTCGAGGTCGACCTGATGGCCCGCTCGCCCGTCCTGGTCTGGCGCAATGCCACCCGCATCCGCCTGATCAACGCCTTCCGCCGGGTCTACGACGCGCCCGAAGACGCGCTGCTGCCGGGCGAGCCGCTGATCTGCGACGGGATTGAACTTCCCCTCAAGCACCGCAAACGCCGCCTGGACCTGGAAGCACGCGGCCTGATCAAGGGCGCGCAGGTGGTCTACCTGGGCCCCGGCCGCAAGCCCGGGTTTTCCCGTCTGCACGTGATCGGGGCCGAAGATCCCCAGGTCTCGGCCGCCTCCATCGTCAAGATCGAGATGCCGGACGAGGAAGAGCCCTTCATCCCCTACGCCGCCCGCATGGGCGCCACCTTCCTGCATGGCGCTGCGGTCACGATCCACAAGGCGCAAGGCTCGCAATGGGACACCGTCCAGGTCTTTGCGCCCGACCTCTACGCCGCCGCCCGCATGGGCCGCACCGAGGCCGGCCAGCCGCTGTGGAAACGCCTGGCCTACGTGGCCATCACCCGGGCACAAGAGCGCCTGATCTGGGTCGTGCGCAACCGCCTGGCCAAACCGTCCATGGCGCTCAGCACCGACGACCTGCGCGCGGCACCCGCCGCGACACTGGAACTGCAAGGGGAGGAACCATGAAATCCATCATCATCACCGGGGCAAGCTCGGGCATCGGCGCGGCCACGGCCCGCCATTTCCTGGACAATGGCTGGACAACCGGCCTGATCGCCCGCCGGGCCGACAACCTCGAAACCATCGCCCAGGGCCATGACAACGCCATCGTCCTGCCCTGCGACGTCACCGACCCCGATGCGGTGGAAACCGCCTTCGACAGCTTCGTGTCGCAAACCGGCCGGCTCGACATGCTCTTCAACAACGCCGGCATGTTCGGCGTGGCCGGACCGATCGACGAAATCCCCGTCGAAAGCTGGCTGCAGGTGGTAAACGTCAACCTCACCGGCATGTTCCTCTGCGCCCGCCAGGCCTTCAAGCACATGCGCCGCCAGGACCCGCAGGGGGGCCGCATCATCAACAACGGCTCGATCTCGGCCCATGTCCCCCGCGACGGTTCCATCAGCTACACCGCCACCAAGCACGCCATCACCGGCATGACCCGCACCCTCAGCCTCGACGGCCGCCCCTTCGATATCGCCTGCGGCCAGATCGACATCGGCAACGCCCGCACCGACATGGTCGAGGCCCTGAACGAAAGCCGCATCGCCGCCGGGCTCGAACCCGACCCGGCAATGGACGTGAAGGCCGTCGTCGACGCGCTGATGTACATGGCCAACCTGCCGCTGGAAGCCAACGTGCAGTTCATGACCGTCATGGCCACCAAGATGCCCTATATCGGCCGCGGCTGACCCCGAACTGGCCCCAAAACCGACTTCAGCTCCGGAGCGCCGCGCTCCTGCTTCTTTCTCTTTGAAAATACCCCGGCGGTCCGCTGCCGCCGGGCCTACCGCCGCAGAAGGGAAAACGCCGCCGACGCCCCCCAGCCGGCCGCCACGGCGACCGCCAGCGACATCAGCCCGTAGATCATCGCCCGGTCGCGCGACAGGTTGAACAGCCAGCGCTCCAGCCCGACCTTGCGCACCTCGATCAGGGTCTCGTATTGCGACACCACCTCGCCGGACCGGGTCAGGAAGATCCGCGTCACGTAGGACCCCTCGGTCAGGTTCGCGGGCATGGAAATCGACGACCGGAACAGCGTGTGCTCGTCGATCGCAACCGCCCCTTCCAGCCTTTGATACAGCCCCGCATTGGTCCGGATCCGCACCAGCGCGGTGGTGAAATTGGGGGCATCCGTGATCCCGGCCGGAGCCCCGACCGACCGGATCGCCCGGTCAATGGTGATGTCATGGCGCAGGTTCTCGGTCGCGCTCAGCACCTCGCGCAGGGGGCCGGAACTGGCCACGGCATAAAAGCTGGGCGCCCGGTCGACCTCGACCGCGTCGGAGTTCACCCAGATCCCCGCCCGCCGCGCCTTGCGCCGGACCATCACCGGCTCGGACGGGCCGGCCACGGTCAGCACGACCTCCAGCGGCGGGTCCTCGATGATGGCCGTTTCGCGCTTGACCGCCCCGAAGATCAGGATCTGCGAGCCGTTGAAGCTGGTGGTGATCGACACCTTGTCACTGGACAGGCCCAGGACGACGTCTTCGGCCATGGCCGGCCAGGCCAGCAATGACAGGATCAGCACCAGCGCCCGCATCAGTTCAGGACCGGGTTCAGGGAATACAGCTCCGCCGGTTTCAGCAGCAGGTCCAGCGCCAGCTTGCCACAGACTGCCAGCACCAGGCTCGCCAGCAGGATGCGCAGCTGTTCGGCCTTCAGGCGCAGGCCGATCTGGGTGCCGAACTGCGCCCCGATCACCCCGCCGATCAGCAGCAGCAGGGCCAGCACCGCGTCCACCGTGTAATTCGTTGTCGCATGCAGCATCGTGGTAAAGGCCGCCACGAAGACGATCTGGAACAGCGAGGTTCCCACGACCACCTTGGTCGGCATGTGCAGCAGGTAGATCATCGCGGGCACCATGACGAACCCGCCGCCCACGCCCATGATCGCCGACAGCACGCCCACCATGCCCCCCACCAGCAGCGGCGGGATGGCCGAGATATAAAGCCCCGACGTCCGGAACCGGACCTTGAAGGGCATGGTGTAGATCCAGCTTTTGTGCCGCCGCTCGCGCGGTTTGCGGGCCGCCTGGGACCGCGACCGCCGGATCGCCACAAGGCTTTCCACGAACATCAGCGCGCCCACGATGCCCAGGAACACCACGTAGGACAGCTGCACCAGCAGATCGACCTGGCCCAGGCTTTTCATGTAGTTGAACACGAAGATCCCGGCGGCTGACCCGATCAGCCCGCCCACCAGCAGCACCGATCCCATCTTGAAATCGACCGTCTTGCGCCTGAAATGGGCCAGCAGGCCCGACACCGACGAGGCCACGATCTGGTTGGCCTGGGTCGCCACCGCCACCGCCGGAGGGATGCCGATGAAGAACAGCATCGGCGTGGCGAGGAACCCGCCTCCGACCCCGAACATGCCCGACAGCACGCCGACAAGCCCGCCCAACCCGAGGATCAGGAAGGCATTGACCGAAACTTCGGCGACGGGAAGGTAAACCTGCATGGGTCTATCCTAGTGCGCTCGGCGCGGGTGGGGCAAGCTGGGACGGGCCGGACCCGTCCCGCAAGATCAGCGTTCCTTGACGTAGGGCTCTCCGCCCGCGCGCGGGGGAATGGCCTTGCCCACGAAACCGGCGAGGATCACGACGGTCAGGATGTAGGGCAGGGCGTCCATCACCTGCACCGGGATGACGATGCCGCCTAGGTTGATGCTTTGGTAGCGCAGGGCGATGGCCTGCAGCAGGCCAAACAGCAGGCAGGCCCACAGCGCGTGCCAGGGTCGCCACTTGGCAAAGATCAGGGCGGCCAGGGCGATGTAGCCCCGACCGGCCGTCATTTCCTTGACGAAGCCGGCCTGCAGGGCCGTCGACAGGTAGGCCCCGGCGATGCCACACAGCACGCCGCAGATGATCACCGCCGAAAAGCGCAGGCCCGTGACCGAAACGCCGGCCGTATCCACGGCGGCGGGGTTTTCGCCCACCGCCCGCAGGCGCAGGCCGAAGCGGGTGCGGAACAGCACCCACCAGGTCAGGGGCACCAGCGCAAAGGCCAGGTAGACCAGGATCGAATGGCCCGAGATGAGCTCGGCATAGATCGGGCCGATGAACGGCACCGGGGCCAGCGTGTCAGCGAAGGGCAGGGTGATGCCGGTAAAGCGCGCGCCCCCGGACAGCGACGGGGTCCGCCCGCCCTGGCTGAACCAGTCCTGGGCCACGAGCACGGTAAAGCCCTGGGCCAGCATGGTGACGGCCAGACCGGAGATCAGCTGGTTGCCCCGGAAGGTGATCGAGGCCAGCCCGTGCAACCCGCTCAGCACCACCGACGACACGATCCCCGCGCCAAGCCCCAGCCAGACCGAGCCCGAGACATAGGCCACCGCCGCCGAGAAGAACGCGGCGGCCAGCATCTTGCCTTCCAGCCCGATGTCGAAAATGCCCGCGCGTTCGGAATAGAGCCCGGCAAGGCAGGCCAGCAGCAGCGGAGTGGTCAGCCGGATCGTCGAATCCAGCACCTGGATGAGGGTCAGGAAATCCATCAGGCGCCGCGCCTCCGCATGGCCAGGAATAGCTTTTCAAGCGGCATCCGCACCATGTTGTCCAATGCCCCGGTGAACAGGATGACCAGGGCCTGGATGACGGTGATCAGCTCGCGCGGGATCGATGTCCAAAGCGCCAGTTCCGCCCCGCCCTGGTAGAGGAACCCGAAGAGGATGGCGGCCAGGAATACGCCGAAGGGATGGTTGCGGCCCATCAGGGCCACGGCGATGCCGATGAAGCCCGCGTTCTCGGTCGCGTTCAGAACCAGGCGCTCGGCCTCGCCCATGACGTTGTTGATGGCCATGCAGCCGGCCAGGGCGCCGGAAATCAGCATGGCGATCATGATGATCTTGAACGGCGAGATGCCTGCGTAAAGCGCCCCGCTTTCCGAATGGCCGTAGGCGCGGATTTCATAGCCCAGCTTGGTGCGCCAGATTAGCACCCAGACCAGCACGCAGGCGATGATGGCCACCACCAGCGAAAAGTTGGCCGGCGCGGCCTTGGAAAAGTTGATCCCGAAGGGCACCAGCATTTCATGCAGGGTCGGCAGGTGCACGTTGGGCGAAAACCGCTCGGTCGCCGGGTCCATCGCGCCTTGCGGGCGCAGGGTGTTGACCAGCATGTAGTTCAGGAAGGCCGCAGCGATAAAGTTGAACATGATCGTTGTGATCACAACGTGGCTGCCGCGCGCGGCCTGCAGGTAGGCCGGGATGGCGGCCCAGGCCGCGCCGAACAGGGCGGCGGCGGCGATGGCCACGACCAGGGCCAGGGTCCAGTGCGGGAAGGGGATGAACAGCAGCACCAGGGCCACGCCCAGCCCGCCGACCATGGCCTGGCCCTCGCCCCCGATGTTGAACATCCGCGCATGGTAGGCGACGGCCACGGCGAGCCCGGTGAACATGAAACTGGTGGCGTAATACAGCGTATACCCCCAGCCATAGGTCGACCCGAGCGAGCCCTGCACCATCAGTTTCAGCGCCGCGATCGGGTTTTCTCCGATGGCCAGGATCACCAGGGCCGACAGCACGGCGGCCAGCAGGATCGAGATCAGCGGAATGAGGACCACATCGGCCCAGCGGGGCATCTTGTCCATCAGGCGGCCTCCCCTGCGACGCCGGCCATCAGCAGGCCCAGTTCCTTTTCGTCGGTCCGGTCGGGCAGGCGTTCGCCCATGATGTGGCCGTCGAACATGACGGCGATGCGGTCGGAGAGCGAAAAGATCTCTTCCAGCTCGACCGAGACCAGCAGCACAGCCTTGCCCGCGTCCCGCAGGGCGACGATCTGCTTGTGGATGAACTCGATGGCCCCGATGTCGACGCCCCGGGTGGGCTGGCCGACAAGCAACAGGTCTGGGTTGCGCTCGATTTCACGGGCCACGACGATCTTCTGCTGGTTGCCGCCCGAGAAATTCTTGGCCGACAGCCAGCCGTTCGGGGGGCGGATGCCGAACTTCTCGATCTTGGCCTCGGTGTCGGCGCGCAGGGCGGCGTTGTCCATCAGCAGGCCTCGGCTGTATTTCTCGTCGTGGTGATAGCCGAAGGCCACGTTTTCCCAGGCATGGAAATCCATGATCAGGCCCTCGCGCTGGCGGTCTTCGGGCACGTGGGCGATGCCCTTGTCGCGGATCGCCCGGCCGTTGGCCCCGATCAGTTCCAGCGGCTGGCCGTTCAGCAGCACCTCGCCAGAGCCCGCGCGCATGCCGCCCAGCACCTCCATCAGCTCGGACTGGCCGTTGCCGGCCACCCCCGCGATGCCCAGGATCTCGCCCGCGCGGACGTTCAGGTCGATGCCCTTCACACGCTCGACACCCTTGTCGTCGCGCACGCGAAGTCCCTTTATTTCCAGTATCTTGGCCCCGGGCTGCGCCGGCACCTTGTCGACGCGCAGCAGCACCTTGCGCCCGACCATCAGCTCGGCCAGCTCCTCGGGGTTGGTCTGCGAGGTGGTGCGCGTGGCCACCATCTCGCCCCGCCGCATGACGGACACCTGGTCGGTGGCCTCCATGATCTCGCGCAGCTTGTGGGTGATCAGGATGATCGTCTTGCCCTCTTCGCGCAGGCGATGAAGGATGCGGAACAGCTGGTCGGCCTCGGCCGGGGTCAGCACGCCTGTCGGCTCGTCCAGGATCAGGATCTGCGCCTCGCGGTACAGCGCCTTGAGGATCTCGACCCGCTGCTGCATGCCCACGCCGATCTCGTCGATCCGCGCGTCGGGATCGACGTTCAGCCCGTATTCCTGGGCCAGGTCCAGCAACGCCTTGCGGGCGCGGGTCAGCGAGGGCTTCAGCAGCCCGCTGTCCTCGGCGCCCAGGATGACGTTTTCCAGGACGGTGAAATTCTCGACCAGCTTGAAGTGCTGGAAGACCATGCCGATGCCCGCGGCGATGGCCGCCTGGCTGTCGGGGATCTGGGTTTCGGACCCGTCGATCCAGATCTCGCCGCTGTCGGCCTTGTAGAACCCGTAGAGGATCGACATCAGCGTCGATTTCCCGGCCCCGTTTTCGCCGATGATGCCGTGGATCGTGCCCGGCATGACGCGGATGGAAATGTCCTTGTTGGCCTGGACCGGGCCGAAGGACTTGGAAATGCCCTTCAATTCGATGGCGGGATCGGTCATGCGGGGCGTCCTGCGGTCTAGGGCGGGGGGCCGTCCGGCTGCGTGGCCGGCCCGGAATGGGCCGACGCCTGGGCCAGGCGGCCCCCCGCGGAACCTATGGGTTCCGGATCAGAACGACAGAGCCGGGCAGCTGTCGTCGCTGGTGTAGTCGTGGACCGTCAGGTCGCCCGCGATGATCTCGGCCTTGGCCTTCTCGGCCGCCTTACTCATCTCGTCCGAGATCAGTTCCGCGTTGTACTCGTCCATGGCATAGCCCACGCCGTTGTCAGCTAGGCCCAGGATTTCGACCTTGCCGCCTTCCAGGTCGTCGCCGGCCTTCATGGATTCGTAAACCGCCACGTCGACGCGTTTCAGCATCGAGGTCAGGACCTTGCCCGGGTGCAGGTAGTTCTGGTTGCTGTCCACGCCGATCGACAGGATGTTTTCATCGGCCGCGGTCTGCAGAACGCCCACGCCGGTGCCGCCGGCCGCGGCATAGACCACGTCCGCGCCCTGGCTGATCTGGGCCTTGGTCAGTTCCGAGCCCTTGACCGGGTCGTTCCAGGCCGACGGGGTGGTGCCGGTCATGTTGGCGATGACGGTGGCATCGGGGTTCACGGCCTTGGCGCCCTGGGCATAGCCGCAGGCGAACTTGCGGATCAGCGGAACGTCCATGCCGCCGATGAAGCCGACGGTGCCGGTCTTCGAGGCCATCGCCGCCAGCATGCCGACCAGGTACGAACCTTCATGTTCGGTGAAGCCGATGGTCAGCACGTTGGGCGCGTCGACCCAGCCGTCGATGGTGACGAAGGTGGTGTCGGGATAGTCGGGCGCGACCTCGGCCAGCGGAGCGGACATGGCGAAACCGGTGGTGATCACCGGGTTGGCGCCGGATTCGGCGAACCGGCGCAGGGCCTGTTCCCGCTGGGCTTCGGATTGCAGTTCGATTTCAAGGAACTTGCTGCCGAACTCGTCGGCCCACCGCTTGGCGCCGTTGAAAGCGGCTTCGTTGAACGACTTGTCGAACTTGCCGCCCAGGTCGAAGATCACGGCCGGTTCGGCCGCTGCGGCACCGGCGCCGATCGCCAGAGCGGTCGCAGCGCCAAGAAGTTTCGTCATCACGGTCATATTCGTTAACTCCCGGTTGTTTGTCTTTTGGGGCGCGTGGCGGAACCCGGCCCATCCGTTTTTCAGATCGGGTGTGATCATCGGATCAATCAAAGACAAGGCCGGCGAGGAGGGTCAACCGCTTTTTGCTGCCGCCGCAAAGGTTTCCCACGGCACTATGTGCGCAGGCGCTTGGACATGATCAGGGCGTCGGCAGTGCTGCCGTCGTCGTGCCGGTAATAGCCCTTGCGCTGCCCGGCCTGGTGATAGCCGCAGCTTGCATACAGTGACCGGGCGGCGGGGTTGTCCGAGGCCACTTCCAGGAAGGCCCGGGCCGCGCCTCGGCCGGTGGCCTCGGCTTCCCAGGCGCGCATCAGTGACCGGGCCATGCCGTGGCGGCGGTGGGCGGGATGGGTGGCGATGGTCAGCAGTTCGGCCTCGTCCCCGATGACGCGGGCCAGGGCAAAGCCCATGGGCTGGCCGATGGAAAACGTGCCCGCCACGGACAGCAGGCCCTCGAATTCGGCTTCGGACCAGGGGCGAGAGTGGGCAAAGGCCGCCGCGTGCAACTCGGCCATGGCGGCGGGCCCGATCAATCGAGCAACACGGGAGGCAGGTCCCGCGACGGCGCGGCGTCGGCGGGACGGATGTACAAGGGCGCGGGTCGGGGCAGGGCGGGGTCGGTGTGCCGCGTGGCGGCGATCCGCGCGATCCCGGCGACCAGGCTGTGGTCCGGCTGGGTGGTCAGGGTCTCGGTTGATGTGTCGGAAGGGGCGTCGAAGGCCATCACGGGGCTGTCGCGGTCGGATCGGGCGGCCAGGATCTGCCAGCCGGTCACGTCACCCTCGGCATGTTCCAGCCCCGGGGGGCCTGCGCCATCCGCCGTGAAAACCTGGTAAAAGGCGCCCCCCCGGCTGGCAGAGGCGGCCGCGGTCACGGGCCGGGGGGCGGTCAGGGCCACGGCCTCCAGCGTGCTGACGCCCACGGCCGGGATGTCCAATCCCAGGGCCAGGCCCCGCGCGGCCGATACCGAGATCCGTATGCCGGTGAAATTGCCCGGGCCGACCCCGACACCGATCGCATCCAGGTCCCCCCAGCTTTGCCCGGTATGCGCCAGGACCTCTTCCAGCGCCGGGACCAGCCGTTCGGCCTGTCCGCGCGCCATGGGTTCGGACATCTCATGCACAATGTCGCCGTCCTGCATCAGGCAGGCGGCGACATGAGGCCCCGAGGTGTCGAAGGCGAGGATGACAGGTGCGCTGGCGGTCACGTCAGACCAGGACCGGGCGCACCTCGGTCACTTCCGGGATGTAATGGCGCAGCAGGTTTTCGATGCCCATCTTCAGCGTCAGCGTCGCCGAGGGACACCCGGCGCAGGCCCCCTGCATATGCAGGTAGACCACGCCCCGGTCGAACCCGTGGAACGTGATGTCGCCGCCATCCTGGGCCACCGCCGGACGCACGCGGCTGTCCAGCAACTCCTTGATCTGGCCGACGACTTCGCCGTCTTCACCATCGTGTTCCGCATGGGCGGGCGCTGCGGCCGCGGCCCCGTCCATCACCGGCTGGCCCGACTGGTAATGTTCCATCACCGCGCCCAGGATCGCGGGCTTGATGTGGTCCCAATCGGTCGCCTCGGCCTTGGTCACGGTCACGAAGTCATTGCCGAAGAACACGCCCGACACGCCGTCGACCGCGAAGATGCGCGCGGCCAGTGGCGATTTCGCCGCCGCCTCGGCCGAGGGGAAGTCGGCGGTGCCGGCTTCAAGCACGGTCTGCCCGGGCAGGAATTTCAACGTGGCCGGGTTTGGGGTCGATTCCGTCTGGATGAACATACGCGCCTCCGATTGCACCTGTGGGATATGCGGGCCTGGGGCCTGCAAGTCAAGATTTAGAACTATTATAAACTGATCGCGGGGCGAGGGGAAGCTGCGGTCTCAGGTAATCTCTTCGAGTTTTTCCTTGCTCAGGTCGCCCGGCACGATGGTGACCGGCACCGGCAAGGTCCCGGCGGACCGTGACATCTGGCTGACCAGCGGGCCGGGCCCTTTCTTGTCGACACCGGCCCCCAGCACCAGCACGCCGATTTCCGGGTCCGAGGTGATCTGCGCGATGATCTCGTCGACGCTGTCGCCTTCGCGGATCACCAGCTCGGGCTCGATCCCCTGACGGTCGCGCATCCACTTGGCGAAGACCTCGAAATGCGCCTCGATCCGCTCGCGGGATTCTTCGCGCATGATGTCGCCGACACCGATCCAGTGGTTGAATTCGTCCGGCGGGATGATTGACAGGATCTGCACGCCTCCCCCGGTCTTCGCCGCGCGCATGGCGGCGAAACGCATGGCATTCAGGCATTCTCGGCTGTCATCCAGCACGACGAGGAACTTGCGCATCCGACCTCTCCTGTGGCGCGGATCATGGCGCAACGCCCCGGCGCGCGCAAGCCGCGCCGCAGCGGGTCAGGTGGAGGCCGCCCAGTCCCAGTACAGCTGGCGCACCCGGCGGGTGATCGGCCCGATCTGGTACTGGGTATCGTCAAAGGCGCTGACCGGCGTGACCTTCTGCATGTTGCCCGACAGGAAGACCTCGTCGGCATCATGGAAATCGGCAAAGCTCAGCACGGTTTCGTGCACGGTGACCCCGTCGGCCCGCAGGTTTTCAATGTGGCGGGCGCGGGTGATGCCGGACAGGAAGGTGCCGTTGGGCACGGGGGTGAACACCTCGCCGTCCCTGGCCATGAAGACATTCGCCGTGGCCGTTTCGGCCACGTTGCCAAGGGCATCGGCGACCAGCGCGTTGCCGAACCCCTTCGCCCGGGCCTCGGCCAGCATGCGGGCGTTGTTGGGGTAAAGCGCCCCGGCCTTGGCGTTGACCACCGCATCTTCCAGAACCGGGCGGCGGAATTGCGTGCGCGTCAGCGTGGTCGAGGCGGTTTCCGGTGCCATCGGAATTTCTTCCAGGCTGATGGCAAAGCCGGTTTCCCCCATGTCGGGCATGACGGCTGACGCATTGCCATGGATCGCCCAGTACATCGGGCGGATGTAGACGGCGGCGTCCGCAGGATACAGGGCCAGCCCTTCGGCCACTATGGCCACCATGTCCTCGGCCGTCACCGTGGGCTTGATCATCATCGCCTCGGCCGAGGCATTGACCCGTGCACAATGCTTGTCGAGATCCGGCGTCTTGCCATGCGCAAGCCGTGCCCCGTCGAACACGTTCGAGCCGAGCCACGCGCCATGATCGGCGGCGCGCATCACGGGCACATCGCCCTCGTGCCAGGTTCCATTGAAATAGGTGCGGATATTGGTGCCGACGGCCATGTGGATCTCCTTTCACGGCCGGACCCTAGGGGGCGGGTCGGCAGGGGTCCAGAGCAGATCCGTGCCAGCGGTGTAGCAGGGGAGGCCTGCGGCCGGAATGGCGTCCCTGCCCAAGGGTCGGGCAGGGCGGCGATCAGGCCGGAGGAGGGACCATGCCCACGATGTCGTAGGTCTTGCGCAGAATCGGGGCGGTGATCTCGCGCGCGCGGGCCGCGCCTGCGCCCAGGATCCGGTCGATTTCCGCCGGGTCGTTCATCAGCCGGGCCATCTCGGTGGAAATCGGCGCCAGCCGGTCGACGGCCAGGTCCACCAGTGCGGGCTTGAACTGGCCGAATTGCTGACCGGCGTGGTCGCTGATCACCTGCTCGGCGCTCTGGTCGGCCAGGGCGGCGTAGATGTTGACCAGGTTGCGGGCCTCGGGCCGCTCCTTCAGCCCGTCCAGCGTCTCGGGCAGGGGTTCGGGATCGGTCTTGGCCTTGCGGATCTTCTTGGCGATGGCATCGGCATCGTCGGTCATGTTGATCCGGCTCATGTCCGAGGGATCGGATTTCGACATCTTCTTCGACCCGTCGCGCAGGGACATGACACGGGTCGCCGCGCCCTCGATCACCGGTTCGGTCAGGGGGAAGAAATCGACGCCGTAATCATGGTTGAACTTGGCCGCGATGTCGCGGGTCAGTTCAAGGTGCTGTTTCTGGTCTTCGCCGACGGGCACATGGGTGGCGTGGTAGACCAGGATGTCGGCGGCCATCAGGGCGGGGTAGGCAAACAGCCCCAACGAGGCCGCCTCGGCGTTCTTCCCGGCCGTCTTGTCCTTCCACTGGGTCATCCGGCCCATCCAGCCCATGCGCGCCACGCAGGAAAACAGCCAGCCCAGCTGGGCATGTTCGGGCACCTGCGACTGGTTGAAGAGGATCGACTGGGTCGGGTCGATCCCGGCGGCGATGAAGCCCGCGCACAGCTCGCGCGTGTTGCGGGTCAGTGCTTCGGGATCCTGCCAGACGGTGATGGCGTGCAGGTCGACCATGCAATAGATGGTCTCGAACTCCGGACCCTGCATGTCGACGAACCGCTTGATGGCGCCCAGGTAATTGCCCAGCGTCAGCCCGCCCGACGGCTGGATGCCGGAAAAGACGCGCGGCGTGAAGCTTGTCGGGGTGGCCCCTGCCTCGGACATGTGATCTCTCCCGTCTGGAAACTGTCGCGACATGCGCTTACCCATGGGGTCTGGTGCCGTCAAGCAGCCCGGGTCCGGCGATGGGCCGGTCCGGGTCACGTCTGAATGAGGAAGGATCCGTCGTTTGTCTCACGGTCAACAGGAACCGGCGATCAACCCGCTGCCACCCGTCGTCGTGGCGTTGTTCATCGCGATCGCGGTGCCCGAGGCGATCTTTTCGCTGGGCGCTTCGGGGCTTGTCGGGGGCCCGGGCGCGGTCGGCTGGCGCCAGGCCGCTATTCAGACCTATGCGTTTTCGGGGGACATCTTCGACTGGATGCGGACCAACGGGGTCTGGCCGGGCGAGCACCTGATCCGGTTTGTCAGCTATCCCTTCGTGCATTTCTCGATCACCCACGCGGCCATTGCCGGGGTCTTCGTGCTGGCCCTGGGCAAGATGGTGGCCGAGAAGTTCGGCCAATGGCAGATGCTGACGATCTTCGTGGTCTCGGGCGCGGTCGGAGCCTTCGCCTACGGGCTGATCCTGAACGATCCCTACCCCCTGGGCGGCGCCTTTCCGCCCGACTACGGCCTGGTCGGAGCCTTCACCTTCCTGCTTTGGCGGGGGCTGGGCGCGGTCGGGGAAAACCAGGCCCGGGCCTTCACGCTGATCGGGGCGCTTCTGGGGATCCAGCTGCTCTTCGGGCTGATCTTCGGCGGCACCGGGGATTGGGTGGCCGACCTCGTAGGGTTCGCCGCGGGTTTCGGGTTGAGCTTTTTCCTGGCTCCCGGAGGATGGGCGTCGATCCGGGCGAAGATCCGGCGCGACTGACCCTTGCCGGACCGGCGCGCTTTCGGGCGGGCCGGTCGCCGGCGTATTTGGGCAAAGATGAAGATGGGGGACGGGACATGTCCCACGCGTGGGACACTTTGCCACCTGTTTAATATCAATGGCTTACAGCGGCGAATTAACGAACCGGTAAGGAGTGGACGCGCTGTCCCCTGTCTTCATCTTTGCCCAAATACGCACATCCCGCATGCGCCGCCCGCGCCACGTCAGGACCTTTTGAACGCCCGTTTGAATTCCGACAGGCGCAGGGCTCCGATCACGTGGGCGATGGCGAAATAGGACATGGCTCCAGCCAGGATCAGCACGGCGAGGGCGATGTAGCGCAGGCCGGGGGTGTAGAGGAACGGGTCCAGGGCACGGGTTGCCAGCCAGCAGACGGCGCCCATCAAAAGGGATGCGGCGAGGATGCGCCAGATGCGGGCGTGGAAGCGGGCGTCGAAGCGGGCGATGTCTCCCATCGGGCGGGCGCCGCGGATCAGCAGGGCGACCATGGCCCAGCCCGCCAGCGTCGTGGCCCAGGCCGGGGCCGTCCAGCCGAGCACCGGGGCGAGCCCCATGGCGATGGCCGCGTTCACGCCCATGGCAGCGAGCGCGTAGCGGAAGGGCGATCGGGTGTCCTCGCGCGCGAAGAACAGAGGTTGGTAGATCTTTTGCAGCACGAAGGCCGGCAGGCCGAGCCCGTAGATGGCCACCGCCTGGGCGATGCCCGCGCTGTCGGCCGGTGTGGTTGCGCCGCGTTCGAACAGGACCGACACCAGCGGCAGGGGCATCACCACCAGCGCCACGGCGCAGGGCAGGGTGAGCGCCAGCGAGACCTCGGCCGCGCGGCTGAGCGCGTCTCGGCTGCCGTCGTGATCCTCGGCCGCGAGCCGGCGCGACAGGTCGGGCAGCAGCACCACGCCGATGGCAATGCCCACCACCCCGAGCGGCAGCTGGTAGAGCCGGTCGGCGGCAAAGAGCCAGCCCACGGCCTTGTCGAAATAGGACGCCACCTGCTGGCCGACCAGCAGGTTGATCTGCACCACCCCGCCCGCAAGGGCCGCGGGGATGGCGATGCGCACCAGGCGTCTGACCTCGGGCGTCAGGCGGGGCAGGCGGGGGCGCAGGTCGAAGCCCGCGCGCCGGGCGGCGATCCAGACCAGGGCCATCTGTGCCACGCCGGCGACCGGAATGCCCCAGACAAGGGCCCGGGCCACGTCGCCTCCGACCAGGTAGGCGCCGGTCATGGCAGCGATCAGCAGCACGTTCAGCAGCACCGGGGCGGCGGCGGCGGCGGCAAACCGGCCGGTGGCGTTCAGCACGCCCGACAGCAGGGCCGCGAGCGAGATGAACAGGATGTAGGGAAAGGCAATGCGCCCGAAATCCACCGACAGGGCGAACTGGGGCTGGCCCTTGAACCCCGAGGCCAGGGCCAGGATCAGCCAGGGCATGGCCAGCTGGGCCAGCAGGGTCAGCACGATCAGGACGGCGGCGAGGGCCGAGAGGGCTTCTTCGGCGAAGTCGCGGGCCGCTTCCCGAGATCCGTCCCCAGACCCGTCGCCCGCTTCGAGCTTCTTTGAGAACATCGGCACGAAGGCCATGTTGAAGGCGCCCTCGGCGAAGAAGCGGCGGAACATGTTGGGCAGGCGGAAGGCCACCACGTAGGCCTGGTAGAGCGGCCCGGTGCCCAGAAAGGCCAGGATCATGGCGTCGCGGACAAACCCCAGCACGCGGCTGAGCAGTGTCCAGCCCCCCACCGTGAGGAAGCCGGACATCAGGCGTATGGGCTTCATTTGGCGGCGCGTTCGGCGCCGTCGGCCACCGCCTTGATCAGCCGTTCCTCAAGCCGGCGCTGCTTAGACGGGGTCTGGAATTTCAGCCCGAACATGTCCTTGACGTAGAAGGTGTCGACGGCCTGTTCACCGTAGGTCGCGACCACGGCGGAGGCGATGTAGATATTCGCCTCGGAGAGGGACCGGGCCAGGTCATAAAGCAGGCCGGGCCGGTCGCGGGTGTCGACCTCGATGATCGTNTAGATGTCNGANCCGTCGTTGTCGAAGATGACCNNNGTNGGCACCTNGAANGCCTNTTCGCGCGGCTTGATCTTGTCGCGNGATTTCAGTNCCTCGCGGGCNANGACCTCGCCNTTGAGCGTGCGGTGGATCATCTGGGTCAGGCGNGGCAGGCGCGAGACCTCGNANGGGTTGCCGTCGTGGTCCTGGATCCAGAAGGTNGCCGNNACGTAGCCGTCCTTGGTCGTNTAGGTNCGCGCGTCGCAGATNTTGGCCCCGACNAGNGCCAGNGCNCCNGCNAGNCGGGCGAAGATNCCNGGGTNGTCGACCATNGCNANGCAGGCCCGGGTGACGTCCATGTCTTCCTCGGGNTGCAGGTCGATGCNNATNTCNGCCGGATCGCCGGCNGCTGNCCAGNTCGCGCATGAGCCGGGCAAAGACCANGTGGGCNGTGATGTGCAGGCCCTGCCAGTAGGGCGGGTAATGGCGGTNGATCTCGGCTTCNAGCTGGCGGGCGGGCCAGTCGTGCAGNNCNNNNCGCAGNNNGGCGATGGCCTCGGNCTCGCGGGTNNCGCGGGTGANCTGGTCGGTGCCGGANTCCAGNGNNCGGGCGGTCTGGCGNTANAGCGCGCGGATCAGCGAGGCCTTCCAGTTGTTCCAGATNTCGGGGCCNACGCCNCGGATNTCGCAGACCGTCAGNANCAGCAGCAGGTCNAGCCGTTTCTTGNTNTCCACGGCNGNGGCGAAATCGGNNACCGTNCGNGGNTCGGCGATGTCGCGTTTCTGGGCCATGTCNGACATCAGCAGGTGGNTGCGNACCAGCCATTCNACNNNNTCGCATTCNTCNAGNGTCAGGCCCAGNCGGCGGCAGACCACGTGGGCGATNTCGGCNCCCAGGATCGANTGATCCTCGGGCCGGCCCTTGCCGATGTCNTGCAGCAGCAGGGCGATGTACATGACCTTGCGGTTGATGCCGTTGTGGATGGCGCGGGTCGAAACGGGCAGGTCCTCTTCCAGCTCGCCCCGTTCCACCCGGGCCAGCTGGCCGATGCACTGGATGGTGTGTTCGTCGACGGTATAGGAATGATACATGTTGAACTGCATCATCGCGACGATGGGTTCGAATTCGGGCAGGAAGGCGGCCAGCACGCCCAGTTCGTTCATCCGGCGCAGGGCGCGTTCGGGATTGCCGTGTTGCAGCAGCATGTCGATGAACAGGCGGGCGGCCTCGTCATCGTTGCGCATGTCGTCGTCGATCAGGTGCAGGTTGGCGGCCACCAGGCGCATGGCGTCGGGGTGGATCAGCAGGTCGGTGCGCAGGCCTTCCTCGAACAGGCGCAAGAGGTTCAGCTTGTCGGACAGGAAGGCCTTGTTGTCCTCGATCGCGAGCCGGTTGTGTTCCAGCTTGTAGCCCGGGCGCAGCTTGGGCTTGCGGCGCAGCAGGCGGTCGATCAGGGGGCCGGAGCGGACGTGCTTGGCTTCAAGCTTGGTAAGGAAGATGCGGGTGAGGTCGCCGACGCGGGTGGCGTGGCGGAAGTAATCCTGCATGAAGACCTCGACCGCGCGGCGGCCGGCCTTGTCGGTGTAGCCCAGGCGCTGGGCGACCTCGACCTGCATGTCGAAGGTCAGTTTCTCGCTCGGGCGGCCGGCCAGCAGGTGCAGGTGGGCGCGCACGGCCCACAGGAAGCTTTCGGCGGCGGCAAAGCTTTCGAATTCCTCGGGGCGGAAGACGCCGAGGGGCACCAGTTCGGCGGCGTTCTGGACCCCGTGCAGGTACTTGGCGATCCAGAACAGCGATTGCAGGTCGCGCAGGCCGCCCTTGCCCTCTTTGACGTTGGGTTCGACCATGTAGCGCGCGCCCTGGCGCTTGTGGCGCTTTTCGCGTTCCTCCAGCTTGGCCTCGATGAAATCGCGGCTGCCCCCGGAAAAGAGGTCGCTGTGCAGGCGCGCGGCCAGTTCGCCGGCCAGCGCGGTGTCGCCGGTCAGGAAGCGGTGTTCCAGGAAGGTCGTGCGGATGGTGAAATCTTCGCGGCCGAGCCGGATGCAATCCTTGATGGTGCGGCTGGCGTGGCCGACCTTCAGCTTCAGGTCCCACAGCATGTAGAGCATCGACTCGATGACGCTCTCGGCCCAGGCGGTGATCTTGTAGGGCGTCAGGAACAGCAGGTCGACGTCGGAAAACGGGGCCATTTCGCCCCGGCCATAGCCGCCGACGGCGACCACGGCGATGCGCTCGGTCGCGGTGGGGTTGGGCAGCGGGTGCAGGTGGGCCGTCGCCGTGTGGAAGGTCGCGGCGATCAGCCCGTCGGTCAGGTAGGTGTAGGACCGGGTCAGGGGGCGCGCGGCGAAGGGATCGGCGGCGAAGGCCAGGGCTATGGCGTCGCGGCCGCGGGTCATCGCCTCGGTCAGGATGGCGACCACGCCCGATTGCAGGTCGGAGGGCGCGGGCTTGTCGTGGGCCAGCGCCTCGATCTCGGCAAAGACCGTCTTGGCATCGAAAATCAGGTCGGGCGCGCAGAGCAGCGGGCCCTCGGGCTGCGGGCCCCCGAAGGGTCCCGCAGGGGTGTCAGGCGCGGTCGCAAGGTCCGGCTTGGTATGGGTAATTTCGTCGGACATCGTGCGAGGCGTCTTTCGTGGTGTGGCGTGGCCCCGGGTGGGGCCAGGTCAGGGGGGCGGGGCTTACAGCCCCAGCCCGCCAAAGCTGCGGGGAGCCGCGTCGATGATGGTCATCTGCTTGTCGCGGATGGTGGCGATGGCCAGGGCCCGTTCGTTGCCGCCCGAGGGCAGCAGGCGGAAGGCGCCGTAGACACCCTGGAACCCGGCCCCCTGGGTCAGCGCCCCGGCGGTCAGGGCGTTGGATTTGCCCGACGAGACCAGCGCGCCGATGGCCGCGATACCGTCATAGCCCAGCCCGGCGATCGGGTGGGGCGCGCCGCCATAGGCCGCGGAATAACGCTGGCTGAACAGCTGCGAGGTCGCCGGATCGGGCAGGGCGAACCAGCCGCCCTGGACGCCGGGCAGGTTCAGGGTCTGGGCGGGGATGTCCCAGCGGGCCAGGCCCATGTACTGGACCGTTCCCGGAGGCGCGCCGGCCTCGGGCAGCAGTTGCGAGTAGAGCGGCAGGGCCCCGGCGGTGGTCGAGGTCAGGAACAGCGCATCGGCCCCGTTCGACGAGATCGCCGAGGTGATCTGGGGCACGGAATCGATCACGCTTTGCTGCGACAGGTCATAGGGCACCGAGGCCACGACGCTGGCCTGGGTGCTGGCCACGGCCTGCTGGATGGCGTTGCGGCCCAGCTGGCCGGCCACGTCCGAGGAATGCACGACGACGATCTTGCGCTTGCCCTGCTTGGCGGCATAGCTGGCCAGCCGGCCGGCGGTGTTTTCAAAGGTGTTGCCCAGGACAAAGACGTTGCCCCCGGCGATCTGGGTGTTGTTCGAAAACGACAGCACGTTCACGCCCTGGCCGGCGACGGCCACGCCCACGGCATTGGCGGCATCGGCGCGCAGCGGGCCGAGGATGATCTTGGCCCCCTCGTTGACGGCCTGGGTGGCCACGGCCGCGGCGGTGGTGGCGCTGCCGGCGGTGTCGTAGACGCGCAGGTCGATCTGGGCGCCCTGCAGGTCGGCAATGGCCAGGCGGGCAGCGTTTTCCAGGCTGGCCGACAGCACGCCATCGCCCTGGGTGGACGAGGATTTCGGCACCAGCAGGGCCACCGCAACGGGGCCAGAGGTGTTCACCGATGGTCCGCCGCCGATGGGACCGGGTTCACAGGCGGCCAGGGCCAGGGCCGCGACGACGGCGGCCCCCCGGAGCACCGCCTTGCGGGCGGGGGCGNAAAAGGCAAGCATGGACAAAGGACACTCCAACTGTTGCGGGCGGCGCGCCGCCGCCTTGTTGTCAGTGAAATAATAAAGATCAATGAAGGAGGGTCTACCATTGAATTTCCGCACCGTGTCGCTGGCGCCCGGACTGTACTTTGTCGGCACGCCGATCGGGTCGGCCCGGGACATCACGCTGCGGGCGCTCGACGTGCTGGCCTCGGCCGATGTGCTGGCCGCCGAGGACACGCGCAGCCTGCGGCACCTGATGGATATTCACGGGGTGCCGCTGAACGGGCGGCAGGTGCAAAGCTATCATGACCATAGCGGAGACGGGGCCACGGCCCGGCTGTTGGGGGCGCTGGCGGATGGGCAATCGGTTGCCTATGCCTCCGAAGCGGGCATGCCGCTGATCGCGGACCCGGGCTACGGGCTGTCGCGGGCGGCAGCCGAGGCGGGCCACCTGGTCACGGCCGCGCCCGGGCCGTCGGCGGTGGTCACGGCGCTGACGCTTGGCGGATTGCCCACGGATGCCTTCTTTTTCGACGGGTTCCTGCCCTCGGCCAAGGCGGCCCGGCGCAACCGGCTGAGCGAATTGCAGGATGTGCCCGGTACGCTGGTGTTCTACGAATCGCCCAAGCGGGTGGCCCAGACCCTGGCCGACGCGGCCGAGATCCTCGGGCCTGATCGCCCGGCGGTGCTGGCCCGGGAACTGACCAAGAAATTCGAGGAATTGCGCCGCAAGCCCCTGTCAGAGCTGGCCCGAGACCTGGCCGAGGCCCCGGTGAAAGGGGAAATCGTCCTGCTGGTGGACCGGGCGGGAAAACCCAATCTTAATGAAGCTGACCTAGAAACGGATCTGAAGCAGGCGCTGGAGAATATGACCGTGCGCGATGCCGCGGACCTGGTGTCGCGGGCGCATGGGCTGCCCCGGCGACAGGTGTACCAGGCGGCTTTGAAACTGGAAAAGGGCAGGGCATGACCAGACGGATACGCGGGCGGACCGAATACCATGCCGGGCTGGCGGCGGAAGACAGCATCGCCCGCGATTACGAACGGCGCGGTTTTCCCGTGGCGCGGCGGCGCTGGCGCGGGCGGGGCGGCGAAATCGACCTGATCGCGCGGGACGGCGAGGGCCTGATCTTCATCGAGGTCAAGAAAAGCAGGGATTTCGCGACGGCTGCGCAACGTCTTGGCGCCCGCCAGATGGCGCGGCTGTGCCAGTCGGCCGAGGAATTCGTGGCAGGTGAACCGCGCGGACTTCTGACCGAGATGCGCTTTGACGTGGCGCTCGTAGATGCACAAGGACGTCATCAGATCGTGGAAAACGCCTTCGGCGCGGTCTGATCGCCCGGCCCCCCATTGATCCCGCCTCTGCGCTGGGCCATGAAAGGCGGGTCCAAGGGGAGTGACGCGCCGATGAAGATCGCCTTTCAGATGGACCCGATTTCCGGGGTCGACATCAATGCCGACAGCAGCTTCCGCCTGGCGGAAGAAGCCCAGGCGCGGGGGCACGAGCTGTTCTATTACGCGCCGGACGGTCTGGCCTTCGAGACCGGGCGCGTGACGGCGGTGGGCCAGGACATGACGGTTCAGCGAGTGCCCGGCCAGCCGGCGGTGCTGGAGGATCTGCGCAAGGTCGACCTGGCCGATTTCGATGTGGTCTGGCTGCGCCAGGACCCGCCGTTCGACATGCATTACATCACCACGACCCATCTGCTGGACATGCTGCCCGACAGCACACTGGTGGCCAATGATCCGTTCTGGGTGCGCAATTATCCCGAAAAGCTGCTGGTTCTGCGCTTCCCCGAGCTGACGCCTCCGACGGCGATTGCCCGGGATCTGGACACCATCAAGGCGTTCCGGCAGGAGCACGGGGATATCATCCTCAAGCCGCTTTACGGCAATGGCGGGGCCGGGGTGTTCAAGCTGTCGCGGGACGACCGCAACCTGACCTCGCTGTTCGAATTGTTCACCGGGTTCTCGCGCGAGCCTCTGATCGTGCAGAAGTTCCTGCCGGACGTGTCGGCGGGCGACAAGCGGGTGATCCTGGTGGATGGCGAATGCGTGGGGGCCATCAACCGTGTGCCCGCCGAGGGGGAGACGCGGTCGAACATGCATGTGGGCGGCCGGCCCGAGAAGGTGGAACTGACCGAGCGCGACCGCGAGATCTGCGCTGCCATCGGCCCCTTGCTGAAGGAAAAGGGCCAGATCTTCGTGGGGATCGACGTGATCGGCCGCTACCTGACCGAAATCAACGTGACCTCGCCGACCGGTATCCAGGAGCTGGAGCGCTTCGACGGCATCAACGTGGCCGGCAAGGTGTGGGACGCGATCGAGGCTCGCAAGGGCCTGTAACAACGGGCGTCAGGCAGGTTCCCGGGTGGTCAGGCGATAGCTGAGCGCCTCGGCCACGTGGTGCCGGCGCACATTATCCGAGGCCTCCAGGTCGGCGATCGTGCGCGAGACCCGCAGGACGCGGTGATATCCGCGCGCCGACAGGCCGACCCGCTCGGCCATCCGTTGCAACAAGGCGCGCCCTTCGGCATCGGGGGAGGCGATCTCGGACAGCAGGTCGCCGTCCGCATCGGCATTCTGGCGCAGTCCGGGCCGGTCGGCGAACCGCGCCGTCTGGCGGTCCCGCGCGGCGGCCACGCGGGCGGCCACATCTGCCGAGCTTTCCCCGCCCCGCACCTGCTCGAGATCGGTGAAATGCACCGGGGGCACCTCGATCCGCAGGTCGAACCGGTCCATCAGGGGCCCCGAGATCCGGCCAAGGTAGTCCTCTCCACACACCGGCACGCGGGCGCAGGCGCGCGCGGGATCGTGCAGGTAGCCGCAGCGGCAGGGATTGGCGGCGGCGATCAGCATGAACCGGCAGGGATAGCGCACATGGGCATTGGCCCGCGCGATCATGACCTCTGCGGTTTCGACGGGCTGGCGCAGGGTTTCCAGCACCTGGCGCGAAAATTCCGGCAGCTCATCAAGAAAAAGTACACCGTTATGGGCCAGACTGACCTCACCCGGTTGCGCGCGCCGGCCGCCCCCGATGATGGCGACCTGGCTGGCCGTGTGATGTGGATCACGAAAGGGGCGGACCCGGCTGATGCCGCCGTCCGTCAGCAACCCGCAAAGGGAATGCACCATCGAGGTTTCCAGCGCCTCGGCCGGTGTCAACGGAGGCAGCAGGCTGGGCAGGCGGGCGGCCAGCATGGACTTGCCCGATCCGGGCGTGCCCACCAGCATCAGGTGGTGCCGGCCGGCGGCAGCGATTTCCAGCGCGCGTTTGGCCCGTTCCTGACCTTTCACGTCGCTGAGGTCCTTGCCGAAGGGCTTGGCATCCACCTCGCCGCGCCGGGCAGGCGGGATCGGGGCCTGGCCGGTGAAATGGCGGACCGCGTCGCCCAGCGTGCCGGCGCCAAGCACGTGGGCCGCGCCGACCCAGGCGGCTTCGGCCCCGCAGGACCGAGGGCACAGCAGTTGGCGGTCGTCGTCGGCCGCGGTCATGGCGGCGGGCAGGGCTCCCGGCACGGGGACAAGTGTGCCGTCGAGCGACAGCTCGCCAAGTGACACGGTCTGTTCGGCGGTGTCGGGCGGGATGATGTCGAGTGCGGCCAGAAGGGCGAGGGCGATGGGCAGATCGAAATGCGGGCCTTCCTTGGGCAGGTCGGCGGGCGAGAGGTTGATGGTGATGCGCTTGGAGGGAAGGGCGACCGACATGGTTGTCAGTGCGCTGCGGACACGCTCACGGGCCTCGGACACGGCCTTGTCGGGCAGGCCGACCACGGCGAAGGCGGGCAGGCCGGCGGTGATGGCGCATTGGACCTCGACCAGGCGGGCCTGGATGCCTTCGAATGCGACCGTGTAGGTGCGCGCGACCATGGGAGCCCCCGTTTCATGGGTAACGGGATATGGCTAGCCGCCGGATGGTTGAGAAAGGGTTAACGGATCTCCGGCCGGTCGGAGATCCGGACGTGTATCAGGCGATGGGCCAGGGGTCCCCGGACAGGTTCTGGGGATAGGGTTCGGGATCGTAGGTGACCTGGGCGGCGTCCTGGCGCCATTGTCGGACGGGGCCGGTGGACAGCAGGGCCTGGCAATAGGCGCAGGCCTCTGGGCTGACGGGCAGGTCGTAGCCGATGATGCGGGCGGCAACGGGTGTGTAGAAGACGTCGGCCAGGCTGTAGGTTCCGAAGAGCCAGCCGGTGTCGCTGCCCGAGACGGTCCGGGCATGGGTCCAGAGGGTCTCGATGCGGGCCAGGTCGGCGCGGACGGCATCGGATGCGGCAAACCCCCGGTAGATGCGCTGGAATTGCATCGGGCAGGCACCGCGCAGCGCCTGGAACCCGGCGACCATCTCGGCGCAGAGCCAGCGGGCAGTGGCGCGCTGGGCGGGATCGGCGGGCCAGAGACCGGCGTCGGGATGGCGCTCGGCCAGGGTTTCGGCCAGGGCCAGGCTTTCGCCGATCACGGTGCCGTCGGGCGTGCGCAGCACGGGGACCAGCCGGGCCGGGGCGAGGGGGGCCAGATCCTGGGCCATGGTGCCCGAATAGAGGCCGACGAAATGGGTGGTAACGGGCAGGTCGAATGCAACGCAGGCGAGCCAGCCACGCAGGGACCAGCTGGAATACATGCGGTCGCCGAGGAAGAGGTCATAGGTCATGGGGCCAGGTTAGGCGGGGTGTTGACGTTGGGTCCAATGCCGTTTTGTGCGGAGGGTCATCACCAAACGGCGTGCGCGTGGCGAGGGGCGGGATCGACTCCGGAAAGCGCCCGCCCGCCCACCCCGCTTTCCGGAGACGATCCCGCGCGCCTGGTCAAGGTCCGGTCAGGGTCTGGTCAGGGCCGGTGATTGACCTGGCCGACGGTCCAGCCGCCGGTCGTGTGGGTCAGCTCGGTGACGGAGAGGTTGTCGATGCGTCGGGCAAAGGCCTCGGTCGTGGGGATGCAAAGCGCGCGTTCGACCTGGCCCAGGATCATGCCGAAATGGGCGACAACGACCAGGTCGGCCCCGGTATGGGCGGCGATCAGCCGGTCGATGGCGGCGTCGGATCGCGCGCGCATCTGGTGCCAGCTTTCGCCCTGGGGCGGGGTGACAAGGCCGGGGTTCTGCCAGAAGGCCGAAATGTGGTCGGGATCTTCGGCGTGGACCTCGTCGAATTGGCGCATCTCCCATGCGCCGAAGTGGATCTCGCGCAGGTCCGGATCGTGGGGCAGGCGCCGGCGGCCCCGGGCGATGGCATCGGCGGTGGCCGTGCAGCGCTGCAGGTCGGACGAGATGACAAGGGCGTCGTCCGGCAAGTGCGCCGACAGCCGGTCGAGGGCGGCGGTGTCCGACAGATCGGCAGGCAGGTCGGTCCAGCCGACCATGCCCTTGGCATGGGTCGGCCCGTGACGGACGAGGAACAGGCGGGTCATGGCGCGCCTTTCAGCACGTTGGGCAGGCCGGCGACGATCTGGACCGCACAGTCCGCCTGGGCGGCGAGGGCGATGTTCAGCCGGCCTTGCGCCTCGCGGAACCGGCGGCCAAGCGCATGGGCGGGAACCACGCCCTGGCCGACCTCGTTACTGACCACGACGACAGGCACCGGGGCCGCTTTGATCGCGTCCAGCAGGGCGCGGGTTTCGGGTTCGGGGTCGGTCTCGGCCAGCAGGAGGTTCGACAGCCAGAGCGTGACGCAATCGACCAACACGACGCCGGAGGATTGGGTTGCGAGGGCGGAAGGCAGGGTCAGGGGGGCCTCGACCGTTACCCAGCCGGGCCCGCGCCGGGCCCTATGAATGTCGATTTTGGACGCCATTTCAGTGTCATAGGCCTGGGCCGTGGCGATGTAGGTCCAGGGCGGAGGAGCGGATGTGACCAGCTGTTCGGCATAGGCCGATTTCCCCGAAGCGGCGCCACCTAACACGAATGTGAACGGCTGGGACAAAGTTTTTTTGCTCCTGGAATGATCCTTTTTGCGCTTTCGCGCGTCTTCCTAGTGAGGCCGCACCCAAGGCGGCCGCGCTGACGGACAGAACAGGGGGTCGACATGGCGCTGGACACACCCCGGGACATGACCTTGTCCCGCCAGGCAATGCAAGCGGAACTGCTTGACGCGGAGACGGAGCTGGCCCTGGCCTATGCCTGGCGCGACCACCGTGACGAAAAGGCCCTGCACCGCCTGATCACCGCCTACATGCGGCTGGCCATTTCGATGGCGGCCAAGTTCAAGCGCTACGGCGCGCCGATGAACGACCTGATCCAGGAGGCGGGGCTGGGCCTGATGAAGGCCGCCGACAAGTTCGACCCGGACCGGGGCGTGCGGTTTTCGACCTATGCGGTCTGGTGGATCCGGGCCTCGGTCCAGGATTACGTGATGCGCAACTGGTCGATGGTGCGGACGGGGTCGACCTCGTCCCAGAAATCGCTGTTCTTCAACATGCGCCGGGTGCAGGCGCGGCTGGAACGCGAGGCGGCCTCGTCGGGGATGTCGCTGGACCGGGACCAGCTGCACCAACTGATCGCCACTGAGATCGGCGTGCCGGTCCATGACGTGGACATGATGCGCGGCCGGCTGTCGGGGTCGGATTTCTCGTTGAACGCGCCGCAATCGACGGATGAAGAGGGTCGCGAGTGGATCGAGGCGCTGGAAGACGACCGGGCGCAGGCGGCCGAGACGGTGGCCATCGACCATGACACGCTGCGCCTGCGCGGCTGGCTGGTCGAGGCTCTGGACGGGCTGAACGACCGCGAGCGGTTCATCGTGCGCGAGCGCAAGCTGCGCGAGGATCCCCGGACGCTGGAAAGCCTCGGGACCGAGCTGGGGCTGTCGAAGGAACGGGTGCGCCAGCTGGAAGCGGCGGCCTTCGTGAAGATGCGGAAAACGCTTGAAGGCCAATCGGGCGAGGTGCAACAACTGCTTGCATGAAACACATAGCCCTTGCCATCGCCCTTTGCGCGTCGCCGGCTTTCGCCAGTTCCGTGCCCGAGGGGTTGGAGGGGGCCGACGTGGTCTTTCTTGGCGAAATCCACGACAATCCTGCCCATCACGCCCGCCAGGCCGAGATCACCGGGGCCTTGGCTCCGGCGGCTCTGGTCTTTGAAATGCTGACGCCCGAGCAGGGCGCGCGGGCATTGCCCGAGTTGATGGAAAACGCCGAGGCCCTGGAAACGGCCATCGGCTGGGCCGACAGCGGCTGGCCTGACTTTTCCCTGTATTACCCGATATTCGCGGCATCGCCCACGGCGCGTGTCTATGGCGGGGGTGTTCCTCGAGACGCCGCCCGGGCGGCGATGAACGAGGGCGTTGCGGCCTGGTTCGGGGCCGAGGATGCGGCGCGTTACGGGCTGGATCTGCCCTTGCCGGGCGATGAACAGGCCGCGCGCGAGGCGATGCAGCTGAGCGCCCATTGCGACGCGCTGCCCGAAACCATGCTGCCGGTGATGGTCGACATCCAGCGCCTGCGCGATGCCAGCCTGGCGCGGGCCGCGGCGGTGGCGCTGGCGGACACGGGCGGGCCGGTGGTGGTGATCACCGGCAATGGCCATGCCCGGTCGGACCGGGGCGCGCCGGTCTACCTGGCGCGGGCGGTGCCGGTGCCGGTCATCGCGAGCTTTGGCCAAGGCGAGGACGGGGCGCCGGCGGGCGTGTTCGATGCGACAGCCGACAGCCCGGCGGTCGAGCGCGACGATCCCTGCGCCGGGTTTGCCAAGGACGGGTAAAGCCCCTGTGAGCGGGGCAGGGCGGTGGCGTTGGTCTTCGGCTCTGGTCCCTGCCGGTGCGGATGCCTATTGTCGGGGCGAACAGCTGTGACGAGGTAAGCCATGCTGGCCGGAAAGCGCATCCTTCTGATCATCGGCGGCGGTATCGCGGCCTTCAAGTGCCATGATCTGATCCGCCAGCTGACCGAGCGGGGGGCCAGCGTGACGCCGGTCATGACCCGGGCGGCGGCGGAATTCGTGACGCCCCTGTCGATCTCGGCCCTGGCCGGAGAGAAGGTGTTCACTGAATTGTTCGACCTGACCGCCGAGGCCGAGATGGGCCATATCCAGCTGTCGCGCTCGGCCGACCTGGTGGTGGTGGCCCCGGCCACGGCGAACCTGATGGCGAAGATGGCGCAGGGGCTGGCCGATGACCTGGCCTCGACCCTGTTGCTGGCGACCGATACGCCGGTGCTGGTGGCCCCGGCGATGAACGTGCGCATGTGGGAGCATCCGGCGACGCAGCGGAACCTGGCGGTTCTGCAGGGCGATGGCATCCGGGTCGTGGGGCCGAGCGACGGGGCGATGGCCTGCGGCGAGTTCGGGCCGGGCCGCATGGCCGAGCCGATGGAGATCGTCGAGGCAGTGGGCGCGGCGCTGGCCGACGGGCCCCTGACGGGGCGGCGGATCCTGGTGACCTCGGGGCCGACCCACGAGCCGATCGACCCGGTGCGGTATATCGCGAACCGGTCCTCGGGGGCGCAGGGCACGGCGATCGGGGCGGCCCTGGCGGCGCTGGGGGCCGAGGTGATTTTCGTGACCGGGCCGGCCGACGTGCCCCCGCCGGCCGGGGTGCGGGTGGTCCGGGTCGAAAGCGCGCGCGAGATGCAGGCGGCGGTGGCCGAGGCTCTGCCGGTCGATGCGGGGGTCTTTGCGGCGGCGGTGGCGGATTGGCGGGTGGCCAGCGCGTCGGACCGCAAGCTGAAGAAGACGCGCGACGGGCTGCCGGCGCTGGAGCTGGCCGAGAACCCCGACATCCTGGCGGGCGTGTCGCAGATGGGGGCGGGGCGGCCGGGCCTGGTGGTGGGCTTTGCGGCCGAGACCGATGACGTGGTTGCGCATGCAACGGCGAAGCGGGCGCGCAAGGGGTGCGACTGGATCGTGGCCAATGACGTGAGCCCGGCGACGGGGATCATGGGCGGCCAGGAGAACGCGGTCGTGCTGATCACGGCGGACGGGGCCGAAAGCTGGCCGCGCATGAGCAAGACCGAGGTCGCGCGGCAGTTGGCCGGGCGCATTGCCGGGGCGTTGCAGGATGCGTGAGGCGGGGCGTGTTTGCCCGGCGTGCGTGCCCGTGGCGGCGTCGGACATGCGTATTTGGGCAAAGATGAAGACGGGGGTACGGGCATGGTGACGATCCGGGTTCTGCGCGAGCCGGGCGCGGATGAGGCGGTGCCCTTGCCGGGTTATGCAACGGCTGGGGCGGCGGGGGCCGATCTGCGGGCGAACCTGGCGGACCGGGGTGTTCTGGAGCTTGCCCGGGGCGCGCGGGTGTTGGTGCCGACGGGGCTGCGGCTGGAGATCCCGGATGGCTACGAGGTGCAGATCCGGCCGCGCTCGGGGCTGGCGCTGAAGCACGGGATCGTGCTGCCGAACGCGCCGGGGACGATCGACTGGGATTACCGGGGGCCGCTGGGGGTGATCGTGATGAACATGGGAGACGGGCCGTTCGTGGTGGCACATGGCGACCGGATCGCGCAGATGGTGGTGGCCCCCGTGGTGCGGGCGGTCTTCGAACCGGTGGGTGCGTTGTCGGAGAGTGCGCGCGGCGCGGGCGGGTTCGGCTCGACCGGGGTGGGCTGATGCTGTTGGTTCTGGCATGTGCCGCCGTGCTGTGGGGCGTGGGGGCGGCGATGAAGGTGCCGGTGCGCGGGCGCTGGCAGGCGGTGGGGCTGGTCTGGCTGACGGCCCTGGCGATCAACGTGGTGCTGCCCGCGGGCCATCCGCTGCGAGAGATCACCGGGCGCGAGCCGGCGCTGTGGCTGCTGGTGGGGCTGTTTGGCGCGCTGGTGCTGCTCTACCGGACCGGGCTGGTCTGGCTGAAGGCGAAGGCGGACCAGGGCGACGCGCGGCGCGAGGTCAAGCCGGGCCGGTTTTCCGGAACCGAGCTGGAGCGCTATGCCCGCCACATCGTTCTGCGCGAGCTGGGCGGTCCGGGTCAGAAGCGCCTGAAGGAGGCGCGCGTGCTGGTGATCGGGGCCGGGGGGCTTGGGGCTCCGGCGTTGCAATACCTGGCGGCGGCGGGCGTGGGCACCATCGGGGTGATCGATGACGACGTGGTCGAAAACGCCAACCTGCAGCGCCAGGTGATCCACGACGACGTCCGCATCGGCATGCCCAAGGTGTTTTCGGCCAAAGTGGCCATGGAGGCCCAGAACCCCTATGTCACCGTCCGGCCCTATAACCGGCGGCTGGAGGCCGAGGGGGCCGAGGCCCTGTTCGCCGACTATGACGTGATCCTGGACGGCACGGACAATTTCGACACGCGCTACCTGGCCAACCGGGTGGCTGTCGGCCTGGGCAAGCCCCTGATTTCCGGCGCCCTGTCGCAATGGGAAGGCCAGCTGTCGGTCTTTGACCCGGCCTTCGGGGGCGCGTGTTACCAGTGCATCTTCCCCGAGGCCCCGGCCCCCGGGCTGGCCCCGTCCTGTGCCGAGGCGGGCGTGCTTGGGCCCTTGCCCGGGGTCGTGGGTGCGATGATGGCGGTCGAGGCGGTCAAGGTGATCACCGGGGCCGGCGAAGCCTTGCGCGGCCAGATGCTGATCTACGACGCGCTTTACGGCGAGACCCGGACCATCGGGCTGAAACCGCGGCCCGACTGCCCGGTCTGCCATGGCGGAAAGGGGCGCGGCTAACGGGCACAAGTTCTCAGGTGATCTCTGGACGCCGGGCGCCTGCGTGCCTAGCTTCAGCAGCAAAGGAGATCCACATGTCCAACCCGATCCTTGCCACCTGGTCGACGCCGTTCGAACTGGCCCCTTTCGACACGATTTCCGACGATGATTTCGCCCCCGCCCTGGATGAGGCCCTGGCCGCCCACGACGCCGAGATCTCGGCCATCGCCGCCGACCCTGCCACCCCCGATTTCGTCAACACGGTGGGCGCGCTGGAGGCCGCCGGAGAGGCGCTCGACAAGGTGCTGTCGGTGTTCTTCACCCTGGCCGGGGCCGACAGCAACCCCAAGCGCGAAGCCCTGCAGCGCGACTTTTCGCCCAAGCTGTCGGCGCATTTCTCGGCCATCACGTCCAACAAGGCCCTGTTCCAGCGGATCGACACGGTCTGGCAGGAGCACGAGACGGCCGGCCTGACCGACGAGCAGCAGCGCGTGCTGATGCTGACCCACCGCAGCTTCGTGCGCGCCGGCGCGGCCCTGGATGGTGCCGAGGCCGAGCGCCTGACGGCCGTGAAATCCCGCCTGGCCGAGCTTGGCACGCAATTCACCCAGAACCTGCTGGCCGACGAGCGGGGCTGGTTCATGGACCTGGCCGAGGACGACCTGGAAGGCCTGCCCGATTTCGTCGTGGCCTCGGCCCGGGCGGCGGGCGAGGAAAAGGGCGCACCCGGCCCGGTGGTGACGACCTCGCGGTCGCTGATCACCCCGTTCCTGCAGTTCTCGCCGCGCCGGGACCTGCGTGAAAAGGCCTGGCGGGCCTGGGTGTCGCGCGGGGCGACCGGGGGCGAGACGGACAACCGGGCCATCGCCGCCGAGATCCTGGCCCTGCGCGAGGAACGCGCCCACCTGCTCGGCTATGACACCTTTGCGGCCTACAAGCTGGAAACCGAGATGGCCCAGGACCCGGCCCGCGTGCGCCAGCTGCTGATGGACGTCTGGACCCCGGCCCGGGCCGCGGCCGAGCGCGATGCCCAGGTGCTGACGACCATGCTGGCCGAGGACGGCGTGAACGGCCCGCTGGAACCCTGGGACTGGCACTATTATTCCGAGAAACGGCGCAAGGCCGACCACGACCTGGATGAAACCGCGCTCAAGCCGTATTTCCAGCTCGACAACATGATCGCGGCCAGCTTCGACTGCGCCAACCGGCTGTTCGGGCTGGAGTTCAAACCGCTGGACGTCGCACTCTACCACCCCGATTGCCGGGCCTGGGAGGTCACGCGCAACGGCAAGCACCTGGCGGTCTTCATCGGCGATTACTTTGCCCGGGGATCGAAACGGTCGGGGGCCTGGTGCTCGGCCATGCGCAGCCAGGCGAAGTTCCCGAAGGAACAAGCCCCGGTGGTGATCAACGTCTGCAATTTCGCCAAGGGGGACCCGGCGCTGCTGTCCTTCGACGATGCGCGCACGCTCTTCCACGAATTCGGCCACGCCCTGCACCAGATGCTGTCGGACGTGACCTATGAAAGCATCTCGGGCACCTCTGTTGCCCGCGACTTCGTGGAACTGCCCAGCCAGCTTTACGAACACTGGCTGACGGTGCCCGACGTGCTGGAGACGTTCGCCACCCATGCCGAGACCGGCGCGCCGATGCCGAAGGACATGCTGGACAGGCTGCTGGCGGCGGAAACCTACGACATGGGGTTCCAGACGGTGGAATACGTGGCCTCGGCCATGGTCGACCTGGAGTTCCACGACGGCCCGGCCCCGGCCGATCCGATGGCCAAACAGGCCGAGATCCTGGCCGGCCTCGGCATGCCCCACGCCATCGCCATGCGCCACGCCACCCCGCACTTCGCCCACGTGTTCTCGGGCGATGGCTATTCCAGCGGGTACTACAGCTACATGTGGTCCGAGGTCATGGATGCCGATGCCTTCGCCGCGTTCGAGGAAACCGGCAACGCCTTTGATCCGGACAAGGCCCGCGCCCTCGAAACCAACATCCTCTCCACCGGCGGCTCGGTCGAAGCCGAAGATCTCTACACGGCCTTCCGAGGCCGCCTGCCAGGGGTCGAGGCCCTGCTGGCTGGCCGGGGCCTGATCGCCGCGGAATGACCCGCGACGAGTTCAATGCCTTCTGCCAGGGGCTTCCCGCCACGACGCACGTGGTCCAGTGGGGCAACGCGGATGTCTGGAAGGTCGGTGGCAAGGTCTTTGCCATCGGCGGCTGGGCCGAGGGACGGGATGCCTTCACCTTCAAGGTCTCGGACCTGGCCTTCGAGATCCTGACCGACATGCCGGGCCTGCGCCCGGCCCCCTACATGGCCTCGCGCGGGCTGAAATGGGTCCAGCACCATAAACCGCCCGGCCTGTCCGACCCCGCGCTGCAGGATCATATCAAGGCCTCTTACGACATGATCGTCAGCGGCTTGTCGCGACGGAAACGGCAAGAGCTCGGTCTGGACTAGGCCCGGGCTGCTGCTTCTTTCTCTTTCTAAATACCCAAATCCGACCGTCCCAAAAGCGGATCGGTTTCATTTTGGGTATTTTTGAAGAGAAAGAAGCAAGAACCGTCAATATCCCTCGGACCGGTCCACCAGGTGGAGAAACGGCGCGGAGGCTTCGCCGCGGCGGATATTTTCGGCGATCACGCGCGAGGCCGAGGCGGGGCGGGTTTCGCTGGCGATGTGGGGCGTGACCGTGACTTTCGGATGCAGCCAGAACGGGTGGTCTCGGGGCAGGGGCTCGATGCGGAAGACGTCCAGCGTGGCGTGGCCGACCTGGCCATCATCCAGCGCGGCCAGCAGGGCGGTGTCGTCGATCAGGGGGCCCCGGCCGGGATTCACGATGACCGCGCCTTTGGGCAGCAGGGCCAGGCGGGTGGCGTTCAGAAGGATCTCGGTCCCCGGGGTGAGGGGCAGCAGCAGGACCAGGATCTCGGCCCGGTCCAGGGCGGCGGTCAGGCCGTCTTCGCCGGTGAAGGTTTCAATCCCTTGAAGCATCTTGGGGCTGCGGCTCCAGCCGGCGACGTCGAAGTTCAGCGCCTTCAGCATGCGCGCCGCATCCGCGCCCAGGGCGCCGAGACCGAGGATCGTGACCTTGCGGTCGCGGGCAAGGGGGGGCACGTCGTGGCGCCAGTCTCCGTTCAGGCCGTGGATCTGGGTGTCCATGCCAAGATGGTGGCGCAGCACGTGGCCGGTGACCCATTCGGTCATGCCTTCGGTCAGGCCCGGATCGACCATGCGGGCCAGGGGCACCGTCAGGGTGTCATTGCCCACGATGGTCTCGACGCCGGCCCAGAGGCTGAGCACCGCCTTAAGCCGGGTGAAGGGGGTGAAATCCAGCAGGCCGGAACTGGGGGCGTAGACCACGTAGTCCACCGTGTCCGGGGCGGATTCGGTCACCAGGTCGTAGGCCAGCCCGGTGTCGTCGAGAGCGGCGCGCAGGGGGGCTTCCCAGGTCTGCCAGCCGGTAGCAGAGAACAGGATCTTGGTTGTCATGATGTCATCGGGGCCTGTGGATATGGGCGCTTTGGACCAGGCCGAAGGCGCCGAGCAGAACGAGCATGGCGGTGCCCCCGTAGCTGACCATGGGCAGCGGCACGCCGACCACGGGTGCAAGGCCCATGACCATCGACATGTTGACCGCGAAGAACAGGAAGAAGGTCACCGCGATGCCCATCGTCAGCAGCGAGGAAAACCGGTCCTTCGAGGACAGGGCCGTGGCCAGGCAGAAGGCGATGATCAGGGCATAGATGACCAGCAGGGACACCGCTCCGACAAAGCCGAATTCCTCGGCGAGCGTCGTGAAGATGAAATCGGTGTGCTTTTCGGGCAGGAAGTTCAGGCGCGATTGCGTGCCCTGCATGAACCCGCGGCCGGTCCAACCGCCCGATCCCAGGGCGATCTTGGACTGGGTGATGTGATAGCCCGCGCCCAGCGGATCGGAGGACGGATCGAGGAAGGTGTCGATCCGCCGGTACTGGTAATCCTTCAGCAATTGCCAGTCGGTGCCCCGGCTTTGGAACACCGCCGTCACCAGCCCGACACCCGCCCCGATCACCACCGCGAAGTACAGCCAGTGCACGCCGGCCAGGAACAGGATCGCGCCGCCGGCGGCCATCATCAGGATGGCCGTGCCCAGGTCGGGCTGCTGCAGCACCAGGAAGGTGGGAAACAGGATGATCATCACCGGGATCAGCACGAAGAACGGATGCGAGGTGCGCTTTTCCGGCAGCCAGTCGTAATAGGCGGCCAGCAGCATCACCAGGGTGATCTTCATCAGCTCGGACGGCTGCAGGCGCATGAAGCCCAGGTCGATCCAGCGCTGCGCGCCCATGCCCACGGTGCCGAAGAATTCCACCGATATCAGCAGGATGACCGACAGCAGGTAGGCCACGACCGACATGTTGCGCCAGAACCAGATCGGCACCATGGCCACCGAGATCATGATCACGAAGCCCAGGGCAAAGCGTTCCATCTGCGGCTCGGCCCAGGGGGTGAAGGACCCGCCGGCCACCGAGTAGAGCATCAGGAACCCCGCGCCGGCCACCGTGCAGACCAGCAGCAGCAGCGGCCAGTTCAGGTACAGCAGCTTGCGCGGCCCGGAGGGGACGGATTTTACGGCATATTCAAGATAGCTCATGCCCGAGACCTCGTGCCCACACGGATCAATCCCCGAGACATCATGCCCTGTCGCTCCGCTCGCCTTCGGCATGGCGCATCTCGCGGCTTAGCCGTTCCTGCTGGGCCTTGACCCGGTCGCGGTCGGCCGAGGGGTAGGCCTCGAGCGGGGGGAAACCCTTGTAGAGCGCCTGAAGCATCACGTCGCGGGCGATGGGGGCGGCCACGGACGAGCCGCCTCCGCCATGTTCGACCACCACCGACACGGCGTATTTCGGGGCCACGTAGGGCGCGAAACAGACGAACAGCGCATGGTCGCGCCGTTCCCAGGGCAGGTCCTCGTTGCGGATCACCCCGCGCGCGCGTTCGTCGGCGGTGATGTTGCGCACCTGGCTGGTGCCGGTCTTGCCGGCCATGCGGAAGGCGTCCTCGATGATGCGCGACCGGTAGGCCGTGCCCCGCCGGTCGTTCGACACGGCATACATCGCCCGGCGCATCTTGCGCAGGTTGTTTTCGTTCAGGCCCATGTCTTCGCCCGCGCCGGACGGTTCCTCGACCCCGTCGATGGACTTGATCAGCCGGGGCGTGACCGACCGCCCGGTGGCAATGCGCGCCGACATCACCGCCAGCTGCAGGGGCGAGGCCAGCATGTAGCCCTGCCCGATCGAGGCATTGGCCGTATCGCCCACCAGCCAGTCCTGGCCGTGCACGCGCTGTTTCCAGGCCCGGTTCGGGGCCAGCCCGGCGGCCACGGCCGACATCGGCAGGTCGTGCCTGACCCCCAGCCCGAAGCGGTGGGCCATGGCCGAGATCTTGTCGATGCCCACCTTCAGCGCCAGGTCGTAGTAATAGACGTCGCAGCTGTATTTCAGCGAATTTTCCAGGTTCACATGGCCGTGCCCGCCGCGCTTCCAGCAGTGGAACCGGCGGCCCGCGACCTCCAGGTAGCCCGGGCACCAGACGGTGTCGTCGGGCCCGATCAGGCCCTCCTCCAGGGCGGCCATGGCGGTGATGACCTTGAAGGTCGAGCCCGGCGGATAGATCCCCTGAACGGTCTTCGAGGCCAGCGGGCGATAGGTGTCTTCGGTCAGCCCCCGGTAATCGGCCACCGAAATGCCCCGGACGAACAGGTTGGGATCGAAGGTCGGGGCCGAGGCACAGGCCACGATGTCCCCGCTTTCGCAGTCGATCACCACGGCGCTGGCGCTTTCGCGTCCCAGGCGCGCCTGGATATAGCCCTGCAGGTTGCTGTCGACGGTCAGTTGCAGGTCGGCCCCGGATTCGCCCTCCTTGCGGTCCAGCTCGCGCATGACCCGGCCGGTGGCATTGACCTCGACCCGTTTGGTGCCGGCCTTGCCGCGCAAGCGCTCTTCCTGGCGGGCCTCCAGCCCGACCTTGCCGATCTGGAAGCGCGGGATGCGAAGCAGCTGGTCGGGGTCTTCCATCTTGGACAGGTCGTAATCGCTGACCGGCCCGACATAGCCCACCACGTGGGCAAAGGCGCCCTCCTGCGGATAGACCCGGGTCAGGCCGACCTCGGGGGTGATACCGGGCAGGGCAGGGGTGTTGACGGCCACCTTGGAAATATCCTCCCAGGTCACCTGGTCGGCCAGGGTCACCGGCAGGAAGGGCGCCTGGCGGGCCGAGCGGCGGACCGCCTCCAGCGTGTCCTCCAGGTCCTCTTCGGGAATGTCGATCAGCTTGGTCAGCCGGGCCACCACCGCGTCGATGTCGCCGGCATCCTCGGGCACGATGACGATGCGGTAGGACGGCGTGTTCTTGGCGATGGTCGCCCCGTTGCGGTCAAAGATCTCGCCCCGCTCGGGCGGGATCAGGCGGATGTTGATCCGGTTTTCCTCGGCCAGCAGGCGGAACTGGTCGGCCTGGTCCACCTGCAGGTGGCGCATCCGCAGGGCCAGCCCCCCGGAAAAGGCGGCCATGGCGCTGCCCAGCAGCACCGCCCGGCGCGAGGTCCGGGTCTGCAGGCTGGCCAGTTCACGGGGATTGCGTCTCATGCGCGGGCTCCCATGGCATTGGCATCGGCGGGGGTGGGTTTGCGCACGCCCATGACCGATTTCGAGATCAGCACCACCAGCGGGTAGATGGCCACGGTCAGGGCCAGGCGCGACAGCGACAGGGTCAGGGGCGGATCGTGCAGGACGACCAGCCCAAGGGCCAGACGATACAGCAGCATGACCACGGTCAGCACGATGGCCACGGTGCCCCATTCGCCCAGGAAGCTGGCCTCGCTGACGCCATTGGCCCGGGTGCGCAGGAAATCGCAGGCCAGCACGGCCAGCGCGGCGTAAAGCCCGGGCGGCCGTTGCAGCAGCAGGTCGGCCATCAGGAAGACCCCGGCCACCAGCAGGGCGGGCACGTAATCGGGTCGGCGCAGCACCCAGGCAAAGGCGAAGGCCAGCAGGATGTCCGGCGGGGCCCATTTGCGCGGCACCGTTTCCAGCGGCAGCAGGTGGACGAAGATCAGCGCCAGGCTGAGCGCGACAAAGGCGGCCCGCATCGGCCAGGTGCGCGACGAGGTCATCACCCGTCCTCCGCCCGGCGGGTCAGCTCGTCCAGCGAGGTGATCGCCGGCTGCACCAGTTCACCGGGGTCCTCGGGCGCCTCGATGCCGTAATGGCGCAGCACCCGCAGGAATTCGAGCCGTTCATATTCCGCTGCCAGCCGCACGCGCAGCCGGCCCTGGGGGTCGGCGGCCACCTGGCCAATCAGCAGCCCGGCGGGAAACACCCCGCCATCGCCCGAGCTGATCACCCGGTCGCCCGGCCGCACCAGCTCGGGGCTTTCCAGGAAGCTGACCAGGGGGGCCGCGGAATTGTCGCCGGTGACCAGGGCGGCCTGGCGCGAGGGCTGGATGACGGCAGGCACCGAACTGGAGGCATCGGTCAGCAGGATCACCCGCGAGGTGTTCTTGCCCACGCCCGAGATCCGGCCCACCAGCCCGATCCCGTCCATCGCGGCCCAGCCGTCGACGATGCCGTCGCGCGCGCCCACGTTGACCAGCACCGATTGGCGGAAAGGCGACCCGCTGTCGGCCATCACCACGCCCGTCACGTAGGTCAGCCGGGGATCCAGCCGCACGTTGTTCAGATCACGCAGGCGGGCGTTTTCCTGTTCCAGCTGCAAGGCGGCCTCTTTCCAGGCCTGCATCTGGCGCAACTCGTTGCGCAGCTCGCGGTTCTGGTCGGCCATCGCCCGGTAGCTCTGGAAATCGCGGAACAACTTCACCGTCGCCGTCACCGGGGCCATCGCCCAGTCCATCGAGGGCACGACCCGGTCGACCACCTGCGCACGGAACCGTTCGACCCGCGGGCTGTCGATCCTCCAGACCAGGAAGATGCCCACGAGGCACAGGATCAGAACCCCTACCAGCAGGCGGCGCAGCGGGGTCGAGTAATCCTCACGCTGTTGTCGGTCCCGGGCCATCGGACTCCTTCATGGCGTGGTTGCCGCGTCCGGAGGGGTCAGGGTGCGCCCCTCAGCTGTCGTAGTCAATCGCGTGACGCAGCTGTTTTTCGTATTCCAGGGCTTTTCCAGTGCCAAGGGCGACGCAGTTCAAGCTTTCGTCAGCGATGGACACGGCCAGCCCGGTCTGTTCGCGCAGGGCCAGGTCCAGGTCGCCCAGCAGGGCGCCTCCGCCGGTCAGCATGACGCCCCGGTCGACGATATCGGCGGCCAGGTCGGGCGGGGTGGTTTCCAGGGCGGTCATCACCGCCTCGCAGATCTGCTGCACCGGTTCGGCCAGGGCCTCGGCCACCTGCGCCTGGGACACGTCGATTTCCTTCGGCACCCCGTTCAGCAGGTCGCGGCCGCGGATCTGCATCGACGCGCCGCGCCCGTCATCGGGCATCCGCGCGGTCCCGATCGAGGTCTTCACCCGCTCGGCCGTCGATTCCCCGATCAGCAGGTTCTGCTGGCGGCGCAGGTAGGAAATGATCGCCTCGTCCATCCGGTCTCCGCCGACCCGGACGGACCGGGCATAGACGATGTCGCCCAGGCTGAGAACGGCCACCTCGGTGGTGCCCCCGCCGATGTCGACAACCATCGACCCGGTCGGATCGGTGATCGGCATGCCCGCCCCGATGGCCGCCGCGATGGGCTCGGCAATCAGGCCCGCACGCCGGGCGCCGGCGCTCAGAACCGACTGACGGATCGCGCGTTTTTCCACCGGCGTCGCCCCGTGAGGCACGCAGACGATGATCTTGGGCTTCGAAAAGGTCGACCGCTTGTGCACCTTGCGGATGAAATGCTTGATCATTTCCTCGGCGGTGTCGAAATCGGCGATCACGCCTTCGCGCATCGGTCGGATGGCCTCGATTGACCCGGGCGTCCGGCCCAGCATCAGCTTGGCATCCTCGCCCACGGCCAGCACCTTCTTGACCCCGTCCTTCACGTGGTAGGCCACGACCGAAGGCTCACTCAGGATCACGCCGCGCCCCTTGACGTAGACCAGCGTATTGGCCGTGCCGAGGTCGATCGCCATGTCCGCCGTGAAAAGTCCGCCGAATACGTCGAAAATGCCCATGAAGTGGTGTCCCGTCCTGCGCTGCCGCGTGCCTCGCGATTCCGTGGCCGCGGGGTTACAGCCTTATATGGCCCGGCCCTCCGGGGTGAAAGGGGCGAATCCGCGGGCCCTCGCGGCTTTCCGCCATGTCAAACCCGCCGCCCATGAAAACGGCGCGCGACCTCGGCCACGCGCCCCAAATTTCTTCGAAGAAATTTGCAAAAGTTTTCTAAAACTTTTGGTCCCGCCCGGCTCAGCTGACGTCCTTGTAGGAAATCTCGCGCGTGTCCGACCCAGGTCCCGCCTTGTCGCGCCGCACCAGCAGCCGGTTCAGGGCGTTGACATAGGCCTTGGCCGAGGCCACCACCGTATCGGTATTGGCCGATTGCCCGGTGGCGATCATGCCGTCCTCTTCCAGCCGCACCGACACCGTCGCCTGGGCATCGGTGCCCTCGGTCACGGCATGCACCTGGTACAGCTGCAGATGCGCCTCGTTCGGATGGATCGCCCGGATCGCCTTGAACGCGGCATCGACCGGCCCGTCGCCGCTTGCGGTTTCGGTGATGTCCGCCCCGTCGACTTCCATTTCCACCGTCGCCTCGGCCGGCCCGCCGGTCCCGCAGACGACCTTCATGGACACGATCTGCAACCGGTCGTTCTCGGCGTCCTCGCCCGCCCGCATCAGCGCGATGAGGTCATCGTCATAGACCTCTTTCTTGCGGTCGGCCAATTCCTTGAACCGCACGAAGATGTCCTTCAACTGGTTGTCGCCCACGTCATAGCCCAGCTGGGTCAGCTTGTCGCGCAACGCCGCCCGGCCCGAATGTTTGCCCATGACAAGGTTCGACGCGGTCAGGCCCACGTCCTCGGGGCGCATGATCTCAAAGGTCTCGGCGTTCTTCAGCATGCCGTCCTGGTGGATGCCCGATTCATGCGCAAAGGCGTTCTTGCCCACGATGGCCTTGTTGAACTGCACCGGGAAGCCCGACACCGTCGCCACCCGGCGCGAGATGTTCATGATCTTGGTCGCATCGACCTGCGTGTGCCAGGGCATGATGTCGTGGCGCACCTTCAGGGCCATCACGACCTCTTCCAGGGCTGTGTTGCCGGCCCGCTCGCCCAACCCGTTGATCGTGCACTCGATCTGTCGCGCGCCGCCGGCCACGGCGGCCAGCGAATTCGCCGTCGCCATGCCAAGGTCGTTGTGGCAATGGGTGGCAAAGATCACGTCTTCGGCCCCCGGCACCTCGGCGATCAGGCGCTTGATCAGGTCGGCGCTTTCGACCGGGGCGGTATAGCCCACCGTGTCGGGGATGTTGATCGTCGACGCCCCCGCCTTGATGGCGATCTCGACCACCCGGGCAAGATAATCCCACTCGGTCCGCGTGGCATCCATCGGCGACCATTGCACGTTGTCGCAGAGGTTGCGGGCATGGGTCACCGTGTCGTGGATCCGTTCGGCCATCTCATCCATGGTCAGGTTCGGGATCGCCCGGTGCAGCGGAGACGTCCCGATGAAGGTGTGGATCCGCGGCTGCCGGGCATGGCGCACGGCCTCCCAGCAGCGGTCGATGTCGCCGATATTGGCCCGCGCCAGCCCGCAGATGACAGAGGTCTGGGCGTTCTTGGCGATCTCGGAAACCGCGTTGAAATCGCCTTCCGAGGCGATCGGAAAGCCGGCCTCGATGATGTCCACGCCCATCTCGTCGAGAAGGCCTGCGATTTCCAGCTTTTCTTCATGGGTCATGGTCGCGCCGGGGCTCTGCTCGCCGTCGCGAAGGGTCGTGTCGAAGATGAACACGCGATCCTGGTCGGTCATTTGTGTCATGTCCTGTGTCTGTCGATGTCTAATCCGGGGTGCCGATTGGTCTGGCGCGCACGATGTCTCCTCTGAGCGGGCGCGCCGAATGGCACGCTCAGAGGCGGATTAGCAGCAGGCCACGCAGAGACGCGCCGGAAGCGGCGGTCAGATCGAGGATATGCGCGGTCGTTTTCATGGCGCGCACCATAGACCGGGGGCGGGGGGAATGAAAAGCCCGAATTGCGCGCACTTGAAGCAGAGTTCTTAACCGCTAGCTCACACGTCCATGAAACACGCACTGATCATCGGCGACAGCGGCGGCATCGGCCAGGCCCTGCACGCCGCCCTGGACGCCCGCGGCATCCGCGTCACCGGCCTGTCGCGCAGCCGCGACGGGCTGGACCTGACCGTCGAATCCAGCGTCGAAGAGGCCCTTTCGGGGCTCCAGACCCCCTTCGACCTGGTTCTGGTCACCACCGGCGCGCTGGAAATCGACGGGGCAGGGCCGGAAAAGACCATCCGGGCGATCTCGGCCCGGGCCATGCTGGACCAGTTCGTCCTGAATGCCATCGGCCCGGCCCTGGTCCTGCGCGAGGCCACGCGCCTGCTGCCCCGCGACCGCCGGTCCGTCTTTGCCGTGCTGTCGGCCCGCGTGGGATCCATCGGCGACAACCGGCTGGGCGGCTGGGTGTCCTACCGGGCGGCCAAGGCGGCGCTGAACCAGATCGTGCACACCGGGGCGATCGAGCTTGCCCGCACCCGCCCTCAGGCCATCTGCGTGGCCCTGCACCCGGGCACCGTGGCCACCGCCTTCACCGCCGACTACCTGGGCCGCCACCCCGCCGTGCCCCCCGAAACAGCGGCGGCCAACCTGCTGGGCGTCGTCGACGGGCTGACCCGCGACCACAGCGGCGGCTTCTACGACTGGGCCGGCAAGGAGATCCCGTGGTGAGCCCCCCCGGCCGGCTGATCCTGGTCCTGGGTGACCAGCTGTCACTGGACATGGCCGCGCTCAAGGCGGCCGACCGCGCACGCGACATCGTCGTCATGGCCGAGGTCGCGGACGAGGCCACCTACGTCGCCCATCACCCCAAGAAGATCGCCTTCTGTTTCGCCGCCATGCGCCATTTCGCCGAAACCCTGAAGGACGATGGCTGGCAGGTCGCCTACACCCGGCTGGACGATCCCGACAATACAGGCTCGATCCCCGGCGAGCTGGCCCGCCGGACCAAGGAACACGGCACCAGCGGCATCCTGGCCACCGAGCCGGGCGAATGGCGGCTGATCGAGGCGCTGAAAGATGCCGACGTCGAGCTGCTCGAAGACGACCGCTTCCTAGCCAGCCATGCCGAGTTCGACGCCTGGGCCGAGGGCCGCAAGGCCCTGCGCATGGAATATTTCTACCGCCAGATGCGCCGCAAGACCGGCCTGCTGATGGACGGCGACGATCCCGTCGGCGGGGCGTGGAACTACGACGGCGAAAACCGCAAGCCCGCCCCCGACGACATCACCTGCGACGGCCCCCTGCGCGTCGACCCCGACGCGATCACCCGCGAGGTGCTGGAGCTAGTGGCCCAACGTTTTCCCGACAATTTCGGCACGCTCGACGATTTCTGGTTCGCCATCGACCGCCCCGGCGCACTGGAAGCCCTGGACCGCTTCATCGACCAGTCCTTGCCGCTTTTTGGCGATTACCAGGACGCCATGCTGGACGATGACCGCTTCCTCTATCACTCGGTCCTGTCGATCTACCTCAACGCGGGCCTGCTGCAGCCGATGGAGCTGTGCCAGGCCGCCGAGCGCGCCTACCATGACGGCCACGCCCCCCTGAACGCGGTCGAGGGCTTTATCCGCCAGATCATCGGCTGGCGCGAATACGTCCGGGGGATCTACTTCCGCGAGGGGCCCGATTACACGTCGCGCAACGCCCTGGACCATGGCCGGGACCTGCCCGCCGCCTATTGGGGCGGCCAGACCGGCATGCGCTGCCTGCAAAAGGCCGTCGAACAGACCCGGGCCGAGGCCTATGCCCACCACATCCAGCGCCTGATGATCACCGGCAATTTCGCCCTGCTGATCGGGGCCGACCCGGCCCAGGTGCATGGCTGGTACCTGGAGGTCTATGCCGATGCCTACGAATGGGTCGAAGCGCCCAACACCATCGGCATGAGCCAGTTCGCCGACGGGGGCATCATCGCGTCGAAACCCTATGTCTCCAGCGGGGCCTACATCAGCCGGATGTCGGACCATTGCAAATCCTGCGGCTACAAGGTCACCAAGAAGACGGGGAAGGGGGCCTGCCCGTTCAACTTGCTCTACTGGCACTTCCTGGACCGCCACCGCGACCGGTTTTCGTCCAATAACAGGATGCGCAACATGTATGCCACCTGGGACCGCATGTCCGAGGACAAGCGCAAGACCGTCCTGCACGAGGCCCGCGTCCTGCTGGACCGGCTCGACGAGGGCCAGCCCGTCTGAACGCCCACCTGATCGCGCGTCGCCTCAGACGCCGGTCAAACGGTCGAGGTCGCCCGTTTCCCGGATGCGGGAAACGGCGCCCCTGCCAGCCGGAGCGCGTCCAGGTACCGGTCGATATCTTCCTGGCGCCGATACAGCCGGTCCAGCAGCGGCAGGATGTCGTCATAGGACACGTCCTGCACCTCGGTTGCCCGGACCCAGGCCACCTTCGCCTCGTCGATCCGCCCGCCCAGGGCCAGCGCCGCCGCCAGCGACCGCAGAACCGACGCATTGCCCGGATCCAGCCGCACCGAGGTGCGCGCGCAATCGGCGGCCTCGTCGTAGCGCCCCGCCAGGAAACAGGCCGTGGCCATGTGGCCGTAGCTCCAGGGCATGTTGATGTCGCGCGGACCCAGCCGGATCGTGTGCTTCAGCCGGGCCATCGCCGCCTCGAACCGGTCGGGCCCCGCATAGGCCTCGGCCGCCCCGATCACCAGGTGGGCAAAGACGTAGTTGGGGTTGATCTGCAACGCCGCCTCGCCCTCGGCAATGGCCCCGTCGCCATCGCCCATCACCCACAGCAGCAGGCCCAGGAAGGCATGGGCCGTTTCGCTGCGCGGGTCGCGTTCGATCGCCCTATGCGCCGCCGCCATGCCCTCGCCGATGATCTCGGCCGCCCCGCGCTGGCCCCGCACGAAGACCAGCTCCTGCGCACATCCCGCCGCCAGGGCCGCATGGAACCCGGCCTCGCCCCCGGTCCGGGCGATCTCGTCCCGGCAGATCCGCTGGCCGGCCAGGATGTCGTCGCCCCGTCGCCGGTGGATCAGCGCCCAGGCCTTCATCAGCCGTTCCCAGGCCCCGATCGCCGCGTCCGAGGCCCGTGCCGCCCCGCGCAGCCCGGCTGTCCAGATCTCGGACCCGACCGCCCCCACCACGCTTTCGGTGATCTCGTCCTGCACCTCGAACATGGTCGACAGGGGCCGGTCGAATTTCTCGGCCCAGACATGCTTGCCCGTCTCGGCCTCGACCAGCTGGGTGGTCAGCCGCAACCGGTCGCCGCCCCGCCGCACGCTGCCCTCCAGGATATAGCGCACGCCCAACTCCTGCCCGATCCGGCGCACGTCCATGGCCAGGCCGCGATAGCTGAAACTGCTGTTGCGCGAGATCACGAAGATCTCGTGGTTGCGCGACAGCTCGGTGATGATGTCCTCGCAGAGGCCATCGGCAAAGTAATCCTGTTCGGGATCGCCGGACATGTTGGAAAAGGGCAGCACCGCGATCGAGGGCCCCTCGGGCAGTTCCGGCCGCACGTCCTCGGGCAGCGGCGCCGAAACCGCCGCGTCCTCGCGCCATTGCCAGGCCCGCACGGGCCGGTCGATGTTCTTCACCTGCTGGGGTCCCAGGTCGCGGAACGGCAGGCCCAGCCGGTCGCGCACTTCTTCGTGGACCGACCCGGTGACGCAGACCGTGCCCGGCTCGGCCAGCGATTCCAGCCGCGCGGCCACGTTGACCCCGTCGCCCTGGATGTCGTCGCCATCGACGACCACGTCGCCCAGGTTGATGCCGATGCGGAAGGTCATCTGCTCTTCGCGCGGGGTGTCGCCGTTCCACGCGGGCATCGCCCGCTGCACCTCGACGGCGGCCCGGACGGCATCGACGGCGCTGGAGAATTCGACCAGCATGCCGTCGCCCATCAGTTTCACAATACGCCCGCGGTGGCGTCCGATCGCCGGATCTATGATGTCTTCACGGGCCGCACGCAGGCGGGTCAAGGTGCCTTCTTCATCCTTGCGGATCATGCGGCTGTAGGCGACCAGATCTGCCGCGAGTATGGCAGCCAGGCGTCTTTGCATCGTTCATTCCCAACAGGGGTACCCCGGCGAAAGGTTAACCGTGAAGCCGGTTTCGAACAATGATTTTGGCCGGAATTGGCAAACGGGCCGGGCCGAGCCGGGCCTAGCTGCCGTCGGACAAGGCTCCGTTGTCCCAGTCGCCGCTGGCTTCCTGGCCCGAGGCATAGGTCATCGTGCCCGCCCCCTGGCGCTTGCCGGCCTTGAACTCGCCTTCGTAGATGTCGCCGTTGGCGTAATAGGCCGTGCCCGTGCCCGAGATCTCTCCGCGGTCCCAGTCGCCCACGTAGCGGAACCCGTCGGGCATGACGATTTCACCCTCGCCATGGCGCTGGCCGGACTGGAACGCGCCGGTGTAGACGGTGCCGTCGGCATAGGTCGCCTTGCCCTGGCCGTCGCGCAGGCCGGCGGCCCAGGTGCCCTCGTAGCGGTAGCCGTCGGGATAGGTCATCACGCCCTGGCCGTGGTTCAGGGCGTTCTGGAAGGCGCCCTCGTAGACGATGCCGTTGGCGAAGACAGCCTTGCCCTCGCCCTCGATGACCCCGGCCACCCAGTCGCCGTCATAGCTGGAGCCGTCGGGATAGGTGATCTTGCCCTTGCCGTCCGACAGGTCGGCCCGGAAGTCGCCCTCGTAGACCGAGCCGTCGGGATAGGCCACCTGGCCCTGGCCCTCGATCTGGCCGGCCACCCAGGAGCCCGAGTAGACATAGCCGTCACTGCCCGTGAAGGTGCCCTGGCCGTGGCGCCGGTCGTCGCTGAACTCGCCTTCGTAGATGTCGCCGTTGGCATAGGTCACCTTGCCCGTGCCCTCGCGCCGGCCGCCGGCCAGCTCGCCTTCGTAGACGTCGCCGTTGGGCTGGGTCAGGGTGCCCGTCCCGTCGATCTGCCCGTCCTTCCAGGTGCCCACGTAGATCAGCCCGTCGGGCAGGGTCAGCTTGCCCTCGCCATGGCGCTGGCCGGCCAGGATCTGGCCGTCGTAGACCGCCCCGTCGGGATAGGTGATCGTGCCCATCCCCTCCTTGCGGCCCTCGACCCAGTCGCCCTTGTATTCGTACCCGCCCGGGCTTTGCATCGTGCCCTTGCCGTGGTGCTTGGCGTTCACGAACGCCCCTTCATAGCGCACCCCGTTGGCATAGATCGCGATGCCCTGACCGTTGATCACCCCGTCGACCCATTCGCCCTCGAAGGTGCCCCCGTCGGAAAAGGTGATCTTGCCGATGCCGTTCGGCTTGCCCTTGGCGAACTCGCCTTCATAGACCGACCCGTTCGGGAACCGGGCCACGCCGATCCCCTTGATCTCGCCCCCGTCCCATGCGCCGGTGTATTCGTATCCGTTGGGCAGCGTGTAGGTGCCCTGGCCGTGCTGCAACCCGCCCTGGAAGGTGCCCACATAGACCCCCCCGTCCTCGTATTGCTTGGTCTGCACCGACCCGTCCTGGGCCAGCGCCGCCGGGGCCAGCCCGACCGACACCAGGCCCGACACTGAAACCGAAATCGCCAGAGCCGAAACGAGCGTCGTCCTGCGGTACGCCATCCTGCGGTAAGCCATGAGGAACCCCGGGCCTTTCTTTGCTGCGGCCCGAAGGACCCTCCGGGCAAGTCTATGCCTCGAAACTAGGCGAGCCCGCCCCGTCGGGCAACGCCTTTTCACCCGCGCCGCCTTTCACCCCGGCCCACATCCCGGTAAGGAGCGGAGGAATGCCCCCGGCAACCGCAGCTTACCGGCCTGCGGTCGGGGCGCGACAGCACATTGGGTAGACGACAGGGGACCCCGACCGCATGGCCGACCGTTTTCGCGTGACACTGGCGCAGCTCAACCCGGTTGTGGGCGATCTTGAGGGCAACGCCGCGCAGGCCCGCTCCGCCTGGGACCAGGGCAAGGCCGCCGGCGCCGACCTGGTGGCCCTGCCCGAGATGTTCATCGCCGGCTACAATGCCCGCGACCTGGTGATGAAGCCCGCCTTCCACACCGCCGCCATGGACACCGTCCGCACCCTTGCCGCCCAATGCGCCGACGGGCCGGCCCTGGCCATCGGCGCGCCCTGGACCGAGGGCACCAGCCTTTATAACGCCTACCTGCTCTGCCGGGGCGGCAAGATCGTGTCGGCCGTGCTGAAACACAACCTGCCCAACAACGAGGTCTTCGACGAGGTCCGCATCTTCGACAGCGGCCCCCTGGGCGGGCCCCATGCGGTGGGTAACACCCGCGTGGGCTTTCCCATCTGCGAAGACGCCTGGCACCCCGAAGTGGCCGAAACCCTCGCCGAAACCGGGGCCGAGTTCCTGGTCGTGCCCAATGGCTCGCCCTACCACCGCAACAAGTACGAAACCCGCCTGAACATGATGGTCGCCCGGGTCGTCGAAACCGGCCTGCCGCTGATCTACCTCAACATGGTGGGCGGCCAGGACGACCAGGTCTTCGACGGCGGGTCCTTCGGGCTGAACCCCGGCGGGGCTCTGGCCTTCCAGATGCCTGTCTTCGACGCCGGCATCGCCCATGTCGACCTGGTGCGCACCGACGACGGCTGGCGGATCGAGGACGGCCCCGTCGTCACCCATCCCGACGCCTGGGAACAGGACTACCGGGTCATGGTCGAGTCGTTGCGCGACTATTGCGCGAAATCGGGGTTTTCCAAGGTCCTGCTGGGCATGTCCGGGGGCGTCGATTCCGCCCTCGTGGCCACCATCGCCACCGACGCGCTGGGGGCGGAAAACGTGCGCTGCGTGATGCTGCCCTCGGAATATACCTCGCCCGACAGTCTCGAAGACGCCGAGGCCGCGGCCAAGGCGCTTGGCTGCCATTACGACTACGTGCCGATCGCCCAGGGCCGCGATGCCATCACCGACACGCTCGCCCCGCATTTCGCCGGGCTGAATTCGGGCCTGGCCGAGGAGAACATCCAGTCCCGGCTGCGCGGCCTGCTGCTGATGGCCATGTCCAACAAGTTCGGAGAGATGCTGCTGACGACCGGCAACAAGTCCGAGGTCGCGGTGGGCTATGCCACGATCTACGGCGACATGGCGGGCGGCTACAATCCGATCAAGGACCTGTATAAAACCCGGGTGTTCGAGACCTGCTGCTGGCGCAATGCCAACCACCGCGATTGGATGAAGGGCCCCGACGGCGCCGTCATCCCCGAGCGCATCATCACCAAGCCGCCCTCGGCCGAGCTGCGCCCGGACCAGAAGGACAGCGACAGCCTGCCCGATTATCCCGACCTGGACGCGATGCTGGATATCCTGGTCGACCAGGATGGGTCGATCGCCGATTGCGTGGCCGCCGGCTTCGACCGCGCGGTGGCCCAGAAGGTCGAGCGCCTGATCTACATCAGCGAATACAAGCGCTTCCAGTCCGCCCCCGGCGCGCGCCTGACCAAGCGGGCCTTCTGGCTGGACCGGCGCTATCCCATCGTCAACCGCTGGCGCGACCCCAGCTAGGTCCGGCGGAGTGCCAGCGGCCCTGCACCGGAAAGGGGCCCACATGCCGCGCAACGATTTCGACCCGTCGACCGTCCAGCCGGACGGTCGCCCCCCGGCCAAGCGGACCCTGTTCGACGCGGACGAGGGCCAGCCCTGGAAAGGCAATGTGCCGGGCGAATTGCTGGGCGGGCAGGTCACGGTGCTGACTTATGGCAACGAGACGCCGGGCGAAGGGCCGCGCCTGCACGTGCATCCCTACGACGAAACCTTCGTGGTGCTTGAAGGCAAGGTGCGTTTCTTCGTGGGGGACCAAGTGATCGACGCGGTCGCCGGTGAGGTCGTCTTTGGCCCCAGGGCCGTGCCGCACCGGTTCGAAAACCTCGGGCCGGGGCGGATGCAGACGCTGGATATTCACCACAATCCGCGCTGGATCCAGACCGATCTGGACTGACGGACAGGCCTGGACTGATGGACAGGGCGGGAAAAGGGCAGCCAGGCACCGCTCCCGCCCACCCACCCCGCGGCACCTGGCTGCCCTTGGGGGCGGGCGGTGAGGGCGGTGCTACATAAGGGCTACATCCGCGTCAGCACGCAGCTTTCGACAAGGTGTTCGGTGGTCTGGGGATCGCACAGCCGCGTGGCCTCGGTCATGCAGGCGGCCGAGGCAGCGGCCACCCCGTAGCGCAGCGCGGCCTGCAGCGGCGCGCCGCGCGCCCGCGACAGGGCATAGGCCCCGACAAAGCTGTCACCCGCGCCGACCTTGCTGACCACCTCGACCTCGGCCCCCGTGCAATGCCAGCTTTGGTGTTCGGCCGACAGCACCGACCCGTCCGGCCCGCGCGCGATGATCACCTGGCGGGCCACGCCCCGGGCGACCAGCGCCCGGGCGAAGCCGGCGCTGTCCTCGCGGGTGGGCAGGGGGTGGCCGGCCAGGTCCTCGGCCTCGGCCCCGTCCATGCGCAGGGTGTCGACTGCCTGTTGCGGGGCCTGGGCCAGGGCGTGCAGGGCCGGGCCCGAGGTATCCACGATCAGCCGCGCCCCGCGCCCGGCGATGTGGCGGGCCAGGGTGGCGGGGAACTCCTTGGCCACCCCGGGCGGCTGGCTGCCCGACAGCACGACCAGCGTGCCGTCGCCGGCGGATTGTTCGACCGAGGCCAGCGCCCGGGTCACGTCGCCCGCGTCCCAGTCGGGCCCGGGCATGACAAAGCGGAACTGCACGCCGGTTGCGGTTTCGGTCACCGACAGCGACTGGCGGGTTTCGCCCGGGCCCTGGAAGGCCACGGTGGGCACGCCTTCCAGCGCCAGCCGTTGCAGCAGCTGGGCGCCGGTCGCCCCGCCGATGGCCACCAGGGCGGTTGCGTTGCCGCCCAGCAGGCGGATGGCCCGGGCGACATTGATGCCGCCCCCGCCGGGGTCGGTGCGCGGGGCGGTGCAGCGCAGCTTGAGTTCGGGGACCAGCGCCTCGGCCGTGGTGGCCATGTCGAAGGCGGGGTTGAGCGTGACGGTCAGGATGTCGTTGGCCATGGGCGCAGGGTATCTCCGGCGGCGGCGAAAGTTAAGTTTTCGTGAATCCGTCGCTGTAACGTGTTGATTCTATTGGAGCGGAAAATGTCCCACGCGTGGGACACTCATTCCCACCAGCGGTCGATCGTGGCGATATCATCGTCGGACCAGCCGAAATGATGGGCAAATTCATGGACCAGCACATGGGCCACCAGGTCGGCCAGATCGACGTCTCCCCGGTCGCGCCATTCCGCCAGGATCGGCTGGCGGAACATCCAGATCACGTCCGGCCCGTAAGGCTGATCCAGGCTGCTTTTCTCGGTCAGGGGGATGCCCTCGTAAAGCCCCGTCAGCTCCAGCGGATCCGCGATCTCCAGCGCGTCCAGTATGTCCCGGTCGGGCCAGTCGGCCACCTGGACGACGACCTCCTGGGCGGCCGCCCGGATCGGGGCGGGCAGGGCGGCGCGGGCGGCCTGGGCCAGTGCCTCGATATCAGGCGTCTCGAAGGGCGTCATGCCGCCTGATCTAGGCCAGCCGGCCCGCCCCCGCAATTCCCCTGATGACAGCGCCCGCGCGATGGGTAGTGTCCGGCCCATGCCTGGACCTACACCCACCCCCGTCGCCTCTGATTCCTCACTGCCCGCCCGCGTCGATGTCGTCGTCATCGGAGGCGGCATCATCGGCGCCTCGACCGCGCTTGAACTGGCCGAGCGGGGCCACTCCGTCCTGCTGGCCGAGAAGGGCGAGATCGGGGCCGAGCAATCTTCGCGCAACTGGGGCTGGGTCCGCCTGTCCCTGCGCGACCCGCGCGAGATCCCCCTGATGATCGAGGCCCTGCGGATCTGGGAGGGGCTGGAAGAGCGCACCGGCCGCAAGCTGGGCTACACCCGCTGCGGCATCCTGTTCGCCGCCGCGGGGGAACGCTCGCGGGCGGGCTACGAGGACTGGGCCAGGCACCTGGAGCCGCACCAGATCGCCTGCAACGTGGTGGACGGAGACCAGTTCGACCACCTGCTGCCGGGCCACCACATCAAGACCAACGGGGCGCTTTACACGCCGATCGACGGCCGGGCCGAGCCGCAATGGGCTGCCCCCGCCATCGCCGAGGCCGCCCGTGACCGGGGCGCGCATGTGATGACCAATTGCGCGGTGCGGGCGCTGGACCTGTCGGCGGGGCGGGTGACCGGGGTCTTCACCGAAAAGGGCCGGGTGGCCTGCGATGCGGTGGTGCTGGCGGGCGGGGCGTGGTCGCGCCTCTTTGCGGGCAACGCGGGGATCGAGCTGCCGCAGCTGAAGGTGATGAACACGGTGCTGAGAACCTCTCCGGTCGAGGGCGGGCCCGAAACCACGGCCTGGACCGACGATTTCGCCATTCGCAAGCGGGCCGACGGGGGCTACACGATTGCCACGGGCGAGGGCAACGTGGTCGACATCGTGCCCGACAGTTTCCGCCTGATGCGCCAGTTCCTGCCCGCCCTGAAGGCCGAATGGAAGGCGCTGAAGTTCCGGGTGTCGGACCGTTGGTGGACCGAGGCGCGGATGAAGCGGTCGTGGTCGCATGACGAGGTGACGCCCTTCGAGGAGATGCGGATCCTTGATCCCGATCCCCACGAGAAGCTGCGCGATGCCAGCTGGGCGGCGGCGCAAAAGGCGTTTCCGGTGCTGAAGGGGGCAAGCATCCAGCAAAGCTGGGCCGGGATGATCGACGTGACGCCGGACGCGGTGCCGGTGATTTCGGCGGTCGACGACGTGCCGGGGTTCCACATTGCCACGGGGTTTTCCGGGCACGGCTTTGGGATCGGGCCAGGCGCGGGGCGGCTGATGGCCGACCTGGTGACCGGGGCCAGGCCCATCGTCGATCCCCACGAATTGCGGCTGTCGCGGTTCCACGACGGCTCGCCGATCCGGATCATGGAAGGGTTCTGATGGCTTCGCTGGCCTTGGGGCCTGGCGGGTGTGGATGTAAGATGGGTGCTATAGCACCCATCCTACGCTTTGTTGTCGGGGCGTCAGCCGGCCATCATCTGGTAGCCGACCGGCACGAAGCGGAAGCCGTCGCCGCGGGTTTCCACGAAGCCGGCGGCGGGGAACGGCATGTGGTAGCCGATCATCGGGGCCCGTTCGGTCGCTAGCATGTCCAGGATACGCCGGCGCGAGGCGCTGGCCATGTCCTTGTCGGTGTCGAACGAGGTGTGCCAGTCCGGGTTCTGGAACGGCCAGACATAGTGATTGGCCAGGTCGGCCGTCAGAACAAGCTGGCTGCCGTCGCTTTCCAGCATGTAGGTCATGTGGCCCGGGGTATGCCCGAAGGCAGCCATGGCGGTGATGCCCGACACCACGTCCTCGCCGTCCTCGAGAAAGGTCATCTTTTCGGCCAGCGGGTCCACGTGGGTGGCCATCTGCTTGGCCGGGCCGTTGTCGGGCAGGGCCTTCCAGCCGTCGTATTCCGCCCGGCCCGTGACATAGCGGGCATTGGCGAAGGTGGGCGCGCCGTCGGTCATCAGCCCGCCGATGTGGTCGCCGTGCATATGGGTGATGACCACGATGTCGATATCGTCGGTGGTCTTGCCGGCCTCGGCCAGGGCCTTTGCGATGCCGCCCTGACCCAGGCCGGTGTCGAACAGCACCAGGTCGGACCCGGTGTCGACCAGTGTCGGGGTGAAGTAGAACTGCGCCATGTCGGCGGGGATGAAGTTGGCGGCCGAGACCTCGCTGAAGGTGTCCTCGTCCACGTTGGCGCCGAAGATCTTCTGGACGCCGTCACGGGGGATCGAGCCGTCGAGCAGGGTGGTGACGGAAAAGCCTCCGAGCTGGAAGGCGCGGGCGTGGGGCATCGTTGGTGCGGTCTCGTGGTTTGCGGCCCGTGCGGGGGCGGTGGCGGCGGCCAGGGGCAGGGCCGCTCCGGCCATCAGGGCGGTTCTTCTGGTCAGGGTCATTTTTGCATCCTCCGTGTCGATTGGTCAAAGATAGGCCTGTCGCGTGTGACGGTGGTGTGGGGGTGTGCTCAAATTTCCGTGTGTTGCGCCGAGTGGCTGTGCTGGAGCCGGGGTATTTTTGAAGAGAAAGAAGCAGGAGGGGGCGATGAAGACGGTGGAGACTGGGGCCTCGGTGGCGGCGTACCTGGCCGGGGTGCAGCCTGAACGGCGGGCCGGGGAGGCTTTGGTGCTGGATGGGCTTTTCCGCGAGGCGACCGGGTTCGCGCCCCGGATGTGGGGGGACAGCATCGTGGGGTATGGGCGGTATCATTACCGGTATGGCTCGGGGCGGGAGGGCGATTTCCTGGCGACGGGGTTCGCGCCGCGCAAGGCGCGCCTGTCGATCTACATCATGCCGGGATATGCGGATTTCGGGGAGATCCTGGGGCGGTTGGGAAAGCATCGGACCGGGGTGTCGTGCCTGTATTTGAACCGTTTGGCGGACATCGACCTGGAGGTGCTGGGCGAGCTGGTGCGGGCGGGATTGCGCGACCTGGGCCGGCACTGGCCGGTGGAGCCGACCTGATCGGTCATGATCCGGCCGGTCGGGGGCGGCCCGAACTGGACATTTTCCGCGCTGCGTGACAAAGCCCGCAGCGGATCCAGGAGACAGACATGACCACCACCCGCTTTGCGCCGTCGCCCACCGGCTATATCCACGTGGGCAACCTGCGGACCGCCCTGATGAACTTTCTCATCGCGCGCAAGGCGGGCGGGACGTTCATCCTGCGCATCGACGACACCGACCCGGAACGGTCGAAGGAAGAATATGTCGATGCGATCAAGGAGGATCTGGACTGGCTGGGCCTGCACTGGGACCGGGTCGAGCGCCAGTCCGAGCGGTTGGACCGATATGCCGAGGCGGCCGACCGCCTGCGCGAAATGGGCCGGTTCTATGAGGCCTGGGAGACGCCGACCGAGCTGGATCTGAAGCGCAAAAAGCAGCTGAACATGGGGCGTCCACCGGTCTATGACCGGGCGGCCCTGGCCTTGTCGGAGGACGAGAAGGCAGCGTTGCGGGCCGAGCGGGGCGAGGGCGTCTGGCGGTTCAAGCTGGATCACGCGCGCATCGACTGGGCCGACGGGATCCTGGGCGACATATCCATCGACGCGGCCAGCGTGTCGGACCCGGTGCTGATCCGGGCCGACGGGCAGATCCTGTACACCCTGGCCTCGGTTGTCGATGACACCGAGATGGGCGTGACAGATGTCGTGCGCGGGTCCGACCACGTGACCAACACCGCGACCCAGATCCAGATCATCGAGGCCCTGGGCGGCACGCCCCCGGCCTTTGCCCACCATTCCCTGCTGACCGGTCCCCAGGGCGAGGCCCTGTCCAAGCGCCTGGGCGTGCTGGCCCTGCGTGACCTGCGCGAGGCCGGTGTGAAACCGATGGCGCTGTTGTCGCTGATGGCCCGGCTGGGCTCGTCCGACCCGGTGGAGCTGCGCACCGATATGGCCGAGCTGATCGAAGGGTTCGACATTTCGCGGTTCGGGTCGGCTCCGACCAAGCTGGACCCGGAGGACCTGTACCCGCTGACCGCGCGCTACCTGCAGACGTTGCCGCTGTCGGAGGTGGCCGCGGAGGTTTCAGCCGCCGGTGTGCCGGACGATCTGGCCGAGCCGTTCTGGGCGGTGATGAAGGAGAACATCACCACGCTGAAGGACCTCGGCCCCTGGTGGGAGATGCTGCGCGACGGGGCAAGCCCCGAGGTGGCCGACGAGGACCGCGATTTCATCGCCTTTGCCTTCGGCCTGCTGCCCGAGCCGCCCTATGACGACACCACCTGGGGGGCCTGGACCACTTCCGTGAAGGAACAGTCAGGGCGCAAGGGCAAGGGGCTGTTCATGCCGTTGCGCAAGGCGCTGACCGGCCAGGCGCGCGGGCCCGAGATGGCCGCCCTGATGCCTTTGATGCAGAAGGTCAACAAGACGTTCTGACGGGCCCGTATGCCCGTATTGTACCGGCCTGGGCCGCGCAGGCGCGGCTCTGGGCCTTGCCCGGCGGGATTTTCAGGCGTCGCGGATCACCGAGACCTGCCGCGCGGCCAATTGGTCGTCGACAAAGGCCTGCTGAGCCGGGGAAAGCGCCTGGTGGCGGGGGTAGAGAGGATTGGCCCGGTCGTTCAGGACGGGGCTGTCCCAGCCATCGGTGGTGTCGAAGAAACGGACCGCGCCCTCTTCGCCGAAGACCTGCAGGTAGCCCTGGACCACCACGTCGAGATAGCTGAGCAGGATCGGGTGGGGCAGGTCCGGCTTGTGCTGGCTGGCGTCGGGCACCGCGTAGATCGCGATGGACAGGGGGCGTGTCACCGGGTGGGACACCTGTGACGTGACGAGGTGCCTGTCATAGGCGTATTCGCGTTCGTCCAGTGCGGCCCAGTTGTCGCCGGGCACATGGGCGATCATGCCGTCGATCGTGGCCTGCGGGTCGGGTACGGCGGTCAGGAAGGCGATCTCGCGCAGGGACGTATAGCGCCAGGCCCGTTTCCAGCCGGTGATCGCGGCGGGGTGGGCGTCGGCGTAATCATGGGTGGCGAGGTTCACCAGGCTGCCATAGCCGAAGAAGAACGGGTCGGACATGCGGGGCCTTTCTTGCGGGGCGGATCAGTCCTGCGCACGCAGGATGCGGGCGGGGCGGGCGGCCAGGGGCGCCCAGGCATAGGCCAGGCCCGCCAGCAGGGTCGCCGCGACGCCTCCTGTAACGATGACCAGGGCCGAGGACCAGATCACGGTGAAATCGGTGTCGAGGATGAAGCGGCTGACGGCCCATCCCCCGGTGATCCCGGCGGCCAGGGCGACGATCCCGGCCGCAGCCCCCAGAATGGCCGCGCGCAGGGCGAAGCTGGCCAGGATGCGTGGGCGCGAGGCGCCGAGGGTCTTGAGCACGGCGGCCTCGTAGGTGCGCGCGCCGACGCCCGATGCGGCCGCACCCAGAAGCACCAGGAAGCCGGTCAGCAGCGTGGCCAGCGCACCGTAGGAGGTGGCCGCGGCCAGCCCGGACAGCAGGTCGGCCACCTGTTCGATGGCGTCTCGCACGCGGATCGCCGTGACATTGGGAAACATGGTGCCGATGTCGCGCAGGATGGCGGCCTCGGCCTCGGGCTCGGCATAGACCGTGGCAATGAAGGAATGCGGGGCGGCCGAGACCGACGACGGGTCCATTGTCAGCACGAAGCCCATGCCGGCGGTGGAAAAGTCGACCTCGCGCAGGCTGGCGATCCGGGCGTCGATGCCCCGGCCGAGGATGTTGATGGTCAGCGTGTCTCCGATGGCCAGGCCGATTTCCCCGGCCTCTTCGGCGGCCACCGACACAAGCGGCGGGCCAGAGTAATCCTCGGGCCACCATTCGCCTTCGACAACCCGGGTGCGGTCGGGCAGGGGGCCGGCATAGGTGATGCCCCGGTCGCCCTCGACCACCCAGTGATCGCCCGCCACCTCGCGCGCGGGGCGGCCGTTGATCTGGGTGATCATGCCGCGCAGCATCGGCGCGCTGTCGATGCGGCTGACCTGGGGGTCGGTTTCCAGCCGCTCGGTAAAGCCGGGCATCTGGTCCTTCTGGATGTCGACGAAGAAATAGGACGGGGCCACGTCGGGCAGATTTCCGGCGATGGCATTGCGCAGGTTGCCGTCGATCTGGCCCACGGCGGCCAGCACCGACAGGCCCAGCCCCAGCGACAGCACCACCGACACGGCCCCTTCGCGGTGGCCCGAAATGGCCGACAGGGCCCACCGAAGCGCCGGCTTGCCGCGGGACAGGGGGGCGGCCCGGCGGGCCAGCCAGCGGATCGCGAAGGCCGCCAGCGACAGGGCCAGCAGGGCCCCGGCAATGCCGCCGGTGGTCCAGAGCGTCAGGAACCAGGTGCCGCTGAACCAGGCCGCCGCGGTGACCAGCAGGGCCAGGCCCAGGGCCAGGGCCACCAGGTAGCGCGGGCGGGGCAGCAGGCGGGCGGCCGACAGGGCGTCCCGGAACAGGGTGGCGGCGCGGATGTCCTCGGTCCGCGACAGGGGCAGCAGGGTAAAGAGCAGAGCGGTCAGCAGGCCATACAGAGCCGCCTCGGCCAGGGGGGCGGGGTAGATGGTGAAACGCGCCGGGACGGGCAATTGCGCCTGGATCAGGGGCGACAGCAGCACCGGCACCAGCGCGCCCAGGACCAGGCCGATGACGATCCCCACGACGGACAACACGCCGATCTGCAGGAAGTAGGTCTGGAAAATCGTCGCCCGGTCCGCCCCCAGCGTGCGCAGGGTGGCAATGGTCGAGGTCTTGCCCGCCAGGTAGGCCCGCACGGCCGAGGACACGCCGACGCCCCCCACCGCCAGCCCCGACAGCCCCACGAGCACCAGGAAAGACCCCAGCCGGTCGACGAATTCGGCCACTCCGGGCGCCCCGTTGCGCGCGTCGCTCCAGCGCAGGCCCGAAGTCAGGAAGGCGGTCTCGGCCTCGACCTTCAGGGCGTCCAGGTCGGTGCCGTCGGGCAGATCCAGCCGGTATTTCGACGAAAAGAGCGTGCCGGGGGCGAGCAGGCCGGACCCCTCCAGGTCTGTGCGCCGCAGGATGGACCGCGGCCCAAGGCCAAACCCGCCCGAGGCATCGTCGGGCTCGCGCAGGAGGGCGGCCATCAGGACGAAGTCGCGGTCTCCGAACCGGACCGTGTCGCCGATATCCAGCTGCAGCCGGGCGACCAGCAAGGGGTCCATCACCACGCCGGGCAGGCCGTCGCGCCCGTCCAGCGCCTGGGGAAGGGGCATCTCGGGGTCCAGTTCGGCCCGGCCCAGCAGGGGATAGGCCGCGTCGATGGCCTTGACCTGGGTCAGCCCGCGTTCCGTGCCCGCGTCGGTTTCGGCCACGGCCATGGACCGGAAATCGGCGATTTCCGACACCCGCAGGGCACGCTCGGCCATCCAGGCGCGTTCCGCGTCCGAGGCGAAGCGGTAGGTGAATTCCATCTCGGCATCGCCCCCCAGAAGGGCCGCGCCTTCGCGGTCCAGCCCGGTCTCGATGGCCGTGCGGACGGTGCCCACCGCGGCAATGGCCGCCACGCCAAGGGCCAGGCAGGCCAGGAAGATACGAAAGTCACGCAGACCGCCGCGCAGTTCCCGCCGGGCGAAGCGGGCCGCCAGGGACAGGCTCATTCCGCCGCCCCGGCCATGGTCATCGTGTCGTCGATCCGCCCGTCCCGCAGGCGGATGACCCGGTCACACCGGGCGGCAAGCTCGGCACTGTGGGTAACCAGCACCAGCGTCGCGTCATGGGCATCGCGCAGGTCGAACAGCAGGTCCATGATCGCCGCCCCGTTGGTTGCATCAAGGTTGCCCGTCGGTTCGTCCGCCAACAGGATCTTGGGCCGGGGCGCGGCGGCCCGGGCCAGGGCCACGCGCTGCTGTTCACCCCCCGACAGTTGGGCGGGGTAGTGATCGGCCCGGTGCGCGAGGCCGACCCGCGCCAGCTCGGCCGCGGCGAGGTCAAAGGCATCGTCCGCCCCGGCCAGTTCCAGCGGCGTGGCCACGTTTTCCAGCGCAGTCATCGTCGGGATCAGGTGGAAGGACTGGAACACCACGCCCATGGCATCGCGCCGGAACCGGGCCAGGGCGTCTTCGTCCATGGCCGTCAGATCCTGCCCCAGCGCATGGATCGTCCCGCCGCTGGCCTGCTCCAGCCCGCCCATCAGCATCAGCAACGACGACTTGCCCGATCCCGACGGGCCGATGAGCCCCAGCGTCTCATTGGCGGCCACGTCCAGCGTGATGCCGTGCAGGATGTCGATACGTCCGGCATTGCTTTCCAGCGAAAGGCTTGCATCTTTCAAAGAGAGGACGGGCATGGATATTCCTTTGTCGGTCTGCCCTTGGATATGGAGTACCGCAGCACATGCGCAAGATCGGATGGCGGGTCGCCCCCCTCGTCGGGGTGGTCATGATGGGTCTTTCGGCACCACTGGCGGCGCGGGCCGAGGTGGTCATCGCGGCCCTGGGCGACAGCCTGACGCAGGGCTACGGGCTGGCCCAGGACAGCGGGTTCGTGCCTCAACTGCAGGGCTGGCTGACCGGGCAGGGGTCCGAGGTCCGCCTGGTCAATGCCGGTGTGTCCGGCGACACCACGGCCGGCGGGGCCGCCCGGGTGGGCTGGACGCTGACCGATGACGTCGACGGGATGATCGTGGCGCTCGGGGCCAACGACCTGCTGCGGGGCATCGACCCCGCCGTGGCCCGGGCCAACCTGGACACCATTCTGCAGGCCGCTCAGGCGGCCGGGGTCGCAGTGCTGCTGGTGGGCTTCGAGGCGCCGCTGAACTATGGGGCCGATTACAAGGCCAGCTTCGATGCCATCTACCCCGAGCTTTCGGCCCAGTACGGCACGCTTTATGCCGACAGCTTCTTTGCCGGGCTGTTGGGCGAAGGCGGCTCGGCCACCGATCTGGCGCCCTACCTCCAGGCCGACCGGTTGCATCCCAATGCCGAAGGTGTGGCGCGGATCGTCGAGGGGCTGGGGCCGAAAGTGCTGGACCTGGCCCGGCAGGCAGGGGGCTAGGCCATGCCCGGGCGCGTGTTCCAGACCCAGCCGGTCGATGCCCTGGCCAAGGCGCTTGGGGTGTCGCCCGACCCGGTCGCCGGAGAGCCTCCCCGGTCCAACATCGCTCCGGGCCAAGAGGTCGTGGCCCTGACGGGGGACGGGCTGACCCGGATGCGCTGGGGCATGATCCCGGTCGGCCGGCGCAATACGCGGGGGCGTCCGGTGATGGAAACCATCGTCAACGCGCGTTCGGAAACGCTGTTCGGCAAAAGCGCCTTCGACGGGGTCGGCCGTGCGGTTCTGCCGGTCGAGGGCTGGTATGAATGGACGGGACAGGCGCGGCGCAAAACGGCCTGGCGGATCCGGCCGAAAGAGGGCGGCTTCCTGTGGTTCGCGGCGATCTCGGACGTCTGGACAGCGCCTGGGGGCAAGACGGTGCCACAGATTGCCACCGTGACCTGCCCGCCCAACGGGGATGTCCGCGAGGTTCATCACCGGATGGCCGTCATCCTCGACCGTGCTGATCTGGGCACCTGGCTGTCAGGCGATCAGGCCGCCGCGGCGGCGCTGATGGACCCGTGGCCCGACGGCCGGCTGATCGTCGAGCCGGCCGAGGGCGTGGATTGGTCTGGGGCGTGACCCCGATCAGAGCACGGTGACGGTCGTGCCCACCGGAACCCGTTCATAGAGGTCCATGACATGTTCGTTCCGCAGCCGGATACAGCCGTTCGACACCGAGGTGCCGATCGTGCTGGGCGCGGTGGTGCCATGGATCCGAAAATAGGTGTCGCGGCCGTTTTCGAAGAGGTAGAGCGCGCGCGCCCCCAGCGGGTTGCTCGGCCCGCCGGGCTGGACGTAATCGTTGTCCTTGAACTTGCCGTAGGCGACGGGATCGCGCTCGATCATCTCGTTCGTCGGGCGCCAGGTCGGCCATTCTTTCTTGGCCCCGATCACGGCCGATCCGGTGAATTCCAGCCCGGCCTTGCCGACGCCGACCCCATAGCGCATCGCCACACCCGGTTCGGTCACCAGGTACAGGTAATACGACCGGGGCAGCACCAGGATCTGACCCGGCGCGTAGTCGGTCTTGATCCGGACGGCCTGGGGGGCCGGTGCGAACCCGACGGTTTCGGCCCGCAGGACCGAGGGCAGGGCCAGACCGGCGGTGCCAGCGGCCAGGAATGAGCGGCGGTTCAACATGAACGGAACTCCATCACTACGTCTGTATTGTTTATCGCGAATCGGTAACCAATCGGTCAAGACACGCCTGAGTTCCAAGATGTCACGGGATTGTGGGTGTGGTCTTCGCGCTGGCTGCCCTGGAAGGTCCGCTGCAAGGGCGGATCGGCGCTGTCGGAAAATGCGGATGGCACCAGCCGATCGCGCGGGCAGGGCGCCGCGTGCAACACTATTCGAAAGCGCGGACCCGGGTCACGGGCGCGTCGCAAAGATGGGCCGGACTTTCGCCCGGTCGTGGAAAGGGCGGACCATGTCGGCCCGCCCGAAACCAAGATCAGGCCAGTTCGATCTGGTCCGCGCTTTCGCGGCCGTCACGGCCCGAGCGCAGCTCGTAGGTGACCTTCTGGTTGTCCTTCAGGCCGGTGAGGCCTGCGCGTTCGACGGCCGAGATATGCACGAAGATATCCTTGCCGCCCGCATCGGGGGCGATGAAGCCGTAGCCTTTGGTTTCGTTGAACCATTTCACGGTGCCAGTGGGCATGTCCGTTTCTCCTGTGGGTGCCACCCGAATCATTCGGCGGCCTGGCGTCAGTCCTGGGCAATCGAGACTGAAGCCGGCAAAACGGAGACAGCGGGTCGAGATGCGGTAACGGTCGCGGGAAAGTTTATGAGGTTTCGGAGCCAAAAAATCAAGAGAAAGGGACAGGCTGGCCCGGGCTCCGTCAAGTCACGTCCCACGCGTGGGACACTTGCCCACCCCTTGGATATCAATATGTTACAGAGACACATTAACCATTTGTCAAGAATTTTACGCGCGTAAAGGGGCTGTTTCACTGGGCACGAATCACTGGCTGATGGCGTTATGTGTCCCAGTAAGTGGCATGAATGCTGGCCGAACAAGGTCGCAAAATTGTAATAGAAGTTTTTGAGCTGATACGCCCGGCTCCGCGCCTTCTTCATCAGTACTCTCCAGTTGAGCCATAGAGGTATTTTTGGCGAAGTACCTCGCCTTCAATGAGTTTTAGCACACCTCAGGTCTTCTGTTTCGAGTTAAGTCTCGGGCTGGATTGAAAAAAGTGCAAACTGGGCGGCACGATAGCCTCAGTATAGTTATCGCATTTCGAAATGCGAAACCTTTGGGGATGAGGCTCTGTCTTCTGGATTTATTGACCGCATTCTTGATTTGATTGATACTGACGTCAATATTTTCAGCGGAAAGGTGGGCTTGCTATGGCTTCTGGAATGGTTGATGGTCATTTTCACTGGCGCGCAAGTGACTTGATCAGCCTCTTGATGGCTGCCTTCGCTTCTGCCTTTTTTATAATTGTTACTGTGCTGTGTGTTGTTGAGGTGACTTCGAGAATAACGGCATTCGGGTACATCGAGAGAAAGTCGGCGGAAATTGAAGAGCGCTTAGCGCGAACGTTGGATGGAACCACTGCAAATTCGTCGCCTGCGAGATATTCGTCTGAGTTGAATCAGTTATCGATTTTGCGTCAGATATCTGATGAATTGACTATCTTAAACTTTTCGGGAGCCGATAGCGCGGACAGTACAGTATCCGAGATTCGGCACCGTCTTACCAATAAGTTGTCCGAGCTGAGGTATGAAGTCAGTAAAGGTGAGATACTTTCTAACATCAGCGACCTGAGGCGAAGGTTGTTTGCAAGGGAACAAGAAGGAATGGTGCCTGCCGCAACCGCTGGTGAGTTACTTGCGGAGGCCGAAAGTCTCGGTTTGAATATTGGAAGACTGGGGATCCTTCTCTCGAAGACAGTGCTCATAGATCCTGCCGACTACTCGGATAATATACCAGTCCGTCCGGTTCCGTCTGGAGAAACAGTAATCACGGCAATCTCTCCGCTGTCTAAGATAATATTCGATCCAGAAACGGGTGAGGACTTTATCTCCGTCGAGCGTTTGTCAGAAGACTTGGACGTGAGTAGTAGTTACGTGTTTGGACTTTTTAACTCAATGATTAGTCAGGTCTCTCAGTCTAGGTTGAGGGCTTTGGCGGAGCAGAATGACGGAACATCGGTAGCAAATGTCAGGAGTGCCGGTATTGTTCCTTCACTGGTTCAGTTGTACCGGGAGATTAACTTTGCTCCATACTTGGCCACGGACATTTTGGTCGCAGTTTCCGTAATTCTGTCTGGCGCAATTGGTGCGGTGGCAGCTGCCACTCGCAGCCAGGATTCTTCATTTTTGCGCGCCATTGTAACCGGTTTTTTGGCGGGTTTTGTTGCTCTTCTGATCGTCAAGGGTGGGAAGTCGCTCCTGTATGTCAGGGGCGGATCCGATCAGCTGATAATTGTGAATCCATATGCGCTTGCATTCGCAGGGGTTCTTGCTGGCCTTTTTACCGAAAAAGCCTTCGTAGTTCTAACTGCGCTCGTAGAAGAGCTTTCGGCGAGAGTTACAGCTTCTGATCGAGAGCAACGTAAGCGCTGTCGCCACCCCACGCCTGTTCAGCTTGACGGGGTGAAGTTCCAAGGTAGCAGCTCGTCGATCCTGCTGGCCGGGTGACCGGCGGCGATGGCTTCAAGGGTCGCCTTCAAATAGGCCATGGGCTCGACGCCGTTGAACTTCGCGGTTGCGATCAGGGAGGCGATGCGGGCCCAGGTGCGGCCGCCCTCGTCGTGGCCGGCGAAGAGTGCGTTCTTTCTTGTCAGGGCGATCGGGCGGATCAGATTTTCGACGGCGTTGGAGTCCATCTCGACGCGGCCGTCGTGGAGGAAGGTCTGCAGGCCGCCCCACTGGCGGTGGATGTAGGTCAGTTTCTCGCCGAGGCGCGACTTGGCCGAGATACGCAGACGCTGTGCCTGCAGCCAATCACCGAACTCGGCCACGAGGGGCGCGCTGCGGGCCTGACGGGCCGACAGACGTTGGCCCGGGCCCAAGCCCCGGATCTCGGCCTCGATGCGGTAGAGCTCAGCGATCCGGCGCAGGCCCTCGGCGGCGATTTCCGAGCCGTCGCGGTCGAAGACCTCCTTCAGCTTGCGCCGCGCATGCGCCCAGCAGTGGGCCACCGTGATCGGCGCGCCGCCCTTGCGGGACGGGCGCGTCAGCCGGTCATAACCGGTGTAGCCGTCGAGCTGCAGGATACCGTCGAAGCCCTGAAGGATCTGTTCTGCGTGGGCGCCGGCGCGGCTGGGCTGGTAGGTGAAGGCGACACCGGGCGGGTCTTCTCCGCCCCATCCGCGATCATCGCGGGCCAGGGCCCAGAGGTAGCCGGTCTTGGTTCGGCCGCGTCCGGGGTCGAGGACCGGAGCCGTGGTCTCATCCATGAACAGCTTTCCGGAGGACTTGATGTGTTCCGCCAGCCGGTCGACCACGGGGCCGAGGTGGAAGGCGGCGGTGCCTGCCCAGTCCGCCAGGGTGCTGCGGTCGACCTGGATGCCGGAGCGCGCCAGGATCTGGCCTTGGCGGTAGAACGGCAGGTGGTCCGCGAACTTCGAGACCAACACATGAGCGATGGCGCCCTCGGTCGGCAGACCGCCCTCGATCAGCCGGGGCGCGGCGGGCGCCTGGGTGACCCCGTCTGAGCAAATGCGGCAGGCATACTTCGGCCGGATGTCGACCAGCACCCGGAGCTGCGCAGGCACGATGTCGAGACGCTCGGTCCGATCCTCGCCGATCTGGTGCATGCGGCCGCAGCCGCAAGGACACTCAAGGCTCGCCGGTTCGATGACACGCTCGATGCGCGGCAGGCCCGCGGGCAGATGGCCGAGATTGCGCTGCCGTTTCTGTCGCGGGGTCTGGGTGGAGGGGGCGGCCTGCTCCCTGCGGGTCTCGACCTCGACGACGGCGGTTTCCAGGTCTTCGAAGGCAAGCTGCCGGTCGTCATCACTCAGCTTCTCGGACCGTTTGCCATGCACGACCTGGTTCAATTCGGCCACGAGATGCTCGAGCCGCCGGTTGGCTTCCTTCAGGGCGCCGTTTTCCTGCAGCACCGCCAGAACGGCGGCGCGCTGGCTCTCGGGGATCGCGGACAGGTCGATGGGCGCGGCGTCGGGCATGGCTGGATTATACCGGGCCCGGGGCGCCGGTGCCCGGTTATTCAATAGGCCGAGTCACTCTGCCACAGCCGGTCGGCGCACCTCCAGAGATCGAACCCGGCGCCAGTCCAAACCGGCAAACAGGGCCTCGAACTGCGCCCGGTTCAGGGTCATTGCCCCGTCGCGGATCGCGGGCCAAGTGAAGGTGTTTTCTTCCAGCCGTTTGTAGGCCATCACGAGTCCGCTGCCGTCCCAGAACAGGATCTTCAACCGGTCGGCGCGCTTCGACCGGAACACGAAGACCGTGCCCGTGAACGGATCCTCGGCAAGCGTCGACTGGACCAACGCCGCGAGACCGTCATGCCCCTTGCGAAAGTCGACCGGCTTCGTCGCCACCAGGATCCGCACGCCCTGCGAGGGCATCAGCATGGATGAACCTCCAGCGCGTGGGCAATCTCGGCAATCCGGGCCGCAGGTGCATCATGGGCGAGTTCGATCACGACAGCGCCTCGAGTGATCCTGATCGGGGCAGCCTGCGATGCGACCTCCGGGCCCGCTTCCCCCTCGGCGACCTCGCAGACAACGAGAGGCGCAAAGACAGGGCCCTCGACTTCTGCCGCAGGCAGCACGAGCTTGCCCTGTTTGGCTTCACGTCGCCATGCCGAGAGTTGATTGGGCAGAATGCCAAACCGCTCCGCCACGGCATTCACCGTCGCACCAGCCTCCAAGGTCATCGCGACGGCCAAGGCCTTGGCCTCATCCGGCCACCGGCGGTGTCCCGACGCGTAAATCTCGACGCCCAGCGATTTGAGAAACGAATTTGTAGCGCACATTTCGAAACGCACTCCCCATCATGAGATGGAGATCACCTCGCAGCCGAAGCCATTAGCAGCAACGTGGGGTCGAGACGGCGCTTAC